>JABXHI010000001.1 GCA_013393415.1 Micrococcaceae bacterium
AGCGCACCAACTCCTGGCACAGCCGCGGGTTTGGTATCTTACAAGTCGTCCTGGATCGAACACAACCGCCCCAGCAAGCGTGGGCCAGCATGGCCAACGCCATCATTGTCCTACGCCGACTCCTCCATGAAGCCAGACTCCGCTACCGGTGGGACACCCGCACCGTCAAGCCTTACGATTTCCGGTAAGCGCCGATAAGCCCCTATCCGCGCAATCTCTTAAACGTTTCCTTCAAGACTCCTCCGAATACCAGTCCGTGCGCTCAGGCCCGCGTCCACATTTGATTGCCGCCCGGTCGCTGCGTCAACAGATCATCGAAGCCGCGAAGTTCATACGAACCTGGGTTGATGAAGACGTTGCTCCGGATGCCATTGGCGTGATGGTTCGCAGTGAACGTATTAAGGACCAGGTGGAACGCGGCCTACGTGACGAGCAAGCGTTGGCGGCGATAACTGACTCGGATTCGGCAGTGCAAATCATCACAATGCACAGTGCCAAAGGCATGGAATTTGAACGTGCCATTATTGTTGGTGCCGGTGCAGAGGAGATACCCGCTGCCTGGCAGCTAGCAGATTTACCAGACTCCGAACAACACGATGTAGAACTTCGAGAAAGATCCCTGCTATATGTTGCGGCTACGCGTGCACGTGACGAACTGGTGATTACGTTGGACTGGCGAGGCATCCGATTATCTCTCGGGGGCTACGTAGCGTCTGTGTCAGCCAGACGAACCACCGCGTCGTGGGGCAGCCAAATCGTCGGAATCAATCACCAACGTGAAAGGTCCGCTGTTCACTAGAGCCACGTCCATCATGGCACCGAATTCACCGGTCACCACTTCCAGGCCCTGTTCGCGAATTTTCGCCACAAAGTATTCATAGAGCGGTTCGGAATGTTCTGGACGAGCAGCTTTCGACCACGAGGGTCGACGCCCCTTGCGCACATCAGCGTTTAGCGTGAACTGTGAGACCACCATGATCGGCGCATTGAGATCCACGGCGGATTGCTCGTCGTCAAGAATCCGCAGGTGCACGATCTTATTGACCAGAACATCGGCTTGTTCCTCGCCGTCGTGGACGTGTACTCCCAATAAGATCATGAGACCTGGACGGGGGAGTTCACCCACCACTTTTTCATCGACGGTGACACTGGCTGAAGTTACGACTTGGATGACTGCACGCATGGCTTCAAGTGTAGCTGTGGTGTTGCCCGGGTGGCCGAATCATTAGAGTAGGGGATGTGCAAGATTTGTTCTCCTCGGCCCACGACGACAATGATCGTCCAGATTCCTCACCCAACGTATCGGCTGCCGCTCCCTTAGCGGTGCGTATGCGTCCCAGAGCCCTGGACGAGATTGTGGGCCAACAGCATTTGTTAACCCCCGGTTCGCCGTTGCGAAAACTGACCGAAGCAAACGGCCCTGCCGGTGTGGGGCCCTCCTCGATCATGCTGTATGGGCCCCCGGGTACCGGTAAAACGACCCTTGCCCATGTGATCTCCCAGGCACCGGATCGCAAGTTTGTGGAATTATCCGCCATATCTGCTGGGGTTAAAGATGTTCGTCGCGTGATGGAACAGGCTCTCGACAATAGAGATCTTTACGGCCGGACCACCATCTTATTCTTGGACGAAATACATCGGTTTAATAAAGCCCAGCAGGATGCGCTTTTGCCGGGAGTAGAGAATCGCTGGGTTGTGCTCGTGGCTGCAACCACTGAAAATCCGTCGTTCTCGGTCATATCTCCGCTCCTGTCCAGGTCGATCATGCTCACACTTGAACCGCTAACCGACGGCGATATCGGTGAGCTTATTGATCGGGCCTTATCCGATGAACGCGGACTCAATGCCACGGTGGAGCTCGAGCACGAGGCCCGAGAATATTTGATTCGAATGGCTCAGGGGGATGCACGGCGAGCCCTGACGACTTTGGAAGCAGCTGCCGGTGTTGGATACGATCAGGCTGCGGGAGAACAGTCACCAGTGGTGACAGTCGAACATGCTGCTCAAGCTATGGACCAAGCGGTATTGCGTTATGACAAAGATGGCGATCAGCATTACGACGTCATCTCTGCCTTTATCAAGTCGATTCGAGGATCTGATGTTGATGCGGCGTTGCATTACCTGGCGCGAATGATTCATGCCGGTGAGGACGCACGATATATTGCCCGACGCCTGATTGTTCACGCATCGGAAGATATCGGAATGGCTGACCCTACGGCACTACAGTCTGCGGTCGCGGCAGCGCAAGCGGTCCAGCTCATTGGCATGCCGGAAGGGCGCATCCCTCTTGCCCAAGCGGTGGTCCATTTGGCGACTGCACCAAAATCGCCTGGCGCTTACGACGGTATTAATGCTGCACTTGCTGATGTCCAAGCAGGTCGAGCAGGGGTCGTACCAAAACACTTACGCGATTCACATTACGCGGGAGCGAAGGCACTCGGGCACGGTGCGGGGTATAAATTTCCACACTCCTACCCGCATTCCATCGTGGCCCAACAGTATTTACCCGATGAACTGTTAGACCGGCAGTACTATCAGCCAACGACCAATGGTCACGAACACATGATTTCGGAACGCGTCGCAAGACTTCGTGCCGTATTGCGCAACGAACCTCCAGCACCGCAAACGCCTGATCAGACGAGTGACGATTAGGCCGACATTTCGGTATGTGCTAAGGTTTTGCCTTGTCTGGCACGTTTCTGTCCAAGCGCAGAAATGGTAGTTATGACGGTTGGCGGTATAACCCTCAGCTCTCTGGAAAACACTGACATCAGAGGCCAGGATTCATGTACATCATAGCTAGTCGGCTTTGTCATGTAGATGATGCAAAACCAATCAATACCGCATGACAAGAAAAGGAAGCCACTCATGGCAAAAGGTCTACGTACCCGTCGCACAGTGCGCCACTCGCGCGCACTGGGCATTGCGCTCACTCCTAAAGCTGAAAAGTACATGGAGCGCCGTCCATACGGTCCAGGTCAGCACGGTCGCGCACGTCGTCGTGCCGATTCTGACTACTCGGTCCGTCTGAAAGAAAAACAGCGTCTTCGCGCGATCTACAACATTCGTGAAGCCCAGATGGTTCGGTACTTCAAAGAATCAACCCGTCGTGCAGGTCTGACCGGTGAGGTCCTGGTCGAAACCCTGGAATCGCGCCTGGATGCTCTTGTGTTGCGTGCCGGCTTTGCCCGCACCATTGCACAGGCGCGTCAGCTGGTCGTTCACCAGCACATCCTGGTTAATGGACAGCGTGTTGACCGTCCGTCATTCCAGGTACAAGAAGGTCAGCTCATCCACGTTGCAGAACGTAGCGAATCGATGGTTCCATTCCAGATCGCTGCCACTGGTGCACACCAGGACGTTCTGCCAGATGTGCCTGGTTACCTTGATGTAGAAATCGACAAGCTGCGCGCAAAATTGGTCCGCGAGCCAAAGCGTGCTGATATTCCAGTTTCCATTCAGGAAAACCTGGTCGTCGAGTACTACTCACGCTAAACTTTCGTACGACACACTGACATTCCGGCTCGGTGGCACTTGCACATTGCAAGGCCCCGGGCCGGTGGTGTCTTTATTCCCAGAATATGGCGTTTGACCACGCTGTCGTGTGTCAGTTGGTAGAGTAGGTTCGGCTACGAATCAGAAAGGGTTGACGGTTGTGAAAAGAGTTCTACTTATCGGCATTGGTGCTGCAATCGGGTGGTACGGTCACTCCAAGTTGTCTAAAGGTCGAGACGAGGCGGCACTGCGTGCAGAAGAGGCTCTACGCACCTCACTGTCACCAGAGAATATTGGTCGCAACATTGGCGAAGGGGCGGCGAGCATCCTCGTCGAGTCGACCAAGGGATTCTTAACCACTGTGCGTGAACAGATCCCTGCGCTCAACCGGAATCAACCCGCAGCGCCGGTGGTTGAAAACCTTGACGAGGTTCAGCCACTACGAGTCGAAGTCACCGAAGTGACATCAGAACGCGGCGCGTAAGCTCAGAATTTAAAGTATTTGACCCTCAACCGGTGTGCCCACTGGTTGCTAGCTTGTAATGGAAAAAAACAGTTATGCAGATTCATGAAATTGCCCGCCGTTGGAACGCTTTTTTCGAAAAGAACAGCCACAGTGTAGTTCCCTCGGCGTCGCTGGTCTCTCCGGACCCATCGCTACTGTTTACCGTTGCGGGTATGGTGCCGTTTATCCCATACTTTTTAGGCCAACAAACGCCGCCGCATGATCGGGCAGTCTCAGTTCAAAAATGTATTCGTACAGCAGACATTGAAGAAGTTGGCAAAACCGCACGGCACGGCACCTTCTTCCAAATGGCTGGCAACTTCTCCTTTGGCGATTACTTCAAAGAAGGTGCCATTACGATGGCGTGGGAACTCCTCACGACCTCGCAAGCTGATGGCGGCTACGGTTTAGACCCCGAGCGCTTGTGGGCCACCGTATACGAAGAAGACGAAGAAGCCTACGCAATCTGGCGTGACGTGGTCGGTATCCCCGAAGCCCGCCTTCAACGTATCGGCAAAGAAGATAACTACTGGCACACTGGCCAGCCGGGACCAGGCGGTCCGTGTTCCGAAATCTTTTATGACCGGGGCCCACAATATGGCAATGATGGTGGTCCCGCTGCAGACGACACCAGATACTTAGAAATCTGGAATCTCGTCTTCATGCAGTACCAGCTTGGCGACGTCCGGAGCCAAGACGATTTCGATATCGTTGGCGAGCTCGCAAACAAAAACATCGATACCGGTATGGGACTAGAACGCCTCGCTATGATCCTGCAGGGCGTAGAAAACATGTACGAGACGGATCAAGTGCGTCCCGTGCTGGACCGCGCTGCCGAGCTGGCGGGGGTCACGTACACCTCGACAGAAGACCCCGAAGACGCCAACTTCTCTAACGATATGCGGCTACGCTACGTTGCCGATCATGTGCGTTCTGCCCTGATGCTGATTAGTGATGGGGTAGTACCAGGCAATGAAGGCGGCGGCTATGTATTGCGTCGCCTGATTCGTCGTGCCGTTCGTGCTATGCGCCTGATGGGCGTGGTCTCTGCTGTGCTGCCGGAACTGCTCCCTATCTCTCGTGACGCGATGCGTGGCAACTACCCCGAAGTCTCAGAAGACTTCGACCGGATTGCTCGTATCGCCTATGCCGAAGAACGCGCATTCTTGCGCACCATTGCAGCCGGCACGACCCGTTTGGAATCCTCGGTCGCACAAGCCCGCGAAGCCGGTGCGACGCTGTCCGGTGATGCAGCATTCGAATTGCACGACACATATGGTTTCCCGATTGATCTGACGTTGGAAATGGCTGAAGAAGCAGGCGTTTCGGTGGACCAGGATAAGTTTGTCGAACTTATGCAAGAACAACGTCAGCGTGCACGCAACGATGCCAAAGCAAAAAAGACTGGCCACGCGGACACGAGCCTGTATTACGAAGCCCACGCTGGTCAAGATACGGTCTTCACCGGATACACCGAGCACACGACCCAATCACACATTCGATCCCTGCTGGTCAATGGTAAAGCTACGAACTTTGCCGAACAGGGCCAACAAGTTGAAGTCGTACTGGATGCCTCGCCGTTCTACGCGGAAGCCGGCGGACAGGCGGCAGATACCGGGTTGATCAGCGGTGATGGCTTCGTCATTGAAGTCTCTGACGTGCAGTCACCAATCAACGGTCTCGCCGTCCACCAGGGCATCATTCGTGAAGGTGAAGCACTCATGGGGGCGCAAGCAGTCGGGGCAATTGACCTGCAGCGTCGCCTCGATGCCCAGAAAGCGCACTCGGCAACCCACATCGTGCACGCTGCCCTCCATCAAATTCTTGGTCCAGACGCCGTTCAGGCCGGGTCGTTCAATAAAGAAGGCTACTTACGTTTTGACTTCCGCTGGCAAGATGCCATGTCGCCTGCGGCACGCCAAGAAGTCGAAGAACTTGCCAACATCGCCATCCGAGACAACTTTATGGTCAACACCATAGAAACAAGTCTCACAGAAGCCCAAGCCATGGGTGCGATGAGCTTATTCGGCGAAAAATACGGTGATCGGGTTCGTGTCGTAGAAATCGATGGTGCCTGGTCGCGCGAACTCTGCGGTGGAACCCACGTCACCTCGACTTCCGAGATTGGTACGCTGGCACTGCTCAATGAGCAGTCGGTCGGCTCCGGCAATCGCCGTGTTGAAGCCCTGGTCGGCCTCGACGCATTTGATCATTTTGCTGCAGAACGCACATTGGTCAACGAGCTGTCATCCATGCTCAAGACACCCGCTGCCGAAATACCAGGGCGGGTGGAGCAGACGCTCAATAAACTACGGCAAGTTGAAAAAGAACTCGCCGATTTGCGCTCCCAACAAATGCTCGCACAGGTTGGCAAGCTGGTGGAACAAGCCGAAACGGTAGGCGATATCACCCTATTGGCTCATAATATGGGGGAGGTAGCCAGTGCTGATGACTTGCGTTCGGCAGCACTCGACCTTCGTGATCGGCTGACCAAGGCAGGGAATCAACATATCGTCGTCGGAATGATAGGCACTTCGAACGCGCGGCCGCTCGTCGTGATTGCCGTCAACGAAGGTGCCCAGAACCTCGGTCTAAAAGCGGGTAACCTTGTCAAAGCCGTCTCCCAAGTACTGGGCGGTGGCGGCGGTGGCAAACCCGACGTGGCACAAGGTGGCGGCCAAGATGCTTCCAAGATTGATGACGCACTGACGACCCTTCGGCGCGAAGTCGAGACGGCCTAACCCCAACGGATCGATTCCTTAAGTATTTAGAACTATTCAATGACAGATATGAACTCGCACGAGACGGTGACAGGCTCCCGTCTAGGAGTGGATGTTGGTAGGGCCCGCGTGGGACTGGCAGCAACCGACCCGGCCGGCATCCTGGCCAGTCCAGTCGACACGCTGACGCGAGATGCGAAAAACCTACGCGATCTCCACCGGATTGTTGACGAAGCGATCCAACGCAACGCGGTTCGTGTCTATGTCGGAGACCCCATCAACCTCAAAGGCCAAAAGACGGCATCCACCGATGACGCTCATCGCTTCGCTCAACAACTGGCAAAACTGTTTGCTGAAGCCAACTTGACGACCCAAGTCCGACTCATTGATGAGCGACTCTCGACCGTCAGTGCCTCCCAAAAATTGCACCAAGCCGGGGTCTCATCACGGAATCAGCGCTCAGTTATTGATCAACTGGCGGCCGTGGCTATATTGGAACATGCGATGATGCTTGAAAATAACACGGGTGCCAACACTGGTATCTTGGTTTCGCATGAACAGGAGGAAGAATATGACAGATGATCATCTGCCGAACTTGCCTCCCAAGACGCAATTTATGTCGCGTCGCGAGCGCCGCGAATACGAACGCGCTCAGCAAAATGCCCAACGTGCTTCCGATGCGAAATCTACTGTAGAAGGCCAGAATGCGATACCACCTGCCAGTGTGGGTGATGAATCGGGACAGGATCGTGAAGAAGTATCGGACGTACCACGACCGCTGGCTGCTGACGGTCCCGGTGGTTTAGAAGACCGACCGCATCGCCCCGGAAGCTCTCAAGGCGACATCGTGACCGAGGGCCGGTACGCAACAGACCAGAATGTTGATCATGGTGGTCTGCATCCGCTACCTGAGGATACTCGCGACTATCCTCACCTCAGGCAAGATGTGGCTGCTGCCGAGCGCGAAGATGCTGCGGAAGCATCCTCCGATGAAAACATGTTGGGCTACATGCTCGTGGCCGATGGCACGCAGCCAGCTCCCGAAATTGATGAGGAAGCGTTAGCAGCGCGCAAAGTTCGCAAACGTCGGCGTACCGTCGTGATGCTGTCGAGCTTCGCTGTGTTCCTCGGCCTACTCATCGTCGTTGGACTCGGAGTGAGCCAACTCGTGGGCTGGACGAATAATGATTACCCCGGTCCAGGTGGCGAAGAAATCGCCTTCGAAGTCAACCCCGGTGAAGGGGCAATTGTCATCGGTAACCGGCTGGTCGATGAAGACATTGTCGCATCGACCTCAGCGTTTCGTGACGCGGTGGAGTCTTCGCAAAGTACCTCAGAAATCCAGCCCGGTGAATATACGCTGCAGCATCAAATGCCAGCCAGAGACGCCGCCGCGATCCTGTTGGACGAAGGAGGCTTAGGGCAGCACTACGTGTATGTGAACTCCGGGCATCGAATAGACGATGTGTATGAGCACATTGCTGAGCAAACTGAGTATAGTGCAGACGAAATTGAAGAAGCCGCCGATCCCTCGAACTTCGAGGTGCCCTCCGAAGCCTCAACGCTTGAAGGCTATATCGCTGTCGGTGAGTATCAATTCCCCATGGATGCCTCGATGCAAGAAATTCTTGAACAGATGATCGAACCCACCATGAATGAGTTCGAACGCCTCGGGATCGAGGACCCCGAAGAACAACACCGGCTGGTCACGATTGCCTCGATTTTGGAGGCCGAAGCACGGTCTGAAGACTTTGCCATGGTCGCGGGGATTATTGAAAACCGGTTGGATGAGTCGAACACCGAAACATACGGATTCTTACAGATTGACGCCACGGTCATTTACGGCATGGGCGTCCGGCAGCTGCAGTTTACTGCCGAAGATCGGCAAGATGAGAGCAACGAATACAACACGTACCAACATCGTGGGCTGCCACCCGGCCCGATAGGTGCGCCATCCATCGCTGCGCTTGATGCCGCTGCTGAACCCGAAGACAACGACTACCTCTACTGGATTACCACCAACATTGAAACTGGCGAAACGAAATTCTCCAGCACCTATGAACAGCATCGTGAATATCAGCAGGAATACCGTGCCTATTGTGACGACAATCCCGATATTTGTGGTCGGTAGTAGGTAGCACACACATGACTGAACAGAACTTTCACGCGGCCGTCCTGGGATCACCGATAGCGCATTCGAAATCTCCCGATATGCATCGTGCCGCCTACCAGTACTTGGACGCACCGATTCAATACGATCGCGTGGACGTGAACCAAGACCAAGCCGATAGCTTCATGAGCTCGTTGACGCAGCGTTACGGTCCCACAAGCCTCCTTGCTGGGTTCTCTGTGACCATGCCGTTGAAGGCTGTGCTCGTGGAGCACATGGACCACGTCTCGCCACGTGTGGAACGTTTGGGCGTACTGAACACCATCGTCTTTGATGCAGATGGCATCCCGCATGGCCACAATACTGATGTGGAGGGTATATACCGTGCGTTGAGGCACGCTGGTTTTGTCGCAGCGAGCGGAGGCTCGATGGGCATCATCGGAGCCGGCGGAACGGCGTCTGCTGCTGTCGGCGCCGCAGCTGCTATGGGGCTCGATGAGGTCGTGTTGTATGTGCGTAATAGAGAACGCGCGCAGGACGCTGCCACGGTTGCACAACGGTTCAATCTGGCAGTTCAAGTCAAGCATCTCGACGAGTTTTCCGCTGAGGTACAAGACCATCGGGCGGTGGTGTCGACACTTCCCGCCACCGCGGCCGACTGGCTTGAGACTAAGCTTCCGAACCGGAATCTGCCACCGTTACTCGATGTGATTTATGAGCCGTGGCCAACAGTACTAGCGGCAACATGGCAAGCCACCGGAGCACAAGTGGCATCCGGTTTAGATATGTTGTTGTATCAAGGAGTAGAACAGGTCAAACTGTTTACAGCAAAAATGGTCAACGACCACGACACAATTGACTGGGACGCAGTCACAGCACACATGGCGGTTGCGCTGGGGCTACAACACCCATCGTGATGTCGCGGTGGGACAAACATCGACATGAAACAAGCGCTCACGCGCTGAGCATGAAAGAATCGGGCGTATGATGCGTTGGTTAACTGCAGGAGAATCTCACGGTTCCGGACTCGTGGGGATTATTGAAGGATTGCCGGCTGGTATCGAAATCACCACGGCCGACATTCAAGACGCGTTGCTGAGACGCCGACTAGGGTACGGCCGCGGCGCGCGTATGAAGTTTGAAAAGGACGAGGTCACCATTATCTCTGGTGTCCGTCATGGAATCACCCTCGGCTCACCGGTCGCCATACACATCGCCAATACGGAATGGCCCAAATGGGATCTCGTCATGAATCCAGACCCGGTTGACCCGGAGGAAATTGAAGGACTGGCGAGAAACGCAGCCCTCACACGTCCGCGCCCAGGTCACGCAGACATGGCCGGAATGCAGAAATTCGGTTTTGACGAAGCCCGTCCACTACTGGAACGCGCTTCAGCCCGCGAAACCGCCACGAGAGTGGCTCTGGGCCGTGTTGCCCAGCATTTCTTAGCCCAATTAGGCATTCGTACCGTCGCCCATACAGTGCGCATGGGCGAAATTGAAATCGCCCCGGGCTATGACTTTCCAACAGCCGATGATGTCGAGACCATAGACGCTGATCCGCTGCGCTGTATCGATCCGGAAGCATCCGCCAGGATGGTCGAAGCCGTCGATACCACCAAGAAGTCAGGCGAAACGCTCGGCGGCGTCGTCGAAGTGCTCGTGCATGACGCACCCGTTGGACTGGGCTCTCATATTCACTGGGACCGCAGACTCGATTCGAAACTAGCCGGTGCTCTCATGGGCATCCAGGCGATGAAGGGCGTGGAAATCGGTGATGGTTTTGATGTGGCCACGCGCGTTGGTTCCGACGCACACGATGCGATTATTCGCCATGCCGACGGCTCGGTAGCCCGGACCACGCATCGTGCTGGAGGCATCGAAGCGGGGATGTCCACCGGTGAACCAATTCGTGTGCGAGTCGCGATGAAACCGATCGCGACCGTGCCCCGTGCCCTTGCCACCGTCGATGTGGCGACCGGCCAAGCCACAAAGGCCCACCACCAACGTTCGGACGTCACAGCAGTTCCCGCGTCCGGTGTGGTTGCCGAGGCAATGGTGGCCCTGGTCATCGCCGGCGAAGTGTTAGAAAAATTTGGTGGCGACTCGGTCGAAGAAACCCGTCGCAATATGCACAGTTTCACCGCCAACATCAAGCCCATCCCAGAACCCGAAAGTGACCACGTAGACCAGCACGATATGGGCGACCCACTCTAACAATGCACGAACATTCACCACCGATCGTGTTGATCGGACCGATGGGGTCAGGAAAGACCACGGTCGGCAAGCATCTCGCACAGCGTCTAGGGGCCACGTATACCGATACTGACGACCTGTTCGTCACTCGTCACGGGGTCATTGTCGAATACTTCATCACCCACGGTGAAGAGGCATTTCGTGATGCAGAACAAGAAATTGTGGCCGACGCCGCGACACGCAGCAGTTCTGGCATCTTGTCGTTGGGTGGGGGAGCGGTCATTCGAGCCGCTAATCGCGAAATCGTCCGCAACCATGGGTACGTCATTTTTCTCGATGTCAGTGAGCAGCAAGCGCTGCAACGACTCGGTGATGCCTCCGGACGCCCTGTCCTCGCGGGGGATCCTGCACGGAACTGGTCGCGCATCCGAACAGAGCGGTTGGAGTATTTCACAGACTCGGCGCACCGGGTGATCGACACGACCGGACTGGACGTAGATGATGTGGCGACTATGATCATCGAGGGACACCAACAATTTTTGGCAAGGAATACAACGCACTCTATGTCTGAAAACACAACACCCGAGACCACAGATCAGCCGACCGTCATCGAAGTATCTGGCGGATCGGCCAACGAAATGCACGGCGGCTACGACGTGGCAATTGGTCGGGGCCTCCTGTCCCGTTTGCCAGACATTCTGGGGGCTCAACCGCACCGGGTCGCTATTATCTTGCCCCGGGCTTTGCGCGCCACCGGAGATGTCGTCAAATCCGCGCTCGATGAGGCCGGCTATAACGCCGTGTTGGTCGAGATTCCGGACTCTGAAGAAGGCAAACACATCGAGGTAGCCTCATTCTGCTGGCAAGTCTTGGGCCAGAGTGATTTCACCCGTTCAGATGCCATCGTGTCTGTTGGCGGAGGCGCGGTCTCGGACCTGGCCGGTTTCGTTGCTGCTACCTGGTTGCGCGGTGTCCGAGTGGTGCACATGCCCACGACACTGCTGGGTATGGTCGATGCCGCCGTCGGTGGCAAGACCGGTATCAATACCTCCGAGGGGAAAAACCTCGTGGGCTCATTCCATCCACCCGCAGGTGTGCTCGCAGACCTGGATACCTTGTTGACGCTGCCGAAAAACGAGCTGGTCTCCGGGCTCGCCGAGGTCATCAAGTGTGGATTCATCGCAGATGAAAAAATTCTGGATCTGATCGAAGACCAAATGTCGCAGGTAACCAACCCTCATTCGGCAGTGCTGCGTGAACTTATCGAACGGGCAATCCAAGTCAAAGCCGACATTGTTGGCAAGGATTTCAAAGAAGCCAGCGACCGTCAGATGCTCAATTATGGGCACACGCTGGGACACGCCATCGAATTGGCGGAGCGCTACCAATACCGTCATGGGGCAGCTGTGGCTGTCGGTATGGTCTTCGCCGCGGAACTGGCGCGGTCGGTGGGTCGCCTCGATGACGCAACGGTCGAGCGTCACAAACAGATCCTGGAAGGTGTGGGACTGCCCACGTCGTATCACGGTGATCGTTGGGCAATGCTGCTTGATGGTATTCGTCGGGATAAGAAAAACCGTGGAGAACAGCTGCGCTTTGTCCTCTTGGAATCCCAAGGTTCCCCAGTGATTTACGACGTGCCAGACGAATCCTTGCTCTTTGCTGCCTACCAGGAAATTGCTGACTAGAACGCGGCGCACAACGCGCGGTCGATTACACTAGTCCAAGGTTCAGTTATGTCACTGTGCTTGGAATCTGCCAGAATATGTACTTATCACGAAAACTTTAATGGAGAATACGCCTTATGGTTATGCTCACCAGTAACGACATTAAAAACGGTTCGGTCGTCGTCGTTGACGGCCAGCTGTGGCAGGTCCAAGAATTCCAGCACGTCAAGCCAGGTAAAGGTGGGGCGTTTGTTCGCACCAAAATTAAAAACCTGACCTCCGGCAAAACGGTGGACAAAACCTGGAACGCCGGGGCCAAACTCGAGTTTGCCACCGTGGATCGTTCCGAATACCAGTTCTTGTACCGTGATGGTGACGAATTCATTTTCATGGATCTCACCACGTTTGACCAGGTCATGGTCCCAGCCTCGGTAGTGGGCAATGCTGCCAACTTCTTGTTGGAAAACGAGAACGCACAGATCGCTATTTCCGACGGCACGCCGCTGTACCTCGAATTGCCCCCGTCGGTCATCCTGGAAATTACCTACACCGAACCGGGATTACAAGGTGATCGTTCGTCAGGTGGCACCAAACCTGCGACGTTGGAAACAGGATACGAAATTCAGGTCCCACTTTTTATGGAAGAGGGCACCAAGGTCAAAGTAGACACCCGCAACGGTGAATACCAAGGCCGGGTCACTGACTAATTGCCGGCACGGAGCAACACCACATTGTCTAAAAAATCACATGACCAATCACGACACATCGGCGCCCGCGGCCGGGCCCGCCGTCGTGCCCTGGAGATCCTGTTCGAAGCAGAGCAGCGTCACACGACACCCTTAGCTGCACTGCAGCGACGTCGTGACCACACGGATCAAACCATCAACCCCTATACCACCGCGATCATTGATGGGGTCATCACCCATCAAGAACAAATCGATGAGCTGCTAGCACAGTATGCGCACGGATGGACGCTGGAGCGCATGCTCGGTATGGATAAATCGATTTTGCGCCTGGGCGCGTGGGAATTGCTCTTCTACGACGGCATGCCAGATGGGGCAGCCGTCAACGAAGCCGTCAATATGGCGCGCGAATATTCCAATGACGATTCACCCAGCTATGTCAACGGGGTGCTCGGTCGACTCCAGGAACTCAAACCCACCTTGATCCTGTAACCGGTCGGTTGGACAGGCTAACCGGTGCTACAGTTACAACGAGTGAAGCTACGGGGACACCACGTATCCCGCAGATCCTTTAAAGATCCGTCCTGCGAGGCGGGAAAGGAGACAAGCTGTGGTGCAAGAACCTGTGCGTCAAGCACGCACCGTGATGTCGGCAGCCGATATAGATCGGGTGTTGACTCGTATTGCCCATGAGATTCTAGAAGCGAACCGCGGTGCGCAGCATCTGCTGGTACTGGGCATCCCACGTCGCGGCGTCCCGCTGGCCAACAGACTGGCCGCCAAATTGGCAGAAATTGAGCCCGACTTCGTTGCAGCCGAGCGCACCGGTCAGCTCGACATAACCATGTATCGCGACGATCTTGCCCGTGCAGGCTCACGGGTACCAGCCTCCACAATCATCCCCGCTACCGGTGTCGACGGTGCCGTCGTCGTGCTCGTTGATGATGTGCTGTATTCCGGACGTACCATTCGCGCCGCACTAGACGCTTTGGCCGATATTGGCCGCCCAGAAACGGTCCGGTTGGCTGTGCTCGTGGACCGCGGGCACCGACAGTTACCGCTGCGTGCAGACTACGCGGGCAAAAACCTCCCAACTGCCTCGACCGAACATGTCCGGGTACAGATGTCCGAAATCGACAGTGACGACGAACAGTTCACCGTCGATCAGGTACAAATCTTGGATGTGATGAACTGATGCGTCACCTCCTAGCGACCCGCAACCTGTCGTATGACAACGCCATGTCGATTCTTGATACCGCTCAAGAAATGGCCACCGTGGCTGATCGGTCGATCAAAAAGCTGCCGACCCTGCGCGGCCAAACCGTCGTCAACCTGTTTTTTGAAGACTCCACACGGACCCGAACATCATTCGAAGCCGCCGCCAAGCGCCTGTCTGCAGACGTGCTGAACTTCGCGCTCAAAACGTCATCGGTTTCCAAAGGCGAATCGCTCAAAGACACGGTTCAAACACTCGAAGCCATCGGTGGCGATGCGATTGTCATGCGCCACTGGGCGTCTGGAGCCGCCGAGCAACTGGCCAACTTCGGGTGGTCATCATCTGCGGTCATCAACGCGGGAGACGGGACCCACGAACACCCAACCCAAGCGTTATTGGACGCCTTTACCCTCCGGACCAGGCTGCATGGTGACCAGGCGACGGCCAAAGATCTTGATGGGGTACACGTCGTCATTGTGGGAGATATCTTGCACTCGCGCGTGGCGCGATCCAATGTGTGGCTGCTACACACCCTCGGAGCCAAAGTCACGTTGTCCGGTCCTCCAACATTGATGCCGGTTGGTGCCCAGACCTGGCCCGTGGATATTAACTACGACCTCAACGAGCTGCTGGCACAGCGCCCCGATGCAGTGATGATGCTCCGGGTCCAGGCCGAGCGGATGTCCGGGGATTTCTTCCCGTCAGCCGCCGAATACATCCGTGGCTGGGGCCTGACGAATGATCGCTACAAAACCATCGCGGACACCAAAACGCTCATCATGCACCCCGGCCCGATGAACCGCGGACTCGAAATCTCCGCGGCAGCTGCCGACTCACCCCAAAACACCGCGCTCGAACAAGTCAGCAACGGTGTCTCCATACGCATGGCAGTCCTGTACCTGCTACTCGCAGGCCAACCTGGACAATGAAAGGCCACCTCATGACTCTCACCTATCTCCTCACCGGTGGTACCACACCGGACGGTGTGCAAACCGATGTTGGCATTGACGCTCACGGCACGATCGCCCACCTTGGACCACACCGCACGGCTGATGCCGCCGAAGTCATTGACGTAAGCGGTAAAATCGTCCTGCCCGGACTGGTTGACCTCCACACCCACCTGCGTGAGCCCGGTAATAATGATGCCGAAACCGTCGAGACCGGTAGCCGAGCCGCTGCACGAGGTGGTTTCACCGCCGTGCATGCGATGGCGAACTCTAACCCGGTGGCTGATACCGCAGGCGTGGTCGAGCAAGTTCACAGGTTGGGCCGTGAGGCTGGATGGACTGATGTCTACCCTGTTGGCGCGGTGACCGTGGGACTAGCCGGTGAACGGTTAGCAGAGTTGTCGGCCATGCACGATTCAGCGGCCAACGTCACCATGTTCTCCGATGACGGTATGTGCGTGTGGGACCCGGTCTTGATGCGTCGCGGGCTGGAATACGTGAAATCGTTTGACGGATTTATTGCCCAGCACGCCCAAGAACCTCGGCTGACCGAAGGCGCCCAGATGAACGAGTCGGCGCTGTCTTCGGAACTGGGATTGGCGGGGTGGCCAGCCGTTGCCGAAGAATCCATTATTGCCCGCGACGTACTGCTGGCTCAGCACGTCGATTCCCGAGTCCACATCTGTCACGTGTCGACTGCCGGATCGGTCGAGCTCATCCGGTGGGCAAAATCCCAAGGCATCCGCGTGACCGCAGAAGTCACACCGCACCATCTGCTGCTGACCGAAGATTACGTCAAAACCTATGATCCGCTATATAAGGTCAATCCACCGTTACGCAGAGATACGGATGTGCACGCGTTACGCCAAGGTCTTGCCGATGGCACGATCGATACTGTTGGCACCGACCATGCACCCCACACCGATGAAAAGAAACAATGTGAGTGGGTTGTCGCAGCGATGGGCATGACCGGATTGGAAACAGCACTACCGGTTATCCAACACACGATGGTCGACACCGGACTGCTCGATTGGCACGGAGTTGCCCGAGTTATGTCGGCGAACCCGGCCAGCATCTACGGGCACGGTGAGCATGGTCAGCTGACGCAAACCGGAGGCTTGGTGGAGGGGGCATCCGCCAACATCGCCGTATACGATCCCAACCATCGCTTCGTCGTGAATCCCGTAGAGCACACCTCAAAATCGGCTAACTCACCATACCGCGGGATGGAATTGGCTGGCCAAGTGTCCGAGGTGTTTTATCGTGGACACCGAGTCGTCGCCGCCGCACACCTCACCACCCCCTACCAACACAGCTGATAAGGAAAGATCCCAGTAGTGGACGAAACAACATTTACGGTCACGCTCAGCGCGATCCTCATCGTAGGAATTATTGTCGGTATTATTTTCGGACGCCGAAATCGTACCAAGCGCCAACAGCACATCGCGCCACCTCCTGAAGTACCGCAGCAGCTGTTAGACGGCGAACCGAATACGGCCATCGAGGGCACCTACGTCAATACCGTGTTGGGCCAAGAACTCCTGGAACGTGTCACCGCACATCGTCTGGGAAACCGCAGTGCAGCCCATCTCGAGGTGCACAACGATGGTATTGTCATGCTTCGCATCGGTGAGCCCAACTTCTTTATCCCGATTGACGACATCATCGCCACCTCAACGATTTCTGGGATCGCGGGAAAATTCGTGGAAAAAGACGGGATCTTCGCCATCACCTGGCAACTGCAAGACACCGAAGTCACCACTGGATTCCGCACCCAATCAATCGCTGATCACCAAGAACTTCGCACAGAACTTGATACGCTTACCAACGGAAGGCAGACAGCATGAGCACATCAGCCAAACTTGTCCTGGCAGATGGCACGATCTACGCAGGCACCACATATGCCGCAACTGGAAGCGCCTATGGTCAATTAGTGTTCGACACGACCATGACCGGCTACCAGCACAGTCTGACCGATCCGGCCAATACCGAGACCATTACGGTCTTCACTTTTCCACACGTTGGCAACGTCGGCGTCAATGCCGCCGACGCAGCATCGGACACCTACTGGCCCAACGGGGTTGTCGTACGTGACCCAGCTCGAATCCGATCAAACTGGCAGTCGGAACGCGCATTGGACGAGGTACTGACCGAATCTAACGTCGTGGGCATTGCGGGTGTCGATACCCGCGCACTGACGCGGCACATCGCAATGCTGGGTCAGATCAATGCCGGGATCTTTGCCGGCGATGCGGCCAGTGATAGCGATGAGCATTTGGTAGCAAAAGTCCGCGATTGGAACAAACCTGACACAGCGCAACTGCTGCAACAGGTCACCACCACGACCGCGCACGTGGTCGAAGCAGACGATGCGAAGGCTACCGTGGCACTTGTTGATCTCGGTGTGCGTCGTGCGACCATCGACCAACTGGTACAACGCGGCAACTCTGTGCACGTGTTTCCTGCGACAACCTCGGCCGAAGAGCTGACTGCCGCTGGCGTCGACGGGGTGGTGCTGTCCTCGGGACCAGGGGACCCGTCTGATGTCACCGGCCAGATTGAGCTGGCAAAAGCACTGCTTGAATCGAAGACACCAATGCTCGGTATAGGGCTTGGACATCAGATCATCGCACGTGCCCTGGGCTATGAAACCTATCGCATGGACCAAGCACAGCGTGGTCCAAACCAGCCCGTCTACGACACCACAACGGGTCAGACGGCGATGACTACACAGAACCACGAATACGCCGTCGACGCGCAGGTGGGGACCAGTGTTTCACCGGCCGGCTACGGCGACGTCATCGTCACCCAGTACAGCTTGAACGACCATTCGGTGGAAGCACTTCAAACAGTCGAGCTGCCTGTCGTCGCAGTGCAGTACTATCCAGAAAATTCAGCTGTGGAAGGTGATGAGCCGCATCCGGTCTTTGACCATTTTGCAACCCTGATCGCCACCGGTAAATAAGACTTAGGAAACGACAGACCATGCCAAAACGCACAGATCTCACATCCGTATTAGTTATCGGTTCCGGACCGATCGTCATTGGTCAAGCCGCCGAATTTGATTACTCAGGCACCCAAGCCATCCGTGTGCTCAAAGAAGAAGGCATTCGCGTGGTGCTGGTGAATTCCAACCCGGCAACGATCATGACCGACCCGGAAATGGCGGATGCTACCTACGTAGAGCCCATTACCGCTGATGTCGTGGAAAAGATTATTGCGGCCGAACGACCAGATGCCATCTTGCCAACTCTTGGTGGGCAGACGGCGCTCAACACAGCCATTCAACTAGACGAACACGGTGTCCTGGAGAAATATGGTGTTGAACTCATCGGTGCCAATATTGCCGCGATCGAACTCGGAGAAAACCGGGAAGAATTCAAAGGCGTCGTAGAACGTTGTGGTGCAGAATCAGCACGTTCCGCCATCGTCAACAGCATGGATGAAGCCCTCGAAGCGGCTCAAGACCTCGGCTACCCGATGGTCGTACGGCCCTCATTCACCATGGGTGGCCTGGGCTCAGGTATGGCCTATGATGAGGCAGATCTACACCGGATCGCTGGCGCTGGTATCCAGTACTCACCAACCTCAGAAGTACTCTTAGAAGAGTCCATTTTGGGCTGGAAAGAATTTGAATTCGAGATGATGCGCGACAGCGCAGACAACGTCATCGCGCTGTGTTCCATCGAGAATTTTGACCCGGTCGGCGTCCACACCGGAGACGCCATTACCGTGGCCCCGGCTTTGACACTGACCGACCGCGAATACCAGAAGATGCGCGACATCTCCATCAAAATCATCCGTGAAGTCGGCGTGGCTACCGGCGGCTGTAACATCCAGTTTGCGGTCAACCCGGAAGACGGTCGCATCGTGGTGATCGAAATGAACCCACGTGTCTCGCGTTCCTCAGCGCTGGCGTCTAAAGCAACCGGTTACCCGATCGCGAAGATTGCAACAAAACTGTCCCTGGGCTACACCCTCGATGAGGTCAGCAACGACATCACCGGCACTACGACCGCCGCGTTTGAACCAGCGTTGGACTACGTCGCGGTGAAAGTACCGCGCTTTGCCTTCGAGAAATTCCCCGCAGCCGATGCCACGCTGACCACCACCATGAAGGCTGTCGGCGAGGTCATGTCGCTCGGCCGCAACTTTGCTGAAGCCCTGCAGAAAGCGCTGCGCTCGTTGGAACAAACCGAGGATGCCGAGCTGGAATTCACGGTGCCAGATGCGACCGAGGTTGCGCAACTGCTTGAAGCTGCTCAGACGGCAACGACGTCGCGGCTGGGCCAGATCCAGCGTGCGCTGCTTGGGGGAGCGACCCCACAACAGATTTTCGAAATCACGATGGTCGATCCATGGTTCATTGATCAGTTGGTCTTGATCAATGAAGTGGCGACCGAGATCCGCGACGCAGCTGAACTGACCAAAGATTTGCTTGCCCACGCTAAGCGGCACGGTTTCTCTGACAACCAGATCGGCCAACTGCGCCACATGGACGAGGCCGTTGTTCGGGGTGTGCGTCATGCACTCGGGGTCCGTCCGGTGTATAAATCTGTCGATACTGCAGCCGGTGAACACATTGCGCAAGCGCCATATCACTACTCGTCGTATGACGGCCAAGAAAGTGAAATCGCTGAGCATGACCGTCAGACGGCGATTATCTTAGGATCGGGCCCCAACCGCATTGGCCAAGGTGTGGAATTCGATTACTCCTGTGTCCACGCCACCATGGCTATGCAACAGGCCGGTTACGACACTGTGCTCATCAACTGCAACCCCGAAACCGTCTCGACCGACTCGGATATGTCAGATCGGCTGTATTTCGAACCGTTGACACTTGAAGATGTTCTCGAAATCATCCACGCCGAAGAGCAGACCGGCCCGGTAGCCGGTGTGTTCGTCCAACTCGGTGGGCAGACGCCATTGAAACTGGCCCAAGCCCTTGCGGATGCCGGCGTCACCATCTTGGGCACCTCACCAGAAGCGATCGACCTGGCAGAACACCGCGGTCTGTTTGCGCAAGTCCTGCAGCAAGCCAACCTGGCTGCACCCAAGAGCGGCACGGCAGTTTCGTTTGAAGACGCCAAGGCCATTGCCGACGAAATTGGTTATCCGGTCCTTGTTCGCCCGTCCTATGTGCTGGGCGGACGCGGGATGGAAATTGTCTACGGCGAAGAACAACTGTCCACATACATCGCGAACTCCACCGCAGAAATTACCGCAGAACATCCGGTACTCGTGGACCGCTTCCTCGATGACGCTATTGAAATCGATGTTGATGCGCTCTATGACGGCCACGAGCTCTTTATGGGCGGCATCATGGAACACATTGAAGAAGCCGGTGTGCACTCCGGGGACTCGGCTTGTGTTCTACCACCAACGACACTGGCCCCAGACGTCTTGGCGCGGGTAAGAGAAGCCACCGAGGCTATCGCCAAAGGTGTTGGCGTCCGCGGGCTGATCAACATTCAGTTCGCGCTGACCGCCGATATCCTCTATGTCATCGAAGCAAACCCTCGTGCGTCACGCACCGTGCCATTCGTCTCCAAGGCCACCGGAGTTGCATTGGCCAAAGCAGCAGCGAAAATCGGTATCGGAACATCGATCGCCGACCTGCGCGAGACCGGTGACCTACCAGCCACCCACGATGGCTGGTCTTTACCCCTGGGCGCTCCGATCGCTGTGAAAGAGGCCGTACTGCCGTTTACT
Source organism: Micrococcaceae bacterium (assembly GCA_013393415.1). GTDB lineage: Bacteria > Actinomycetota > Actinomycetes > Actinomycetales > Micrococcaceae > Yaniella > Yaniella flava. Next base: position 21,252 of record JABXHI010000001.1, read on the forward strand.
CGCTTCCGCACGCCGGAAGGTCGCGTGGTGGATTCGTTACTCGGACCCGAGATGCGTTCTACCGGTGAAGTCATGGGTATCGATAAATACTTTGACACCGCCTACGCCAAATCTCAGGACGCCGTTGGCGGCAGACTTCCGACGCAGGGTCGGGTGTTCATTTCAGTTGCCAACAGGGACAAACGCGGTCTAGTCGCCCACGCCAAAGGTCTGGCGGATATGGGCTTTGAACTCGTGTCCACGGGCGGGACAGCAGATGTGCTGGCACGCAACGGAATCATGACCGAAACCGTCGACAAAATTACCAGCGATGCCGATCAACCGGGCGAAACGATCCTGGATCAGCTTGAAGCCGGACGGGTAGATTTGGTTGTCAACACTCCATCGGGCTCGGAAGCTCGCGGGGACGGCTATGAGATTCGTGCAGCAGCCAACTCGTTGGGTGTACCCATCGTCACCACCCTGGCTGCGTTCGGGACTGCGCTGCAGGCAATCCAAGCCCAGCGTGAATACTCCTGGGATGTGACCAGCCTGCAAGAACACGACCGCCGCCTGGCTGACGTGATTGCCAACCAACGGTAGGACACCCATGTCACAGCCATTTGGACTTCGCCTCGCCGACGCAATGGCCCAGCACGGGCCGTTGTGTCTAGGCATCGACCCGCACAGTCATCTCCTGCAAAGTTGGGGACTCAACGATGACCCGGCCGGGCTTGAAACCTTCTCGAAAACCGTCGTGGAGGCGGCCGCTACCATGGTCGGTGTGGCTGCTTTGAAACCCCAAGTCGCCCTCTACGAGCGATTCGGGGCGGCAGGTTTTGCTGTCCTAGAAGACACGCTGCAGTTCGCACATGAAGCCAATATCGTCACCATTGCCGATGCAAAACGTGGTGACATTGGTTCGACCATGGACGGCTACGCTCAAGCTTGGTTGGCGGATGGTTCGGCTCTTGCTGCCGATGCCGTCACCCTTTCGCCCTATCTGGGATACGAATCCCTTCGGCCGGCGATCGATGTGGCACAAGCACATAATCGTGGTGTCTTTGTTTTGGCGCTGACATCCAACCCGGAGGGTGCGAGTGTTCAACATGTCGGCGCATCTGATGATTCTGTGGCCAAACGAATTGTCGATGCCGCCGGTGCAGACAATGCCCATGCCGATCGGCTCGGCTCGGTCGGCCTGGTGGTAGGCGCCACCGCCATCGATGTCACTAAGACACTTAATATTGATCTGGCGAGGGCAAACGCCCCAATCCTGGCGCCCGGGTACGGCTCCCAAGGAGCCCAAGCGTCAGATATTCGCACAGGGTTCGGCGCGGCATGGCCAAATGTCCTAGTCAACTCCTCACGTGCGATCTTACGAGCTGGGCCGCAGGTCGCGGATTTAAAAGCGTCGATTGCAGAGGCTCACAAAGAGCTCAATGTGAGTTAGACTACATTTCACTAGGAGATATAGGTCAATGCACGACAGTAGTCATTCACCTTTGTGGGTGTGACTGACCCTACCTGTGGTGGGTAGGTGCTGGGCACGAAAGGCAGTAACTAATGGTCCTGAAAGATCTGACACCCGCCGAACGACAAGCTGCGCGGCAAAAAGCGCTTGATGCCCGTACCGCGCGTGCCAAAGTCAAAACTGAGTTCTCTGACGGCACGATTTCTCTCTCCCAAGTCTTCGAACGAGCAGATAGCGATGAGGCTGTTGCCAGGATGCGCACTATTGATCTGCTGACTTCACTCAAAGGGATCGGAGAGATCCGGGCGCAAACTATTATGGAGCAATGCGATATTTCTGCAAATCGTAGACTCCGCGGCCTTGGGCATCGCCAACGCACCGCATTGAGAGAAGCACTCGGCCGGTAACCACCTTGCGCAAAACCTGCACAGTGGTTTGGGGTATAGCTCAAGAGTGCGATACCCTACGTCATATCGCAGTTGCGGTCGACCTGCCAAAAAGCCGAGGAGAACCTTGCCAGATCCCACGCCACCGGTCATTCCCGAACCACGTGAACTGACGCTGAGATCTGAACACGCTGGTACAGTTCCTGCGGTCACCGTTCTTGCCGGTCCAACCGCCGTGGGCAAAGGCACCGTCAGCCAATACATTCGCCACCACTATCCGCAGGTGTGGCTGTCCGTTTCTGCCACGACCCGTCCACCGCGTCCCGGAGAGTTGGACGGGGTGCATTACTCGTTCGTTTCTCACGAACAGTTTGACGAACTTATTGACCAGGGCAAAATGTTGGAATGGGCTGAGGTGCACGGTCTCAACAAATATGGGACCCGCCGCGATACCGTCGAATCTGCGATTGAGCAGGGCCAGCACGTTTTGTTAGAGATTGATCTACAAGGTGCTCGCCAGGTACGACAGACCATGCCGGAAGCAACATTCGTCTTCCTCGCCCCACCAAGTTGGGAAGAATTGGTCAGACGTCTCATTGGGCGCGGCACAGAATCTGCAACTGAACAGCATCGACGGCTAGAAACCGCTAAACTAGAGCTTGCTGCAGAACCAGAATTTGATGCTGTAATTGTCAACGATACAGTTGGACAAGCTGCTGCCAAGCTGGTAGATGTCATGCAGCTACCTGCTGCGCAGTAGCCCACGGCATACAACGTAAAAACATCCACAATCCCCGGTCGCTACGGGGAAACTCATTGGAGAGTCAGTGACTGAACTAAGAACCGAAGGTATCGTCAACCCACCCCTAGATGAACTGCTAGAAAAGGTTGATTCCAAATATGGGCTGGTGCTCTTTGCTGCCCAGCGTGCACGCCAGATCAACGCATACTACTCCCAGCTGCACGAAGGTCTCTTCGAGTACGTTGGACCGCTGGTCGATACCGAGCTGAACGAAAAACCACTGTCGATTGCACTGCGCGAAGTCGACGCTGACCTGCTGGAAATGAAACCAGTTGAAGAGGTTCAAGCCGCAGCCGCTGAAGAATTCGATGAAGAGTTCCCGACCTTCGAACTGCCAGCCAACGACGACGACCCATTTGCGCTGCCAGAAGAAAGTCCAGCAGACGCAACCGACGAGTAAGTCGCCACCACCGTTGGAACAGGGGAGTCCATGAGGATCGTTCTTGGCGTGACAGGCGGCATCGCCGCGTATAAAGCCGCGCTGCTGCTTCGTCTGATGACCGAGGAAGGTCACGAAGTGCATGTCGTCCCCACCAAGGCGGCCTTGAACTTTGTGGGAAAGCCCGCCTGGGAAGCCCTGTCTGGACAACCGGTCTATCACGACACCTTTGAAGCAGTCGAAGAAGTCAATCACGTCCTGCAGGGACGCCAGGCAGACCTCGTGGTCATCGCGCCAGCAACAGCCAACTCACTTGCCAAAGCCGCAGCGGGCCTAGCCTCTGATTTGATCGGCAACATCCTGCTCACAGCTACTGTCCCCGTGGTGATGGCGCCTGCGATGCACACCGAGATGTGGGAAAACGCCGCCACCCGAGCCAACGTGGCCACGCTTCGTGCGCGGGGCGTGCACATTGTCGAACCCGCAGTTGGGCGCTTGACCGGGGTAGATACCGGGAAGGGGCGGTTCCCCGAACCCGAAGATATTTGGGCACAGACCAAAACCATTGCCGCTGCGACGCAAGTAGGGCAGACCCTGGCAGGCAAGCACGTGGTGGTCAGTGCCGGGGGGACGCGCGAAGCACTCGACCCGGTCCGCTACTTAGGCAACCGTTCGTCTGGCAAACAAGGTGTCGCACTCGCTCAAGCAGCCGCCGCGCAAGGTGCGCATGTCACTCTCATTGCCGGTGCCATGGACGTGGCCGCCCCGGAGCACAAGAATATTGCTGTAGTGAATATTGAATCCACACATGACCTGCTAGAGGCTGTCCTGGATCATGCTCAGCACAAAGACGCGCTGATTATGACCGCCGCAGTGGCTGATTTCCGCCCTGCGAGCACCACGAATGAGAAAATCAAAAAACAAGACGATGATTCCGCTCCAACTATCGTCCTGGAACAAACGGAAGACGTCTTGCGGTCCACCGTCGAACAACGCGATGCGGGTCAAGACCTACCGCGAGTCATTGTTGGATTTGCTGCTGAAACCGGCGATGCACACACCTCACCATTGGAATACGGGCGCGCAAAACTCCAACGAAAAGGCTGCGAGATACTCGTGGTGAACGAAGTCGGGGTCGGAAAAGTCTTCGGCCAAGATGAAAATGACGTGACCATGGTATTCGCCGATGGTAGCGAGGATGTCACGATCCAAGGTACCAAACAGCTCGTCGCCGAAGCGATCATCGAACGATTAGTGGGCGCACTGTCCTGAAGTTTTACGTTCCATGAACCCTTCTCGATGCCTCCAATGTCAGACATGTACACTCTCATACTGTGACTGCTAAAGATACTTCATCCATGTACCAGCCCTATGCCGGAATTGGAGACGGTGAACTCCGCCTCTTCACCTCGGAATCGGTAACCGCCGGACACCCAGACAAGATCTGTGACCAAATCTCCGATGCTGTGCTCGATGCGATCATCGCCAAAGACTCCAACGCAAAAGTCGCGGTGGAAACTCTGGTCACCACCGGCCTGGTGCAAGTAGCAGGTGAAGTCAGCACCTCCGCATACGTCGAAATCCCCGAAATCGTTCGGCGAACTATCCTCGACATTGGATACAACTCGTCGGCCAACGGATTCGACGGCGCCACCTGTGGTGTGAACGTGTCCATCGGACAACAATCCAGTGATATTCACGACGGTGTTTCCACCTCGCTCGAAACGCGCGATGGCTCCGTTGATGAAATCGATAAACAAGGTGCCGGCGACCAAGGCATCATGTTCGGCTACGCATCCAACGAAACCCCCGCCTTGATGCCTGCCCCAATCTATCTCGCACACCGGTTATCTGAGCGTCTCACCGTGGTGCGACAGCAGCCAGACTCACCGATGCCGTACCTGCTGCCTGACGGAAAAACGCAGGTCACCATCGGCTACGACGAACACCACGTCCCAAAAAGTGTCGAAACCGTCGTGCTTTCCACCCAGCACCTCGAAGACGTCACCCAAGACCAGCTCCACGCAGACATCACACAGCATGTCATCGAGCCGGTCCTGACCACATTTGGTTTGGAATACGCACAGGCCGACATCATTATCAACCCCTCCGGCCCCTTCGTCATTGGTGGGCCCGTTGGAGACGCCGGCCTAACCGGACGCAAAATCATCGTAGACACCTACGGGGGGATGGCCCGTCATGGTGGTGGCGCGTTTTCTGGAAAAGACCCATCGAAGGTTGACCGGTCAGCCGCTTACGCCACGCGCTGGGTGGCGAAAAATATCGTCGCTGCCGAACTGGCGGATCGTGCAGAAGTACAGGTAGCCTACGCCATCGGCAAAGCCCGTCCGGTAGGCCTCTATGTCGATACCTTCGGTACCGAAAAAGTCAGCCACGACAAAATCGTGGCAGCTATCAACGAGGTCTTCGACCTGCGCCCCGCTGCCATCGTACAAGACCTGCAGCTCTTGCGTCCCATCTATCAGGCCACTGCAGCCAACGGACACTTCGGCCGCGAACTCCCCGACTTCACCTGGGAACGGACCGATAAAGTCGACCAATTGCGTGCCGCGGTAGACTGGTGACGTGCCCGAAACAGATGCCCTCTTCGACCTTCCAGAGTCCCGTGCCACGTTACCGCCGGCACCGGAAGGATGGCCTCAACAACCGGTAGCCAAAGTCCTCTTGGAAACTCCGGTGCCGCATCTGGACCGGTATTTTGATTACCTCATACCCCAAGAACTCGATACAGCAGCGAAACCAGGTGTCCGTGTCAAAGTACGGTTTGGCCATCAACAACTCTTCGGATGGCTGATCCAACGTACCGACACCATCGACACCGTCGCGAGGCTCACCCGACTCCAAAAAGTTGTGTCGGTGATGCCCGTGCTAGAACCCAAAGTCCTGGAACTGGCACAACTCATCGCCCAGGACTACGGCTCCATCACCGCAGACGTACTGCGTGCTGTCATTCCTCGACGAGTTGCCGGGGTAGAACGCGATATCGCCCAACAACTCGACGACGACACAGTTCCATTACCACCGGTCATTGAAGCACCACCGGCTGCCCCCGTCGACGAGACAACCGGCCCCACATTCGCGTGGGACTTGCTCGATGGAGCCGAACAGCTCTTCACACCCGGCCACCCCGGACACTACGCCCTGACACTCGCCTCAGCACACGCCAGCTGGGACGCCATGGGTGTCTTGGCAGATGCCGCCCAACGGCTGGCAGCTTTGCAACAGGCCAGCCTGGTCATCGTGCCCGATCAAAAACACCTCTCCAGGTTGCAACGCCAACTGGAAGAGCGGGTCGGCACCCGCGGCTTCGCTCTGCTTAGCGGCGATCAAGGCAATACCTCACGGTATCGGTCGTTTCTCCAAATCCTCAACGGTCAACACCGCATCGTTGTGGGCACCAGATCAGCCATCTGGGCGCCCCTGGCACACATCGACATGATTATGGTGTGGGAACCCACCAGCGACCACCTCATCGAACCACGAACACCATATTTTCACGTGCATGCGGTGGCTCGACGCCGTGCCACCCAGCATGGATCCCGACTCGTGCTTGCTTCGACGTCCCGGGCCATTGACGTCCAACACCTCGTGGCCACCGGGGAACTGACCCAAATCGGCGCTGACCGTGATATTCGCAAGGCGCTGGCCCCGAGGGTCGTGGCAACATCGGATTCATTCCACGCCGAGCGGGATCCACTGGCACAAATTGCCCGGATTCCACATATGGCATACCGCGCGGCCCGCGATGCACTCGATGGCAAACACGGCGACCCCGGACCAGTGCTGGTACAAGTCGCTCGAGCAGGATTCATTCCCGGGTTGTTCTGCGCACGCTGCGGTGAATCTGCCCGGTGCACACACTGCGCCGGCCCACTGGGGTACACCGACCGGCTGGCAGTCCAACGACACGAAGCCACGTGTCGATGGTGCGGCATCAAGGAACGCAGTTTTTCGTGCCACAATTGTCAAGGCAACCAACTTCGGGCAGGGGCCAGGGGCGTCCACCGCACAGCTGACGAGCTGGGTCGAGCATTCCCGATGACACCGATCATGTCCTCATCCGCCGATCACTTGCTCGTCACCGTCGCCGACCAACCTGCGATCGTGATTGCGACCCCGGGAGCCGAGCCAGTCGCACCCAAGGGATATGCCGCAGCGCTGTTGCTCGACGGTGATGCACAGCTGCAACGTGAGGGGCTCAACGTGCCCGAAGAGGTGCTGGGCCATTGGATGCGCGCCGCCAAGCTCGTCCGCCCAGCTGGTGACGGGGGAGTCGTGGTGGTCACCGCACAATACGATGACGCCGTGGCCGCGCTCGTGCAAATGAACCCGATCGCCTGGGCAGATCGTCAACTTGGTCAGCGACAACAACTTGGCCTCCCACCGGCCATGCGGGTCGCCGAAATCCTCGGGCCCATCGATGAACTCCACAAAATGATGCGTGGTACACCCTTACCCTACCAAGCCGACGAATCGCCTTGGATCGGTCCGGTAGGCATTGATGAACAGTCGTACCGAGCGCTGCTCTTTTTTCCTCAACACGTTGCAGACCGGGTAATCACCGCGTTAAAGACCACGCGGGCACAACTGTCTGCACGCGGGGAGTCCACCGCGGTCAGACTGCGAATTGATCCCACCGATGTGCTCTAAAGTCGCCAATGAATCAAAGCAGCCGTGGCAACAGAGCGTTCATAATGCATCAGGTGTCCGGTGTTTTGCAATACGTAGGTTTCGACATCGTCGGTAGCCAAGACCTCTTCAAGAGCTGCTATATCTTCCGGGGATGACAGTTCGTCGTCGGCGCCACCAATCAGGGTCACCGGAATGCGCAGACGGTCAGCGAAATCAGCCACTGTCTGCGTGATCGACGCCTCGTAGGCCTCAAGTAGCGTGGTGGGGGAGTCAAAGTCGGAGAAATATGCCTGGTGTTGATCATGGGTATAGGCCAGCACTCGAGGGTCATCGGTCTTCGTCATGAACGCGCCCGTGGCCCACACAATGAGTTTATTTCCCAACAGACGACGCCCCGCCGCTGATGGCAGGGCCGCACAGAGGCGATAGAACCCATCGGTCACCAGGGTGGCGGCACGATCCGACGGGGTTCCGGCATCCAGGGCTGGTTTGGCAATAGGGTTCAACAACACCAAGTGCGGGTAATCCACTGACTGGTCGGCAACAGCGGCTGCAGCGATGAGCGATCCGAAAGAGTGTCCAACCAGTGTCGGGTTCGCCATGGTTTTCGCGATTTGATTGATGATGTTCCCATAGTGTTCAACGCTGTGCTTAGCATCAGGTAGCGCGCCTGAAACGCCGAAACCTGGCAGATCGGGCACCCACACTTCATAGGCAGCAAGCCCATCGACGATGAGTTCCAGCCCGTGGTGATCGCCTCGGAACCCATGGACCGCCAATACTTGCCGGGCGCCCGGCGGGCCGGGGTATTTGAACACGGCCACCTCAAAGTCCACCCCCGAGACCGGGTCGGTCACGGTCACACCGAATCGTTGGGGATCGCGTTGGGTATGACCCGTCAAGACGGCCCGGTCACGCACTAAGAATCGCGGACGCAACCGTCCTAAAATGCCAGAAGTCATACCTACCAGTCTATGAAATCTCACGCCATCTCGTGCCGGTGGGTGACCGATGTGACACACGTGTGGTTAAGTAACGCGTATGGTTGCCAACTCATCACCTCGGATCATCATGTCGCTGGATCTGGGGACCACCTCGACACGCGTTGCGCTGTACGACTCAACTGGGACGACCGTGACGATCGTGGCCCGGGAACATCAGCAGTATTTTCCCCACCCAGGATGGGTGGAACACGACGCCTCCGAAATCTGGGCGAATATTCGAGAACTTGCCGCCCTTGCGATGGCTCGGGCAGGACTCACCGTCGCTGACATTGCTTCCATCGGCATTACCAACCAGCGTGAAACCATTGTGGCCTGGGATGCCAACACCTCTCGTCCTGTGCAGCGCGCCATTGTCTGGCAGGACGCTCGTACCGACGCGACCGTCGAACAGCTCATTGCCAACGGGCAGAATGCTGCCGTCCAGTCGGCTACCGGACTGCACCTGTCGGCATATTTTTCGGCACCAAAAATGGCGTGGATGCTGCAACATCACGAAGCGGCCGCGCGGCTTGCTACCAACGGGCACCTGCGTTTTGGCACGATCGATTCCTGGATTATCTGGAATCTCACCGGCGGGGCAGTCCACGCTACCGACATCACCAATGCTTCTCGGACGTCCCTGATGGATATCCGCACCGGGCAGTGGGATTACAACCTGGGCGAAGTCTTCGGGATCGACCCCAATATCTTGCGCGATGCGCTGCCCGAGATTCATCCATCGGTGTATCACTATGGTGATGTGACCGGCTCTTTAGCGATCGGTGGTCTGCCGATCACCGGCGTGTTGGGGGACCAGCAGGCGGCAAGCTTTGGGCAGACCATCTTTGCGGCCGGTGAAGCAAAGAATACCTATGGCACCGGCTGCTTTTTGCTCTACAACACCGGTCACGAGCCGGTCTTTTCGTCCAGTGGGCTGCTGACCACGGTGGCGTATCAACTCCCCGGTGAAGCACCCGTGTATGCGTTGGAAGGCTCGGTCGCTCAAGCCGGCTCCGTGGTCCAATGGTTGCGTGACCAACTCGGGATCATCAAGAGCTCAGACGACATTGAACGTCTTGCCAACAGTGTGACCGATCATGGTGGAGTGTATTTCGTGCCGGCCTTTTCTGGTCTGCTCGCACCGTGGTGGCGATCCGATGCTTCCGGAACCATCATCGGCCTCACGAACTACGCCACAGCCGGTCACATCGCCAGGGCCACACTCGATGCCACTGCGTATCAAACCCTGGATGTCATTCAGGCTGTTGAAGCAGATACCGGGAGACCGCTGCAACGACTCAACGTGGATGGCGGTATGACCGTCAACGCCCAACTCATGCAGTTCCAAGCCGATATTTTAGATGTCATCGTCCAACGCAACGCTGACGTGGAAACGACGGCTCGCGGTGCTGCCTATGCGGCCGGCCTGGGGATCGGTATATGGGAAGACACGGCACAATTGCGCAACCTGTGGCAAGCCGGCGGGATCTGGCATCCGCAGATTGAGACGGACAAGCGCGATCGTCTGATTGCCGGGTGGCGTGCGGCAATTGAGCACGCAATTGGCTGGCCGGTTGATGAGACCAGCTAGAATACTAAACTTAGACTAGATCTGACATTTTCGTAGAAGTTGTAGACAGGAAATCGTGACGAACACATCGAATCAAGCCGATACTGGGCGCGAAGAGTATTCGTTTGCTGCCATCGAGCAGCGCTGGGCCGGCTATTGGGAAAACAACAAAGTCTTTCAAGCAGCCGATGACGGCCAGCGACCGCGGAAATACGTGCTTGATATGTTCCCATACCCCTCGGGCGACCTGCATATGGGTCACGCCGAAGCCTTCGCTATGGGTGACGTCGTGTCTCGCTATTGGATGCTGCGCGGTTACGATGTGCTCCACCCCATCGGCTGGGATTCCTTTGGTCTGCCTGCTGAAAATGCTGCCATTGCCCGGGACGCTCATCCTGCTGAATGGACCTACGCCAACATTGCCACCCAACGGTCATCGTTTGCCCGCTACGGCATTTCCGTTGATTGGGATACCGTACTGCACACCTCAGATCCCGAGTACTACCGCTGGACCCAGTGGCTGTTTCTGAAGTTCTATGAACGTGGCCTGACCTACCGCAAAAATTCGCCGGTCAACTGGTGTCCAAAAGATCAGACTGTGTTGGCCAACGAACAAGTGGTCGACGGTGCTTGTGAACGGTGCGGCACCGAGGTCACTAAAAAGGCCTTGGAACAGTGGTACTTCAAAATTACCGACTATGCCGAACGCTTGTTGCAAGACATGGACGCGCTCGAGGGCAAATGGCCTGAGCGCGTGTTGAACATGCAACGCAACTGGATTGGCAAATCCACCGGCGCCACCGTACAGTTCGCGATTGAAGACGGCCCCGACATCGAGGTCTACACCACGCGTCCAGACACCCTCTACGGTGCAACCTTTATGGTCGTGGCGGCCGATGCAGAGCTGGCACAACAACTCGTGGCCCCAGAACAAGCCACGGCACTGGAAGCATACCGAGATCAGTTGAAGCACGTCTCTGATATTGATCGCCAGTCAGCCGACCGACCCAAGACCGGTGTGTTTTTGGGACGCTATGGCATCAACCCCCTGTCGGGTGAACGCGTGCCCGTGTGGGCGTCAGACTATGTTCTGGCGGATTACGGGACCGGCGCGATCATGGCCGTTCCCGCGCACGATCAACGGGATATGGATTTTGCGCGTGCCATGGATCTACCGGTACGCATGGTCGTTGCAACCGACGAAGAAAACCCCGAAGATACTGGCGTCGCGACAACGCAAGCCGGAAGCAACGTGAATTCTGGCGACCTTGATGGTCTGTCGGGCACCGAGGCGATCTCCAAAGCCATTGAGCTGCTGGAAGCCAAAGGTACCGGCTATCAATCCGTGAACTACCGGCTGCGTGACTGGCTGCTGTCGCGTCAACGGTTCTGGGGCGCCCCGATCCCGATCATTCATTGTGCAACGTGTGGTGAAGTCCCCGTGCCCGATGAGCAACTTCCGGTTGAACTGCCCAAGAACCTCCATGGTCAACAACTGGCGCCAAAGGGCAAGTCCCCGTTGGAAGCAGCGGAGGACTGGGCACACGTTGAATGCCCAACCTGTGCAGGTCCGGCCAAACGCGACACCGACACGATGGACACCTTCGTGGATTCGTCTTGGTACTACATGCGCTTCGTATCGTCTCAAAACGCCGACAAAATCTGGGACCGTGACAAGCTCGATCGTTGGGGTCCAGTCGATCAATACGTCGGTGGCGTCGAACACGCGATCCTGCACCTGTTGTACTCACGCTTCTTTACCAAAGCCCTCTACGACATGGATCTGGTGAGCTTTACCGAACCGTTTACCCGTCTGCTCAACCAAGGCCAAGTCCTCAACGGTGGCAAAGCCATGTCGAAATCATTGGGCAATGGTGTGGCACTGGGTGAACAACTCGATGCGTTCGGTGTCGATGCCATTCGGTTGACCATGGTCTTTGCCTCCCCGCCCGAAGATGACGTGGACTGGGCTGATGTATCGCCGGCGGCATCGCTGAAATTCCTGGCTCGTGCCTGGCGTCTGGCCCAGGACGTCCAACAGCTCGGCGTAGCACCAAATACAGACCCCGCCGGTGGAGTAGTAGGGCTACGACAGACCACACATAAAATCGTGCACGAGACAGAGGCTCTTCTCGATGACCGAAAATTCAACGTGGTCATCGCCCGCACCATGGAATTGGTGAACGCCACCAGAAAAGAAGTCGACAATGGGGCAGGGGCCGGCGATCCTGCCGTTCGCGAAGCCACGGAAGTCATCGCACAACTGGTCTCCTTGGTGGCACCGTACACCGCCGAAGACATGTGGGCCATGCTGGGCCACGAGCCATCGGTTGCCCGCTCACAGTGGTTGACCGTGGATGACACACTGCTAGTTGAAGACCAGATCACCGTCATCGCCCAGGTCCAAGGCAAGTTGCGTGACCGCTTCGAAGTCCCCGCCGATATTTCTGAGGAAGACCTCGAAGCACTTGCCCGCAACTCCGACAACGTGCAGCGCTCCATTGGAGACCAACAGATCCGCAAAATCATCGTGGTCCCCGGCAAACTCGTCAACTTCGTGGTGGGCTAACCGCTGATGTCGGATGTTGCTCCGTGGATAGCCCGACTGGCCGCCCGATCCCGAGATGTACGCGGTGAGGCGGTCGGTTGGGCTCGCTACCTGAAACCGCCACGACGCGATCGGGTAGCCATCGTCACTGACACCTCAGCGGCACTGCCCGACGAAGTCTATAAACTTCCCACCGGATCAGAGCTCTTCACCATCCCGATACCGGTGATGATCGGTGACCAAATCTATAATGAAGACGACGAAATCCTGCACCAGGACCTCGCGATTGCCCTGGCCGCAGGCACCCCGCTGCGAACCTCGAGGCCCTCACCCGGACAATTCTCGGCCACCTACAAACACGTCGCCGAACAGGGCTACGGCCGCATCCTCTCGATCCACCTGTCCTCAAAACTTTCGGGTACCGCTGACGCAGCACGCATCGCAGCGGCGAACTCGCCTGTACCGGTGACGGTATTGGATTCATATAATGCCGGCATGTCCTTGGGCTATGCCGTGCTCGACGTCTTGCAGCGGACCAGACTCGGTCTCTCAACCCAATTTCTCGCCGACCTCGCCACGCGACAAGCCGATGCCGGTCAAACAGTGTTCACCGTCCCAAATCTTGACGCGCTGCGGAAAGGCGGCCGCATTCCGGCGCTCACCGGTCTTCTGGGACAATTACTCCAGGTCCGACCCGTGATGCACTTGAATAACGGCGCCATCGAACTGCTCGACCGGCCCCGTAGCGAAGCCAAAGCACTGGCTGCCATTACCGAGATCGCAAGCACGGCAACGCCACCCGTGAGACTCAGCGTGCAAGGCTACGGTGATCTGGACTCCGCACGAGAACTAGCCCAGGACCTGGAGGAATACTCTTCCATGCCGGTCCCGGTTGTACGATTACCAGCGGTACTCGCAGCCCACCTTGGACTCGGGGCACTCGGCGTCTCGATGAGCCCAGACTTAGACTACGCACGCTACGGCAACACGTAACACCGTGCACGTCCCGTAGCCGACACTCGTCCACAAGCGAGTCTGGTCAGCTGACTTGTCCACATTGACCCCGGAAGTTGCCTGAACCCTGCTGAACAAGCCCCATGCTGGCATACATGGGAAAACATCTGGCTGAACCCGACGAACAGCAGCCCAGGGCGCCAATTTGGCGAACCAAGGTAGCCCTCTCAGCGGTGTTGATGTTGGTCGTCATCGTGGCCACAGTCTTTGGCTTTCGATGGCTCATAACAGACCAACCGGCAACCCAAGACTCCACGTTCGCTGTCGATAACACCGATCCTGAACCGTTTGATGACACCTCCGAGGAGGCCACAGACACGACAGACGAGCCCTCAGGCGCCGTCACTATCATCCACGTGGCTGGTGAGGTGCATGAGCCAGGCATCGTTGAGCTATCCGGTGACATCCGGGTTGTCGACGCTCTCGAGGCAGCGGGCGGGCCAACTGACCAAGCACAATTGGATGCCCTCAACTTGGCAGCCGTGGCCAATGATGGGGACTACATCCTGGTGCCTGATCGTGAGACTGCTCAAGACTTCAACGCAGTGGATGCACCCGCTGAACCCGGTGTCGGGGGTGAAAGCACCGGCACCGTCGACATTAACACCGCGGATTCGGCCGCGCTCGAAACACTGCCAGGGGTTGGGCCTGCGACCGCAGCTGACATCATTGCACACCGCGAACAGCACGGAGCATTTACCGATCTCGCCGATCTAGAAGCAGTCTCAGGGATAGGTCCGGCCACGCGCGAACGCCTCGATGGGTTAGTCGAGTGGTGACGCCAGACCACCACATCAAACCAGATGACGTGGCCGCACCCATCGACATCCGCCTGCTACCTGCTGCCGCGCTGACCGCCATCGTCTGCTTGACACTCCCGACAGCATCCATGGCTTGGGTGCGCTGGCTGCCGGTGGTCTTGCCGATCCTCGGGGGTGTAGCCGTGCTGGGAGTTGCGTTGGCCCGTAAGGCCAGCAAACGCCGAGTGGTCAATGTGACCCTGATCGTGGCTATCGCCTGCTGGCTGGCAACGCCAGCAGCGTTCTTTGTCCAACAGCAGCGCATAGCCGCCGAGGATTCAGGGTGGCTAGAATTCGTCGATGAACTCGGGACAGCGAACATCTCTGCGCAGCTCGTCACAGCACCCGTCAAACGGGAAGGACCCTTCGTTCCCAGCTGGTATGCGACTGCTGATGTCGAGCACTACGGCAAAGACCTCACAGCAACCGATCACCCCGCAAAGATCGTGATCTCCGGCGATGAAACATGGCAAGAGCTGACTGCTGGGACCGACGTTTGCTTCATGGGACGTGTCTCCGATAACGAGTCGAGTGTTTTCGTCCAGGCGATCACGGGAGCAGAGCCGGGCACGTGTTTTGGCCCGGATGATGAGCACAACTCAACCGGCCGCGATGTGCTCCGCGAAACACTACGCAACCAATCTGCTGACACGCTCAGTTATGCGCCGCAACTGTTACCCGGACTGATTCTGGGAGACCGCTCGCAACAGACCGAAGACGTAGAAGACGCCATGAACGTTTCTGGGCTGAGTCATCTGTCAGCCGTGTCGGGTGCGCATACGTCACTCATCGCCGCCGCAGCGACGCTACTATTTCGCACGCTGAGACTGCCTCGAGGCGTCGTGATCGCGGCGTTTATGTGTACGCTTCTGCTCTTCGTGCAGATCGTGGGAATGCAGCCCTCCATTATTCGCGCAGCCACCATGGGTGCCATTGGCGCCTGGGCCCTGTTTTTCGGACGGGGATCCCAAGCGTTGCCGATCTTAGCGCTGTCGACCATCGTGCTGTTGACGATATCTCCGGAACTTATCCACGAAGTGGGGTTCCAACTCTCTGTGGCGGCAACTGCCGGCATCGTGCTCGGCGCACAGCCTTTAGATCGTTGGCTCCACGGATTCCTTGAAAAACTACTGCCCGACTTTTGGGCGAGTCTGCTCAGCTCATCACTGGCCGTCTCCGCAACCGCGCAACTGGCGTGCCAGCCTATACTGCTGACGTTTATCGACTATGTGAGTCCCTACTCGCTCGTCGCCAATCTCTTTGCTACACCGCTACTGCCCCTGATCATGATCCCGGGCACGATTGCCGCAGCAATTTGTGTGGTCGCTCCTTGGCTGTCTCAGGTGCTGTTGCACATCGTCTCGCTGCCGGCAGCTGGCATCGGATGGATTGCCACAACTGCCGCGGAGCTTCCCGGTGCTACGTTACCCTGGCCCCAGGGCCCGGCAGGAACGGCGCTTGTGGTGTTGCACTGGGCAGCCAGTCTCATCTTCGTGTTGAAACTCCTTCGTTTCCAACGACGCCCAAAACCACCCGTCAAGATCGCCACAGCAACATCTGTCTGGAATCGAGTATTGGTGGCATCGAAGGAGCATTATTCATTTGCCAATGTGTTCCAGTATGCTGTCCTGGCTATTGCGCTGGTGGCCCATGTGGCCGTCTTCTGGCCAGTCCAACCCAGTTCCATCAATACCGACTGGGACATAGTCGGATGTGACGTCGGACAGGGGGATATGTACCTGGTTCGGACCGGTCCCACCTCCGCCATGGTGATCGACACCGGACCTGACGGTGACCTAGCCACACAATGCTTAGCCGAAGCTAATATCGAACAGATCGATGTCATGGTGATCACCCACCTCCACGCAGACCATGTGGGCGGTGTGAGCGCAGTGTTGGAAGAACACCAACCAGACCAGATTTTGTACTCGACAGGGACCGATCCTGCCCACGATGCCGAGAGCACAGGTATACCCCCAGAGGCCCGGCTGGTGAGTGAACCGCTGACGGGCATTATTGACCACGCCAATGAGGATGACGATCACCCAGTAGAAGTCCGCTGGAACGTCCTGGCGGCGAATACGCAAGCGTCGAATGAAAATAATGCCTCAATCGTCATGCTGGTCGAGATATATCGCCACGGCGGTGTCGTCGAGGCACTGTATACCGGCGATCTTGAAGAAGATGAGGCGACCAAACTCATAGCCGAAGGAAACATTCCTGAAGATATCGATATTCTGAAGTTGTCACATCACGGGGCACAAAACGGGGGAGTGGAGATCATTGAACACACTGCACCGAATATGGCATTGGTTGGAGTCGGTGAAGACAACACGTATGGGCATCCACATGATGACATTCTGGACGCACTCGGTCCGCGGGTTGCAATCCGCCGGACCGATGTAGATGGCACTTTCGCTGTGACCTTCGAACAGAATCAAGCCTATGTCGCATTAGACCGATAGACTCGGAACTATGGCTTCCACCAGTCGAACACAATCCGCAGGCACCTCGTGGCGTGATGTCAACGTTTCCCCATTCATCCTTGTGCAGGGCGGTGAAGAGTATATCCACACCAGGGTCACCGACTCGATCAAGGCGCAGCTCAAACAGGTCGCGCCTGACACTGAAATACATCACCTGTCCGCGGCAAACTACGAGTCCGGCGAACTGCAGGTATTGGCGAGCCCCTCGTTATTTGGCGAGGAAAAACTCCTGGTATTCGATGAGATGCACAAGATGACCGATGCGTTTGTCGTTGATGGGCTTGAGTATGTGCAGTACCCCAACCCCGATGTGACCTTTCTTGGACTCCACGGTGGCGGCAACCGAGGAAAGCGTCTGCTGGATGCCTTA
Source organism: Micrococcaceae bacterium (assembly GCA_013393415.1). Classification (GTDB taxonomy): domain Bacteria; phylum Actinomycetota; class Actinomycetes; order Actinomycetales; family Micrococcaceae; genus Yaniella; species Yaniella flava. The sequence goes on from JABXHI010000001.1 coordinate 38,696, forward strand.
AAAAGGGCTGGGCAACATATCGAAGCAAAGCCGATCAAATCAGATCGCGACCGGATGGAATTCTTACAAGCGGAGTTTCGTGCCGCCAAACGCCGGGTCAACGCCGAAGCGGTGCGCGCCTTAGCAGACGCTATCGGACCAAACCTTGGCGAACTTGCAGCAGCAACAAGCCAACTCATTGCCGATACCGAAGGCACCATCACTGAAGAAATCGTCGAAAAATACTACGGCGGCAGAGTGCAAGCCACTGCGTTTAAAGTCGCGGATGCTGCATTAGACGGGCAACTCGGCCCCGCAACGGCACTGCTACGTCATGCACTGGCGACCGGAGTCCAACCGGTGGCAGTTACTGCATCTTTCGCGATGAAAGCACGACAAGTCGCTCGCGTAGTGGACGCTCGGATTCCACAGGGACAACTGGCTTCAGTATTAGGCATGGCGCCGTGGCAGGCCCAACGAGTCACGGCGACCGCGAGACACTGGTCTCCGGTCAATATCGCGGGTGCAGTTGAGTTGATCGCTCGGGCAGATGCTGAGGCTAAAGGCCAAGCACGCGATGCAAATTACGCCGTTGAGCGTATGGTGACGAAAGTTGCCGGTCTTGTGGCTCATCGGTAGTCACGACCATTAAATGGTTGAGGCCACTACGATAATGTAGTGGCCTCAACCATGTAGTGACGTGCTAGAGAAGCTTAGGCATCCATGGCATTCACACGAGCTGCAGCACCGGACTTGCGGTTGGCAGCGTTGTTGCGATGGATGGCACCCTTGCTGACAGCCTTGTCGAGCTTGCGGTTGGCAACGGAGAGTGCTTTTTGAGCGGCCTCTTTATCGCCAGCCTGAACAGCTTTGTTTACCTTACGCAGCAGCGTCTTTGCTTCAGACTTGATAGCGGTGTTGCGTTCACGACGCTTTTCGTTCGTGATTGCGCGCTTTTTCGAAGACTTGAGATTTGCCAATTATGGTCCTATTCATTCTAAAAATTAGGGTCGGTGAGGGGTATTCCTGGTCAAGCGACTGAGCGGTGTGGGGGCACCTTGGAAAGCCTAACCAGGAGTGCCCGTCGACCTGCGCGGACACACAGGCGTCTACCTTACCAAAAAGTACGGGCAACAGCGAATTGCCATGGGCGCTGTGGCGTCGCGTGCGAGTGTTCGCTAGCAGATCGACAGTTCGCGCGATATGTTGTCGTCGATAGGGTTGTAACATGAAACAATAGAGCAACGATAAATATCGGGGTGTGAAGAAGCTTTCACGCCCGATGCCAATAAATTTCGAAGGATGGTGCACGTGTCGCCAGTGGCGTCCAACCCGCCTCAGCCCGGTTCTACTGACCCGTCGGTGATCCGGAACTTTTGTATTGTCGCCCATATCGACCACGGCAAGTCCACTCTTGCTGATCGCATGTTGCAAAACACCAAGGTCGTGACACCGCGTGAGATGCAGAATCAGTTCCTGGATAACATGGATATTGAACGCGAACGTGGCATCACCATTAAGTCGCAAGCTGTACGCATGCCCTGGCAAGTTGATGGCCAAGACTATGTCCTCAATATGATTGACACACCCGGTCACGTTGATTTTGCATACGAGGTCTCGCGTTCTCTGGCAGCTTGCGAAGGCGCTATCCTGTTGGTCGACGCAGCACAGGGCATTGAAGCCCAAACCCTTGCGAATCTGTATATGGCTATGGAACATGATCTCGAAATCATTCCGGTTCTGAACAAGATCGATCTGCCCGCGGCAGAGCCAGAGCGCTATGCTCTAGAAATTTCAAATCTTATTGGTATCGATCCGGATGACGTGCTGAAAGTTTCGGGCAAGACCGGCGAAGGTGTAGAAGCACTATTAGATCGCGTCGTTGGCGACGTCCCACCGCCCTCCGGTGACGTCGATGCCCCGGCTCGTGCGATGATTTTTGACTCGATCTATGATACCTACCGTGGTGTGATCACCTATGTTCGTATGGTTGACGGTCAACTGACGCCACGGCAAGGCATCCGCATGATGGCTACGGACTCAGAATACGAGCTTCAAGAGTCAGGTGTCTACTCTCCTGATGCTATTCCTGGCAAGGGGCTAGGCGTCGGCGAAGTGGGGTATTTGATTACCGGAGTCAAAGACGTTGCTGAATCAAAGGTCGGTGACACCGTTACCTCCAAAAAGCAACCGGCAGAAGAACCAATCGGCGGGTACCGTGAACCTCAACCCATGGTGTTTTCTGGGTTATATCCAATCGATGGTTCGGATTATCCTGCACTGCGCGATGCACTGGAAAAACTTCAGCTTAATGACGCAGCCCTGAGCTACGAGCCCGAAACATCCGTGGCGTTGGGCTTCGGTTTCCGCGTAGGCTTCCTGGGCCTGTTGCATTTAGAAATCGTGCGAGAGCGTTTAGAGCGTGAATATAATCTGGATCTAATTTCCACGGCACCCAACGTCATTTATAGTGTGACTACAGAAGACGGCACTGAAGTTGAGGTCACGAATCCCTCGGAATTTCCGGAAGGAAAAATCACCGAGGTGGAAGAGCCTATGGCGATGGCGACGATCATTGTTCCGTCCGAGTTTATTGGGGCGGTCATGGAGCTGTCACAAGGTAAACGCGGCCAACTTAATGGCATGGACTATCTGTCGGAAGAACGCGTTGAAATTCGCTACTGGATACCACTGGCAGAAATCGTGTTCGACTACTTCGACATTCTCAAGTCCCGAACCAAGGGATACGCCTCTCTGAACTGGCACCGTGAAGGTTCCCAGATCGCTGATCTCGTCAAAGTGGACATCTTGTTACAAGGTGACGCTGTCGACGCATTTTCTGCGATCACCCACCGTGACCACGCATATTCATACGGCGTGAAAATGACCTCAAAACTCAAAGACCTCATCCCACGTCAGCAATTCGAAGTACCGATTCAAGCGGCGATCGGCTCGCGAATCATTGCCCGAGAAAATATTCGAGCCATCCGAAAAGACGTCTTGTCGAAATGCTACGGCGGTGACATTTCCCGTAAACGCAAGTTGCTCGAGAAGCAAAAGGAAGGCAAGAAGCGTATGAAGATGGTCGGTACTGTCGAGGTACCGCAGGAGGCGTTCATTGCAGCGTTGTCGACAGATACGGGTGGCAACTAGGCCTTGAGTCCCACAGCAGCATCAGCAACCACTGGTTTGCTCCCAGAGTTTGTCGCTCCCGCAATAAATGGCACCGACCGCACCTTTTCGCTGTACGTGCACGTGCCGTTTTGTGTCAGCCGATGTGGATACTGTGATTTCAACACGTATATCTCGCCTGACCTTGGTCCTGGCGCATCGCACGACAGTTATGCCGACACGGCTATCAAGGAACTCGAATATGCAGCCGACACCATGGAACGATCAGGTGTCGATGCCAAACCGCTGCACTCTGTATTTTTTGGGGGCGGTACCCCCACGCTGCTGCAGGCTTCGGATCTGACAAAAATCCTGGAGCGAGCCCAACAGCTGTTCGGGATAACTGCCGAAGCTGAGATCACTACCGAAGCGAACCCAGATTCTTTGACGGCCGATAGCGTCAAGACACTGGCCGACGGCGGATTCAACCGGATCTCGATGGGCATGCAATCGTCCGTATCTCATGTGTTGCAGGTCTTAGAACGTACCCATGATCCAGCAAACGTGGCCACAGCAGCACAGTGGATCCGCGACGCCAACCTCGATATGTCCTTAGATTTGATCTTCGGCACACCAGGCGAGTCGTTACAAGACTGGCAGAACTCGCTAGACGCTGTACTCGAGCTTCAACCAGAGCACGTCTCAGCGTACGGTCTCATTGTTGAAGAAGGTACCAAGCTTGCTGCTCAGATCCGTCGCGGAGTCTATCCAAATACGGATCCAGACGACCAGGCTGACAAATACCTCGCGACCGAAGAGCGATTAGCTGCCGCGGGGTACCGCTGGTATGAGATCTCGAACTGGGCTTTTGACCCGCAAGACCAAGGAATCCACCAGTCGCAGCACAACTTGGCATACTGGCGCGATCAAGACTGGTGGGGGATAGGTCCGGGGGCACATTCGCATATGGCGGGTGTCCGGTGGTGGAACGCAAAGCATCCAGCCGCATATGCATCACGAATAATCGACGGTTTGTCTCCGGCAATCGGTCATGAAATCCCCGATCACGATGCACGGTTGCTTGAGCAAATTATGTTGGGCGTTCGCCTGGCCGAAGGCCTAGATACTTCCGTGCTGACATCGCAGGAGCAGACTGTCGCCGACCGGGCACAGCATGAAACAGAACTCTTAGCTGCTCAAGGGCTTATTGAGGCGGCAGCATTACATCGGGGCAAGATTGTGCCCACGCTCAAAGGGCGTCTTTTGGACGATGCGATTACCCGCAGACTGGCGGGATTCTAACCGGACTGTCGTGATACTAGCGAATAATGCGCAGGTTGAACGGGTAGCGGTACGGACGACCCTTATTAACTTCAATGCCTGCAATGACGCCGGAAATCGTCATAAATAGCCACAGTAAAACCGCGACGACCCCAAAAATCGCGCCCATGATCGGCAAGAACGCCAATATGTTCATGGCAACTGCCACGACCGTCAGTGGCAAAGTAAAGTTGAGCGCTTCTTTCGATTCCTGCTCAGAAAATGGGCCACGTGTTCGGAACACAATGAACACAACCAGTGAAGGAACAAAGCCCAAAAATGCGCCAAAGTGAGCGACAGTTGCCCACTGGCGATCTTCCGACGGCGTCAGAGGAGGGCGCGAGGTTGTGTCGCTACCTTGTGCTGAGGCCCCAGGGGTCTGTGACACGTTGTGCTTCCTTTACGGTAGATTCAGCCGGATGTAACTTCGCTGATACTGACTTACTCTAAGCAGTCTAAACCTCAACTCTGCCGAAACCTGACAGATTGGTGCGGTTCGCGTCAAATTCTGCTATTCGTGTACAGTTACGAAGTCGATCATGTGTTCAACTCGACCCAGCAGCGTTGATTCCAGATCGGCGAAACTGTTGACTCGCGACAGGATCTTCTTCCAACCCAGTCCGATGTCCTCGGCAGTTTGATTCGGGAGACCCAAGCGGGCCAGCATGCCGGTTTTCCAGTCCTCCTCACGGGGAATTTTTGGCCAAGATTGAATCCCGATGACTTCCGGTTTCACAGCCTGCCATATGTCCACGTAGGGATGGCCAACAATTAACACGTTGTCTTGTGCCTCCGAAACACGCATCGCCTCGGTGGCAATGTGGTCCTCCTTGGAGCCGCTGACTAAATGGTCAAGTAACACGGCGAGACGGCGTTTTGGGCTGGGTTTGAATGAGGTGATGGCACCGGCCAGGTCGTCAATACCATGGAGGGGCTCGACTACGATGCCCTCGACGCGAAGATCATCGCCCCAAATCTTTTCCACCAACTCTGCATCGTGCACGCCTTCGACCCAGATGCGTGAAGCTTTGGCCACTTGAGCTCGTTGTGCCCCGACGGCGCGAGAGCCCGAGGCGGTCCGTGTCTGTTGAGGTTTTGTCCGTTGTGCCGGCGGAAGTAATTCAATCGGCTGACCGTCAATGGTAAATCCGAAACCCAGTGGAAAAGACCGTGTCGCACCCCGGCGTCCCTCGAGCACCACGAGATGGACCCCACCTGACTTTTCGATACGCGTGACGGCTCCAGTGAAGCCGGTATCAGCGTCTTCGATGACCAGACCTCGTGCAGCGGCTACCTTCTTCGGAGTCGAAACCGGTTTATGGTTCGAGAGATTGCCCGGTCCCCACTGGTCCCAATTCATCGTGGTGGTGCCTTTCTGTTTGCTAATCATTCGAGGTTATCAAAGCATGATCAGTCATCAGCGAAGAACTCACCCTAGAAACTGTCGCGACTGAGAACTTCCAGTTACGATTAGCACTATGCTGGCGACAGTGCTAACTTTTTTGAAGGAGGGAACATGACTGACCACCCACGTCGAATGCAGGTCTTACAAGCAATTGTGGAAGACTATGTTGCCTCCCGCGAGCCTGTCGGCTCAAAAGCCCTGGTAGAGCGTCATAGCCTGGGCGTTTCGTCTGCGACAGTGCGCAACGACATGGCTGACCTCGAAGATGAAGGCCTCATCGCTGCACCACATACGTCTTCAGGGCGTATCCCCACTGATAAAGGTTATCGGTATTTCGTCGATCGCATTTCCGAAGTTCGACCGCTTTCAGACGCCGAACGTCGCGCCGTTCGTACGTTGCTGGATAACTCAGATGACATGGACGACATCATGGCGGGTACCGTTCAGGTGTTGTCACAGTTAACTCGTCAAGTCGCCGTCATCCAGTATCCGCAATTGGATTCGTCGGTGATCCGGCGTGTCGAGTTTGTGCTGCTATCAGAACAACGGCTGCTGGCCGTGATGATTCTCTCCACCGGACGCGTCGATCAGCGCGTGGTCTATTTGAACGAGCCCATCGACCAGCCGGCGCTTGATGTGCTGGCTCAGGTCTTCATGACCTACTTGGACAACGTCAGTCCGTATTACTTGCAGCACGCGCTAACGGAGATCGAAGCGGTGATCGCGCCCGAACACCAGGGACTGGCGACGTCATTAGGTAATGCATTGCAACTCTTAGCCGAAGCAGGGTATCAAGACCGTATCCTGTTAGCCGGCACCGCGAACCTGGCCCGCTCTCCGCAGGACTTTAGTCACTCCATCGGCCCAATTTTAGAAGCACTCGAAGAACAGGTTGTGTTATTGAAATTGTTGACCGAAATGGAACAAGATGCTCACGGCTTGTCTGTGCGTATCGGAGATGAAAACTTTGGCTCGTTAGGGGACACCTCGGTGGTGGCCGCCGGCTACGGACCGGGCGATGCCGCAAAGATCGGCGTCGTTGGACCAACTCGGATGGACTACCCTTCGACCATGTCTGCGGTCCGGGCGATAGCTCGGTATCTTTCCCGGATTTTGCCCCGATAGACGTTTGCCAAGATAATAGATTTTTGACCAAAACACGGTTTCAGACGCGCAGCGCTTGAACTGAAAGGAACACGACCAGCAAGTGGCACAAGATTACTATCAGGTCCTGGGTGTTGAACGTGACGCCACAGCACAAGAGATCAAAAAGGCCTATCGCAAAAAAGCGCGGCAACTCCATCCGGATCACAACCCCTCTGACGACGCTGCAGAAGAATTTAAAGCTGTGACCCACGCGTACGAGGTGCTGTCAGATAGCGAAAAACGTCAAAATTATGACACCACAGGCCACGAAGATGGCCGTCGTGCAGGCTTTGGCGGTGCCGGCGGTGGATTCGGCGGGTTCTCTGATATCTTCGAAACCTTCTTTGGCGGCGGAGGCGCCGGTGGACCGATGTCTCGTGCACGGCGAGGCCAAGATGCGCTCATAGCGACACATATCGATCTTGAAGAAGCAGTGTTTGGGGCAGAGAACACCATCGAGGTCGAAACCGCCGTGCGGTGTGACCGCTGTGATGGCTCCGCGATGGAACCCGGCACGCACCCCGAGACCTGCTCTACCTGTCGTGGCGCCGGACAGATTTCACGCCCTGTCGACTCAATTCTCGGTCGGATGATGACCACCGAAGCATGCCCCACCTGTCGCGGATTTGGCGACGTCATCTCAGATCCATGTGGACAGTGTTCGGGTCAGGGTCGTATTCGCGAACGGGTTTCCTTCACCGTCAAGATTCCCGCCGGCGTACGCGATGGAACTCGCATTCAGCTTGCCGGCCGTGGTGAAGCCGGTGTAGCGGGTGGACCAAACGGCGACCTGTACTTAGAAATCCGAGTCCGTGAGCACGATGTATTCACCCGCCAAGGTGACAATCTCCACGCAACCATGAGCGTGCCGATGACCGCAGCGGCACTCGGGACGAAAATCAAAGTCGACACATTCGACGGTGAGGAATCTTTCACTGTTGACCCAGGGACCCAATCAGGTCATGTCATCACCTTGAAGAACCTGGGTGCCTCACGCTTACAGAGTAGCGGTCGCGGTGACATGAAGATCACACTGAATGTTTCCACCCCCACCAAGCTCAATGATGAACAGCGCGAACTGATGTCCAAGTTGGCCGAGCTACGCGCCGAAGATGTGGCAAACGGTGAAATCGAATCCCAGGGTTTCTTCTCTCGTTTGAAAACCGGATTCGACAACATGTTTAACCACGACGAATCGTGACCAACCCGCTGTTTTATACGCCCGACGTCACAGGAGTGACCGCCGATATGACGGTCACTTTGGACGCAGCTGCGTCCGGGCATGCCGTTCGGTCCCAGCGCTTGCAGAGTGGTGACGCCGTGCTCCTTTCAGATGGCGCCGGGACATTGGCCGAAGGGACTATCGCTCACGCTGACCCACAACACACCACTGTGGACATAGGCACCGTTGAGGTGCAAGCACCACCTGCGGTGCGGATTAACTTAGTGCAAGCACTGGCCAAGGGTGACCGAGATCTACTAGCCGCCGAAATGGCAACGGAGATTGGCGTCGACAGTGTGACACCTTGGCAAGCCCAACGTTCCATCGTCCGCATCCGTGCAGAACGGGCCACCAAAATGTTGGGGAAATGGGAAGCGAAACTGCATGCGGCAGCACAGCAATCTCGTCGGGCATTTATACCGCAACTGCGCGAGCCTCTCCATGGCAGCAGTATTGCCACGTTGCAAGATACAGGCGAGGGGCAACACCTTGTCGTGCTCCACGAGGACGGCCAGCATGACTTGTCCGACGTTTTAGAACGGGTCCAAGGGTTGCACACCATTCACCTCGTAGTAGGGCCCGAGGGGGGAATTGCTCCGGAGGAACTCGCGGCCGTCGAGAATGTAAAAGGATCCGCGGTTAAAATCGGTGCAAATGTCCTGCGGGCATCGACGGCCGGACCGGTCGCAATCACATTGATTAACCAATTCTTAAACCGCTGGTAAGCCTTCCGAACTAGCATCAATCGTTGCCATAGAACCAAAAAGTGATAGACCCGTTTGAGTGCGACCGGATAGACTAAGTTGCAGAATATACCGTAGTAATGGAGCCGACCTGACAGAACGAACCGAACCCCATCGCATCTCTCGACAAACAATCACGTTTAACTCTCAGAACGACATGGTACAAACCTTTGGTCCATCGGATATGTTGCTGCGGGTTGTCGAAGGCGTGTACCCGAGCTTGAAATTACTCGTTCGAGACCAACAGTTGGAGCTGGAAGGACACGTCGACGATGTCGCCGAGACGGTCAAAATAGTGAATGATCTGCAGTCTGTTGCCCGTGCTGGCACAACCGTTGGTCCCGAGATCATTGAAGCGACGATCGCAGGCGTTCGATCCTTCGAGGAAAACAATACTGCTGCCATTCCTGCAGAATTGATTGTCTCCTCGCAAGGAAAAAAGATCCGGCCGAAAACGGAAAACCAGAAAGTGTATGTCAACGCCATCAACAACAATACGATTGTTTTCGGCGTCGGCCCCGCTGGTACCGGTAAGACGTATTTGGCAATGGCTAAAGCAATCCAGGCGTTGCAGGCTCGTGAAGTCAACCGGATTATTCTGACTCGTCCAGCCGTGGAGGCTGGCGAATCGTTGGGCTATCTACCTGGCACCCTAAGTGAAAAAATCGACCCCTATTTACGTCCGCTCTATGACGCGCTCCACGAGATGATCGAGCCGGAGACTATTCCACATCTCATTGAGGTCGGCACCATCGAGGTCGCACCACTGGCCTATATGCGAGGCCGTACCCTCAATGATGCGTTCATTATTTTGGACGAGGCGCAAAATACCTCTGCTGAGCAAATGAAAATGTTTTTGACTCGCCTCGGGTTCAACTCCCACATGGTCGTGACTGGCGATGCCTCACAGGTGGACTTACCACGTGGCACCGATTCGGGCCTCGCCCAGGCAGTAGAGTACTTGGCGGGGTCGGACGATATTGCCATCGTGAACCTGCGATCCTCTGACGTCGTCCGCCATAACCTGGTCTCCAAAATTGTCGATGCGTACGATCGTCACCAACCAGAGCCGACCCGTCCGAAACGGTCCGGGCGGAATCAACAGCGATAGGTCATTGTGGCAATAGAAGTACTCAACGAAACTGAACACGACATTGATATCCAACGAATCGTCACCCTGGGCAAACACCTCTACCAGGGACTCCATATTCATCCAGAATCTGAACTTGCAATCGTTTTCGTGGATAACGAAGCCATGAGTTATTTGCACCAAGAATGGATGGATCTTGAGGGACCAACCGACGTGATGAGCTTTCCCATGGATGAGTTACGTCCCGGCACACTAGAAGCGCCAGCCGAGGGATTACTCGGGGACATTGTCATTAGCCCCGAAGTTGCTTCCGAACATGCCAACAGTGGCGGGCACAGCGTGGCCGATGAAATAGCACTGCTGGTGACCCACGGCCTTCTGCATCTGTTGGGTCATGACCACCACGATGACGAGGAAAAGCAGCAGATGTTCGGTCTGCAAGACCAACTTCTCGAGCAGTTCTTGGGTTACACACCGCCTCAACTCCACGATGAAGGAAAGTAACCCCAGTGGCCGTACCAATCGTCCTAGCACTGCTATTTCTGTTGAGCCTTGCACTCACATGGGTGCTCACACTGGCAGAATCAGCCTTTGACTATCTGTCCTATCGTGAGGCCGAGGCCATAGTCGCCAAGCGCCCCAGTAATCCCGTATTACGCATCATGGATAGGCTCCCCGAACATCAACTCGCGACACGGTTTTGGAACGCCGTCTTCTTGGCCGCCACCGCGGTGCTTATCACCGTCTTCATTGATCACTTCGTCAACAACGTGTGGTTGTCCGCAGCCGGTGGCGTCGTGCTCATGGCAGTCATCACGCTGGTCATCTCGTTCCGGAGCCCGCGAAGAATCGGTGCCAAACATTTCGAGGTATCTGCAGAAGCCACTGCCTGGCTTATTCGGTTACTCACAATCGTCCTGGGGCCTATCCCACGGTTATTTATCTCCGAAGCTGAAACCGATGACGAAGACGAAACTGACGACACAGACTTAGAAGAACGTCACTTTCGTGAGTACGTCTCCCGCGCATCGGCGGCAGATGTGCTCGAAGATGACGAAGCTGAAATGATTCAATCCGTCTTCGAGATGGACGACACGCTGGTACGCGCCATCATGGTGCCACGTACCGATGTGGTGTGGTTGGACTCTGGAACCAGTCTGGCCGAAGCAACTGAGGTCTTCATCCGGTCCGGCTACTCCCGTATCCCGCTCATCGGCGAAAACCCGGATGATGTATTAGGCATCGTCTTCCTCAAAGACATTATCCGAGCAACCCACACAGCAAGTCTGACCCCGCAAGAACCGGTCAACATGCTCACCCGGGAAATCCGCGTGGTGCCAGAATCCAAAACCGTCTGGGACTTATTGCAAGAGCTCCAACGAGAAGCCATCCACGCCGCCATCGTGATCGATGAATACGGTGGCACAGCGGGGTTCGTCACCTTGGAGGACCTCATCGAAGAACTGGTCGGTGACATTTCGGATGAATATGACGATGCCGAAATCGCCGACGTCATCCCACAGCCCGATGGTGAATTTCTCGTCAATGCTTCCATGTCGGTCTCGGATTTTTACGAAGCATTCGACCTGCTCCTCGATGATGAGGACGATGTAGATACCGTAGGCGGTTTGTTTGCCAAAAGTTTGGGTAAGATTCCCATAAAGGGTTCGGTCACCGAAGTTGAAAACCTCAAGTTGACCGTTGAATCCTTAACGGGCCGTCGCAACCGCGTTGATACAATCCGAGTCGCCATCGACACATCCACCCAGGAGTCCACACTATGATGCCAACCGAACACCCGGAGCACTACCGTTCCGGATTCGTCAGCCTCGTCGGAAGACCAAACGCCGGCAAATCGACGCTGACAAACGCCATGGTTGGCACCAAGGTCGCCATTACGTCGTCCAAACCACAAACAACCCGACGGGTTATCCGCGGCATAGTCTCCACAGAAGACCACCAGCTCATCCTTGTTGACACCCCTGGACTGCACCGTCCGCGCACACTGCTCGGCGAACGCCTGAACGATTTGGTGGCCGAAACATTGTCTGGCATGGATGCGGTGGCCATGTGTATCCCCGCGAATGAGAAGATCGGGCCCGGCGACCGCTTCATCACCGAACAACTCGCCCAACTGAACAACACTCCGGTTATTGCGTTAGTAACCAAGGTCGATACGGTCACCAGGGGAGTCCTGGCCGACCAGCTGGTAGCCGTACAACAACTCGGTGAAGAGCTCCTCACCCCTGACAGCGATGAAGGTTTCGTAGAAATTGTGCCCGTCTCCGTCAAAGGTGACGTTCAAGTGGACACCGTAGTAGATGTCCTGACCGCCTACCTGCCTCAATCTCCTCCGCTGTACCCCGACGGTGAGATCACCGACGAGCCCGACGACGTCATGGTTGCTGAACTCATCCGAGAAGCGGCCCTTGAAGATGTCTTTGACGAGTTACCGCATTCCCTGGCCGTGGTCGTCACGGAAATGGAGGAACGCGAAGGGCCACCCGATGATGAACCAATCACCGATATTTACGCTCAGATCTATGTGGAACGCGACAGCCAAAAGGGCATCATTATCGGCAAAGGCGGGGCACAATTGCGATCCATCGGACAGCGAGCCCGCAAAAGTATTCGAAAACAACTCGGTACCGGCGTGTACTTGGATTTGGTCGTGAAAGTCGCCAAAGAATGGCAACGGAACCCGAAACATATGAACCGTTTGGGATTCTAAAAACTCGAGTTAGGCTAACAGCATGCATTGCGCACAGAGCATCCCGGTCCGCGGTCACAACCGTGCACTTCTTGCTGCTCTTCTAGGCCTACTACTATCTTGCCGTAGCGGGGCTTAGATTTTTCAAGCAATTGCTTTGAAATGCCACTAGGTCAGGCTGGACCACGCTACGGAGCGAAAGACACGGTCTGCCACCGGTGAGACATCAGTTCTAAAACACCGGTAGAACACCATGGTCCACTACACTCTTCACAGGACCAGGCAGTCAAAGATTGAGGAAACACTTTGCGCAAATTTCAGCAACCATCCGGTATGAACTTCAACAAGTACGTTCCATTCGAACAACAAATCGCTGTGGACATGCCGGACCGCACCTGGCCAGACAACATCATTACTCAGGCGCCACGCTGGTGTGCCGTTGATCTGCGAGACGGCAACCAAGCACTCGTGAACCCGATGGATTCCGTACGCAAACTCCGGATGTTCGAACTCCTCGTTGAAATGGGGTACAAGGAGATCGAAGTTGGGTTCCCATCGGCTTCACAGACCGATTATGACTTTGTACGACAGCTCATCGACGAAGACCGGATTCCGGAAGACGTCCACATTCAGGTCCTCACGCAGTCGCGTGAACATCTCATTGAACGCACTTATGAGGCACTCGAAGGCGCTCCGAGAGCGATCGTGCACTTGTATAACTCCACGTCGGTATTGCAACGTCGTGTGGTGTTCCGCGAAGAGAAATCCGGCATTATCGACATCGCAACTCGAGGCGCCATGCTGTGCCGCAAATATGAAGAGCAACTGACTGATACGGCTATCACCTATCAGTACTCACCCGAATCGTTTACCGGTACCGAACTTGAATTTGCAGCAGACATCTCGAATAAAGTTGCCGAAGTACTCGAAGCCTCCACAGACCGTCAGATGATTCTCAACCTGCCGGCGACCGTCGAAATGTCGACCCCCAACCGGTATGCAGATCAAATCGAATGGATGCATCGCAACATCGAAAACCGCGATGCCATTATTCTTTCCCTGCACCCCCATAACGATCGTGGCAGTGGTGTGGCAGCAGCAGAACTCGGCTATATGGCCGGAGCGGACCGCATCGAAGGCTGTCTATTTGGTAATGGCGAGCGGACCGGCAACGTCGATCTCATTACCCTGGGTATGAACCTCTACACCCAGGGCGTGGACCCCGAAATCGACTTTTCCAACATGGACAAAATACAAGAAGTCTATGAATACGCCACGCAGATGAACGTTCACGAACGTTCCCCATGGGCCGGCGAGCTCGTGTTCACGGCATTCTCGGGGTCCCATCAAGACGCCATTAAAAAGGGCTTTGATGATATGCAGCAACGTGCTGCCGAAGCCAATGTCAGCACCGAGGACCTCGACTGGGGTGTCCCATACCTGCCAATTGACCCCGAAGACATCGGACGCACGTATGAAGCAGTGATTCGGGTGAACTCTCAATCCGGTAAGGGCGGTGTAGCATACATGCTCAAAACCGACCACAACCTCGAACTGCCTCGACGCGCACAGGCCGAATTCTCAGCGGTCATCAAAGAGTTCACCGATACCCACGGCGGCGAAATCACCTCTTCCACCCTCTGGAATGTTTTTGCCGATGAATATCTGCCCACTGAACACTCGGAAGATCGGTGGGGCTACTACCGTCTTGTGTCTTCGACGTCGTCGACGACCGAGGAAGGCGACTTCTCTATGGAAGTCCAAATGGAACGTGACGGTCAGACTGTCACACGATCGGCAACCGGGAACGGACCGATCTCTGCCCTAGTGTCGATGTTCAACCAAGCTGGCGTGGATGTGCGAGTACTGGACTACACCGAACACGCCTTGACCGAAGGCGGGGAAGCCATGGCAGCAGCATACGTTGAGGCAGCCATTGGCGACCGGGTGCTGTGGGGGATTGGGCTGGACCACAACACATCCACAGCCTCGCTGCAGGCCGTGACCTCTGCGGTCAACCGGTACATCCGCGATACGAAGGCTGAAGAAGCAGCTGAATAAGACACCGCGAAAAAGATCCCGTGGCTCCGGCAACTATATATCCCAAAGTTACCGGACCCACGGGATTATTCTGCGTACCTATAAACTCGCCGAAGCCGACCGCATCATCGTCGTGCTCACACCAGACCGAGGTCAGATACGGGCGGTAGCCAAAGGCGTGCGGCGCACAACCTCCAAATTTGGCTCGACCCTCGAGCCCTTTATGCACACCAGGCTCCAACTGGTACCGCGACGGAATCTGGACATGATCGCCCAATCTGAAACCATCCATCCCTATGGCATGACGCTCACCAACGACTATGACACCTTCGGTGCCGCGTCGGCCATGGTCGAAGCAGCTGAGCAACTGACGCGTGATGAAGACGCCCGCGGGGGAGCACACCAGTATGACCTACTGCACGGCGCCATCGCAGCGTTGGGTCGAAGAGCGGCCGCGCCAACCTTGTTGCTGACCTCATACCTATTACGCGCCCTGACCATTGCCGGTTGGGCGCCAACATTTGGTCAGTGCAGCAGGTGTGGAGCACCCGGGATACACAACTGGCTTTCTGTGTCATTAGGCGGGGTGGTGTGTGACGATTGTGCGCCACCACAAACGCCCTACGTTACCGACGATGTAGTGCAGCTCCTTGCGGCACTGCTTGCCGGCGATTGGCCACACGTGGAACATGCACAACCGGGGCAAATGCGCCAGGTCACCAGCTTTGTCGCCGAATATTTGCAGTACCATTTAGAAAAGAATTTGCAGTCACTATCCGTGATGGACCAGGGCTAAACACCACAGGAGTCATCCCATGCCATATCAGGAACCCGCACCGCACCCGGACGGTTTCGTGATGCCAAACATCGACAAGAAATTCATTCCACAACATATCGGCATTGTGATGGACGGGAATGGCCGCTGGGCCAATCAACGCGGACTCGCCAGAACCGAAGGCCACCGAGCTGGCGAGCGAGCCCTGCTCGATGTGATGGCGGGCGCGGTCGAAATGGGCATCAAATATGTTTCGGTGTACGCATTCTCCACAGAAAATTGGAAGCGTTCACCGGATGAAGTCGCCTTCTTGATGGGCTTTTCACGCGATGTCCTGCGCCGCCAACGTGACACCCTGGACTCCTGGGGTGTTCGTGTCCGCTGGAACGGGCGGCACCCGAAACTTTGGAAGTCCGTCATCAAAGAACTCCAGGTTGCCGAAGAACTCACCCAAGAGAACACCAAAACCACGCTGATGATGTGTGTGAACTACGGTGGACGGGCAGAAATCACCGACGCCGTCCAAGAGATTGCAGCGCAAGCGGCAGCCGGGACGCTAACCCCGAAATCCATCACCGAGAAAACCGTGGCCCAACACCTGCGACAGCCAGACGTGCCAGATGTTGATCTGTTCTTACGCACCTCTGGCGAACAGCGACTCTCCAACTTCTTACTGTGGCAATCCGCCTACGCGGAGCTGGTCTTCATGGATGAGCTGTGGCCCGACGTGAACCGAAAGACCCTGTGGGATGCGGTGGAAATTTATGCCTCGCGAGACCGTCGCTACGGCGGCGCCTCCGACGTGCCCACGACTAATCGTTGAAATAGTCCAGCCACGCGAACGTCGCGTCAAAAGCTTGCGTTCTGATGGGCTTCGGAGAAGCATATACGTCGTGGATAGCGTCAGGAATTTTGTGTATCATCACACGATTGCCCAATCGCACGGCGCGTTTGACTGTTCCGCGTACGTCTAACACGGTGTCGGCCGTTTGCATCTTGGATGAGTACTTCGTGGCGAAGTACGACTTGGTCGAGGTGAGCACGAGCACGGGGCTGTCGATATCTAATCCCTCCCGTACTTGAGCATGACCCTCCAAGATGGCCGCAAGCCAGCCACCCTGAATGTCAAAGGAAAATCGGGGTCGCCAGAGCGGATGTAACAGCCATTCGCCGTGCTCATGAGCCGAAATCGTGCGGTAGAAGAAATCAAATTTCGGTAAGAAGAGTTTTCGTTCGGGTGCGGAACGCCACAGTGGGTCAGCGACAGCATTGGCGAAGCCGCGTAACCAAGCATTGCCCTGTAACTCGAGCCAGGGCGCATTGAGCACGAGTGTACCGAGTTGCCCCGGATGATGATGTGCCCACAGTGCTGCGATCAAACCACCCGTGGAATGAGCAATCACAGATGGAAGCTGACCGGGATGTGCCAGTTTGATCAGTGCTAGCGCCGCGCCGATTTCATCATCGTACTGCGCCAAATCTTCGATGTAGCCGGGCGACTGCTTGGGCCGAAGAGAGCGCCCATACTTTCGCAGGTCAAGGGCATAAAGCGTATAACCTCGAGCGGCTGCAGCCCGTGCCAAATCGGTGTTGTAAAAGTAGTCGGACCAGCCGTGGATATAAAGAATCGGTTTGCCGTCAATGGCATCATGACGGACCAGAGTAGCGGAAACTGTGCCCTCCGCATCTTGTCCTAGGGGTATGGTACGACGCGAAAAACCCTCGAGTACATCAGGCACCCATGTACCCGGCGGTGAATCTTCGAGTAATCCGTAGTGCATCCTGGACTTCCAAATATATGACAAGACGATTGCATAGTTGCTCTACAACTGTAGCAATATGGTTGACTACCATCTATGACCAACCTAATTGCTTCACGCGTTGTCGGCCAGACTCCAAGCTTGTATCCACGTGTTTTTGACACTGTGTTTGCTGGTATGGATGCTGAGCGGGCACATGAAATCGGGTTTGGGGCCATTCGAGCGGCAGAAAAAACCGGTGCCTCGCGCCTGTTGCGGGCAGCGTTTCGGCCGGACAAGAAGCTTCGTACCCAGGCCATGGGAATGACATTTCCATCGCCATTTGGCTTAGCTGCCGGTTTCGATAAGGCCGGCATTGGTACCTCGGCGCTTGCCGAATTGGGATTTGGCCACATTGAGGTCGGGACGATCACTGGCCAGGAACAGCCGGGGAACCCTCAGCCCCGGCTCTTTCGCCTCCCGCCAGACCGTGCGCTGATCAACCGTATGGGTTTCAACAATCATGGTGCACAACGTATCGCGCCACGACTCGCGCACACCCGGAAGACCTTGACTCGTCGCTTTGGGCAACATCGGCCCATCCTTGGAGTCAATATCGGCAAAACCAAAACGGTGGCTTTAGACGACGCCGTCGAGGATTATCTGATGTCGACCAAGCTGTTGGCACGTCATGCGGATTACTTGGTGGTCAATGTTTCGAGCCCGAATACGCCTGGTCTGCGCCAACTCCAGGCCATTGCATCGCTTGCTCCGCTGCTGGATGCGGTTTCAAAAACTGCAGACTCGGTGACCGGCCGTCATGTGCCATTGGCCGTCAAGATTGCGCCAGATTTGGTTGATGACGATGTCATTGCTGTAGCTGATATGGTTACTGAGCTCGGATTGGATGCCGTCATTGCCACGAACACCACGATATCGCGCGATGGCTTAAGCACCGCTGCATCAGACGTCGAGGCCATGGGCGCAGGCGGTCTGTCAGGTGCCCCGCTTGCGGACCGCTCGTTCGCGGTACTGGAACTGTTGGCGCGCCACCTCGAACATGCCAGCATTATCTCAGTTGGTGGCGTCACCACCGGTCAAGATGTGGTCCAACGCCTAGAAGCCGGTGCCACCCTGGTCCAGGGGTATACCGCCTTTCTCTACGAGGGGCCCTTTTGGCCAGGACGCATTAACGCTGCCCTCGAGCAACGTTAGTCGGGGAACTGGCCGCGTTTGACCTGCGGGCGTGGTAACCGCATACGGCGCATCTGTGTGGAACGCATGGCCGCATACCAGCGACAACCCGGTTCCATAGTTCCAAATTTGGCTTCCAAGCGCTTCTTCACCTGGAAACCGACCCAAAAGCCTTCAAGGATCACCAGGGATACAAAGGTCAGCATGCCGATGGTTGAGGCCATCTGCATCGCAGGGGTGGGCACGAAGCTCAACCCTAAAAAGATCAGCACACCAATAATCAACCATTCACCGATACCCCAGCGGGCATCAACAAAGTCGCGGACAAAACGACGCTGCGGACCTTTATCGCGTGCCGGGAGGTATTTCTCTTCGCCAGTGTCCAGGGCTCGACGCATCCGTGCACGTTCTTCGGCAACAGCCTGCTTGTTTTGTTGCTTGGCAACCTTGCGGTCATCGGAGATGAGGGGGCGACGGTTCGCGGCCTCTTGGTCACGGCGTTTCGGGGTCGGCCGTCCTTTGCCTTCACTCGCAG
This sequence comes from Micrococcaceae bacterium, assembly GCA_013393415.1. Lineage (GTDB taxonomy): Bacteria > Actinomycetota > Actinomycetes > Actinomycetales > Micrococcaceae > Yaniella > Yaniella flava. The sequence continues at coordinate 57,705 of JABXHI010000001.1, forward strand.
ATTTGCCAATATCCTGGTCTTCTTCGGTCATTTCTTCTCTTCTGTAGTCATGCTGGTCGAATCGGTTGCCTCTATTCTAGGTGTTCTCAGCGCACTGTCTTGACGACTACGCTAAAGACTATGAACGCTTCACTATCAGCAGCTACCACTCCGGATCCCTATTCCTGGCAGTTCGTGGATGCAGTCAAACAATGGGTTGATGAGCACTTCGAATCCATTGTCGAAGAACTCGCAGAACTCGTGACATACAAATCATTAGCCTTCGAGGGCTACGATCGTGGAGCACTTGAAGCATCCGCACACCGGGTGGCTGAACTGTTTTCCGACGTCGGCTTCGACGAAATTCACCACCTGACTGAGACCGACGACGGTCAGACCTCCGGTCCCGCGATCATCGGACGCAAACACGCGGCGGGCAACAAATCTACAGTGTTGTTATATGCCCACCATGATGTACAGCCGGTTGGCGACCTCCACGCGTGGACCACGGATCCCTGGGTTGCGACCGAACGAAATGGTCGGCTCTACGGACGAGGAACTGCTGACGATAAGGCTGGCATCATCGTGCACCGAACAGCGATTCGCGCGCTGAATCAACTCTTCGGCGAGCAGCACGGTTTAGGACTCACTGTGTTTATTGAAGGTGAGGAAGAAATCGGCTCACCGTTCTTTGCACAGTTTTTACAAAACCACAGACAGCTCCTCAGCGCCGACACCATCGTGGTTGCAGATACTGCCAACTGGGGTGTCGGCGTCCCTGCACTGACGACATCATTGCGCGGCCTGCTGGATGGCATCATCGAAGTTACCGTGGCAGACCATCCCGTGCACTCAGGTCTCTTTGGTGGCCCAATGCTTGATGCCATCACCATCCTGGCGCGAATCATTGCTGAGTTACATACTCCAGACGGTGATGTAGCTGTAAACGACTTGGACCAATCTCGTTGGACCGATGCTGTCTATGACGAGAGTGATTATCGAAGCCAATCCGGTACGGTCGAGGGGCTCCATTTAGCCGGTACGGGTTCGCTGGCAGATCGACTATGGAATAAAGCTGCCTTGAACATCATCGGCATCGATGCGACGCCGATCAGCGAAGCATCAAATTCCATCGTGCATACAGCGCGTGCGAAGTTCTCTATGCGCCTGGGGCCGGGCATGGAACCAGCACAGGTGATGCAGTCTGTGACGGACTACGTGAAATCGTTGAACGCTCACGGAGCCCGGGTCGAGGTATATCCAGGGGAGCAAGGCAAACCGTTTATTGTGGAATCTGATGCCGAGACCATCGAACTGATGAAAACATCACTATCGGATGCCTGGGGGAGTGAAGCAATCGAAACAGGCTTGGGCGGTTCAATCCCTTTCGTCGCCGATCTCGTGGAAGCATTTCCAGATGCCAATATTTTACTCACGGGCATTGAAGACCCCGACACCAAGGCGCATTCGCCAAATGAATCGTTAGACTTGTCAGTATTGCGCCATGCGATAGAAGCTCAGGTACTACTACTTGCCAGAATGGCTCATGACCCTGTGGAATAGAAATCAATGGCCGAGACGTTCAACATGTTGGACGCTGGTATTAGTTGCAACAAGGAGAACACGATGACACAGACAGACAATATCGCCGACGAGCTGCCACAGGCGGCCCCCGCCGATAACCTGCCAACCCACGAAGTCGCACTGTCCGATCTGGCTGCAGGGAAAGTTCGTGACTTGCTGGAACAAGAAGGCCGCCCTGATCTTCGGCTGCGTATTGCGGTACAGCCTGGTGGATGTTCAGGTTTGATCTATCAACTGTATTTTGATGAACGCGTACTTGATGGCGACGCCGTCAGCAATTACGACGGTGTAGAAGTCATTATCGATAAGATGTCGGTGCCGTACTTGGCCGGTGCATCAATCGACTTTGAAGACTCTATTACCAAGGTCGGTTTCACTATCGATAACCCACAAGCTGCAGGTTCCTGTGCTTGTGGCGACTCCTTCCACTAGAGCAAAAGACACAACCTTTGACCGAAAACGGCGGGTTGGCGTCACATAGGACGCTGACTCGCCGTTTTGCTGTCATGGTCCACATTTCAGGATAAAAAAGCACTAGGCTAGTGCTCAGCCAAAGTTGTTTTGCTGTGACAGCGCTTAGAGCATCATGAGCAGAGTCTGTAGACTCAACAGCGAAACACTCGCACTGGAAAATGAAGAGGAAGGGCCGTCTGTGAGACTGCTAGATCGAGCCGGCAGCCGCGGCAAAAGACTCCTAAAGGGGGGAGTCATTGGCGCCACGGCATTGCTTGTCTTAACTGCGTGTTCGGAGCAAGCGCAACGAGGCTGGTATCCCGGATCCAACGAGACGACCAACCACAATGAGCTGCTCACCAACCTATGGGTCGGAACCTGGGTAGCTGCACTTGTGATTGGTGTCATTACCTGGATCTTAATGCTGTGGGTTATCGTGGCGTACCGTCGTCGTAAGGGCGACAAAGGGTATCCGCGTCAGCTTGCCTACAATATGCCAATGGAAACCATGTTTACCGTGATTCCAATTATTTTGGTACTCACCCTGTGGGGCTTTACTGACCGCGTTGAACGCGAAATCAGCACCCCGGTGGAGGATTCACCACTGACCGTCACCGTTCACGGTAAGCAGTGGGCGTGGGACTTCGACTACGAATACACCACGGAAGACGGCCAAACAGAGGAGCGTCACCTCTACGGCGTTCAGGGACAACTGACCGGCGAAGAGGGCGTTGAAGATACACTGCCAACGCTCTACCTTCCCGTTGATGTGCCAGTTGAGTTCCAGCTGAAGTCACGCGATGTTATTCACTCGTTCTGGGTACCTGCCTTCTTGCAGAAGATGGACATTGTTCCAGGGCAGACAAACCGTATGTACCTCACGCCAGGCGAGACCGGTGAATTCCACGGGAAATGTGCCGAGCTCTGCGGTGAATACCACTCCGAAATGCTCTTTAATGTTGAAATCGTTGACGAGGGCGAATTCTTGAATCAGATTCGTCAGCTGCCAGAGGGGCTGTCGGGTTCTGAACTCAACCGCAACCCGAACGAAAACCCAGAAGGTCAGCAGGACCAAGAGGTACCTTTGGGCGATCCACAACGGATCGAGGAGTAAAAGTACATGACTACTTACGAATACACACAAGACGAGAGTCAGTCACGCGTCCGGCCACAGGTAGTGCCCGTTTCAAAAGGTCGCCTTATCGTCAACTGGATCACGTCGACTGACCACAAGACAATCGGGTTTATGTACCTGATCACGTCATTTATTTTCTTCGGCCTCGCCGGCGTCATGGCGCTGCTGATCCGTGCCGAACTGTTCTCCCCGGGTATGCAGGTACTGCAGACGAAAGAACAGTTCAACCAGTTGTTCACAATGCACGGCACACTGATGCTGTTGATGTTCGCGACGCCGCTATTTATTGGTTTCGCCAATGTGATCATGCCATTACAAGTCGGAGCACCTGATGTGGCCTTCCCACGTCTCAACGCGTTGGCCTTCTGGTTCTTCCTTTTCGGATCGCTTATTGTCGTTGCAGGCTTCCTCACCCCTCAGGGTGCAGCGTCATTCGGTTGGTTCGCATATGCGCCGCTTTCGAACGCGACCTACTCGCCAGGAATCGGTGGAGACCTCTGGGTCTTTGGCCTCGCGCTCCAGGGCTTCGGTACGATTCTTGGTGGCGTTAACATCGTCACCACGATCATCTCAATGCGTGCCCCAGGTATGACCATGTGGCGCATGCCGATTTTCACTTGGAACTCCCTGATTACCGGTATTCTGATTCTCATGGCGTTTCCACCGCTAGCGTCAGCACTGTTTGGGCTTGGACTCGACCGTCGCTTCGGAGGCCATATCTTTGACCCAGAAAATGGTGGCGCCATTCTATGGCAGCACTTGTTCTGGTTCTTCGGGCACCCGGAGGTGTACATTATTGCGCTGCCGTTCTTTGGTATCGTCTCCGAGATCATCCCCGTCTTCTCACGTAAACCAATCTTCGGTTATAAATCACTGGTCTTTGCGACCGCGGCCATTGCAGCACTATCCATGACCGTGTGGGCTCACCACATGTACGTCACCGGCTCGGTGCTCCTGCCATTCTTCTCGCTGATGACCATGCTCATTGCTGTGCCTACCGGCGTGAAGTTCGTCAACTGGATCGGTACCATGTGGCGAGGATCCATCACGTTCGAGACTCCGATGCTGTGGAGCCTTGGTTTCATGGTGACCTTCCTCTTCGGTGGCCTGACCGGTATTATTCTGGCGTCGCCACCGTTGGACTTCCAAGTATCTGATACGTACTTCGTTGTCGCACACTTCCACTACGTTGTCTTCGGTACCGTGGTGTTCGCCATGTTCGCAGGCTTCTATTTCTGGTGGCCAAAATTCACCGGCAAGATGCTGAACGAAACGTGGGGCAAAATCCAGTTCTGGATGCTCTTCCTTGGCTTCCACGGAACCTTCCTGGTGCAGCACTGGTTGGGCGTCATGGGTATGCCCCGTCGGTACGCTGACTACATGGTCGAGGACGGTTTCACCGCGATGAACCAGTTCTCCACGATCTCTTCTATGCTCCTCGGCGCGGCAATCATTCCGTTCCTGTGGAACATCTACTACACCGCCCGTTATGGTAAGAAAGTCACCGTGGATGACCCATGGGGCTTCGGCGGATCCCTCGAATGGGCTACGTCATGTCCACCACCACGTCACAACTTCCACGCCCTGCCGCGTATCCGTTCTGAACGTCCAGCATTGGACCTACATCACCCAGAACTGATTCCGCTAGAGCGTCGTGAACAAATGACAACGAAGGTAGGTGCCTGACGTGAAGATTAATGCGAAACTGTTCGCGATTCTTGGAACATTCTTTCTCCTAGTTGCGGTCGTGTACGCGATTTGGACTCGTGGGACTGAATGGGTTGGTATCCCAGCGCTTTTCGCTCTGGCCGCCATGCAGTACATGATTGCCTACTACCTGCGTCTTGTAGACAAAGAATACAAAACAGGCGTGGACGATCAGGAAGACGGTGAGATCGCGGAATACGCTGGCACCTATGCGCGATTCGCGCCGTGGAGCTGGTGGCCACTAGGCCTCGGCGTGTCTTGTGCCATCTTATTCATTGGAGTTGCTGTTGACTGGTGGATCTTCATCATCGGTCTCTTCCTGGGCCTCTTCTTCGTGACCGGATGGGTCTTTGAATATTCCAAAGGTCAACACAAGCACTAAACACACAGTGCCAATCCTCTAAACCTACGGGTCTCAGTTCTTTGACTGAGACCCGTAGGTCGTTAAGCCGACATTTCCAACGCAGGACGAGGTGGAGAGCAGACATCCCGGGTCCTTACGGTTCTGCTCTACACTGTAAATAATTGCACGTCACCATAACTGTAGAGGTGGATCTTTGCTCAGCGAAAATAAACCATCAAATCGAAGATCTATTGGCCCCGCAATGCAATGGGCCAAACGAAACGGATCGACTGAATATGCGGCCTCGAAAAGGAAGCGCATTCAAATCGACGTCGCCAACGCTATTGAGGAATTCGACCAACCCATGGATGGGGCGGGCTCATCAAATCAATGGTCTAGCCAAGATGTCAGTACAGCGTCGTCAAATACGCAACGCAATTGGGGGAGCGACCCGAGCGAGATTGTGTATAACCAGTCGCCGTCTGATCAGCCGCGGTATTCGAATCTGCCCGGTTATCAAGATGATGCAGAACGTAGTTCAGCGTGGAACTACTACTCGAGCGATTTGACCCACAAAGCGAGGCCTGATTGGGGAAATGGCTCAGGTTATACGGACTTCGGGCAGGCAGCTCAGAACACATTTGACACGGGCGCCCAGCAGGGGAGCCAGCAGTATTACGGCGGAGCAGGATATCGGCCACAGGCCCAAGTTGGCGCGCCCCGTCATAACGCACCGTCCACGAATTTTCAGTCGACAATGCAGGCGGAAAATAGATCCGTCACTTTGAAACAGATCCTGCCCGCAATCCTAGTCGCGGGAATACTGGTGCTTGTGACAGTTTTGACTCTATTCTCCTGATCTGCGGGGTATGTGCTGCGTCTGAAGTCTGTTGGCCATGAAGAGACCGGTAGACGTGGCCATGAGCCAGGTAAATCGCGAACAGGCCGCTGAAGTTGCTCAACAGCGCTATCGACACTCCTACAGCAACTGCACGACCGTTTCGGGCCACCCCAACCAGACAATGACCCTGACAACCCATCCCCCGTGCAAAAGCCCCGAGGACCCGGTTACGTGCTCAACCAGCGGGAAAACGTCGGTGACGTGGCTGGGTTCTTATCGCCTTCATGGCCGACATCTTATTGACGAGACTGTCTAAGCGCATGTTTGCACCCGTCAGTTGCGATGCGCACCGGCTACGTATGCCCGACTAGAACGGAATTTGATGCACAGGGGTGTTTGGGACGTCTTTCTAGTAGCGGGGTTCTTGCATTCGGGTAGCATCCGGACCAGTATCCAGTAGCACTGATCCGGATGCCGCCGTTTGATTACTCGGTCAGGTGTTTGTGCTGTCGCATGTTGGGACCGTTGAGTTGCAAGATCTCGGAAGAACCAACAATTCGGTTCAGGATTGATTCTGCAATGACGGCATCGTTGAAGGTTTTGTACCAGTCCTCGGGATCGAATTGTGAGGTCACCAGTGTGGAGCCTTTTCCATCACGAGCTGCCGTGATGTTGAGTAATTCAGCTGCAATGTGTTGGTTGATTGGGGTGGTTAAGAAGTCATCCAAGACCAACAGGTCACAGTTGTGTAGATCGTTCAGAAAATTCAGGCGCTGCTGGGAGTCATGGCTCAATACCGATAACTGGTTAGCGAGGTCGCCCAGGCGGAAGAACCGTGCCGTGTAGAATTTTCTGCAGGCAGCATTGAGCAGTGCTTGGGCTAAATAGGTTTTGCCCACACTGGAGGTGCCTAGGACGACGAGATTGTTGGTCTGGTCAATCCATTGGCAACTGGCCAGTCGTCCAACGTGTTCTCGGTTGAGGTTGCGGCCAGGCAGGTATCGGATTTCTTCGACGCAGGCTTCGGGATTTGGCGATTTGGAAGCCTTCAGCAGTTTCTGGGTCCGTCGTTCCTGCCTGGCGGTCAGCTCAGTATCCATGGCGTAATGGATCTTCTGAGAAAACGTCCAGTCATCATAGGTGGGGTCGTTGGCCAGATCGATCACAGTGCGACCAAAAGCTGTCATGCGCAGCTTGGTAAACGTTGTCATATCGTCTTCGGTTAAATGACGGTCCATTAGTTCTGCCCTCCATCCAGCTGATTAGCCGAAGAGTTCTTGAGCAACGCGTTAGGGCGAAACCGTTGAGACCCTGCTAGATACGCCCCACTGGTATCTCTGCGGTCAACAGGTGGCTCAAGTGGAGCGCCAAACTGCTCAGCACCCGTAGTGGGGCGGGCCGCTGCTTGAGCCCGAAGCGCCACCATGCGTTGTTTGATGGCGGTGTAGCTCACTGGTCGTGAAGTATCTTGGGCCACGACATGTTGACAGGCCCGTTCCAGCAGAATTTTGTTGTTGTCGCCTTTGGCTAGATCTAGGATATTGCGACAAGTCCGATAGCCTTGGGCTTCGATCCGCTGACGATCCAATACACTGATGATCGCCTCAACCGTGTGAAGTCCTGTCTTAGGGGCTTGCCGTTCAAAATACGCCCTGGACCAAAGATCCGATGCGTGCTGGTGATAGGTCGGCACATGGTCTGGATTGGTAACAAACACGTGCTTTCGTGCGTCAATGCGGTGATCAGCAATAACCTTGCCATCGCAGTACACCACAAGATGGTCACCGGTGATTTTCGCTTCCACCTGGCGACCCACATAGGCGTATGGCACTGAGTACTTAACAGTGGCAATTTCCAGGTGATAATCCCTGCTGACTTTCGCCTTCTTCCATGTCACCGGCTGCCATGGGTCATCTGGCAGTGGTAGAAGCTCCGCCTGCTCAGCGGAGTCAAACAGTGCCTTACGGCTGAGCTGTTGGCCTCGCAATGGTGTTCTGACATTGATCCGGTCAACCTGCGCGTTCAAGACAGTATTGAGCTCATCTACGTCAGCAAACGGTGATGGTCAAACGCTCGGATGACTTCGTGGGTGATAATCTTGACTCCCGATTCCACGCTGCCTTTCTCTTGCGGCGCCGCCTCTCTGGTGGGAACCGCCGCAGTCCCGTAATACTCTAGAAAATCCCGGTAGCCCGGATTGACTTGTCTGGCCCGGTCGCCGCGACTGATCTGGTTGGAAGCAGTCGAGGCATTATCTGGGATCACCACCTGTGGGACACCGCCAAACGCGTGGAAGGCTTGTTGATGTGCATCTAACCAGTTGGGAGATTTTTCATCCAGGTAGCCTTGTCCAAATACCATCCCCGAATATGGCAAGGTCGCAACAAATACTGACACCCGCGTACTTCGTCCAGTGATCGGATCAAAGATGCTCATCTTTTCACCGGCCCAGTCGACTTGCATCGTATGCCCTGGCACATGGCTGATGCGCATGGTCAGTCATTGACTTCAACATGGTCGCCAATGATCCTGCAAAACCGTTGATAACTGTAATGCCGTTGCCCTGGCGCAGCATCGGTATCTAAATACTGGGCCCAGAGCACCCGCAAAGCAGGTTTGTGTTTGCCTACTCGACGTTTGACCATCGCGGCGACATCGAAACCAACGAAGGCTTCGGAAACAGCTTTTCGGCCGTCTTCGAATAAGACCGCTAAGTCCTCACCGGTGAGCTGCTGAATCTGCTTCGTGGAGGTGAAATCATGATCCTGACAGATCCGTTTAGCTTTGGCGATCGTCTGGTGGGAACAACCCATTCGGACTCGATTTGCCTATACGTCCAGCCCTGGATCAGCAGCGACATCAATAATCGGTAATCCGTCACAAATACTCCATTCAATATTGCACACGCAACCGAATTATCACGTGTGAAATAGAGCACACCACAAACCAGGAACTCACCGCTACCCGATACCAATACTCCTGCTACCCGATCAGGAGAACACCGCTACCCGAAGCACCTCCCTAACACAGGGGCGGCTGTGCATGGTGTCGAATCGGCTGTACGTCGATCCAATGTATCCGTTAGCTTAGTACTGTTCTAGGACCATGGATCGTACTACCGTTTCGGTTCGGCAACCGGTATTGACGGCTGTTTTGAACGCGTATTCACTATCGGATGTCCGACGATTTGATAGCACCGGTCGGAGGATCGGGAAGTACTTGGATTATGAATCGGTAGCGGTGGGCTGTGAAAGATTCAGGCTCTGGATTTGGGCGACTTTTCGCGATCGTTGCGAGTCAGAGCATGTATGTCTGGGCATTACACTGCGGGTCCCGTCGGAATGCGCAATGAGTTGAGATGGCCGCTGCCGGATGCCCATATTGTTGTTTCCTAATGGTTAGACCGGTGCAATTCGATCGTCAGACGCCGTGATGCCAACATAGATCGGATCCGAAGCAAGACCACCCGGGTAGACATCGAGAGTCCCAACATGCGCCAATACACAGCAGACTATGCGCGACTAAAATTTGTCGGTCCTGCACGCGGATGGCTATCACGTACGCTATCACTGGCGCCGATCGGTTTAGTCTGATGATAAGCCATGGCTCTCGAACATGCTGTATATGATCCTGCTCCCTCAACTTACTATATTGAGGCCGAGCAGGGACTCTTCGTGGGAGTCTCGATAGAGCCCAGCTCAATCCGCAGGCGACTGTGAGGTGCGGCCCGAATGCGGGAGATACCTAATTATGTCCAGATTTTCTTGGTTGAGGTTTCAGCGCGCCCCCTAACGTTGTATGTGATCGTATTAAGGTAGTTCCGAGTGTCATCGGGGGAGTGAGCACATCTCACCGTTTGTATTGAGGGAAACGTCCGGTTAAAGCAGTCTGTCCGGTTGAATGAATTCAACCGGACAGACCTTATCGTCAATTTCCTAATGTTTAGGACTGATCACGTTTACCCTCGAGCTCGTTGACCGCTGTGTCAACGGAGCCTTGGAGCTTACGGCGCTCTTGATCGTGGTCTACTCGAGCTTCGGCAAGTTCCTCAGCGGTCACTGGTGCAACGCGGTCTTCGAAGAATCGGCGTGACACACTGGACCGGAGCTTCTCCAAGAGGCTGACCTTGCCTTTTTTGTTGGGCTGAGCAGGCTTTGCCTCTGGTGACTCGAACGCTACGAGTTCGTAGAGCCGGTACTGGTCCACCATTTCGTGGCGCTCAAGAATAGCTCCTTCTGGAGTCCACTCGATGACGCCAGTCTCACGACCATGCAACGCTATTTCGCGATCTTTGCGCTGCAGTGCCAAACAGATGCGCTTGGTGACGATGAAGCCGATGATGGGCCCAAAGATGAGCAGGAAGCGCAATGCATAGGCGACGTCATTCAACGAGAGCATGAAGTAAACAGCCATCAAGTCCGATGACGCTGCTGCCCACATAACACAGTAGAAAATGACTGCGGCAACACCGGTGGCGGTGCGTCCCGGCGCGTTGCGTGGTCGGTCGAGAATGTGGTGTTCACGGTTGTCACCGGTGATGCCACGTTCGAGCCATGGCCACAGGACCATTCCAACGATGAGCACACCCGCGGGTATGAGCGGTATGAGCACACCCATCGGGAGGGCATTCCAACCCCATGGCATCGGGATATGCCACAACATGGAGAAGTCACCGAGCATACCGGGCATGAGTCGCAGGATACCGTCAACCCAACCGATGTACCAGTCGGGCTGGGTACCAGCAGATACAGGTGAGGGGTCATATGGGCCGTAGGTCCATATGGGGTTGATCTGCAGGAAGCCTGAGATGAGAGCAATCAGCCCGAAAACGATGAAGAAGAAGCCACCGGCTTTTGCAGCATAGACGGGGCCGACGGGGTAGCCGACCACGTTGGTGTGCTTGCGACCTGGTCCAGGGTACTGAGCGTGTTTGTGAACGACGACCATGAACAGGTGGATTGCAACCATCAAGATGATGAGTGCCGGGATGACCATGATGTGCAGTGAGTACAGTCGCGGAATAATTTCAGTACCTGGGAATTCTCCTCCGAAGAAGAAGAACGACATATACGTACCAACTACTGGGATGGCTTTCATCACGCCATCGATAATCCGTAGACCGTTACCGGAGAGCACCTCGTCTGGGAGGGAATAGCCGGTGAAGCCAGCTGCGAGAGCCAGAATGAGCAGTACCGAACCAACGACCCAGTTGAGTTCACGCGGACGACGGAATGCACCGGTAAAGAAGACCCGGAGCATGTGCACGGAAACTGCCGCTACGAAGATAAGTGCGCCCCAGTGGTGTACCTGACGCATGAACAGTCCGCCACGGATCTCAAAAGATATATCCAGGGCGGATGCATATGCGGCCGACATTTCGATGCCGTAGAGCGGCTTATACGCTCCTTCGTAAACAACGTGAGACATTGACGGGTCGAAGAAAAAGGTGAGGAAGGTCCCCGAGAGCACGACGATGATGAAAGAGTAGAGTGCTACTTCACCAAAAAGGAATGTCCAGTGGTCTGGAAAGAGTTTGCGACCAAACTCTTTGACCATTTTGGAAGCGCCCATACGGGTGTCGACAAAGTTTGCGATCTTGCCTGTACGGGTGGAAGCTTGATAGTCCTGCATAACGGACATTATGCACCACGCTCCTCAGCTGGTCTTGGGTCGCGTTCCCAGTAAACGGGGCCGACGGGCTCTTGGAAGTCGCTTTGGGCAACCAGGTAGCCGTCATTATCGACAGAGATTGGCAGCTGTGGCAGTGGGTGTGATGCCGGTCCGAAAATGACCTTGCACTCCTGTGTCAGGTCATAAGTTGACTGGTGGCACGGGCACAGCAGATGGTGTGTGTGCTGTTCATACAGCGCGATCGGGCAACCGACGTGGGTGCAAATTTTCGAGTAGGCAACGATTCCATCGACGTGCCAGTCTTCGCGTCCCGCGCTGATTTGCATATCGTCTGGGTTGAGCCGCATGAGCAATACGACAGCTTTCGCCTTTTGGTTCAGCATGTCGTGTTCCATATCGAGCAAGCCGTCTGGGACGACGTGCAATGCGGATCCAATGGTGACATCGGAGGCCTTAATAGGAGTGCCGCTCACGTCCCGTACCAGGCGTGTTCCGGTATCCCATACGGTGTGACGCATACGCTCGACACCAAAGTTTTCTGCTGGATCATCAGACTGGTTACGCGTGTTATCGAGGTCACGGAACATCGCAATGGCAGGCAGCGGTGCAATGGCAAGCGCACCGATGAGAGTATTACGCAAGAGCGGACGACGCTTGATCTGCGTTTCGTCAACAACATCGTTGATGATGTTGACTGCATCGGCGCGATCTTCTTCCGTCGTGACTGATTCGCGTTCTTCAACCCATTCATGGTCTGGCATCAAGGCGCGACCCCACTGGACGATACCGACGCCGATACCCAGCATGGCAAATGCGGTACCGAGGCCCAGTAGTGTGTTCTGCAGGCGAATGATGTTCATGTCAGTTTCGTCTGCAGGCAGCTGTCCGACCCCAAAGTACCCAACAAAGAACAGGATGGTACCGAGGATAGACAGGATGAACAGGAAAGAAACCTGGCGTTCTGCGCGCTTAGCGGCACGTGGATCCTCATCCGTAATACGTGGCCGGTGCGGTGGCAATCCCGGGTTTTCGATAGCGAAGTTACCCGAATCGTCACCAGCGCGCTCTACGGTGCCCGGTGTGTCGGGATCTCCGTGGCGGTGCTCGCCCATAGATCTGATTCCTTTACTTGAGTGATGTTGGTGATGTTTTAATCGACGAAAATTCGATAAGTCTTATGACGACCTGGTGGTCATCCAAACCATGAAACCGATGAGCAGTGCGAGACCACCGGTCCATACGAAGAGTCCCTCAGCTACGGGGCCAAGTGAACCAAGCGATGCGCCACCTGGATAACCTTGGGTTCCGAATTCCTTCAAGTAGGCGATGACATCGCGCTTGTCTTCGGGAGTCAGGTTCGAGTCGGAGAAGACGGGCATGTTCTGTGGGCCAGTCACCATGGCTTCGTAGATGTGCTGCTCTTCAACGCCGTGCACGCTAGGCGCATATTTACCACGAGTCAGGGCACCTCCACCGCCAGAAGCAGAGTGACACATTGCGCAGTTGACGCGGAACAAGTCGCCACCACGTGCAACATCGACGTCAGCGTGATCTGTGTCGAGGTATTCCTCTTCTGGGATAGTTGGACCGGTGCCGAGTGAGTGAACGTAAGCAGCCATTTGCATGGTCTGTTCCTCACTGAACTGGTTGGGTTTTTTTTGCCCCTGTGGACCGGTCATCTGAAGAGGCATACGGCCGGTTCCAACCTGGAAATCAACCGAGGCTGCACCCACACCAATCAAAGACGGACCCGCGGGTCCGCCGGTTGCGCCGATTCCGTGGCAGGAGGCGCAGTTCGCGTTGAACAGTGTTTCACCGTCGTCGATGTTGTCGGCGCTGGTGTAATCGGCTTGAGAATAAGCAGATGCGGAGTTGATGTTGGAGGCCAACGAGTATAGACCTCCGGTCAGCAACAGACCCAGCAACAGCAGGGCCACTCCGACCATGGGGTGGCGACGGTTCTGTGAGAGTGCCTTCACTTTATGGATTCCTTACATTTTGTATAACCGGATGGGGTGTGACAAGTCCGTTCCGGTTACCTCGGGTGCGATTGATGTCGAGCCGGCGGACCGAACAGGTCACTGGATGACGTAGATAATGAACCAAAGGGCTACCCAGACTACGTCAACGAAGTGCCAATAATACGAAATGACAATGGCAATCGTAGATTCATGGTTTCCAAAGCGCTTCGCGAGGTGAGCGCGTCCAATGACGAAGAGGAACGCGATCAAACCACCAAGAACGTGCAGCGCGTGGAAGCCTGTCGTGATGTAGAAGGCTGAACCATAGGCATTCGCGGCAATTGTCACTCCGTGCGATACAAGAACTGCGTATTCGTATGCCTGTACCGACAAGAAGATCGAACCAAGAATGAAGGAAGCGATGAACCATTCCACAACACCCCAGTCCTTGAGTTTGTTGCTTGTGCGACGCGGACGGAGGTTGATGGCAGCGTGTGTACCCCACTGGGCGGTAAACGAGCTGATGACCAGCACTACGGTGTTGATCGTCGCCAGTACCGGGTCCAATTGCGCAGTGTTTTCTTCCCACAGTGTCGGTGATGTCGACCGCAGTGTGAAATACATAGCGAACAGACCACCGAAAAACATTACTTCCGAAGCAAGCCACACCATGGTGCCGACGGCAGACAGGTTGGGCCGACTTGGGAAGCCGGTGGGATTATGCGAGAGAGTTTGAGTTGATGTTGTCACCCTTTCATTATGGCCCGAAAGTGTCCAAGATTCACAATGAGACTTGCCCATAGCGTGTCTTTTTCTTGTGAAGTGCACAACAGCGATCGCCGCGAACCCCCATAATTCCCAGGGAGTACGCAGTTTTCGTTGCCCAGAACGCCAGCTGAACGTGCTTTTTCTCGCCTCTGGAAGCCACCGAATTGTTAAGCGAAAGGACACAAGAAAGTGGGGTCTACCATGCCGTCGTCTTGCAGTACAGGGTTATGTGGGGAAATCTTTCGACGATGAGTAATAGGATGACCACAGTAATGAGGAACCGTATAGTCCTGAGGAAACATCTGATGAATTGGCCAACAGTCTTGTCTGCAGTATCGAATCAACAGCATTTGACGCAGGATCAAGCTGCTTGGGCGATGCAAGAGATGATGTCCGGGATTGCCACTGATGCTCAGATTGCTGGATTCTTGATGGCCCTTTCCACAAAAGGTGAGACGGTGGAGGAGCTTCTTGGTTTAGCCGATGCAATGCTTGCCGAAGCCGTCGGTGTTGAGTTGCCGTCCGACGTGCTGGATATTGTGGGGACTGGGGGAGACCGCCTCGGTACGGTGAATCTTTCCACTATGTCATCGTTGGTGGCAGTAGGGGCCGGCGCAAAAATCGTAAAACACGGCAACCGAGGGTCATCATCAACGGCAGGGGCTGCGGATGTCATCGAGGCGTTAGGCGTGGATCTAAACCTCACGCAGTTGCGTGCAAAACAGTCACTCGAAGAGGCTGGGATCACTTTTTTATTCGCGCAGGAGTACCATCCTTCAATGCGCTACGTGGCTCCGGCTCGCAAACAGCTTGGCGTCCCGACCGCGTTCAACTATCTCGGCCCCTTATCAAATCCAGCTCGCGCCCAAGCACAGGCGTTGGGTTGCGCATCTGAAAAGATGGCCCCACTGCTGGCCGGTGTACTTGCAGACAGGGGAGTGCGTGGGCTCGTGTTCCGAGGATCCGACGGGCGGGACAAAATCACCACCTCGGGTCCGTCCATGATGTTTGAGATCCGCGACGGCGCAGTGGAGAAGCATGAGCTGCATCCACAGGAATTTGGCATCGAGCTTGTATCGGTCGAATCTCTGGCAGGTAAGGACGGAGCTTACAACGCCGGCATCGTTCGGGAAATGCTGGCAGGGGAGACCGGTCCAGTACGAGACGCAGTTCTTCTGAACACTGCTGCAGGACTCACCGCATACGATAGCAACGCGTCGGGCCATCTATTTGACCGTATGCGCCAAAATATGAAACGCGCCGAAGAGTCGATTGATTCAGGGGCTGCCCAGAAAGTCCTGGATAACTGGGTAAAAGTTTCTCGGCCGTACGACAACTAAGTTCCTGCAATGACGAATGCTGCCTACGAAATTGTAGGCAGCATTATCACAGGGGAGTGGTGTCGGAACTCTACTCGAATCCGAGTGCGAATCCTTCTTCGAGATCATGCTGAGAATACGCCCGAAACGCCAAAAGCGTTTCGGTGTCACGGATGCCAGATACTTTCGAGAGGCGATCAGAGATGACGTCTTCCAACTGGTCAAATTCACGCACGCGCACCATGGCAATAAGGTCCCAGTGGCCTGTGACGGAGTACACTTGTGTGATGCCTTCTTTGTCAGCCAGATCATTGGCTATTTCTGGAATGCGATTCGTGTCAGTTTTGATCATGACAAATGCGGTAACCATGGTCCTCCTCGGGGTATTTCAGTGTTCAGTCTAGGCGGTTTTACGTTGACGAGTGAGTAGCGTCGAAATGCTTCGGCGCCCAAGTATAAATACGGCAAGAACGCCAGCTGCGACCAAGATGAAGGCAAGAGCAGAAGTGTCACTAAATAACATGGAGCGAAGTATCGGCCCGAGTACAACAGTGATGAGCCAGAGTGCCAGACCTGCAGGAAAAATGTTGTTGATAAGCTCGGTCGGTTTGATCGCTGCGGCCAAAAAGAGATACGGCAGTAAAAATGGAATAGCGACTCGAGCAATATTGCTTATGCCAAGATTTCCGTCATGAGACGCCACGCCAATGATCGCGAAAATGACAATCAATACAGCATCAATAATCAACATGGCCGTCACGTGAGAGGTAGACGCAGGTTTGGGCTCAGTGGTCATATTCTTTAGTCTAGGGCAGATTGGCATCTTCAAAATGTTTTGCTTGTAACGCATCTCATACGCCGTGCTGGGGGATTGTCGACTCTCGCACACCACAAGGGGATAGGCTTGTTTGTATGCTGTGTGTGACGTTAACCCCGACTAAAAGCCTTTCAAAAGGTCAAGCCGTACAAGCAGTGGGGCAACTGGTGGCATCACTCAGTTCGCATCCGGATGCGGTCGATACTCCAGTAGCGGGTTTCAAGGCTCATCATCATCAGGTACAGGGATGTCTCGCGTCGCCACATGAGGCTGTGGGGCTTATTTTATCTGTGGCACGCTCGGCATTTTGGGGGATGCACCTCACCTTACTGCCAGGCCACCAGGGGAGCGACGCCATGGGGTCCGGCGGTCTCCAATGCGACCTCGACGCGGCATTGGCGGTGGCTGGTGACGCGCTACGGGCGCCGGGTCAGGTCTTAGTAGCGATGGCAGATAGTGGGGCCATTATCGGGCCAAAGGAGGTGCCACAATTAGGGGCTATTGAGTCCAGCTTGCAGTTGCTATCAGCCATAGAACGGCGCAGGTCCGACGAGGGCCAAGAAGCCGGGGTGATGGTCAACGCTGGCAATTCCTCAGTCACTCACAGCAAGTGAGCTGGGGGTATCACAGCAGGCCGTGTCGGCACGACTTCAAGTGGGGTACTGGTACGAATCACGCCGAGCAGCCTATTGGTTAGCGCACGAGATACAGACGTTCATCGGCACACAAGCGAAGAGGCGTGCATAAGTCCGGTGAGGGGCTTTCCAGGCTGTCAACTTTACATAATGTAGATTATCGGCGTTCAAGTTAATACGTAGAAGTGGTGCGTTATTCGGCGATGATTGGATTGGAATCTGTTGGAGTTTCAGGTGTTGGCGTGAGCTCGAATAACGTCGCAGAGGCATCTTCCCAACGACCGACCAGTCGTCGATATTCGCCACCATCGAGATCGAGGTGGTCCAGTACGTGGTGGACTGAGACCGTGCCCCAACTGTCTGGCAGTTCCCCGCGTATATAGATGCTGATGTCGGAGTCTTCTGACCCAAGATATTGGCCATCTTCATTGTAGAAATGCAGTTCTGCCTGGTGAATTTCTCCAGCAAGTGCTTGATTCAACATGTGGATGCCTACCGGGTCAGCCATCGCATCGTATGCCCAACGATCCCCCAAAACTGAGTGATTCATTTTGGTGATCAAGTAGTCGTCAGCACCGTCCAGCGGCGCAGCACGATACGTCACCGGCAGATGGAGAATCGTGTCGCCACGTTTGAGCACGAATCCCTCGAAACCAACTTCACCGCTGGTATCGTCGAACCGATACGTGCCGATGAGCTCTGGATCGCCAGATCCGCCCCAGAATTGATTGTCTAACCACGAGGTCACAAATTCTTTTTTCGTGGGATTCGTTTCCGCAGTATAAATTGTGGCCATGCAACTATTCTACGCCGTAATCTGTAGGGAACGCACCAATCAACTGTGAATCGGAAGTATCCTAGTCACATGAACGTACATTTGGGAGGCCAGCATGTTTGAGTGGATTCTGGTGAATTTTTGGTCCTTCTGGCTGATTATCATGCTGCTGTTGATTAGCGTGCAGGTTCTCACCGGCGAAATGACCTTCTTGCTGATTTCTGCGGGTGCTGTGACGGCGATCATCGCCGATGTATTGGGCGCGCCAATCTACGTGCAGTTCATTATTGTGACGGTTATATCTATCGCCTCTCTCTTGTGGCTTCGCAGCTTTGATACAAAACGAAAAGAGAATGACACCGGCCCCTCCCCCTGGAGCGTGAACCGTTACGTTGGTCATGTGGGTGAGGTCACTGAGGATGTGACCTCAAGTGCGGGCAGAGTGCGGATCGGCAATGAAATATGGTCGGCTCGTACGTATGGGCCAACACCGATCCTCGTTGACGCTCCGGTGGTAGTCCAACAAATTGAAGGAGCTATCGTGTGGGTTGCTGCGACTTCGGACTCGGCACCTGCTTGAGGTCATGAGTTCACCATTGAGTTTCACATAGATAATGTCAGTCATATAAAGCGACACCAACGATCAATCAGGAAGAACTATGGATATTTTTCTTATCATCCTCTTCGTCGTGTTGGCCATCTTTGTGGTGGCCATCTTGGCGAAGTCCTTCCGCATTGTTCCTCAGGGGCACTGTGGGATTATCCAACGGCTCGGTAAATATCAACGGACACAGATGGCTGGCTTGACCATGATGGTCCCGTTTGTCGATGAAATGCTGCCACTCATTGATATGCGTGAGCAAGTGGTTACCTTCCCGCCACAGCCGGTGATTACCGAAGACAACCTCGTGGTGTCCATCGATACCGTGGTGTACTTTCAGATCACCGACCCAACGGCGGCGACCTACGGTATCGCCAATTATATTGCGGCGGTTGAAAACCTCACCACGACGACCATTCGTAACGTGGTCGGTTTCATGAACCTCGAAGAGACGCTGACATCACGTGATGCCATCAATACCCAGCTGCGTGGCGTGCTCGACGAAGCAACTTCCAAGTGGGGTCTGCGTGTGTCGCGCGTCGAGTTGAAGGCTATTGATCCCCCACGCACCATTCAGGACTCGATGGAAAAGCAAATGCGTGCGGAACGCGATCGTCGTGCCGCTATTTTGACCGCCGAAGGACAGAAGCAGTCAGAAATCTTGACGGCGGAAGGTCAACGTCAGGCGGCCATTCTAGAAGCCGAAGGTGACGCGCAGGCTGCCATTCTGCGAGCTAACGCTGAGGCAGAAGCCATCGTGACGGTTTTCGAAGCAATCCACGAAGGCCAGCCGAACGCAGATCTTTTGGCTTACCAGTACCTACAGGTCTTACCGCAGATTGCCGACTCGGAATCTTCCAAGATGTGGATCATCCCCTCCGAAGTCACCGACGCTTTGAACCGGTTTGGTGGAACTTACGGCCCACAACCAGGCGGCGCTACCCCACCGGACGGCTCCACCGGATCGGGCGACGACTCTGATGCCCCGACTCCCCCGCCCACCCCACGCTCACGCCGTGAAAAGCGTCCAACGACTGCTGCAGAGATTGCTGATGTTGCACCAAAGGCACCAAAACTCAAAGACACGTCCTTGGAGGATGCACTGGCTCAGCCAGAGTTTGACGAAGACCAATACCAGCAGCATCGAACGCGCCGTGATGATGGGGAACAAAAGTAGTCTGGAACGGGTTACACATTGCGAGACGTTTTTCGATAGACTGTCTTGTCTGCAGAATTTTGGTTGGAGGAATATCTGAATGTCTGATCGTTCACTACGCGGTATGCGTATCGGTGCCCAGTCGATGGAAACCGAAGCGGGTGTCGAGCCTGCTGCACGTCAACAAGTCGAATATCGCACGGAAGATGGCGAATCGGTTGTCGTAACGTTTGCTGCCGAAGCCGATGTACCAAACACATGGCACACGAAATCCGGTAAAGAAGCGCTACGCGTTGACGCGATAACGCCAGATATCAATGATACGAAACCACAGCGTACCCACTGGGACATGTTGCTGGAACGTCGCAGCATTGAAGAGCTCGATGCGACACTCGAGGGGCAACTACAGAAGTTTCGCGCGCGTCGCGGCGAAGATGTAGACGTCTAACTTACGCAAAGATTTTACAGTAAGGGCCGGTAACCACGATGGTTACCGGCCCGCTCCATTGCTGGGGTCTACATCTTAGCGACCAATGCGTTCTTGCAGTTTCTCTAGGCGTGCGGCCAGCCCCCACTTGGTGACGTTTGTGAATGCTTCGGTGACAATATTTCCTGACATCTTGGATTCACCATGCTCGCGTTCCATGAAAGTAATGGGGACCTCAACGATGCGCTTACCAAGCCGGGCAGTTCTGAACGACATGTCGACCTGGAAGCCATACCCCTTGGACTGGACAGCGTCGAGGTCCATGTCGGCAATGGTGGTAGCTCGGTACGCGCGGAAGCCAGCCGTGATGTCTGTGAGCCGGAGGCCCAACAGGATCTGTGGGTAGAGCGATCCGCCAATGGACAGCAATTTTCGGTGCCATGGCCAGTTCACCATTTTGCCGCCTGGCACGCGACGAGAACCAATGACAAGATCGGCTTCATCAACGGCTTGGAGTAAGCGGGGCAACTGTTCTGGCTGATGCGAGCCATCAGCGTCCATTTCGACTAACACATCGTATTCTCGTTGTAACCCCCAGCGGAACCCAGCAATGTATGCGCCACCTAGGCCATCTTTAATCTGGCGGTGAAGGACGAATACCTGGTCGTCCTTGGCAGCTTGTGCATCAGCCCAGACCCCGGTGCCGTCGGGCGAATTATCGTCCACCACTAATACGTCGGATTCCGGCACGGCCGCACGCAGACGTTGTAGTGTGCCGGGTAAAGATTCAGCTTCGTTATAGGTGGGGATAATAGTCAATGCGCGCACAAGTTGTCCTTTTCTTACCGAGAGTCCCCGACTATCGGGCCGGGATCAACCTCCGATTATAGCTAGCCAAACTGGGTGAAGCTACAACGCTTGGCCATCACGGATTCGTAGTTCCAGGGTGGGCGCGGAATCCGTAGATGACAAGACGGGCAATAACGCAGTTCCCGCGCGCTTATCGGTGGACCAGTGGGCGGCCTTGACGTCGGGCGCTTGTACGCCAAGTTCCTGGGCGCGCCACACGTTGAAATCAGCCGGTGAACCTACGGCAATCTGCCCGGCTGCCATATTCTCTTGAGCTATGCGGCTTGGCCAGACACGGACGCCATCACGTGAGACAGTGTTGAATGCGGCACGCGTAGAAATCCGTTGAGCAGCGTCCCGGTGTTCAATCAGCGCGGTGAGCACAGTCCAGATCGAGCCGGTCCACTCCCCTGTCCCAGTGGCCACATGGACTCCCGCAGCAAGTAAGGCAGCAACAGGTGCATATATGACGGGGAGGCCGTCGATAATATCAGGGAGTAACGTCACAGAAATGTGTGATTCCACAAGGCGGTAGATCTGTTTATCGCTGATGTCGTGGTTGATGAGTACCCGGTGGCGAGAACGCATCAGCGTGGCATTGGGTTGTTGTTCCAGGACACTCAAGATGTGTTCTAGCTGCTGTGGTTCGGTGGACTCCTGGAGCATCTGTGTTGGCGGTTTAATCCCGGAAATCACTTCTTCGAGCCGATCCAGTTGGTTTGCCGCGATATAGATGCCGTCGGCATCGCTTGCGTTCATATCTAGGGGTGCATAATACACACTGCGCGGTGTTGGAACGGTTGAGCTTAGCGCATTTCGAGCGTCGTGCGACACGAGCGGGGTGGTCGAAAACCCGTCGACGAAGGCAGGGGTGATCAGTCCACCATCCAAATCCCGACGCTCTATCAGTCCCGATGCGGTTGCCGCGACCATCTGTTCGCCGGCTTCGTCGGAACCCAACCAGGCAGTGACTCCGTTGTCGGCGTGTAGCGCGTTGGCATAGGGCTCCGTCACTGAATGCACGTATCCATTGGTCAAAAGTAGGTTCGTGATCACTGATTCAAATCCAGTCGTTCGATTGTGTTGTAGTCGTCATCATCTTTGCGCTCATCTGGCAGTCGAACCGTTGAGGAGTACGCCACGATGCCGCGGTTGACCAGGTCTTTGGCACGGCGGCAGCGTCGGGCAAGGTCCGGGTGGGTATCATCGAGACCCGCGAGCTGACCCAAGAGATCCATGACTTGGCGTGCCCACCGGATAAAATCTCCAGCTGCCATGTCACTGCCACTCAGCGATGCGAGGAGTTCGGATCCACGAACCCATCGCACAATCGGCCATACTAACCCCGGATGCGGTTGGGCAGTGACTGTCAGGTCAGCCTGCCGTTCAGCTTGTTCCAGGGTGTACCAATGCTCGTCCACAATATCGAGTGCGCCTTGTAGCATTTGTGTGGGCATAGCCGGTTGGAATACCTGGTCTTCGGTTGGTGCTTCGAAAACCAACAGGGCTGCTAACCCTGCGAGATCTTCGGGTGACATGTCGTCCATGAGGCCAGATTGTAAGAGCATGGAGACCAAAAGGTCACGGTCACCATAGATTCGGCGCAAGCTCTTGCCTCGTTCAGTGACATGATCATATTCCACGTATCCGAAGTCCGTGAGTAGGCTCACGATGCGGTCGAAGGTCCGCGCAATAGTGTTGGTTCGGCCTTGGATCTTTGCGATGTTTTTATCGGTTTCTGCACGAAGCTTTTGCCACCGGTTCGCCCAGGTCTGATGGTTTTCTCGGTCCGGGCACCCGTGGCAAGGATGTGCATGTAGCTCTTTTCGCAGCTCGTCTACCCGACTGAGATCGAATTCATCCTTATAACGGAACCCGACGGGTTCTTCGCCATCGGAAATGGGCGGGCGCTGTTGGCTGATTGCACCGTGCATCCATCCGGCGATGTTTTTGCGGTGCTTTGGTGACTTGGTCAGCAGCTTGCGTGGTAGTTCAACGCCAGCATACGGAACGATCGGCTCATCCATCTCTTCGGTGGAGAGACGCCGTAGCTGTCCTTTGGCTGTCACAACCCCGACACGTGGGTTTGTGGGGTTGCCCGCCGCAGATACCACCACGGATGTTCCTAAATCTCGGGAGCCCTGCACATCGATAATGTCGCCCACCGCAAGTTTATTGAGTGATTCCATTACGGCACGACGCTGGGCCCGGTTCCGTGAGCGGGATGCGGCTTTTTCTGCTTTGGACACTTCTTCACGCAAGCGCGCATATTCGGTGAAATCACCGAGGTGACATTCCATGGCTTCTTCATAGCCCGTCAGGGAATGTTCTTGGCGTTGAACCTCTTGTGCTATGCCGACTACAGCCCGGTCTGCTTGAAACTGAGCGAACGAGGATTCCAGAATATTGCGTGATCGTTCGCGGCCGAACTGTGTCAGCAAGTTGACCGCCATATTGTAGGTTGGCTTAAACGACGAGTTCAACGGATACGTTCGTCGAGCGGCGAGCCCAGCAACAGCACTTGGGTCTAGCCCAGGTTGCCACAGTACCACCGTGTGCCCTTCGACATCGATACCGCGTCGACCAGCTCGACCGGTCAGCTGGGTGTACTCCCCCGGGGTGATATCTTTATGCGACTCACCGTCAAATTTCACCAGTCGTTCAATGACCACGGTTCGAGCCGGCATGTTGATGCCTAATGCAAGTGTTTCCGTGGCAAATACCACTTTGACGAGGCCGGTCGCAAACAGTTCTTCGACGATCTCTTTGAACAGCGGCAGTAACCCGGCGTGGTGGGCTGCAAATCCTCGCCGCAGACCATCTCGGAACCCCCAGAAACCGAGGGCGTCACGGTCCTGTTCGGCCAGTACGGTCGCGGCGCGATCAACCGTTTCCAGTATCTGTTGTTTCTCGGTCTCGGTGGTGAGATCAAGACCAGCACTGAGGCACTGTTCTACCGCAGCATCACAGCCGTTGCGTGAGAAAATGAACCCGATGCACGGCAGAAGCCCCTCTCTGGAGAGCATGCGCACCATCTGCGGACGCGAGACACGCAGATCTTTGCGCGGTGGCTGCGGTCTACCCCGGGCTCCCCCATGATCCGATTGCCGCCGATCGCCCTGCCTACGGCCCCCACGGGTTCGTTGACGGTTTCGTGAACGTGTTCCGGGACGACCCCAATCATTGGCCTGAGCGTCTCGTTGAATACTTTGGGCGAGTTGGACAAGCTCCGGGTTGACCCGGGTGGTGGGTTCTTTCTCACCCGTCATGGAGAACAAATCGTAGAGGTCTTTGCCCACCATCACGTGTTGCCACAGCGGCACGGGTCGATGCTCAGAGACGACGACTGCAGTTGAGCCACGCACAGTATCAAGCCAAGCACCAAATTCTTCGGCATTCGACACGGTGGCCGAAAGCGCAACGAGCTGTACTGATTCAGGTAGGTGGATGATAACTTCTTCCCACACAGCACCGCGGAATCGGTCGGCGAGATAATGGACTTCATCCATGACCACATAGCCAAGGTTCTCTAATGTGGTGGACTCTGCATACAACATGTTGCGCAGGACTTCGGTGGTCATGACCACAATTTGTGCGTTGGGGTTCCGCGAGGTGTCGCCGGTGAGGAGTCCGACTTTTTCAGCGCCATGGGTCGCTACAAGATCGGTGTATTTTTGATTACTCAACGCCTTGATCGGGGTGGTGTAAAAGGCCTTCTTGCGCTGGGCCAAAGCTAAGTGGATGGCAAATTCCGCGACAACAGTCTTGCCTGCACCAGTAGGTGCTGCCACGAGGACCGCGTGTCCATCTTCAAGATATTGTGATGCTTCCACCTGGAACTGATCCATCGGGAATTTTAGTGCCGCTGAAAACTGCCCGACTTCCGTCTTGGCAAATTCCGTTCGCCGTCTTGAAGCTGCATAGCGTTCCGATGGTGAGAGGTCGTGATGCTGATGATCAGAAGAATCGGCGCTCATACGCTCCAATTTTAGTCGTCGTGTGTCATTTCAGACAGCGGCTGTGCCCCGCGCTGAATCTCCGCGTCGCCCGCGGTGTGTTCTTTTGCTGCTTTCTTGGCACGCCTTCGGTCGCCGAGCAAAGCGATAGCGAGTGCCAGGGCGAAGAGGAGTGCAAGCGGTGCACCAAGGTAGAACATGGTCATCACATCGGAACCGGGCGCACCCATCGCGGCTATCACAGCGATCAAGAAAACCGATATACGCCAGTGTTTGAGCATTGTCTTGCCCTCGAGTATGCCCGCCATATTGAGCCCAACCAAAATCACCGGGATCACCAACGCGATACCAAAAGCCAGCAGCAGTCTGGTTACGAAAGGAACATAGACCGTGGCGAGTACACGGTGTGCCGTGCCATCGGGGGTCAGGGACGTGAAAAACGCCATCGCTTGAGGAAGTGCAAACCAGCCCAGGGCTATGCCCCCGACAAACAGTGGAACCGCGGCAGCAATGAATCCCATTGCATAACGGCGCTCGTTTTTGCGGAGCCCTGGCACAATGAATGCCCAGACTTGGTAGAGCCATATTGGTGACGACAGAATCAGTCCGATGAACAGCGCAACCTGCAACATAATGTCGAACGGTTGGGCTACCGAGGAGAAGATCACCTCAACGGGGGCTTCCTCTGTCGAAAGGCGCGTGATGGGTTCGGTCAGAATCGTAAAGGCAGGCTGGTAGACAATGAAGCCAACGATCGTCCCTAGGAGAATCGCAATACCCGCTTTGAAGAAACGGTTGCGTAACTCCCGGAGGTGGTCGCGAAGCGACATGTTCCCCTCGGGAGTTTTTGGACGCTTTTTGCGGCCCTTCTTCGATGCGGAATGACTTTGGTCAGTGGAAGTCATGGAGCTGAGAATACGCTACTTGGAAGGCTGCTCTTCCGAACCAGAGTTCGTCGTCTCGTTGTTCCTTGAGA
This sequence comes from Micrococcaceae bacterium, assembly GCA_013393415.1. Lineage (GTDB taxonomy): Bacteria > Actinomycetota > Actinomycetes > Actinomycetales > Micrococcaceae > Yaniella > Yaniella flava. The sequence goes on from JABXHI010000001.1 coordinate 83,618, forward strand.
TGAGCGTGCCCTCGACGGCCTCTGTATCATCGTCGGCGTGTGTCTTGTCCTGGGCTTTATCCTTCTTTTTGGAGTCTTTGCCCTCGGATTTCATTTCCTTGACTTCAGACTTCAGAATGCGCATTGACTGGCCCATGTTGCGTGCCATTTTGGGCAGCTTATTGGCCCCAAAGAGCAAGAATGCCAGCAAGATCAACACCAGGAGAATGACTGGGTTTCTAAAGATCTGCATAGTCTACCTTTCTGTACAAGTGGGTCTATTCTACAGCTCAGAGACAACTTATCGAGTTGACTCATAGTGTGTGATGATGGCATCCTGCGTGAGTTCCCAAATGGCGGCGCGCACTTCTTGGGGTTCTACGATGACGACTTGTCCAGGATGCATCGCTAAGAGCCCTAGTAATGGTGTCAGTGTCTGGAATGCCAATTGTGCAAAAAGCGAACCATCAGCAGCAACGGCTGTAGCCGTTGGATGATAGGTACCGATTGCATCACGGATGCGATGCGTGGCATGGATGATGACGCTGATGGCTGTTGCATCGACGGCCGGCGCGATGGTGTCACTGGTGAGAGGTCGAGTGGTGGGATCAAAATATTCATCGGTAATCGACGCGGTCCCCGTCCGGTCGACACGAAACGTCCGTAGACTGTTGGTTTCACGGCACCACGCTCGGACATATCCGTGTCCTGAGGCATATACGAGTTGCAGTGGTTCGATTGCGCGGGTGCTGATCTGTCCGGAGGATTCCGAAAAGTAGCTGATGTCCACAACTCGGTGCAGTTGCGCTGCCTGATGAAGTACTTCAGCGACCTCATCGTCTTCGCCAAGGCTTAAATCTGGATGCACTATGGGATCGTGGGCATCGACCGTGGGGTTGACCATATCGATAGCATCGCGAAGTTTTGTCGCTAAAGATTGTGCGGCTGCTTCTTGCACCTTGGTAACGCCCGGAATCGTCGGTACAGCATTGAGGCCAGAGATGATACCGAGTGCTTCTGGAGCAGAAAGTTGCCACGGTTGGGCAAGCAATTCCGCGTTGGTTATTTCTACCGGGTCAGCGGTCGGATCGAGTTCGAATTGACCGCCAGCGAAATCTGTTTCTGGCAGTCCCCAGAATTGCATGGCCGACAGGTCGTCGGTCAGTGTGGTCTCGTTGATGCCGAATCGTTGACGTAGTTGCTGACGAGAGAGCGCTCCGCCGTGGTGATTTACGACGGCAACGATCCCTAGACGACGTGAAATGACGTCCTTGTCACCAGCCCGCCGACGGGTGCGGGCGACTTTGGTCAGCTTCGGCACGCTGAGGGCCGATGTGCCAGCATGCGCATCGCGAATGATAGCGAGGATATCGGAGACCAGTTCGGCAAGTTCAGTGCCGTGCCTGGTATCAACGATGGCTTGGGATCCCAGTGCGACGATGCTAGCAGCTGCCTTCAACGGGTCACGATACGTAAAATGCGCTAGTTCCCAACCAGCTGTGGAGTCGACGATGTCGGCGCGAACGCGCAGACTTGACGGCGTGTTTTCAGTGAGCCATACGTATGCGTCGGTCGGTTGCTGATCTGTACGCAGTCGCTGACGGATCTCTGCGATGTCGAAATGTGCCGGTCGCGCCGAGTTGCGCTCTTGTCCGCGTAACGCGTCGGAAGGTAATGGGGTGATGGTTGTGGATTCAATACGGGAAAGCCGAAAGATCCGTTCGCCAGCACGGTCTAGATCCCATCCGACTACATACCAGTGTTGATGTGCCATGAGCACTGCCCAGGGACGGAGTCGCCGAGTGACGACATCATCTTGCTCAACGGTTCGGTACTGGAACCGGATGGGCGTCTGGTCGCGTGCTGCGGCGACGAGGTCAGTCAAAAGGGTTTGGCTGGTGGCCAGTTGGGCGCCCACCATCGGCCGGGACACCGGTTGTCCGGCCGTCATGCGGGCCAGCGCGCTGTGAATGGCATCCTCGATCGGGGTTTTCATCCACAAGGCACGTGCCTGGTGCAACGCGAGGATCTCTTCATCGGTCAGCGACAGCTCTGGCAGATAGAGCCGATCAGGATCGATCACATAGACATCGTCGGCAATTGTATTCTGGTGCCATTGAACCGGTACGCCAATGGCTGCCAGCGCTTCTTTATCGCGAGAAAATTGCCGCTGTTTCGCAGTGTCGCTCGTGTTCTGGTGTTCGTAGAGGTAGTTGAAAATATCGCTTTTGGTGCGCCCCGCTGCTCCGGCTTCTAACAGAAGCCAGAGCAGCGAAACAATGCGTTCCGCGGAACGGGACACGTTTAGCGAACCTCCACCAGATCTACGATGAAAATGAGGGTCTCATTTGGGCCGATATCGTTGCCCGCACCGGCTTCTCCGTACCCCAGGTGGGGCGGGATCTCGAGACGGCGACGGCCGCCGGCTTTCATCCCCAGCAGCCCCTGGTCCCAGCCAGTAATGACTTGGCCGATGCCTGCGGTGAAATCTAGCGGCTCGCCACGGTTCCAGGACGCGTCAAATTCTGCGCCCGTAGACCATGCCACGCCAACGTAGTGGCATGAGATGGGTGAGCCGGATGTGACTTCTTTTCCAGTGCCCTCGATGAGGTCTTCGATGACGAGATCGTCTGGCGGGGTGTCGCCGGGGAAATCGATTTCAGGACGGGTGCGGTCAAGTTCACGTTTACCAAATGACATGGGTCTCCTTTAGTCGGTTGAATTTGATGTCTTCATGTCTACAGGCGCGTGGCACTGCGCCAAATTCGTTCCCTACAATACCCGCTACTCCCCTGGTAATTCCTCAAGATGCCCTTTCAAAAGTGTTCATAAAGTGTTCGTAAAAGTGTCCATTATCCCCACAGAGCACTCTGGGCCATCTTAGTACCCCCTGTGGTCAGCGATGGGAAATCCGCCGGACACTACCTATGTATGGCTGTTTCAAAAGTAGAACCCAAGATAACCAAGCATGATCTCCCCCGGCTCATGACCCGAGATGAGGTCGCGGAGTATTTAGATGTTGCACCAAAGACGTTGAGTAACTGGAACTCTGCCGGCACTGGACCGACCCCTGTAAGGTATGGAGGTCGCTCCGTGAAGTACCTCCCCGAGGATGTCTACGAGTGGGTGCGCAGCAAACGGGCAGCGTAAAAAATGCCCCGGCCACCATGACGATGACCGGGGCGCTCCACGCGACAGATCAGGTGGTTACTGTACGTCCTCTGGAATGCAGGGGCTGCCTGAATTGTCTACGAAATCATCCGGGTCCACGTAGTGGAACTCGTTGATGACGTTGGTATCACCGGTGGTATCGATGGTCGCCTCTATTGTGCGTGGTCCATCAATGACCGGCTGCATGTCGTCAGCAATCCAGGCCCAGCACACGCTCATCTTCACCGTGCTGTCATTCTGATAGTCCAGCGCCTCGTATTCAAGAATCCATGGGTAAGACTTCGCGCCGTGATCATAGGCGGTCCACCATGATGCAGACGGCGTTGGGCGGTGCGGTGTTTGCACGGTGTCTGCCAGCGCGCTGGTCATCAGCGGCTTGGACCGGATCAACCCGTCAGTGTGGTGAACGTCTTCAGCGGTATCCCAGGTCGTTGACACATCGACAAAGTGTACGGCAAGTTCATCGACAGACAGACCGTCGGCGGAGGCGTCGCTGGGTACTGAAATGTCCTGGGGACTCATGGCAGTCAAGTCATCCCAAGAGGGTCCGTCACCTGCTGCCACTGGAGGCGCTTCGTCTTCAACTGTCTCCACGATGAGATAGTCTCCGAGGTTATATCCAGCATCCTCCATCCAGGTGTGGAACTGTTCACGGCCCTTGTCTTCGTGGCCTTCATAGAGGTGCAGATGGATGCCGAAGTCGTGAGTTGAAGAGCCTTCTGGTAGACCCTGGTAGGCACCATAGTGACTGTCTTCTTGCGGCAGGTCATGCAATATAGGGTGCTTGTCGTGCATGTCTTCGGCAATATCGTGGTATTCCTCAGTTATGATTTGCTCTTGACTGACCGCTTCCTCTTCCTCAACTAGCTCTTCAGCTTCTTCAGATGTCGGGACCAGGCTGACGTGTACTGTTTGCGCTTCACCAGGCTCCACGGTGATCGGCAGGGAGTCGGATTCAAAGCCTTCACTGGACGCTTCAACCATGACCTCACCAGACAGCTCGACCGTCACCACGTCCCCATGGGTGACTTCACCCATGTCTTCACCGCCCACTGCGATTTGAACCTGATTGGGCGACACTACAAAGGTCAGCTCGGTTTCAGGGGTGCTCCAAGGTCGGAGCAGCGCCAATACGATGATGGCTAGCACTGCAATAATCCCAGCAATGGGCCAGTATTTCTTGATCGACTTCGACATCACTCCTCCTTTGGAGAGCGTTGAAAAATAATACGTGTTTAGACCATCAGTGTCCGGACACTGCTCATACTCGTTATTCGGCGTTCACCAGGCGTGCAACTTCGTACCCGCCTCTGTTGTCGGAAAGGTATGTGTGGTGACCTGATGGTGGGCGTGTGCTCAGTGATGCACCTTGTGATCGGCCATCAGAACCCTCGTGGCGCTCACCGGTATATATGAAGATGTGCCCGTTCAAAAACAGGATGTCACCAGATTGCAGATCACCCTCGCTTGACGGGTAGAAGGTCTCGTACTTATCGCTATTTCGCAAATACGACTGCTGCACCGCGGTACCTCGAATAGGGAAACTCTCGTCAGCTCCACTACTTCGCATAACTGTTGCTGCAAAGACACCGCAGTCAGTGAAGTATGCAGTGTGAGTGTCAGGGTTAATACCGGTCGATACATCAACGAATTCTGGTTTTGCCGCTGACCTTCCATAGTCGTGAGCCATACTGCTTGGCAGGCTGACTATGTTGTCCCAGGCAAGGTACATAGAGGCTTCAGTAACACTGCCCGTCGGGACATCGCCACCACTGCCACCAGGGACACAGTCGGACGTATAGTCTCCCTCTGATGCTGCCAAAATTTTCTCGACATACGGCTTGGTCTGCGTCCTGAATTCTCCGTGTTTGAACATTTCATCGAGATCAAAATTGTACTGCTGTACTCGACCTTGACCAGCGTTATACCCCGCCAACGCTAGTTGGGCTAGATGCTCCTCATTCACAGCGTGGTCTTCCATGAATTCCCGCAGATACTTCATGTACCGTCCTTGTGCAGCGATAGAATCTTCGGGGTCCCAGGGGTCGCCGCCTTCGCCAAATGATGGCCATGTGCCAGGCATAAATTGTGCGATGCCCATGGCACCTACGGGAGACTGTGCATTCGGGTCCCACCCCGACTCAGCTTGAATCTGTGCACCAATAAAGCTGGTGCTGAACCCCGATTCCGCAGCGGCATCCTCAACGGCTGACAGATACTCATCGGGAATATTAACGGAGTCACTTCCGCCTCCCCCACTACCAGGGGTGCATATTGGTCCGCCGCCCGACTCAGCGCCACCTACCTTCCAGTTGCGTGCCCGATCAACAATGGATTGGGCCTTAGTGTCCGCATCGACGATGGGGATCGTTTCGACGACCTCAATCCAGGTATCAAACGTCTGTTCACGAATTTCATCTTGGCCATCTATTGGGGTGCGACCACCAGATGTAACTGCCAGACTGTAGCCTGTGGCAAGGTCCATAGGTATATCGGTGCCAGTTACCTCGCGCTGTTGTTCAGACAGGGCGTCTGCCACCCACCGAGCCTCATCTTCGATCTCCAGGTCTTCTTCTTGGTCGGCACCAGGAGTGTCTACAACCAGTTCTTCCACGGCATCATCGGTGAGTCCGAACCAGCCATCATCGGGACGTTCGCCGTCATCAGCTGATGCATTTTCTTCGGCCAGTACAGAGGACAGCACGTAGAAGTCTGCCCCCGCAGTATTGGCTGCGTTTTGCAGCATCCGTTCAACAGTGCCGTTACCGGCATAGGAGGATGATGCTTCTTCTGCCACCGCTTCGCCAGCATCTCTGCGAGAGGCAGACTCATGGCCAGAGTCGGTGTCGCCCATCAGTCCAAATAACAGCAGGCTGACGGTTCCGCCGAAAAGTAGTGCGATGACTCCAAAGACGACGCCGATGACAATCCAGAAGGACTTGGATTTCGCGACAGCCTTTGCAGCGCCAATACCGGCACCAGCCCAGCCGCCCTTCATTGCCCCCTTGATTGCGCCCGACGCTACTTTTGCAGCGTCTTTACCGACCTGCTGAGCACCGCGCTTGGCCATTGAGTCGTCTTTATTCGATTCCCCATCCTCGCCAGCTTTGTCGAGACCTTTCAGCGCATTGCCACCCATTTTCTTGGCGCGCTCTAACATAGAGGAGGACTTTTTCTTTGAGTCACCTTTAGATTTCTGCTGACGCTCAGAAGCCTGCTTCGCAAGACCCTGCTCTTCTTGGTTCAACTGCTCTTTGGAGAGCTTGGTTGTGCCCATAGGCTTGTCAGCTGCTGGGTTGATCTGTGCCGGTGCACCCGCTTTGGGCTCCGGGGGCTTGGGAGTTTTAGGGGTCGAGGCAGCCTTGGGCTTTGGCTTGGGCAGCTTTGGGGTGTCGGCCACGAATCGTCTCCAGAGGGTCAGAATTTCTATCCTGTGGAAGTGTCCGGGGTGGACCTGTCTCCGGAAAACAGCGGTGCCGGACACTGTCGGAGTATGGCTTATGTACCCCTCCACGTTCACACCGAGCATTCGGCCCTCGACGGCTTAGCGCGGCTCGACCATGTGGCAAAGGCAATATCCGATGGCGGCATGAATGCCGGTGCGGTAACCGACCACGGCTCGCTAGGTGGGCTGTGGTCGTTCGCTCGCTCAGCTAAAAAGCACGACATCAAGCCGATCCCCGGTATGGAGGCATACCTATCTATTGGGTCGCGCCATGAGCCTGAAACTATGCAGTTCTATAACGATGCGGGTATGGGCGATGCCACTGATGTGGTCTCTGGCCGTCTGAAACGCAAGTCGTACTACCACCTCACAGTGCTGGCCCATAATCGCACTGGCTGGCACAACCTGATTCTGATGCACAATGAGTCTCAGAAGACGAAGTCCGGTAAGCACCCGTTGATTGATTACCAGCTTCTGAAAAAATACGGCGAAGGCATCATCGTGCTCACCGGTTGTCTGGCTTCACCGGTTGCTGGTCCAGCTGCACAGACCGGCGTGATCGCACAACTCATGCTGGATGAGTTGAAGCTGGCAACAGCGCTTGGTCCGGCTATCAATGATGCTGACCTTGAAGAATTAGAAGGCCTCTTGTGGGACCATCTTGAAGCCCGTCCTGCACAGCGCAAAGAATTTGGTGCACAGATAGAGCGCGCCGTTGACCGAGTTGGTGAACGCCTGGTCGGCGACCATCGAGATGAGCTACGGCAGATTCTGGACGAAGCCAAAGACCAGGCTAACGAAGATGCGGTCAACACAGCGTTAGACGATCTGCATGACTTAGCGGGTCGCACACACCCTGGAGCCGACGACGATACGTTAGCCGACATTGAAGACACAGTCTTTGACGCGATAGCCGCTGGAGATACCAATGCCTCCGAACAATATCTGGCCGAGATCACCCAGATGCTGGGTGATCTTGACGATGGTGTTCTCCAGCGCGACTTCACTCACCTGGCTGGTCCAATTGCTCAGCTTCGCTCGGGGATCATCGAATCGTTGACCGCCGACGCTGTTGCAGTGATTGAAGCCTCTGATCACCCGGTGATCGCCCAGCACCCCACTATCAAGCCGGACGCCTTGTCTGTCATCGGTCATACTGGCGAAACACTCGACACTGAGACCGTTTCCAACATCGTCAAAGCCATAGAGGTTATCGACCACGGCAATGACCGGTCACGTACGGCAAAGCAAAAGAAGGCTGACAAGGCTGACTTGATCGACATGCTGTATGGCATCATTGAGCAGGTTTATGCCAATGAGCTCTCTGAGAGCCTGCTAGACGGATTGCTCTTCATGCTGGGCGAGCGTGTTCGCGAATCTACAGCACTACTCGACAGCGCCTACCAGGCCACAGAAACACTGATTGATGCTGTGGGTAAAGATCATGTGTTCGTAGAAATCATGGATCACGGCATCACCTCTGAGCAGTACGCCATGGATCACCTGTTGCCGATGGCCGACCACTTTGATCTTGATGTTGTCGTCACCAACGACTCGCACTACCTCGATCAGGACGATGCGGAAGCCCATGATGCATTTCTGGCAGTCGGCGTTGGCAAGTCATTAGACACCCCCGGTCGATTCTCTTTCAACGGCTCCGGGTACCACCTGATGTCCGAGACCGAAGTGCGAGCAATCAACGAAGAAGATTACTGGCAAGATGCGGTCAGCAACACTCAAAAAATCGCGGACATGGTTGAAACTGACACCGTCCCCGAACCAAAAATGCGCCTGCCGACCTTCGAGCTGCCAAAGGGCTTTACATCGGCTGACGATTATCTTCGCCACCTCGTGGAAGACTATGCAGCTGACCGATACGGTGACGACTGGCGCGACGATGACGAGGTAGTTGACCGTATCGACCACGAGCTGTCAGTCATCTCTGACATGGGGTTCAGTGATTATTTCCTCATCACCTGGGACATCATGGACTTCTGTGAACGCAACGGGATTACCACCGGTGCAGGGCGTGGATGTCTCACTGCTGAAACTATGGTGTGGACCGAAAACGGTTACAAACCACTGCCAGATATTTCGGTGGGCGATGTGGTGCGAACTCACACTGGCCAACATGTGCCAGTCACCCAGACGTTTGTTTACGACGTGAACGAGACACTGCTGAACATCCGGTCCTGGTTCGATGGTCGAGGCAACACGATGACCAAAGACCACAAGGTGCTGATCCGAAAAGCCACTGTCGAAACCGACATGAGGCGACTTAGCGGGGGCGCACGATGGGGCGAGGGATTCGACTCTGAGCCAATCTGGGTGCAGGCCCAAGACATAGAGGTAGGTGACTTTGTATGCATCCCACGACCTACTTCACTGGGGACATCACCAAGTGTCTTTGATCTTGCAGAATTCCTGCCCGAAGTCGCACCTGCCGGCGTAGAGTTTACCGTGACAGATGATGAAATCATTGAGTCATTCGGGGTGAATCACTCCTACGATCACTCATTGCGTGATGTTTCCAAGGCCACCGGTGTTAGCCGGAATGGTCTGCGCTCTCTTATTGAAACCGAACGCAGTGCCATGACCAACGGTGGGAACAATGCTGTTCTGATACAAGAAAATAGCCGCACCCGATCGAACCGTGAAAAACTCACCGAGCATCTTGAAAGCGTTGGCTTCAGCTCCATCGCACAATGGATTGAGCACACCGACCAATACTCGACCGTCACGACCACCGTGAAGCGGTATATCACAGTCGATCACAACTTCCTCTTCCTGCTGGGCGCCTGGGCTTCTAACGGTTGGATTCGCCAGGACAGCCTGAAGGTCGTTGGGCTTGCTGAACGCCGCTCCACTGCCGATAACACCATTCCAAAGTTGATTGAAAAAGTATTCGGCAGCAGTGCCACACGCTCCGACCACGCGAAAACCGACCTGACACAGTGGGACTTCCGCTCAACACCGGCACGCGCCCTGATTCGTCACCTGGCCAACAAGTATGAGTTCACAGCTCAGACAAAGCATTTGCCAGACTGGGTCGATGACTTAGATATCGCACAGAAGAAATCACTGCTGCACGGCTTGTGGTGGGGTGACGGCTCGACCGGGGGCGAATATCCGCACTGGAATTACAGCACTTCGTCTGCTGCGCTGATGCACCAGGTCAAAGACCTCTTGTGGGCTGTTGGTGCTCCTGCCGGTGTTATTGAAGACCAACGCACCGATGACCGCGAAGAGTTCGCAAGCCGCTCGATCTCTTGGTCGATCCGCACTACCGAGAACTTCGACGGCTCCCGGATGCAGGCTGGCCGCGGCGCGGTTGACGACCAGTACATTTACCACCGAGTTCGCTCTATTGAAGAGCGCCATGACGTGGATAAAGTCTACGACTTCACTGTGCCGGGCGACCATTCATATATGACGGACTCCTACGCGGTACACAACTCAGCCGCAGGTTCCATCACTTCTTACATCCTAGGGATTGTCCACGTTTGCCCACTAGATAACGGGCTGCTGTTTGAGCGATTCCTTGAACGCGGTCGCGTTGGGATGCCAGATATCGACCTCGACTTCCCCAAATATCAGCGCTGGAAAATTTACCAGTACGTCGGTGAAAAATACGGTTACGACCACGTGGCGCAGATTGGCTCATTCCAGGCCTCCAAGTCACGCGCCGCGGTCCGTGATGCTGCTCGGGTTCTCACCCCTGACGCTGGTCAGATCGAAACACGTCAAGAAGAAGAACGTCGCCGACAGATTTTCAAACTCGGTGATGAACTTGCCAAAATTTTGGAGTCACAAGGTGGCGGTGAGCCGATCCCCTTCAAAGACTTGGACGCCATGCATGATAGCCACCCGCAAAAGGTGGAGTTCTACAAGGTGGCCGACTCTGCCGGTGAAACAGGACACCAGATTATTGATCTTGCACGTCAAATGGAGGGCATCAACAAGGGTCTATCCATTCACCCTTGTGGCTTCGTGATCTCCACCGAACCGCTCACCGATATGGTGCCGTTGCGCCCCGGTGCCACTGAAGACGACCCAGACATCATCATCTGGGACGGCGACATGTGCGAGGACATGGGGCTGCTGAAGATGGACTTCTTGGCTATCCAAAACCTCGACTACATGGACCGCACCCTTGAATACCTTGGCGACCAAGGTATCGAGCTTTCAGTGCGTGACATCCCCCACCCCAACGAAGATGACGACACCGTCGATGCTGCCTATGATTTGTTGCGCCAGGGCCGTACCGCGGGACTCTTCCAGCTGGACTCTACTGGGATGACCGAAGTCGTGCGCAACGTGGCACCCAATGACCTCAACGACTTATCAGCAGTCGTCGCCCTGTACCGCCCCGGCCCACTGTCTGCCGGGATGCCAGCCGACTATGCGTCCAAAAAACGTGGTGACAAGGCTGAAAGCTACTCTCATTTGTCCACTGATAAGCAAGAGGTTGAGTGGTTGCACGAGGTCCTGGGTGAAACCTACCAGGCTGCTTTATACCAGGAGCAGGCGATGTTGCTTGGCCGCGTCGTTGCTGGGTTTGACGATAAGCAACGCTCGACGCTGCGCCGCGCCATCGGTAAGAAATCCAAAGACCTCATGGACCAGGTGAAAGGCTGGTGGTTTGAGGGTGCCGGTACAGAATTCGCCGACGACAACGGAAATGTCTACAGTCCGGTGTTCTCGGACGAGACCGCACACCGTGTGTGGGACTTCATCGAGGGGGCTGCCGCCTACTCCTTCAATAAATCTCACTCTGCCGCATATGGCATGGTCGCCTACTGGACTGCATGGCTGAAAGCCAACCACCCGGTGGAGTACTCGGCTGCGATGCTGGCCGTCTCAGACAACGAAGAAAAGCGCCTGCTGGTCATCAAAGACTTGATCGCCGAGAACATCCCGATCCAGGCCCCATCGGTCAACACCTCTCAGGCTGGCTCAGCACCGGTAGATGGCGAAGTGCACCTTGGGCTGGCTGAAATTCGTGACGTTGGCAAAGCCGCTGAGAAGATCATTGCTGAGCGCGATGAAAACGGGCCGTTCAGCTCGCTGCACGATGTGGCAACCCGAGTCACCGGCATCACCACTCCAGCACTGAAGGCGCTCATTGAGGCCGGCGGCATGGATGAATTCGGCACCCGCCGAGGGCTACTGAAAAACCTCCATACCGCAAAGGCTGTTGATCTGCCGGTCGATGAGACTGAGTTTGGCGTCATTGAGCGTGATGCTCGCCAGCGGATCGTGATCGGTACGGTTGTTGGATCGAATACCCTTGACTCGATTGATCTTGATGAAGTCTCAGAATCACTCTCCGACCACGATCACGGCTTCTCGCTTGACGTTCACCGACTCGATGATCTGGATGATGAGGTTCATGCCGTGTGCCATGTCGGCGTGGTGTCGGGCTATAAGTCGTTTGTTTCCAGGTCGGGCCGTATGGCAAAATCCGAACTCTCAGACAGTGGCTCGCTGCCGGTTGTGATCTTCAACGAAGGCTACCGGGAGATGATGCGTAGCGCCCAAGAGCCAAACATTGGTGACCTTATGGTCGTATCTGGCCAAGTCAAAGCCAACACCTGGGTCAATGACGAGGGCGAAGAGCAGTCCACCCAGGAGATTCTTGCCTCACGTGTGTGGCTTCCAGAGGACCCTACGAAGGTCGCTGAGGAGCCTTGGCAGACCTCGATGCTGGCAGATGCCATCGACGATGCTGGTGAACCAGATGATGACCGCAACGACGAGCAAGACGGCGTCGATGAGGGTGACAAGCCGGAAGAAACACCAGCGAGGGATGCTGCATCTGATCGCGGTGATCGTCAGAACCAGGTGCAAGAAGATGACCAGGAGACGGAGGTTGACGATGACCAGGATGCTGCAATGGAGCGGTATGGCCTCCAGGTGACAGCCAGCGATGGTTGGATTGTCTACTTCTTGTCAAAGCTGACCGCCGGCGTGATATCTGAGAACAGCTCTCATTTGGTGAGCTATGCCGGAGAGTTCCGCCGGTTCTTTGTTGACGAAGTCTTAGAGCATGACCAAAATGTCTTTCCCGAGCGGAGGGCAGTTGTGGTCCTGACAAGCGGAAGTTCAGAAGAAGATCAGAAGGTTGCCGAGCAACTGCTGGCCACGCTCTAAGCTACTGACTTCAACACAACAGGCTGCCACCCGAAATGGATGACAGCCTGTTGTTCGTTGCGAAGAAGTCTTATATGAAGTTGAGGCCCTGAGCTATAGCGAGGACGGTGCGGCATGGATAGCGCACGTGGCGATAGTGCAGTCTTGGCAGCAGTGTTTTTCCGTTGGCTCCCACACGACGCGCTGGTGTGGTTCCAAACTGTTGCATGGACGCTGGCTACCGTTGATCCCGGTGATGTTCTGGCTGCAACCAAAATACTCGCCCGTATGACAGTAAAAACTGGTGTCCCTGTGGGTGCTACTCTGCATCATGACGATCTTTGCTCGCTGCTTCGATGGCATCGGCGGCATCGTCGATGAGCTTGACGATAGTTGCACGAAGATTGCTGCCGAAGGGTTTGTAGAAGTCTTGGATTTTCTGAGCTGCCTCGCGTAGGTATTGCACATCGGAGGCGTCAGCGGTGAGTTGCTTGGGTCCGTGCGGTATATGCGGTCGCGGGATGACAATGTGATCGTCGGCGTCGAAGGTAATGGTGGCCGTTGCTCGACGTTCAAACGTTTTGGCGCGCTGAATTTCGTCATCATCCATCTCGTAGACTTCGTGATAGCTCAGCGGTTCCACATCATCGATGAGTTCGGTCATCTCTGTTGCTACAGCGACTTTGATGTCTTCGTCAGATCGCATGGTGTTCCTTGTCTTCGTCGAGTCGTTCGATGATTTCCGCGGTCTTGCAGGGGTATGGCACTTTGCATGTGGAGCACTGTGGGTTGATTGGTCCGCCCCCGTCCGGGCACCATTCTTCGCGCAGTGGGTGCTGGTCATAAATTGACTGGAGTGCGCTGTGGTATCTTTTCAATCGGCGGTCTGTGGCTATCTGATCTTCCTTGATCGCCTCTGCAATATGTGGCGTCTGCACCATTGGTTCCGCGCCCGAGCCTTGTTCAACAGCAGTGACTACGTCGTGCAGTACGGCACCGGCATCCACAATGAATGCGGCTTGTGTTTGGGCTGAAAGGTCATCCCACGGTGTGACCAGTATTTGGCAGGCCATCGCTTTGGCAGCAGCTTCTACCGCGGACGGGTTACGGAGTGTGCTGGGCATTGTGTTGTTCCAATCGTTGGAGAAGTTTGAGGGCATCGGGGTCGTCTATTAGTCCGCCAACGCCAACGTGTTCGTGTGCCCATTCGCGCGCATCATCGCCGGTGACGCCGCCGACGAAACGGTCGTAGAAGCCACCTCTGAAACACTTATTGACCACGTCAAGACAGGGTTCCAGGCAGCATTTGAAGACAGAAAAATCCCCACCATCAACTGAGACGGTGCGGGAATATTGATCGCCTTGCTTGATGCCAGGTCCACAGACCTCGCAGAAATGATCTTGTCGTGCGACGGGGCGTGTGATCTCGATGGTGTTCATATCGGGCTACTGACCCTCCTCGGGGTCAAGAGCACGCCAGGCGAGAATATAGAGGGTTCCAAATCCGTAGGCCAGATCGGCCAGCTCTTTGTCGGAATATGGTGGACGCATCATGTCATCACCGGGAAGATTCCAATATGACCGGTTGTATCTCTGAAAAACCTCGGGTGTATCTTCTGGATTTTGGCTTTCGCCGAGTCTGAAGATGACCGAGCCTACGGGCAGGCTTTTGAAATCTTCAAGCTCTACCAGCGGCTGGCCGACATTGGTGAGATGAGGCGATAGATCGAAAGATTGTGTCATGCTTCCACAGTGTCCGACGGATTGCTCAGATATGTCCGAACGCTGGTCAGGATGACGGCGAGGTTGTATTCGTAGTGAAAGTCATTGGTGTCCCACATACCGTCGCCAGCATGGAGATAGTGACCTTGCGGGGCGTCGATATAGGTCAGGGCGTGCAGTACATCAGATTCGTCAGAGATGCTTGCTAGCGGTGAGTCGCCGAGTAGCCAACGACCCAGTGATTCCCACCAGTCGGTCGTCTGGTCGTGATCCATGGTCCGGCTACGCTGCCAGAAGTCTTGTAGCAACCATTTCCTGAAGTGCAGCTCGTCGTAACCTTCAACAGTGCTGGGATGACCTGACTTGAGTTTTTCAGCCCAGTATCCGGGGTTCATTTGGCGATCAAATAGCGGCAGCATATCTGCGGGTCCGGCGGCAAAGGTGAAGCTACCCCGCTCCCCTGCAATGGTCAGGTACTTTGGCCAGGTGATGATGTCATAGCGGCGCTGGTTGTCCCGCATGTCGGTGACTTGCAGGTGCCGGTAGAATCCATCATCGCGCATTACGTCGAGGGCGTGCTTCCCGTTGCCGATCTCTGAGTTGAACTGTGTGAGCAGCGAAGCATAAGGTGCACGATCAATGTGATCGCTATATTCCAAGTCGTTGACGGTCAAGGGCTGGACGGCAGCTCTGATGATCAATGTGCTATCCCCTGGTGTTGTTTCTTTTCGAGGACGGCTTCGAGCCACTGAATGGAGGATTCAAAGCCCTCACCGAGTCGTTGCAGCTCCCAGATCATCCAGAGGGTAAAAGGTCGGTCGTTTGCAGCCGAAGCCACCAAGGAGCCGACGATCTGCTCCCGATGATTCAAATGCCCTAATCCCGGACGGGATAGGTCTCGGATGGCCTTTTCAAGCATCCAGGCGGAGACATCCTCGTGGTGCGGGTTCATGTCTGTGCCGTTGCCAAGCTCCTGCTGGTCACGCTTGACACATAGTGCCACACCAATGCGGCTGAGTAATTCTAGCTCGGGAAGTGGGATGTACTGATCAGTCATAGAATTTCCGTTCTCCGTTTCGCTTCATGCCTTCACCGTCTCCGGCACCGTCACAGGTCTTCCTCTGGCTCGGCTATGCCGATGAACCACGGTGCGGTCTGCCCGATGCGCTGCATCATATGTTGGGTGCTCACTGTCTCGGCGCTGTTGGTAATGGCCGTGTCTCCCAGCTCTCCCTCATGCGTGTTGAACAGATAATTCCGTGAAACGGGTGCTCCTGTTGACCTATGGCTGGGGTGGCCGGTGGTGTTATAGAAAAAGTTGCTGGCTGACACCTCGTAGGACTGCTCGGCGTCGAGTCGTAAGCCTTTGAATAAGTGTTCTGGTCGCAGGGTGCGCTGCACGTCCCAACCGCGATGCACGGCATCGAAGATTTGCTCATCTAATGTGATGAAGTCGCTGGGGTGGCAAGTGTCCTGACGGTCAATCCAGGCCATGATGTCCTGGCGACCGGTGAGACCGGTGGACAAGATGTAGGGTAGCGAATCAGGTGACGCTTCGATCATGGCGCTGGTACTGCCCTGTTGACTGTGGCAGCGTTCGTGGGTGACCAAATGCATGATCCACCCGTCTGGCGCGGTGTCATCGCTGTCGTATGCCAGGTACCCGAGTCGGACTATCTCAAATCCATGCTTGATCGCGTGACGAGCTATTTCGAGTAGGTCATCCAAGTGCTGATGGGATGCAGTGTTTTGGCTCATACATTCACCGTGTCCGGCACCTTCACAGGTCAGATTCTGGAAACTTCTTGCCAGCAGCCCGATATGCCAACCGCAGCACCACATCTTGGGCCAGCGGTTCAGGGTGCTTATTGATAATGGCCTTCTTGATGACTTCGATAGAACCGTTGTCGTGAATCTTCCACAGTCCACACCCATGCGGGGCCATAACATTGAGGTGGTGTGGCACCGCATAGATGAAGCGGTGCGTGACGCGCTGCCATGGTCGGCGTTTCTGATGGGTGTCCAGATGGTAGTCAGCCGCCGAGATTTTCACCTCGATGGCGGTGCGCTGATATGACTCGAACATGAGTGCATCAATGCGGCGATACGGTTTGTGACCGTCAGTTCGCTTCTCTGGGCTTGGTCGGTGATCCCAGTCGTGCCAGTACGGGTCGTTGATGCTGATCTCGGGCACCATCACGGCACGCGGATATTTGGCATCAATGGCATCAAGGATGAAACTGGCGTCCATCAAGCACGCACCTTGTCGAGCAAACTGTCGATGCTGGCGTGCAGATCATCCAGGTCACCGTCATTGACAATGACTTCATCAATTAACTCATCGGCAACACCTTGCTCCGAAGCGTGGCCATCGACCGGTTGGCTGGTTAGCGAAGGTCGGTCAACCCGCACCATGATGCCACCGGCATCCCGAACAGCTTGCGCTTCGTTATCGAACCGGCAGTCGGAGATCACCACTGGATTTCCACGATCCCGCATCCTTTTTACAGTGAACATCGCCGTATCCACCCAAATAGTGTCGCTGACCAGCTGTCGGCCAATTTCTGTACCGATGATCTGTTGGAGTCGCCGAATTTCCGCGGAAGTATCAGGCAAGACATCTTTAGAATCTTCTTTGAGGCGATCCCAGTTTCCATCCACCAGAGCTAGCACCTCGGTCATACGGCGGTCGCCGCTCAACAGTGGGTCTAGTCTGCGCACGGCCATCGTGACGTGTGACGATCTGATAGGCGCAACGGTATTGACAGTAAAAGCCTTGCCGATGCGATGCTCTAAGGTTTGTATTTCAGCAAAGAGTTGGCTCACCCGTTGATCTTCTGTTGGCCTGGTGACATACGGATTCAGATCGGCCAGTACCCGTTTGACCGGATCGGCGAACGCGACGCGGACGAAACCGTGATGGCCTACGAGTTGGAGTGCGGCACTGTCTTTACCGCTGCGCTTTAGGCCGGTCAGACCGACGAGCTGTGTCATATGCAAGGTTCTTTCGTGGAAGGTTGACTACGAGCTTTTGCCCTGGGCGGCGTCGGAGCTGGTGGCCGTCACAAAGGTGTCACCGACGCGGATGGCGATGTCCAGAACATCAATGCGAGAGTGCTTGCTGGTGAGCATCCTGTGGAGATGCTGTGCAACGGTGCTCATCGCGACCACAGCCTCGTCCATGCCGTATTCATCGACGACTTGGTAGACCAGGTCGCGGTAGCTTTCATCGATGAACCAAGTTGAACTGTCGGTATTGATCATGCTCAGACCAAGCAGTAGTTCATCTGGCTCATCATCAATACCGGCGTATGGCACAGCTTTGAGACGTTCGCGACGCAGCTTGGGCATGACCTGTTTCATAGAGGCCCCGTACTGGTGTGCAAATGCCTCCATGATGATCGACAGCGCAAGGGAACCATGGTAGATGGACTGTTGCACGTCGTTCTTTTCTAAGGTGACTTTGATTTCACCCTGGTTACGCAGCGATGTAATCCATGTGCCCAGCCAGGAGTCCACGCCTTTGCGGTCGGTCTTGGACACGGAGGGGTTGAAAATGTTGAGTAAGTTCTTCATACCCAGTCAGTGTCCGGCGCGTTGCCCAACCTAGAACTCTAAGTCGAGCTGCATTTCTCCCAGATCGCGCTCAACCGTTTGGGTTTCTTCAGCTTCGATGTGCCGTGCTTCGGTGAGTGTTTCGGGGCGGTGGACGTGATGCTGCCATTCGGGACGGTCTGCCGGGGGCCATATTTCGATGCGTTCAGCCAAATATTCTCGTAGAGCAGGCTGCTCCCCAGGTTCATACCAGCTTTGGATAATGGAGGCCTTTGCTGCGGTAACTGGCTCCCAGAGTCCGCGTCCTGGTGCGATCTTCTCACCCAGGTTCGGTGCATCATAGGGGTTGCGTAAAGCCACCTGACGGTCCGCCAGCGTCGTTTGACCAAGGATGCCGCGTGCGAGGTTGGTCTTTAAATCTCCGGCGCCAGGAATGCTGTCTAACACCTTGGAGCTCAGACGCTGGGTGCCCAACAGTAGGGTAATCTCTACAGAGCGCGCTTCACGAGCGATACGGCCAACCAGTTCACCGATAACCTGCTTCTGTGCGTTGAGACGCAGCAGTTGTTCACGTGCCATTTCGGCTTCAGGGTTTTCGGATTTTGGCTGGGGCTTCTCCTGCCCCATCAGCGAGGTGAACTCATCTAACACCAGCAGAACGCGGGGTGGGCGAACATCGTCTGGCAAATTCGATAGCTTCTCGACCCCATGCTCGGTGACCAGTTGCTTTCGCAGGCCAACCTGCTCATAGACATGGCGCATGATGGCAGCAGCCTCGTAGACATCTCCGGTCATCCCGGCCACATAGTCTTTGGCAAACATGAAGTCCGCGCCGCCCTTAGTTGGGTCCAGGACGTAGACCAGCATCCCTTGGGTTAAGGCGGCATAGATGATGTTTTGGATGGTGATGGATTTACCGGAGCCGGTGGTACCCGAGAACAGTACGTGCGGGTCAGTGCCAGGGTTCCACCAAATCGTTTCACCATAGAGGCCAGTGGCGATAGGAAAGCCGCCCTCGGCCTGGTCCACGATGTCATAGTCAACCAAGGCAGGAAACGGCATCGGGTCAGTCTCAGAGATGACCAGCTCTATCTCGGAGGGGTTGCGTGATTCTGCCATTTGCGGTTGGACAAAGAAATTGGCTGAGATTGATTCCAGCTTGTTGCGTCGAGCGGTGAACGATTCAAGCGACAGCCCGGTTCCCAGCAGTGAGAAGGTTTTGACCTCAATCTTGTCGTTATCCTCAACGGTCTCCGATGAGATCAGCTGCGGCATGGTGCCAGATTCTGATTTGATACCGGCGTCGGTGAAGATTTGCTCCCATTCCATGGCATCAATGTCTTGTTTGGCGCGCTTGGTCAACTCCACACGATCCGGGTGTGTGCCAGCAATGATTCGCACACCCTCGATGTCTTCTCGTACTCGAAGGTATTCAACAGACCAGACGCTGCGCAGCTGACTGGCTTTACGTCGAATATCTGCCAGGGTCACCCCGCCATAGAGCCTGATGCGTAGCTGCCACAGGTGGGACCGGGAGCCAGGTGCGCTCATAGGGCGCGCGTTGATGAGTTCAGGACGCTCTAGTTTGGCATCGGCGAACCCTTTGTTCACCAGGTCAGCTAGCACCCACTCTGGTGCCTTGGAGCCTTGTGCAGGGCGTATATCTTCCATGGATCGTGGCACTGGCTGTGAAGCTCTACGGATGGTGAAAGCTTGGCGATGTCGTTCCGCTGGCCGGGACGCGCTGGGGTCATGGAATCCGGTCAGTGAGACGAAGGGGAATGCAGACAAAGCGTTTGCGATCTGTGACTCAAACGGGAAGAAGTCTTTTTCAATCGTCATACCGTTGCGCATCACGAAGGCTAATTGTTCAACTTCGATCCCCTCGGCAAGCTCTTGGACGCTTTGAGTCTGCCACTCTGGTCTTGGCGGATTGACCCCCTGTTTCAAAGCGTCAGCAAAACGCTGATTCCACCATTGCTCGCCTAAAAGCTCCTCGATCTTTTGATCATTGAGTCCAGAATTTTCCATGAACTCAGCACCGTCGAAGGTGCCAACATACAGTGCGCCGGCAAAGTCGTTGAAGCGGTGGTCACCCAGCACCTCAACACCAATTCGACCAGCAGCAGGCTCTAACATCCCGGCAATCTCAGATGGCGGTGCACCGGTGAAATCTACGAAAAACACCTGGTGTTCTGAGTCATCGGTGGTGATTGGGTCGTGTGCCAGCGGCATGATGCGCATGGCAGTTTCATCTGAAGCCTGGGCAAAGATCACCCGCAGCAACGTTTCCACGGTGTCGCTATCTGTTTCGGCGTCAGCGATGGATGGTACGGCTTCTGGGTCTTGGATTTCGAGGATGTCGAAACGCAATGCATCAACGGTGCCGGGACGAGGATTACCCGAGGCGTCCATTTGTTCCACCGGCGCCAGCGCAACGGATGACGAGCCGCCCATCGTCGAGGCGATCTTGTCTCCCATCTTCAACGCCGCGTCACTACCGCCAATGCGCACGTTGGACTGGAATTGGTACGTTACTATCGGGCATTCTTGGGTGCCGTGCTCGATGATGTCCAGCAGGCGTGGTGGTGGGTCTTGCTTCAGCGCTTTGAAACGCTCATCCCACTGGTGACGTGCTTCAACAACTTTGCGCCAGTGCGTCATAGCCTGGTGCCGGGCGGCTGGATAGGTGCCTGCCATGAGGCCGGAGACCACTGTGAGTAGCAGCGTGAGACCGGTATTCCAGAAGGACTGCTCCATGGCGAACGGGCTGACAATGATGGCAGCGATACCGCCCAACGCCGCCGGTGCAATGATCAGGTGTGGGGATTTTTTGGCTACCGTGACGGCATCGGTGAGGCGGGTGCCTGGTGAAATGTCCTGTGGGTCGATGCTCATGCGCTTGGCGTATGACAAGGCCAGCAGTGTCAGGGTCACCGCTATTGCGTTAAGCAGATGGAAAGTATCGACAATGCTGTGATCGACTCCCAGTTGACCGGTAACAAAACGCTGCACTCCATCGACGTGTAACTGTGGCATGGTTCCCACGATGAGGCCCGCGATAATAGCGAAGAACGCCGAGTAGAGCAGTTTTAGGCACGCTGCCAGATACGTGGAGAGTATCTTCTTGAAGTTGGCACCCTCGGGGACCTGTGGTGCTGACCAGCCCTTGGGTGGCCAGATACTCTTGGTTGCCAGCGTTCGCCAAAACTTCTGACGAAGCTGTGCTCGCACAACGTGCTCTTCGTTCTTTTCAGCAGCTTTGAACGCCGGTAACTGGTAGTTGAAACCAGCAATCATCAGCCCCAGCCAGGCGAAGACACCACCGGGTAGACCCGCGAACTGAGCGATGACCGACAGCACCGCGGTGACGATCAAAATGGGGATAGCGAGGTTATTTTGCTGTTTCACAGATATCTAATCTTCTTGGACTGGTGCTGGGTGGGCGATAAACCAGCAGGTTCTGATCAATTCGTCGCCGAAACCGGCCTGTTCAGCAACTTCTTGGACATCTTCGCCAGAGGTCACCACATGCAAAGCAGTCAACACTTCGAGCTCATCGACGATGCCATGCAGGTCTTTGACGGCTTGGAAGAACTGGGCTTTATCAAGCTTGCCTTGGCCAAGTTGACCACCGATGGCACCCAATAGTTGAGGGATAGCTTGGTGGACAGGCTCGCTGGACAGTTCGTGTATGAAATTCGACATTTTTACCTTCCGAAACCTAGTCGATATATGCCCAGCAGCTGACTTGCCAACAGCTGATCAGGCTCACCTGGGTGTTCCTGTAGCCACCTGTCAATGATGGAATAGGCGGCTGATGCAGCGACCATGGGCTGGGCCAGCTTCCGGGCAGAAGACCCAATACGTGCACGGTGACCCTTTGAATGGACAACGGTCAGCACATTAATGTGGTCCGGTGCGTTATCCAGCATGGCTACCAGCGCGTTGACAGCCTGGGTCATGGCCTGTGGGGTGCTTATTTTGGACAGTCCGCGGTACAGGTTTCCGCCAAGTGCCCAGTATCGACCGGCTGACCAGTACTTTGAATCGATGGCGAACACCGCATTGTCGCGCACGATCAAATGATCAATGTCGGTGCGTAATTTGATGGGCAGTTTGAGGCCATGAAAGATCATTGCCTGGCTGCCGTAGCCGTCAATGAGGTCAGCAGTCGCCCGTTCACCACTAAATCCAGCCGAGACAGCCTCTTGGCTGAACTTCGTATTGGTGTGGGCGCTGGGTTGGCCAAAGACGCCACGTGTTTGCACGGAGCGCATCTTAGAAGAACACCGCTTGGATGAGGAAAAACGCAGCCAAGACGATGGCGATGCGTAAAATCCACTGGCCAGCTGTCGAGTTCAAGAAGTCACTGACTTCACGACGGCCACGATCTTC
Organism: Micrococcaceae bacterium; assembly: GCA_013393415.1. GTDB lineage: Bacteria > Actinomycetota > Actinomycetes > Actinomycetales > Micrococcaceae > Yaniella > Yaniella flava. The sequence goes on from JABXHI010000001.1 coordinate 106,020, forward strand.
TTCGCTTGGTGTATTGCTATCTTTGTTTTCGGTCATGCCCTGATAGTGTCCGGCACACGACCTTTAGGCTCAGTGCTCTCGGCTCGTCTTCCAGGCAGCTAGTGATACACCGATCATCGGGTCAGTCAGATCAACCATATGCTCTACGAACGCTTGGCCAGTGTGCATCATCCGCAGCACCCTATACAGTCTGCCGCATCGTGGGCATATCAAATAGGGGTCTTCAATATGCTCGACATAGACTAATCCAGTGCCGGTCTTTTCTTCTATCTGTGTGATGGCCTCGCCGCGAGGGGAACATACAGCAAAGTCATCTAGTCCACGGTGATTACCGCAAGGACAGAGCAGGGAGTCAGGGTCGTGTTGGGTGATTGTTCCCATTTTGGTTCGCCGCATAATTTCGTATTCTATGGCGCCGGGAAGCACTTTTCGACCCTCACTATGGACTCACATGTCAGGTAATCCCTAAAATTGACAGCACGAGTCCGATGATAGTGTCAATGAGCCCAAGCCAGAATGGCAGCATCACACTGGGGGCGATCAGTGCGGTGGTCAACAGCGTGGTGAACAGCAGTGCGACCATCCAGCCCTTGAAGCCATCTTTTTTGTAGTTGGAAAAGATCGTGAGCACTTGGAAGGTGATGAGGATGACAGCGACCCAGGTTAGAATGGTGCCCAGCTGTGGATTGGCCTCCAACATGGGGTTGAGGTAATTGTTGAAGGCGTCTTGAAACCAGGTGACTTGGCCGCCTTGGACCGCGTCACCGGGCGTCTGCGCAGCAGCCATCGGCATTGTAAGCGTCAAGACTCCGTTAATAGTCATTCTTCACCCTTTTTATAGTTGGTAAGTTTTCGTTGTTCCACCTGAAGTGTCCGGGGCCGTCACGACCTGCTGATGCGACCTTCGTCTTCTTTTGGCGCGATGGTGTAGGAGGCTGGCTTTTGCCAAGTGCCGGTGCAGCTGTTGGTCATGTGGCATTTGGCCGGAATGGTTTTCGCATAGGCGGCGGTGGCGTTGCATTTGGTGCATACTGCAACCGAAACTTTGGGCGATTTCCGTTGAGCTGACACGATATCGGTGTTGTCATCGATGTCTTCAACTGCAAACTCTAGATCATCCAGTCGGTCCATCACCTTGTCGGCAAGTTTTTCATCGGCGCGGATTTTCGCAACGGCAGAGGGCCAATCGTTGGTCTTGGTGAGCGTGAGGATGAGGTGACTGGCGCCAGCGATTTCGGAGAGTTCTAACGCGGTGAATTCCTCATCGGTGAGGTTATCTGGGTTGATGGCTTTAGACATAGGGTGCTCTCATCGGTCGGCGCTGAGACCTAGCGCATCGGCTATGGCATCAATCATGGGCAGAGAGGTTCTGAACCACTCCGTGCCAGCCCGAGTGGTCTTCTGATGGTGACCGGCACGTTTTAAGATGTTATGAAAGTGCACTTCGTCTTCAAAACAATGATCTGAGGGGTAGACACGGATAATTTCGATATCTTCCGGCACCTCTGTTTGTCGCCGTTGCTGCTCTAAGCGCCGACTGGTGGCCTGGGACGCACCGACCTTGAACAAAGTGCGCTCATCGTCGCTGAGCAGTTCGGTGATCAGGTATTGCGGGTAGGTGTAGACATAGACTCCCGGTACCGTCTCTTCATCCAGCCACTCGCGGGGGTCCACCAGGATGCCGTTGCCTGGAAGGGGCTGCTTGGGGCTGTGGTCAGAGAGCTTGGGTTCGGTGTCGATCACCTGGTGCAGGTGTTTTCTCAGTCCAGGGCTGATGTCGAACATCAGGATGTCTCGGGCTGCACCTTTGGCATAACTGTGGACTTGCTTGCCAAAGTTGGTGGCAAGTGATGGATCATAAATCATATCAATGGCATGGAGGTGCTTTTCCACATTCCAAGGCTTATCGTGGCCAAAATGGCGCGCCATTTCAGTTGAAGTCATGTCTTCATCCAAGAGTTCAAAGACATCGCTGATGAAGCGGTCGGTTAGTAGCATGACTTCTTCGAGTTCATCGAGTATCTTTCGGCGCACGGAACCTCCTTCCATTGGTCGTCCATCTCCACTGTGTCCGGCATCAGGACTGTTTGCCGGTCAGCTCGTTCAGAATATGCAGCGCAAGCAACGGTGGCACGGCGTTACCGATCTGTTCAAAGACCTTGGTTTTCGTGCCCTGGAACGGGTAGTCAGACGGAAAGGATTGCAGAGTTGCCGCCTCGGTCGCGGTGAGTCGTCGTAGCGGAGCATCAGCCAGTGGTGGCTGCGTACCATTGATAACCTCGCGGTGATATTCTTCAATGAATTGGCCACCAGACATGTCCACGATATGTGAATGGTTGCCACCGGCGGAGGCAGTCATCACCGGTGCGGGGCGGTGCTCATCGAGTGGCCGGCCTCCCCCGTTGAATAGCATCCCGGCGTAAGGACTTGGACGGAGCACCGGATTTTTGGCCGGCACAATCTTTGCTCCGCGATCATGTTCAGCTAGCGCTTGGCGCCGCTGGTCTGTAGTGAATCCCTTGGGTCCAATCGTGTGGCGTGACAGGCTAGCTGTGGTGGTTGGTGCGGGGTGTTCAACCGGACGCTGATACCGAGCCTCATCATCTTCTCCCCAGCGAGTGGTGTTATTGGTGTCGTAGACCATTCCCGACTCCTCGACCGGCTCGCCGGTGTCCCCCACCTTGTAGAGGTGAGAATTCGTGGTCACAGCCATCGCCGGGGTATCGCCATGACGACGCTGATACTGTTCACCAGTTGGTTTTTGGTTTCCTTGCAGGAAGAACGGGCTGATAGAGACTTCGACACCCGAAATGTCGTCTGCCCATTTGCCTTCTCGGCGTGCCTTTTTCATGCCTTTTCGTGCAGAGTTGCCGAACGGTTCCGCTCCGCCGGTCGCACCGCCGCCTGCTGTTACCGTCATCGTGGGGCGCTGCGTCATCCCCCATCCCAGGGCTTGTGCCATAGAGACCCACGGCAACACGTTCTCATCCATCTTCTGAGGGTTCCGAGGGTGATATTTAGAATGTGTTGGTGCTGGAAGCGTAGCCTGATGATCTAGTGATGCCACGAGAATGGCGCGTTTCCGGGTTTGTGGCACACCGTGGGCCTCGGCTTGGACTAGGCCGACCTCACCGCGGTATCCCAGGGTTTCCAACACAGTGAGCATGGCTTCCCAGACGGGTTTGACCGGTGGCACCTGCTCGAAGGCGATGTGTCGATACGGGGTGCCAGCGTTGTGCATGGAAATAGCCCAGATGAGCGGGGTGAGCACCAGAGCTGTGCGGTCGTCATCGTAGCTGTACAGGTCGATGGTCTCGCCGTTGGCGATGCGCTGGATGTCGGATAGAACCTGGTCTAAGGCTTTTCGTCCGGCACCGTTTCCGGCGACTGAGAATGATTGGCATGACGGTGAGGCGATGAGTACATCTGCGGCTACCGGTTCATAGGCCCTGATGTCGCCGTGGACGGTTTGGTGCCCGGCGGCTTTTCGTGTGGCCACTGCTGCATCGTCCCATTCGTAGCCGGTGACATCGATGCCCAGTTGCTGGCAGGCGACATCCCACCCTCCGGGGCCGGCAAAAAGGTCGATGGCGGTCAGCGATGAGGGTTTCGGAGAGGTCTGCATGGACAGACAGTGTCCGGCGTCTGCAATGTACCACCCCGGACACTTTCAACCCCATGAACACTACACTGCAACAGCGCATAGCATCCTTCAGCGGCACGATTCGCGCCCGAGCCGGCTACCTCTGGTACATTTACCGCGACCTTTGGCTCTTTGTTTCAATGGCATTAGTCGGCTTTGTCACCATCGTTCTGGGGTACTTCTGGCATGGAGCGTCCGTAGGTTTTGCGTCCCTGATCGGTCTCGCTGTGGCCATCGTTTCCGCGTTTTCGGCATTGCTATATCGTCGGAACATCAAGAAAAAGTGGACCAATGTGCAGCTTCAACGCCGCGATGTAGTCGATGTCATGCAGGACTTTGGTGAAGCAGGTGTCATTGAGCTGCAAGATGCCGGCAAATATGGTGTTTCAGAACTACTCTGGCGAGACCCCTCTATTGATGAGACGCTGCAACAGGGTGCTGGTCAGATAGAGGTCGTGGTTGCTGATGAAGCCTACGCTCTCCCCGGTGACTTGCGTTCCATTGCCCCGAGAGCATTTCGCAGTCTGGCCAACCAGTCGTCTCCTGACACGCCGGATCGTTTGCCACGGTGGTTTAACGGGAAGCTTACCCGCCTGGCCAGCGACCCTTCTGCATTCCAGGCGGAACCCCTGAAGTTGGAGTCAGTACGATTCTTCGATGGTCAGGCATCCAATGAGCAATTGCCGTGGTGCCGAACCGATGCAACTGAGGATCGCTCGGTTATCCATCAGCACCTATTCGATAATGACGGTGACGTGCTGAATCTGGCCTCCTCGGGGCTTGCCAATATGGTCGGCATTAGCGTGCTAGCCATCACCACCGACGGCTATGTGCTCTTCGTGCAACAGGGCGCTAGCAACTCGGTGCAGTCCAGTGGGTATGCTGCCTCTGGATCGGGGTCGTTGGACTGGAGTGATACTGTTGCTGTGCACAAAAGGTGTCAGAAGCGTGGCGAAAACATGACGTTGCACGAGCTGTTGACCGCAGGGATGCAGCGCGAGATGCGTGAAGAATCCCAAGTGCACCGTGATGAGATCGTTGATGAATCACAGGTTGTGACCGGCTACTCACGCTGGCTTTCTCGCGGTGCCAAGCCTGAGTTCTCTGGGTTGGTCAAGCTCAATGTGGCCATGGCTGATGTGATAGAACGTGCACCTGGTGCAGATGAAGCTCAGTACAGCGTGGGGCGTGGCTGGGTACCAGTTGACGTGCTGCTTGCCGATGCAGATACCTGGGGTGAGCGACACGATGCTTTACGACAATCACTTGCACGGCACCATCGGGACACCAGTATCCCAGAAGATTTGGTTCTGGGTGTCTCGACGATGGCCGCGTGGTGTGCAGCAGCCGATTTTGTGGCAGCAAACCGATGGTACGTTGAGGGTCTAGGCGATGTGGAGGACGATACGAGCGACGATGCGTTGAACGAAGCCAGCTAGTCTGCCAGCCTCCATGTTACGCCGATGTCGTTGCCATGGAATTCCAGTTCGACTGCGGAGTTTTCGATGACGGGGTCGTCATGTGCTGAACTGTCCTCTAAGAATCCGGCATTGATCCACTCGACCATCCAGCATGGCTGACTGTGACAGCTGGAATGGGGCGGATCGTGATCGTGACATTGCAGGGTGTCGAAGGATTCGGTGTGGCATTTGGGGCGGATGCGACAGCGAGCATCATGTGATGAGAAACAGATGATCCTGGTGCCCTCGGCATCAATGCGGTGGTGAGCTATCTCATGCATCCCGCTCCAATCGCTGTGCATCCAGGGCGCAGCATGGCCGGACTTCTGCAAAGTGGGTGCGACGATAGTTTTCGCATGACATCGTCACGTTGTGCGAAGAGCAGCACGGTGCGTGGTCAGGTTCTCCCCAGTCAGCTTCTTTCATGACTGCCCTTCTTCAACAGCCTCAATGCCAGCTTTGTTCATCATCATTTTCGCCCGGTGGATCAGCTGTTCTGAGGTCGGAACGTAGCCGGTGCGCCAGCCGTATTGAGCGACTTCATTCCACAGGCTGTCGGTCATGCGTAGCCAAAACGTGGTGCCGCCGGAATGGTGGGCTTCCACGATGTGCCAAGCCAAGGTTTTGGGCAGCTTTGGCAGTTCGGTGACTGTCTTCTGAGATTTCAGGTTGTGCTTCATAATTTCACCGTGTCCGGCATGAAAAACCGGGGTGACAGACAGCGATACGCCCATCACCCCGGCTCAATGCGGTGGCGTTATGCAGTTGGTGCTGGTGGTCGCCCAGGTGTTTCGGGTGGCTTTGGTGCGTCTTCGGTATCAGACTTGGCAGTTGTCAGTTCACCCAACTGACTGATGACGTTGGTGACCTCGGAGGGGATAATCCAGAGTTTGGAGGATTCCGAGTCGGCGATCTTCGGCAACGCCTGAATGTACTGGTACGCCAAGAGTTCATTATCGGGCTTGCCCTCGTGAATAGCATCAAACACGGTCTTGGTGGCTTCAGCTTCAGCGTTGGCTTCCAAGACTTTGGCCTCTGCTGCGCCCTCGGCTTCGAGGATAGATGATTCTTTGTCACCCTCAGCCTCTAGGATGGCAGCTTGACGCTTTCCTTCAGCGGTGAGGATGTCAGACTGCTTCTGACCTTCGGCGGTGAGGATGGCGGCTCGGCGGTCACGTTCGGCACGCATTTGCTGTTCCATGGACCGTTGGATGCTCTCGGGCGGATCGATGGATTTCAGCTCGACTCGGGAGACTCGAAGGCCCCACTGTGAGGTTGCTTCGTCTAGTACCCCGCGTAGACGAGTGTTGATTTCGTCTCGGGAAGTCAGGGCATCTTCCAGGTCCATGCTGCCAACGACATTTCGCAGCGTGGTGGTCGTCAGATTTTCTACAGCGGAGATGTAGTCGGCAATTCCGTAGGTTGCGGTGGCAGGGTCGTTGACCTGAAAGTACACGACCGTGTCGATGGAGACCACCAGGTTATCTTCGGTGATGACCGGCTGCGGTGGAAAGGATACGACTTGCTCTCGGACATCGATCAACGGCAGCATCTTGTCTACGAAGGGCACCATCAGGGTCAGGCCAGCATTCTGGGTTCGGTGGTATTTGCCCAGCCGCTGAATGATCCCAGAATACCCCTGGGAGACGATGCGGAACGATTTTACTAACACGGCGACAACAAAGACCGCCAAGACGATGAAAAGCACCGTCAGAAATGCACCCATACGAGGGTCCTTCTTTCGTGGAATTGATAGGTTCAGCTATTGAGTGTCCGGCGCCAGCAGTCACCATCGCGGCTTGCTCCCATGCAGCACCAGCCAGGTGTCACAGGGCCATGCCAGGGTCATCGGGTGGCAGTGCGAGCAGTACGTCAGGGTGGCGCGGAGGCCGACGGTCACGGGGCGGTGGAGTTCTTTGAGGTTGGCGATGATGTCTTCGGAGCTGACCATCACACCGATACCGGAGCTTTGATCGTTGGGTGGTGCTGATAGTTGACCAGCTCGATGTCGTCGTACTCATAGCTGAACAGATCGGCAGGCTTGCGGCGGAAGTGCAACTGTGGGTACGGAAACGGTTCGCGGCCCAGCTGTTCTTTCACTTGGTCAACATGATCGGTGTAGATATGCACATCTCCCCCGGTCCAGATGAATTCGCCAGGCTGGTACCCCAGCTGGTGTGCGACCATCGCGGTCAACAGAGCGTATTCCGCGATGTTGAACGGTACGCCCAAAAACATGTCGGCAGATCGTTGGTAGAGCTGGCAGTTGAGTTTGGTCGGCCTATCGGCCTGGGGTTGGACGTTGAATTGGAACAGTGCGTGGCAGGCTGGCAGTGCCATCTCATCGAGTTGGCCGGGGTTCCAGGCAGTGACGATATGCCGACGTGAGCTAGGGTTGTTGGCCAGAGATTCCATAACTTGTTGCATTTGGTCGATTGATTCGCCATTGGGCGCTGGCCATGATCTCCATTGCACACCATAGACGGGGCCAAGTTCGCCATCCTCGGAAGCCCATTCATTCCAGATGCGTACCCCGCGCTCTTGGAGCCATCTGACATTGGAGTCCCCTTGCAGGAACCACAGAAGTTCTAATGCTGCTGACTTGAAGTGCACACGCTTGGTGGTGATCAGCGGGAAGGATTCGGACAGATCGAAGCGCATTTGCCGACCAAATACCGAGTAGGTTCCGGTGCCGGTGCGATCTTCGGTCAACGTGCCGTTTTCCAGCACGTCGGCGAGCAGGTCTTCGTAGGGGGGTTACGATGGTCATGAGTTGCGTTGCTCCTGGTGGTGTTGATCTAGTGTTCGGGCAAAGCTTCGATGACGTTTGCTCTGGCGCCGTCCTGGTAGCCGTCGCTAAGGTCGTACCAGAATCCGCTGCTGAGCCGGACGAGACTTCGGTCGGAGGTGTCTTTGCGTTCGGTAATGGTCTGAACGCCGATGATTTCTTCAACGCCGCTATCCGCTACCCATCCGCCGCCGTATTCGTCATCGACAAATTTTTGGTGCACAGGATGGTCGAGGTTGCGTTTGACGAGCACTTGGTCGCCAACAGTAAGGTCGTGGAGTTGGGTCATGACTTCCTTTGAGCGCTCTGTATGGATGCGAAATGGCCGATGCACACCGGTTGCGGTTTATGCTCACCACTAGGCAGGACTTGAACAACCCAGGTTGTTGATTCACGGTGACAGTTTTTGACGTGGCACTGCTTGGGCATCATCTCTTCGAGCAGCCTCTTACACTGGTTCAACATCTTCGTCATCGACCAGTTCGCCATAGGTGCCGTCGATGGACCAGGTTGTATCGCATTGCTTGCAGCACAGCGTTTCGCTGTCCTCATTGATAATCTCGCCGTCGTCGCAGACTGTGCACTGTGCATAGAGTTGCCATTGCACATCAAGATCGATGGCTCGGCCCGGTGCGTGCTGGTCGATGTGATCCTGCATGAATCCGCGGCGCACGTGAGCGTATTTGGACGGCAAAGCAGTAAAGACCGCAGTGCCACAGGCGCTGCACCAGGAAGCGACCGAAATCATGTTGCCAATTTCCTCAGACTGCGTCAGGGTGACGACCTCATAGGCATCGTTGCCGCCGGTGTGAACTTCGTAGACGGTTGGGCTGCTCATCGGCCAGCGCCCCAATCAACGACGGTTGCCGGTAGATCGAGGTCATCGGCGTATTCAGCCCAGCGCAACGCGCCCCGATTCGTCTTCACATAGGTTTCTGGTGGCAGCTGGTGCAGTTGCTCGGCGGTGTAGATGCGCGAGACATCGTGAAGTGTAGACAGTACCGAGTGGGCGTATGGTTCGGCAGCGCCGATGGCAGGAATGTCGGCTGCCAAAATGTCTGCCACCGCGTTGACGACCATGGGCGAGTAATGGTGCGATGTTGCTTCTTGGCTGCTCTCATTGGTTTCGGTTCTGGCAGTTCCAGCGGTAGCAAGCAGGTGTTTCAGTTCAGCGCTGTATAGCGAAGCATCGGCAGGTATGCCGCGGGACTGGTCTTCGTTGTCCCGGTACAGTATCCAGGCATCTTTTAGGGCTGCAAAGGCTGTTTCCGTGTCGGTTGTAGCCAAGTGTTGGCTCATGGTGCTCCCCCTATCGTCGTGGCTTTTTACCGTTGTGCAGCAGTTGCTTTGGCTCGCGATAATGCGGACAGCCGGGAGTGTACCGGCAGGTGCAGTCGTATCCGCCACCTTCGATGCCAGGGCAGACGCCACAACACGTTTCGGGCCGTGGATTATGAACAAACATAGTGTTTCCTTTGACCGTGGAGGCTTGGTGTTATCCCAACCGTGTCCGGCGCACCTGCTACGCACGTTGGCTGCGCAACGCTGAGATGTCCTCATCGGTGAACACCACGACCGCATGATCTCGCGGGGTGCCGGAGCAGTCCATGACCGACCCCCAGCCAGCCGGAGCCGTAATGAATTCGCGGTGCTGTCGATCCGCATGACAATGCTCACAGTCCACTGTATGAACCGTGTTCTGCTGCTTTCGTGCTCGAATAATCAGACCGATGCAAAGCAGTGCTAGCGGTGCGTTGATGATGCCGGGTGCTGCAACCCAGAACGCGGACTCCTGGGCAGCATAAACGCCCCACAGCACGGCGTTGGATAGCAGAAGGACTTGTGTGCCCACGCTGATGCTTGACAATGCGTGAGGGTCGTTGCGGGATGCCCATACTGATCGTGCCTGGGGCAACCAGACGACGAAAGCCACCGTGGATGCGATGAACCCCGCAACATTGGCACCGCCGATGATCGCTATTGCAACGACGAGGGCCATGATGCAGGCCAGGGCTATCTCGGGTGAGCGCAAAGCGCCCTTATCTCCCTCGGTACTGGTGACTCGTGCAGTGGACTTAGAGGTGTTGGTACTGGCCATCTAGTGAAGTCTCTCTGATTGAAGCTGAGCAGCGAATAAAACAGGCAGGCCGATTTGGTCTGCCTGCCTGTTCAGTGTCCGGCGCAGTGTTACGTTTAGCCTTTGACTTCGACTCCGTGAACAGCAGCGAGGCGACGGTTAGAGAGTTCCCAGGTGCCATCATGCAGTTCTGCCAGCATTTGATCTGCCCAGCCGTCCTGATCCATGTCATATCCTCCGCCCAGCGTGTTCAGCGAGGACCGTACGATACCGGGGCCAACGTTGTTGTATGAGGTTTCGCGTTCGATGAGGTCGATGACGGTATATTCTCCGGTGCCCTTGGGCTGGAAGAGAGCTTGGCGGGACGCGATCACGTACCGATGATCTGTGGCTTTGACCGTCCACCAGCGTTGCCTCTGGCCTCCGTCATGTGGCGGAATGAAGCGTATCTGGTCTCCTGCAACGATGTCTTCAAGCGGCTTGCTAACAATGATAGGTTCTGTCATGCAGAGGTAGTGTCCGGGGCGAGGTGCGGGTATCGATTAGTCAGCGATACAGTCAGTAAATGCAGCACCGTGCCAGCCATGTCTGCAACACCTTTCGAGTACGACGAGTCATCGCCATTGTCCTGTGACATCTGCGTTGCCACGGTGTGGATCGAGCCGATGGCGGCCACCAAAGTTCGTGTATCTTGCGAGCCAGCGGATTGGATTCGCTGGGATATTTCGGCCAGCGCTTGGTCAAGCTGCTGTGTCATCACTTTCCGAACTCCTGGTCTTTCCCCAAGCCAACACATGGGCCGGAAGTAGGACGTAGGTGCTGTTCCAGCTTGCCTCGTCTCCGGCAACTTCCCACCAGTTATCATCATGCCGGTGCATGATTTGCCCGTTGAAGTCTTTGACCACGGTTCCGACCGGCAAAGCTTCGACCTGGTCAAGATCGGTGAGTCGGGATTCGCGCCGGAGGGCTAACAGGGCGTTTCGTGCGCTGTCGCCGTTCCAGTTCATAGCCTGTTGAACGGCGTTGATGACATGCTCTGGAGGCAGATGTGTATTCGTGAATTCGCTAGACATAGCGCAGAGCCTTTCGACGGTCTGACATTGGGCTACCTCTACTGTGTCCGGAGGGCTCAGTGCCCCTCGGCACGTTGTTCGTAGCGCTGCGCGGTGCGTTCACGTCGAGTGCGGTTGGTCGGGTCACGGTCGGGCCGAGGGATAGATGCACAGCACCCACAATCGTACCCGTAGGTTTGAGGGTGTTGTGCTGGTCGGTGACCTCCGCGCTGGTCTCGGTTGTCTCGTGCCATGCCTTCAAACCGACGCGCTGCTCGCACCGTCTGAATACCCGGTGGGCGACGTATTTCAGCTCGGTGATCCGGTCGAATTTGGCGGCAGACGCAACTGTCTCACCGCATATAGTGCATCGATACCAGACCGTGCCTCGTTCCAGAAGCAGTTTGGCCACGATGGCGAAGATTATCACCCCAATAACGGTGGAAATTCCAGCGAGATATGCAAACAGATATGGGTCCAAAATGATCTCCTAGTCGTCCCAGCAGTCTTTGCAGATCACAAAGCCAACGCGGTCGATTTTGACGAGCTTGAACAGGCTGGCATCGGCATCGGTCTTCTGGCACGTCTGGCAGGTGTATATTCTCTGCGCGACGGCACTATCTTCCAGTGCTGCCATGTCCACCGTCTCCGCGCTCCGATGCGTCCAACGTATCGACTTCGACCAGTGCTGGAGTCTCAAATTTCTGGACTAACATCTGACCGATTCGGTCCCCCGCCTCAATGATCAAAGCGTCTTGGCCGAGGTTGATCACGTTGATTTTTACTTCTCCGCGGTAGCCCTGGTCTACTGTTCCTGGCGCGTTGAGAACCGTTGCGCCGTCTCGATGCGCCAAACCAGAGCGGGGATGGACGAGACCGACTGTTCCGACGGGTAGCTGCACAGCAATGCCGGTGGAGGCTAGGCGACGCTCCATGGGGTGCAGTGTGAAGGATTCGTCAGCATAAAAGTCCATTCCAGCATCACCGGCTTTGGCTCGGGTTGGCAGGATGGCCGTGTCGGTGAGACGCTTGATTCGCATTTCCATGGTGGCAAGTTCTCCTAAAATGTTTCGATTTCGACATCGAACGAGGTGTCGATAATGTCTCGCAGCTGACGGGTCACGATGCGCTGCACGCCCTGATCTTCCAGGCGCTGACAGTAATCCAGCACGCTGTTCAGAGCATCGATGGCGCGGTCTTCACGCTGCGGGTGGTCGATGAGCTGCTGACGCTGTGAATCAACGGTCGCGATGTTAGAGGTGGTCATGTGCCTATAGTGTCCGGCGGGACTGGCTTCGATGATCGGCGATCACGGTATCCACCGGCGAACGGCATAATGACGAACCAAAGGACCATCCAGAACGGAAATGCGAAGAATGTCAGCGGCCACAAGGTCAGCATCCACCTCGGTAGCTCACGCGGCCACAGCACCGCATTGACAACTGATGCAAGCAACGCCTTCAACGGACCACCCGGCATCGGGATCACAGCGCTGACGAGCAGTCCACCGCACAAAGCCAGCACCGCCCCGACAAGCCAGGTGTGAAAGCTCGTGATGAGCAGTGTGATGAGGTAGTAGGAAATCAGCTCTTGCATAGTCAGTCCTGTGGAAAGTGCTGATCCAGAATTTCCTGGCACGTTTTACAGATGGGGTACTTTTCAGGATTGCGCGATGGCTTCCATACCTTTCCGCACAGCGCGGGAATGGCAATACCTTCGATTGCAGCACGTTCGATGAGGTCTTTGCTTGAATCCTCCCCACGGATGAATCCGGGGGATTCCTGACTAGGCTGCCTCAGCGAGCTGAGGTCTTAGACCATCATGGTCAGCAGGGTTGAAACCAGCCCTGATAATCATGTTTCGTGCGGCATTGAGGTCTCGGTCAATGCTGGTGCCGCAGTGGTTACACGCATAGGTCCGTTGGCTCAGTTCGATGCGGCGCTTGGCTCTCGTGCCACATGTTGAACAGTCCATGGTCGTGTATTTCGGGTCGATGAGATGCAGGGTTGCCCCGTAGTCCTGGGCGGCCTGGGCGAGCTCGGTTTTGACCAGTCCGATGGCGTTTTCTGCTGCTTTGCGCGCCATCCGGGTTGTCGCGAGGAATGCTGGCTTGAAGTCCTCACAGGCGATGTGCAGATGGTTGGCTGCCACGTGTTGTGCCCAGGATCGTGCTTGTTCTTTGCGCTGCCATCGCACGGTGCGTTGGATTGTAGCCGCCTTGGCTTTGGCTTTTCGGTAGGGTTGCCAGTCGCGCTTGGCACGGTGTCGAGCCATTTTGCGTTGCTCTCGCTTTAATGCTGCGGCACTGCGACGGGCGCGTTGGCTGTAGTGCAGGTCAAATTGGCCGTCAGTGGTTTTGGCTGGCGTTTTCACGCCCCAGTCAATGCCAATCGCCCCATCGCGCTGCCGAGACTTTACTTGATGCTGCCGCTCTACGACGAAAGAAGCCCACCACCAGCCGGCGGCATCTTGATAGACCCGCACCGACGAGGGTTCGGAGGGCAGGTCACGACTCCACACCACCGGGATGATCACCCCACCTGCAAGGCGCAGTCGGCCATCTGGTAGAGAGAAGCCTCGCAGAGTGTAGTTCAGCGACGGCAATGAGCGCTTCGCGGCCTTGAATCTCGGTGGCTTGCGTTGGCCTTTGAAAAAGGCGTTTTTGGCGGCGACAAAATCCCGGATGATCTGCTGCTGTGGCACCACTGGCTGAGCAGTCAGCCAGCTATTTTCGCTGCGCCACTTGGTCAATAGCCGGTGCAGCACGGTCTGACTGGTGTCTTGGTGCTTGGTGAATCGCTCTACGCACTGGTTCCACACCCATCGGGTGGCGTCGTATTGTGCGGTCAATAGTGCTAGCGCCTGGCGACCAGGTCGGAGCTTATATTGATACCGCAACTTCATACAAATCATTATATAGTGGCTACATGTCTAATGCACGTTATGCAGGCTACCGGTCCAACCGCAATGTCGTGTTCAACTGCCAATACCACGTGGTGTGGTGCCCAAAGTACCGTCGAAACGTCCTGGACGAACCCATCCAAGGCCGACTACGTGACATCATCTATGAGGTCTGTGATGAACGCGATGCCAGCATTATCGAACTAGAAATCATGGTCGATCACGTCCACCTACTGGTCGAGGTAGACCCGCAATACGGCATCCACCGCCTGATTAAAAACATCAAAGGCCGATCCTCACGACTCCTCCGGTCAGAATTTTCAGAACTCACCACCAGACTACCCAGCCTATGGACCAACTCATACTTCGTCTCCACCGTGGGCGGCGCACCACTAGAAGCCATCAAGCAATACATCGAAAACCAAAAACACGTCTAACCAGGCGCTATCCCTCCCCACGGATAAATCCGGGGGCTTCCCGCGCTCTCTGGTGAATAGTGGCTGAAGCGGTCTTTATCAGCACCATCGTCATCGGATGGCTGGTGGCCGGTGAGCTGTTGGAATGCCTGGTCGATGTCCAGGTCAGTGTCGATATCGGGTGGTGTGGTGGTCATGAAATTTCCTAGGCAGCCTGACGGTCTTTGGAATCTTTGGTGCTACTGGTCAGATAGTCTTCGAGCCAGTCTGTGACCGGCATAATGTTCGCGTATGGGACGGTCGCGACCACCTCCAAGATGTCCTGTCTGAATTCCCAGAGCTTGCTGACATTATCGGCGATGAGGCCGACCATCAGCTGGTCATCAACGTAGTCCGTCCCGCTGATCCAGCGCACCACGATGTCGGTGGAGGCATATCGACGATACTTTTTGAGCAGGTCATCGATAGGGAGTGCTACATCGAGCCTGATCTGCTTGGGGCGGAGGATGACGAACGCGACCATAGGTGCGTTCATCTTCTGTGCTGACGGTATCGACATCTGACCACATACCTTCTGCTCGTTCAGATGATGCGCCGTGTGCAGTTCGGAAAACCATGCTGTTGTCCTGACGTTGTGAAAGTGTGTTCACTTGGTCAGTGTCCGGCGCCGAACGCTGAAACCATCTCCTCGGTGGATATTCGAGATATAGACTGACTGGTGTCCCTACGAGAAGGAGTTCGCTATGAAAGTCGAAGAGGTGTACCAATATGCACCAACGATGCAGCCCAGACGCCTCATCTCTGCCGGTGTTGGTCGGGTGCCTGCTGGCTTTCCTTCACCGTCCCAGGATTACTCTGACACCAAGATTGATCTGAACCAGATGTTGATCAAAGACGAACTTTCCACATTCGTTGTTCGAGTCTCTGGTGACTCGATGGAAGACGCCGGCATCTTTGATGGTGACGAGCTGATCGTAGATCGGTCGATTGAACCGCATGACGGCCATGTGGTCATCGCAGTGGTAGACGGTGAGATGACCGTGAAGCGCCTCCGGGTGACTGATACCGGGGTCGTGCTCCAGGCAGAGAACGCGCAATACCCTGACATCACGGTGCCAGAGCTATCTGATCTGATGATCTGGGGTGTCGCGACTCGGTGCCTGCATCGGCTTTGACTTGGTCGCCTATCGTGTCCATGGCATCGGTCTATAATCTGGTGTCCCCGATAACGTCACTGGAGGTGTGATGCAGGTACAGGAAATATCCGCCGTAACCAGCAGCACCACTGACCCGGCGGCTGACGAAAAACCCATCCCACCGGCGCGCAAAAACGATGGCGAGACGTATGTAGCACTGGTTGATGTGAATTCATATTTTGTCTCAGCCGAACGAGTATTTGACCCAACCCTGGCCGACCGTCCGGTGGTCGTGCTGTCCAATAATGACGGCTGCTGCGTGGCTCTGTCACCCGAGGCGAAGGCACTGGGCATCCAGATGGGCACGCCGTGGTTCAAGATATCTGCGGGGGCTGATCAAGTCGGCTTGGTAGCAAAATCCTCAAACTATGAACTCTACGGCTCGATGTCTGAAAAAGTGATGGGTATCCTCGCGCGATTCTCAGCGTGGATCGAGGTGTATTCCATCGATGAGTCATTTTTGGGCATCCGCGGCACCCTTGATGAGGTCCAGGTGCTGGGCAGACAGATGAAGGATGAAGTTCTGCGGTTAACCGGTCTGCCAGTCTGCGTGGGGATTGCGAAGACCAAAACTTTAGCGAAACTTGCGAATCAGACGGCGAAAAAGGTACCGGAGCTGGCTGGCGTATGTGTCTGGGATCGAGTTCCTGAGCTGACACGTGAACGACTCTTACGCAGGCTGCCGGTCATCGAGGTGTGGGGTATCGGCGTCAGGACGACGAAGAAGCTTAATGCCATGGGTATCATGACCGTCAAAGACTTTGTTGATGCCGACCCGGTGGCTATACGCGAGAAATTCTCCATCGTGCAAATGCGAACTTTATTGGAACTCCGAGGCACCCCCTGTATTGAGATGGTGTACGAAGAAGACCCCAAAGAGCAGCTGATCTTCTCACGCAGCTTCTCCCAGCCGGTGACCACCAAAGACGAGATGGAGCAAGTGCTGGGCATCTATGCGCAACGGGCATCGGGTCGGCTGCATCGTCACGGTCGCGAAGCCAAAGTGCTGACTGCCTGGGCGATGACCAGCGATTTCAATGATTATCAGTCCCATCAACCGGCGGCCACTGTCTCATTGCCGGGATACTCTGCTGACCCTGTGATGTTGACCAAAGCTGCCAAATCGCTGTTACCAAAGATCGTTGACGGCATCCGGTATGCGCGTGCCGGCGTCATGGTGACCGATCTCCGGGATGCAGGTCCACACCAGATGTTTGATGAATTCGTCTCGGCGCACGAAATGGCTGATGTCGGTGAACTCATCGAGACGATCCGACACGAGCAGGGCGCTTCGTCAATTGGTCTGGGTCGGGCAGGGTTGCAGCGCGGTCCGGCATGGCAGATGAAGCGCGAGATGATGTCACCGCGGTACACAACGCACTGGGATGAGCTGTTGGAAGTGAAGGCGAACTAAGGGCTCGGCATCCACTGGCGGATGTCTTGGACATCGTCAATTCTGGTCTGCGACGTCCCGGTTCGTGCCGCTTCAACAGTGACCTCTAAATGCTTGTAGGTCATCGGTCTAACTGGGACATGTGCTGCCAGTCCGCTGATCAGCTTTTGAACGATCTGCTCTAGTTCACCGTGTGTGGACCCAACGATCACCACAGCCTGACTCCCCCGAAAGGGCACAAGGTGGTCCAGACGATCTATCGGAAGTCGTTGGTAAGCGTCACCGAGAATTCGCCGAAACCTTGAACGTGTTCGCTCAAACGGGTACTGCATCTCCAATGCTCGATACATCGCGTGCGGCTGGCCTGCATCGAAGTCGTCATGACCTCGGTACGACACAACGTAGTGCGGATGTGGGGCGTGCAGTATCAGCTGGTCAAGCGGTGGGTGTTTCAGGCTCATTTTCGTCCTCCGGTCTTCGTTCCGACTGGCTCGACGTATTTGACCGGGCCAGTCCAGCCGCTACCCTCCAGGGCGGTGACCATACCGACAGTCCAGCTGGCATTATATGGGGTGGGTGGGCAGTCCACCGCGGTGCCTATCGCAACGTCAAACATACAGCCATATGTCAGCTCGATGGTGCGAGTGATGCCATTTCGTCCAAGCACATTGAGCAGCACGGTGATGGGCCGATCCTGTTGGTGCGCTGGCTGGTCCCAGAGGGCTTCGAGCTCTTCGATGCTGGGTATGGTGCTGGTCAGATCAAGGGTTGTCACGGTATTTCTCTCGGTCAACGGTGCGCCTGGTCGCACAGGGATATTCTTGGTCGCATTCGGTGCAATAAAACTCTTCGCCCTCGGTTCCGCAATCGCAGATTGGGTCGGGCAGATCGCTATAGGTTCTGCCACAGACATCGCACTCAGTCGAGGCGTGGAGCAATCCGATGCTGTGCAGGGTGGCCGCAGCGTCGGCTTGGGTGATGAAAGCGGGTCTGGCTTCAACCGCTAGCTCATGGGCACGGTCGGCCTGGTGGCGATCAATCCCCCATTCATCAAGGTATCGGTCGTCGAGTTCTGGCATGTCTTCGATGGCGCGTTCGGCCATCCATTGGGCAACGTCGTGGGTGATCATGCAGTGCCTCTCATGTTGGAATGTAGACTTTCAGCGATTCGCTCTAGTGCCACAGCTGTACGAACTTCGGGACTTGGGTTATCCAGCGGGGCGTTGGCCACCGCGTCTTCGTAGCGCTGATCATTGATGTGGTCAGCCCGGTCACGCAGCCAAGCAGCTTCACCGTTGTCGCCGATACTTTGAGTCCACCGATCATCTTTGGGTGGCGGGACAACACTGTGGTGCTCCAAGGATGTGGCTGCATCGGTCAGCGTCTTAGTCGCCGTGTCGATCTCATGAAGGTTGATAATCCTGATGAAGCCGCGGTGATGGTGAGCAGCGTCGCCGCCGTGGGTTGCAGCCATAGCTGTAGCGTATTGTTCGGCGAGGATGCTGATATTATTTTGGGACATAGGGGCCTCCATAGGGTTGTGGCTAATGCTCTTATCTCTACGGTGTCCGGCGCGGATTTTCCCTATTCCCGAAAAGCGTTGGTGAAGCTCTTCCGAGCAGAAGTCAGCCATCGCGGCGTTGACCAGCACGCATCCATCCAGACTCTCTCAACCTCACCACGCGAGGAATCCCCCTCCTTTAGGTTGGGGAGGAATCGCGTGACATAACGCTATGAAGGGCGCTGCTGATTGCTGATGTATTGCTTCACAATGTCTAGGGGTGCGCCGCCGGCGGAGGCCGCGAAGTAGGACGGGGACCACAGGTTCTTGCCCCATAGCAAGTCGGCGAGTTGGTTGGGGTGGTCACGGCGGATGATTCGTGAGCTGACACCCTTTAGTGAATTCACCAGATCAGAGAGTCGTACTGCTGGCGGGTATTGGACTAGCAGGTGGACGTGATCAGCTTCGCCATTGAATTCCGACAGTGTGGCGCCGAAGTCTTCGCACACACTTTCCATGGACTGCTGACAGGTGGTAAGCACAGCATCAGTGAAGACTGCTTTACGGTATTTTGTGACAAAGACCAAGTGCGCATGAAGATGGTGCACAACATGGCGTCCCCTGCGAACATTTGGGTCATATTTCCAGCGTGGCATACTCTCAATGATATAGACCAAGTGATAGAATTGCAGGTATGCAGCACACCACGATCCGCCTGAGACTGATGCCAGACACCGCATCTGGTCAGTTGCTGCGCAAAACCTTAGAAGTCTGCAATGCTGAGGCGAGCCGGATCAGTCAGGTGGCTCATGAGCGGAATATCCGCAACCAGTTTGATTTACAAAAAGTGGTTTATGGCGAAGCGAAAGCTGCTATCGGCGCCGCTCAACCAGTATGCCTGACAGTGTCGAAGGTCCACGGTGCTATCGCAGCCCACAAAGCGAATATCCGCAATGGCAACCGCGGGAAGAAGGGTTCAGCTCGGCGAGCCAAGGCCGAAGCCACGGTCATCCAGTTCCGCCCGGATGCCTCCCAACCCTATGATCAGCGCACCCTATCGCTGCGCATCGATGACAAAATCGCCAGCATCTGGGTCACCGATACCGGTGCTGGGAAGCCTGGCCGACTGAAAATCCCATTCACCTGCTGGGATCGCCATGCCGACCAGCTGCGTGAAGCCGCAAAAATCTTAGAAACCGACCTCGTACGACATCACCACGGCTGGTATCTGCACGTCACCATCGCCACACCAAAACCACAGACCTCCCTACCAGTCACCACCACCCCATCAGACTGGCTCGGCATTGATATGGGGTTAGAAAATCTTGCCTACGATTCTGATAACCACAGTTTCACCGGCAAAACCGTAGATGCCACCAGAACACGGCGCCTACACAACCGCACCTGGGCACAACAATTACTGTCCCAGCCAAATAACCGTACCGCTCACCGACTGTTGAAGTCCTGGAGTGGACGTGAACGACGGTTCGCCACCGACACCAACCACCGCATTTCCAAGAGCATCGTGCAATTGGCTTATCGCACCAACCGCGGCATCGCCCTCGAAACCCTCGATGGTATCCGCGACCGGGCACGGCACCGCAAGCCACAGCGAACACGATTCCACTCTTGGGCATTCCGGCAACTTGGTGAGTTCATCGTCTACAAAGCAGCGCAACTGGGTGTACCGGTCGTTTTTGTCAACCCCGCCTACACGTCCCAAACCTGCCACCAATGCGGCAACCGGGACAAAAAGGCACGCACCACCCAAGCACTCTACAAGTGCTCCAATGCATCCTGTGCCTACGCTGGGCACGCCGACCACAATGCTGCCATCAACATCCAACACCTCGCCCCCGAGGCATGGCAGCACCAACAAACTCAGGCCGTCAGTCACGCGGCTTAAGCAGCCTGACGCTATGACCTCGACCGTGGACCACCACAACCGCAGGCAGTCAGAGCGGCAGATACGCACACCGTTATCAGTGCAGTATCAAGCCTGGTCCTTCAGGGCCAGGTAGTTGACGTAGCGCCAGGATGGCATTGGCTTCGGTTGGGTCGGCATTGATTTCGATGGTGAACTCGTACCGATTCGACCACTGATCGTACTCATATGGCCCTACAGTACGAACCGTGGTCTTGTCGCCATGCCACTCTCGGACTGCACCTTCGATGACGTGGTCGCGCTGATCCAGGTAGCTCTGAACATCTTCTGCGTCGTGGTATTTATCAGCCAGGTACTCGGATGGCACCGCCGGGTGGAAGTTGTGGTGGGTGATGGCGTGGGCGTAGTGCTTGCCGTCGAACGTCGAGATATAGGCCGACGACACGTCTTCGCCTAGTGGTCGGGGCGAAATGGCGGTGTAATCGGACTGGTCACTGGGGTGCTGCGGAGTGTTCGTCATACTTCTACCGTGTCCGGCCTATTCGTCGCCGTTGCGGAATGGGTTGTCGGCTCGTAGCTCGTCACCTCATGGCGACTTCACACAGTGCTGATCGGTGAGCGCTTCGATGGCACACGCAAATCCGCTATGCTGCCTCCAGTGTTTTCACCGTCTTGAAAGCCAGGCGCCAGCAGGTGAGGGAGAAAGCAAAGAGACCGATGAGCAATGCCACACCAAATATGGCAACGGCTGGGTTCACCCACCATTGAACTAAGTCATAACTTGGCGTACAGGGGTAGCTAATTGGGAAAAACTCACCGGATGGACCAGAGGCGTCAGAGCGATGGTATTCAGGGTCGTATCCATGGCCTGAGACAATGCATTGACTCCTCATATCGACCTTTGTCCGAGTATGCCCCCAGAAAAATACGATGACAAGCGCGTATGAAGAAACAAGCGTGATGAGACTCCACAGCAAAGTCCCTTCTGTTGCGAAGAATCGCACCAATCGAGACTTTGGTGTGCCCGTTTCATTACTCACGACTCTATGAGGGTTCTTTCTTTGAGGACAGTGGCAAAGCCACTGATAAAACTGCTGAGTTCATCATATGGCAACAAGTGTGGTGGGACAACGCCAAAAATAAAATATGCTCTTGCAGCGACATGCACCAGGTCAGATGAAGTGACCAGCATGTGATATGCTGCATCTTCGGCGACCGCCTCTGTGCCAAATCTTCCTGCAAAAAAATCTATGAACCGCTGTCTGGAACCTCCCTGGCTCGAATAGTATCTGGCGAAAGCATTGGCGATATTATTCCCCGATTTGATGTGTTGTGTCAGATTGTATGCGTCAGCATCTTCGATGAGATCAGAGTAACCAAAAGTTGAAACAACACCAGGGACTGCAAGATTGTCTATCGCGAACTGATGTCCCGAACTATATTCGCTGCTTCGATCTCTCCATTCACGATAAAACGTCATTAAGTCACCTCCCCAACCCGTCAAGTCACCCGCGTTGGTGGTCTGAGGATTCCCCGGAGTGTCATTACGGTACGCTCCGTTGCAACTGGCCATAAGGTGCTCAGTGCCCACAGCGAATCCCGTGACTGGGTCTGTGAATTCCTCTACTATGTTGAAACCTTGATCCTGAGCATAGTTGACAAATTCCTGATTTACAGGGCCTAGCAATGCTTGCCAATGAAGTCCATCATAGCTTTCACTCCGTACAAACTGCATCACAAGTTCGTTGGGGTCGCCTTGACCATAGTCCTGGGCGCATTGATAAAGGTCACTGATATACTGAATAAAATCTTCGGCAACTTGGGTAGGGCTGTTAACCGACGATTGTCCGGGGTCCCCGTCATCTTCCCGCCATGCGTTGTTATCGAGGTCGAAGGGTTCATCGATATCTGTTACTCGCCATTCTTTGATTTGGTTGAAAGACCAGTTAGCAGGCAGAGGGAATCCGAGGTTGCCGGAAAACCCCCAGGACATACTGGATACAAAGGAGTAGCGTGCGTGACACTGTTCGGTCACATTGATGCAGACGTTTCTTGAACCGTAAACCCCATGCACGTAGCGACCGCCACGCCCTAAAAGGCCAGCCCTTACTCCGTTGAAGTAAGGAATGATGGCTGACTCGATTGCCTGCTGTGTGGCATCGTAGTCAACTGCAAAATAGATAACCGTACCCCGGTTGAATCCAAAGGATGCTGCTAAATCGTGGGCTTCGGTAGC
This sequence comes from Micrococcaceae bacterium, assembly GCA_013393415.1. Taxonomy (GTDB): domain Bacteria; phylum Actinomycetota; class Actinomycetes; order Actinomycetales; family Micrococcaceae; genus Yaniella; species Yaniella flava. The sequence continues at coordinate 128,568 of JABXHI010000001.1, forward strand.
GTGACTGTAACCAGCGGAATACGTGAAATCTTCATAGAGCCGAGCATTTTCTTGGAAAATTGGCATGACCCGAAGTCCGGCATCGAAAATAACATCGAGCTCACCGGGTTTGATATCTTTGTCCAGTGTTGAGCCAACCGGGTCGTTGAGATATCTGCCGACAGCTTTGTAACCGTTATTAGCCAACCACGCAGCACGAGTGGGTGTTATTTCAAACCTAGTGTCACATCCTGTTACAGGGCGATCTGGGTCACCCATCGAGACAAGGAGCTGTGCCCATGTTTGATAGTCTCCCCTACCGTTGACCTCCAACTGACTAAATCCTTGAAAGACTCTTACAAACTCAGATAGCTGAGAGTCAAAAGTTGAGCGCTGATTCGAGCGTGTACCTTCTGGTGGAACTGGTTCGTTAAATACGCACGCTGCGGAAAACAGCTCGACGAGAACGCCGCTATCTCCTATGTTCAGCGTGTTAGCTCTTAGCCCAGCTTGGGTCCCAGGGCCAAAATTTCCATTTGGGGCTGCAATGCCTAACTCATACTGCAAGGCAACCATAAGGGACTGTTGAACGGATCGGGAGTATATACCATCGCATGGCCCAATATCGAAAGCGGGGCGAGACCAGTAACCACCATTCAGCCAGCGCTGAATAGACCGGATTTTATCAGTGCCCCCGGATATGACTGTATAGGCGTCCATGTTCAATAAGCATTTGAACACTTCGGGAGGTAAAAGAATTGCATTAGGTCCAGAAATGCCATCTGGGAGCCCCATGTTGGTTCTTAAAGCCACAAGGCTTGATGTCGTCCTAGTGTCCCAGGTGCCATAAGTATTACCGCCCCAGTATCCTTTGCAGAATAAGGCGAACTGAATGATGCGGACTATATTTCCATTAGCATCCCACCCTGGATTGATCGCTCCAAGTGATCTAACGCGATCCTCTGTAGAAGGACCAAATGTGGGGACGATATTCGTTATACCAAGCTCTATCTGCAACCCGAGGATCAACGATCTCATAACGGGCCAACCGGTGCGTCCATTCTCAGGTGTCGGCTCATAGCCAGCAAAAGCTCCATAGGTTTGATTGACCCACACCTGGGCGTCAAGCACCTTTTGGTCACCAGAATTGACAACGGTCATGAAATCACCATAATTTCGGGGATAGCCTGCGTTCTCCTCATCACAAACTACCAATGAAATCTACCCGTAACCACCCTAAACAGGCTAACGATTGAAAAAAATTTCATAAATATATCTGCGTACCGATTCATATATTCTGAACTACACTAAAACTGGCGTCCCCAAGTCCGTGGAAGCTATCACAATTACATCGCTCCTTGAAATATCGCAACCTAGACAACAGTGACCGGAACGCTGAAAGACGCTGTTTCTCCAAGGAGCGTCTGTTGAAGGTCCACCGTATTGTGATTACTGTGATGGGCGTAATCGCGGCGTTGTCAGTTGCAGGATGCACTGATGAAACATCACCCGACGAAGCCATCAGCATGGTACCCGTACAGGATATTCTTTGCCTTCACCCAGATACTGTTGAGGCAGCCATAAACACACTGGGGCTCGAAGACATCCCCGACCTCTAGGCCGCCTCTTTTGATCCTGAAAACCCGATATCTTCGCCACCATCCCATCGGCAGGTGAATAAATAGAAAAGCAGGAGGTGTTCGCATCTGCTCCACTTCTACCGGCGATGGATCGGGATAGATCGGTTAACGCCCTGCACCGTTTTCCTGAGCCTGATCGGGTCGAAGCGGGAGCGGAGAGAACAAGCAGGTGGCTTGGAGTTATCTCAATAAGAGCAGATCGAAACCACTGTGACACAGGGCGACCTCCTTGTGTTCTTATCCGATAGAGGTAAATATCTGACCGTGCGACTGCACTGATCACATCAGCTTCGGAATGCGTCTTGATGAGGCACTTACCATCGTTGTTGCAATTATTCTTCTAGGCTTGCTGAGAGGAGACCATTGGTCTCGTCGTGCCGAGATAGTGTCAGGTGCCACCATTCTTAGGGGATACCAATGGTAGCTTAGCTGTCTGCCGGACACGGTGAACCCATGGCTAACAATTCGCAGCAGATTTCCATCACCGATCTCCGGGCCAACCTCGGCACCGTCATGCGCCATGCACAGCAGACCGGTCAACGTACCGTGGTCACGCGAAACGGCAAGCCAGTCGCCGCGTTGAGCAGGGTTGATAGTCTGACCTATGTTGAGATGCTTCCGCGAGGCCGTGTCGTGGCGGATCATGTTGACATCGACAGCCCCGACCTCGACCGAATGCGTGCTTCGATCCGACAATTCGCGTAGCAGATGGACTCGAAACGGCGCCAAGAATTTTAGTCTTTGCTCCGTTGTTTCAGCATGTGCTCAACCGCATAGGCGTTCATGCGAAATGACCGGCCTCGGGTTGCCAGCGCTTTTTGGTGCTGCTCGATGTTGTCATCGACATAAGCGATAGCACTTCGCATAGATGCACCCTTGATCATCTCGCGGGGCTTCACGGTGCCGTTTTCTAGACCGCGACGATATCCCTGGTATTCCTCTAGCCGGTGCTCCAGTAATTCTTTGCCGTATCCGTTGACATGATTCAGATAGCCTTCGTCATCCCATAGTTGCGAGTCCCAGATTTCTTCAAACCTCACCTCGGCAACAGGATCGATGGGAACATCCTGCTGATATGCCCGTCCCCAGGAGTTCAGTCGAGCCGCATCCTGTGCTGTGCGCTGCCGCCTCGCGCTGGCCTTGGGGTCCTGGTCCACCATCTCATCGAGCCGCGCGCTGTAGGTTGCTAAATTGCCTTTTGTGCGTCGCTTCTCCCCCATGACTTCTCGCCAGTTTGATTCATAAAACGACAGTTCGCGGTGGGCATCGTCATAGCTGAGCCGAATATCGTCATCGGTCGGGGTGTCTCGAAGCTGGTCAAAGGTGGGCTTTGGGGCAGTGGAAAGGCCAAGGCTTACCTCGGCTTCGGAGTGATTTTTGGTGGTGTACTTTCCATCGTTGGTGCGGTTGCTCTGTTGCGCTATTTGGGCAGAAGTCAGTGGTGTCGTCATGCACCGGTAGTGTCCGGTGGCCAGTATCCCAGGGGACACCAGTACAGCAGAATGCCCCCGAACCGATGACCGATCCGAGGGCGTGCATAGTGACGATTATTCTGCTGCCTCCTGGGCAATTCGCTGATCCCGTCGAGCTGCAAAGTCCTCAAACACTTGCGGGTGGATATGTATGACCCCGTCGTCTTCGATTTCCAGCCGACCGTGAGTGGTGTCTAGCTTGGGCATCTCTGCAACGAATGATCGTTCCAGCCGCCGGCCAATCACTCGGGTGTTCAGATTGCTGGTGGTGGACTCCAGGTCTTCGGCGTGACCCGCCGCTGCCAAATACGCCTCGGATGCCGGGTCGCGCTGTGACTGGTTGCTCCACGCCTCTAGGTCACCGGCATTATCTGCATAGACACTGTGCAACGCTGCACGAAGTTTCATTTCGTCATCGACGGCCAGATGCACTTTTTCATCGTGAGCACCTTCGTCGTCATAGGTCATCTGTGCGTCGTCGTACAAGGCCCGAATCGCATGGTCGGCAAACTGCTGTTGCTTCTGCTCATCAACCGTTTCGGGATTCGGTAGCTTCTTCAGGTCATGGGCTTGCAGCGCCTGGGCAATGTGATTATTCAAATCGTCGTCGGCGTGGTCGTTGTGTGGCTCGAACTCCTGGTCGATGATCTCGTATGCCTCGTCATCGGTGATTGGTTCATCGAGTGCTTTGACGATCTCGTATGTGACACTGGAACCTACTGCATCGAGCTGCTTAGCCTCGCCACCGTAATACTGGCCCATTGCCTCTTCAATGACATCCTGGCGGTCGCCAAGGTACTGCTGTATGTCTACGGGATCATGGCGGTAGAGTGCCGCATAGTCGGACGGGACGGTTGCCAGCATGTCGCGGCGAAAGGCGACTGATAGTTCGGGCTGCTCACCGTGGCCGTCCAAGTGCGCCGACCTCACACGGTCACCGTACTGTCTTACGTCGAGCCGCCTATTCAGACGCCTATTGTCGGTGGGACTCAGGGCTACCCCAGAGGCTTCCGAGTGATGTTGATGGCCGAACTTGCCGTCAATCTGTCGTGCGTTTTCCAGGCGTTGTGCCGCTGCTGAACTCATCTGCTGTGTCATGCACAGCAAGTGTCCGGGCAGATGGTGTGCGGCTACGCCGATCCGACGACATGTGGCACCAATACCAATGCCAGTGCTGCACCGATGATGGCCGCCATGATGATCGCCAAAACGATCAGCAGTCCTTTGACTCCAGGGGTCATCGAGGTGCCGTAGCTTGTTTCATCAGGTCGAGTGGCAGCAGAGATGGTTAGCGTCACGATCACCGACATGATCAGCGATCCGGCGAGGGCGATGAGAAACGTCATGCTGGACGACATAGTGTGCTCCTGGGGTTCTAGGTGCTGTCCTACCCACCGTGTCCGGCACACCTGTTCTCCAGAACATCCAGGGGACACCAGTTTCGCCCACGATACTTTTGGACAGCAAAACGCCCGATGACCATAATGGCCACCGGGCGGTGAATGCAGTTCGGACTATGCCGTGCGCTGCGTGTTCTCTTCTTCGTCACCGAGCAGTTGGTGGTATGCCTGGGATACGACCATGCCGGAAACCATCTGCAATTTCTCATCTGTACTGCGGTGCGAGTTATCAATCCGGAAGAATGTTTGGGAAGCCTCTGGGCTGACAATGCGTTCACGACGGCTCTTGGTGAGTTCATCAATAGCCATCGCAAGACGCTGTTCAACGGTCAATGTGTGATCGTGCTGAGCCAGGGAGTCCAGCATGTCATCAATCCAGTTCTCCTCGGTGAGTTCATCGGCGACTGCCCGTAGCTCAGTAATAGTGGCCGGTTCTTCGAGGCCGGTGAGTTCTACAACAGTGTCGGTGAGTTCTAACAGCTCCATGATCGTCTGAACTCTGGAGGCTCTGTAGCCGTAGTCGTCGTCGCCTTTGACCTTCACTGCCTCTTGCAAGTCCTCAACTTTTCGTGAGTACATGCCAAAACGCTCTAGCTCGCTGAGCATCACAATCTTTCGTGCGTACTTTTCTGGCAGCGTGGAGGTGGCTGTTTCGTTGAACTCACCGATCACGCTGTCCACATCGACCTCTGGTAGCCCGATACGCTTGACCGCAAGTTCTTTAGATGACTGTGGACTCATCTCGACAACAGCAATGCGCTGCTGTCCAAAGTGGTTTTGCAACAGTTCGCAGTTTTGCTCAAAGGTCAGGAACCGTGAAGTTGGCAGGTGCCGACCGTAGGCCACAACGTACATCGCATCGTAGTGTTCTGCGATGTCTGCTGGGCTGAGTTTCTGATCTCGCGTGTGATATGACCGCCGTTCATACAGGTTGTATGCCACATAGCGAACCGCGGTACTCTTGGCTGGTGGGATGTAGTTTTTTGGCTTGTATTTGCGGAGTTCTTCATCCTGCATCGTGGCAAAGCCGACAGCTTCGATTTTATCAAACAGGTCTTCGTCGGCAACCGTGATCACCATGTAATTGTGTGGCTTTTGATCCATGATCCATGTGCGAACTTTCGGGCTGCGGTGAATGTTTCCCTCTGGGGAGTACACAAACAGCATATGATCTGCGCCGATTTGCTCAGCTTGGATACCGCGGGTGATCGTCTCGCGAGAGATTCCGTAGTAACTTCTTCCGCGCGGTTGTTCACGCTGTTCGCCCGACCATGTGCTGCGGCCACCGTAGCTGTAGGTGACACCGACCAGGCCGTAGGTTTCCTTCACGTCGTCTAGGATTTCCTCAACAAGATCGATGTGTTCACGGATTTCTTTGGTGATGTAATCCACCGATAGCCCACCTTCGTCACCGATGCGCACGTTGCGGTAGGTCTGCCATGGGCTGGTGGACAAGTGCTGTGCGTTGATTGGCTCAGCGTAGTTTTCGGTGATGATTTCGCGTAGACGCTGTGCGTTGGCCGAGGTGTCTTTGATGTCCTCACGGCTCGGGGTGAATGTCAACGATTTGTTTGGTACCTCGATGACCATATTGCCAAGGCTGGCACGTGCCGGAAGAATAACATCGGAGACGACCGACAGTACGGTCTCTGGGACACGGAAGTTTGCACCAGCCATGACCACTCGGCTGGATTTCATCAGACTAGTTTCGTCATAACCCATCCGGTGCATCACGGCAGGATTGTCGCCTCGTGGGTCTACAACGACTTCACCATTGACTCTGACGCGAGAACCCATATATAGCAGTGCGCGTTGTGCTGCGGTCTTCCAGTCACGCTGTGGGTCTACCGGGATGGTGACGGTCGTGCCGTTCGGCTTTCCGGTCTCTTCGACATTCTCGCCGACAACTTGTGGGCCAACCCCTTCAAACCAGGTGTAGTTGAACGAGGTGGTGATACCGTTCTGGGTTGTTTCCAGCAGAATCATGGTGGAGGCAGCGAACCCAGATTTTGCACCAGCGCCGATGGCACCGATAAAGTCAGGGTCGTCATTTTTTGAGGAATTTCCATACGATGCCCAGCGCACTTTGGCCTGTTCAGGGCTCATGCCGGTACCGAAATCTTGGATGATTAGGTTGTGCTCAAAAGCGTCTGGCAGCGTGACCTCTACATGCGCATCGGAGCCAGACTGTTTGGTCGCATCAACGCCGTTGGCTGCATATTCGCGGATTACTGCTTCGTCGATGTGGCGGTAGAGGCCTGATAAGACTTCTGCGGTAACTGCGTGCAGTCCGTCAGCTACTGGCGGGGCTTCTGCTTGCAAAGTGGTCGTGTTGATGGTCTGATCTGCGATGCTCATAATGTTTTCCTTTTCGATCTTCACTCTGTGGGGTCTATCTTCACTGTGTCCGGCACCCATCGGGGATCGAATTTTTATGGCAAAAACGCCTATGGCACCGACGATGGGATCACCACCACCGATGCCATAGGTGCATTATGTGAGCGTTGGGTTATTCGGTTGTCTCGATGACTTTGAACGGTGCCACTGCCGTCCAACTAGCCCCTGCTAACGCTGTGATGCTGCCGGTAAACAGGCTAATCACATCAGCATGAGCACCTTGAAATGAGGCCACGATGCCGACGATGCCCATGAACAGCATCAACAGTCCGACCATCGCCACCACGCCGATCAGCGCCTTATCCATCAGGTTCATCTTGGCTTTCGCAGCACCGCGCTTGGCACGCCGGGACGTAGCGAGACGTGTACCCGCGGCTGGCTCAGTTGCGTTCTCAGCGCGTGTGGCTGGCTGCGGTGATGGCTGGGCGCCGGGGGCCTGTGCCTGACGTGATGCGGGCTGTGAGAGTGGCATGGCACGTTTACTACTACGACGTTGTGGCAAAACATCGAGTTCGCCGGTTCGCACTGCCTTGACGTACTCAGCATTACGTTTTTCACGACGGGTGGTCAATGGTGGGAGTTTCGGCTGCACTGGGCGCTCCGTTGGGTTCATGACGCTCATCCGTACCACTGGCGGTATTGGCCATCAACGGATTCGTAGTTGTAGATGTCGATCTCATCGTCGTCAAAGAAATCGTCAAAGTCCTCTTCGTCGTCATCAAGATCGAACGCGGTGTGAGCTTGTAGCGTGTGCTCTTTTTCAGCCTTCGCTGGCTCGATGTCGGTGATGTAATACTGATGAACGCGCATCTTCTGACCGTCACAGTCTTTTGGCACCATAACAACTGCTGATGGGTCTACCAGGACAGTGAGCAGTCTGCTGAGATAGTTTTCGGCATAAGCTTTGGTACCGACATGCAGACCAACTGAACATCCGTTATTTGGGTCTGGATCAATTTCAGCACGCGGGAACTCCACCCATGTACCTGGCACGTTTGGAAGTCGGTCATGCTCGATGAACTCGGTGTCGATCAGACCTTCGGCATCTTGGGAGTGGATAATCCCCTTACCGCTGTGCCCAGAAGTCCCCTCAACGGTGACGCCCTTGTAGCCAACGATCATGCCCTCCTGGGTGAGTGTGAGGTGTCGATCTGAAATCCAGCGGTACAGTGCACGACGGGAATCAGCAGACGGGTTGTTTGCCAGTTTCAGCATGAAGTGTGCAAGGGATCGCCAGTCGTTGTCTCCAGCTTTGAGGCGATCCAACATCAGACGAGTGATCGTCTTGTCTACTACGTCGCCGTCAAAGCGCAGTCTGCCATTGAAGTAGGCGAACCGCGGGGAGACTTCGCGTAGTGCGGTGTTGATGATCTTGGCTGGTGAGTGGACTTCATCGATGATGCCGATAGCTTCGTCTGCATCCATGTCGCCGTGAACCCAGTGCTTGATCGCATCGAGGGCTTGGGCTTGACCAGGGTGAGCTGGCCCAAAAATAAGGTGCTGTCGTTTCGCGGTGACGACAAGGGTTTTCTGTCCTGCTGAGTTCTCAGTCTGGTTGTACTCGATCACTGACATGTGTGCTGTCCTATCGTTGTTTCAAGTTGAAGGGTCTGCGTTGCAATGCAAGGTCTCGTTGCCCTGCATCTTCACTGTGTCCGGCATAATGTTTGATGAAATATGACGGCAGAACCGATCAAACGGTTGCCTAGACAGTCAGTGTCCGGCAGAGGGCATTCGAGGGGACGCCAGTGTTTTAGGTAAGTAAAATACCCCGCTCATTGCTCATCGCAACTGTGCGATGGGCAGATTTCGCCGTGTTTGAGTAAACACACCCGAATCTTGTGATGCGTGAGGAATCGCAGTCGGCTCCTGGTAGTAGGCGTAGCCGTCTGCGCGTTGGAGTAGATGACAGTATTTATGGTTGATACTTTGAATGGTTTCGGTTGCAGTTCGGATGTTGAATGATCCGGTTGTTCTGACTGCCACTCTCCCGACGTGAGTACCTACCTTTTTGCCCTTAGGGACAATTGCCTTGACCAGGTCTCCTGTGGAAAAGCCGAAGTGACGCTTCGCGCGAGTTTTAGGGTTACCTATTGCAAAGCCGTGCTTGTTGACGTTCGTGCGTTGGTGCGACCCTCTGCCCATGGCTATGATATCCAGGGTCTGCGCTGGATAGCTGGTGACCGTATCGATGTGGCCGATGCACAGGGCGTCCAGGGCGTGGGTTTTGGGGATGCGTAGCTGGGTGCGGTTGTATTTGGTGCGACCACCGGTGAACGCCTGCACCTCTAACCCGGTGGTCAACAATGCCCGGTGAAGAGCGTTCCTGGTGGCATTTACCGCGGCTGCGTCTTTGAGGGGTTGTTTTAGGCCGCGCTTGATCCGGGCTAACCGTGCCCTGTTGGTAACAAATATCTCGACGGGCTGCTTGCCTTTAGCATGGTTGCACTTAATGCAGGAGGTCACCAGATTGGACACTCGGTTAGACCCGCCAGCAGCTCGTGGCACCACATGGTCCAGATTCAGCACAGTATCGGTGGTATCACAGTACACACAGGTGTTGCCATATTTGGTCAGCAGGTATTCGCGGACCTCAAAGCCAAAGAGCTCGCCCTGTTGGTATTGAACTCCGGTGATCTCGGGCCGTTCAAGTTTCTGCGTATCAAACCGGACGGCTTCATACGCAATACCAGTCACGGGCAGCAGTTTCTGGAATCGGTGGACTTGGGTCATGGTCGTATCGACCCGGTGCTGCAATGACGGCGGCAACCATCCCTTTGGCCGAGAGCGGTTATCGAACCGTGGTGCTCGGTAGCGGAGGTTTCTTGACCGGCGGCCACGACGGTAATTAGCTCTTTGCCCTAGCTTCTTGGAGACCATGCTGCCACGGTGGTTGAGTTCCATCAGAAATAACCCGGTGCGATCAGTCGTAAGTTCGCCAGTGTCAGTGTTCGCAACCTCGGTGTCTCGGAATAGGGCAATACCGGTCGTCTTGGAGCCGGGGTCGATGCCGATAGTGTGGTCATGGACCACCGAATCTTCTAAGAGTCGGTCGGTCAATCGGATGGTGAATGGCACCAGCTTGTGGACACGTGCTCGTCTTTTCTTTAGCAGTTTTCTGGCCCGAGCAGGTGAAGTCGGGTCCAATGGTTTCTTACGTTTGTCCAGGACGAAGACCCGCTGGACCGGGTTACCGGGGTTACCCCCAGACGTGGTGCCCTCACCCGAAGGTTTGGACACCAGTGACGCACCAACGCTATGAATATCTCGTGGTGTTGGTATCTCATCTCGACCAGGTTGTATACCCGCTACCCCACCGGCTGATGCTCCGGCGGTGGTGTCGGTGTCCCGTTTCGTCCCTACCTGTGGGTTGTCTGCTGACACCAATTCAAGAGCCTGGGACTGATGAAGCATCCCAGGGTTGGTCTTCTCACGTATATGCAACGTAGCTGCCTCCTTTCAAAAGGCTTCGCTTGGTCTGGTCAACCAGCCACCAAAGAACCCATGCCTGAAAATTCAAGCTGGGTCCTTCAGGGCCAGGTAGTTGACAGACTTCTCGGCAAGAAAACTATATGGAATTACAATGCAACAGCGCCGATGTCTCGGGTGATCTTTCCTTGCTGCTTTTCGACTTCGGAGCGCTGGTCTTCACGCTGCTCGTCGGTCTTGTCCTGCTGTCGAGTTTGCTTGCTCAGCAGACGTTCAACAGGGTCTTGCAGCACACCTTCAGCTGCATCGAGTCGGCTCACGTCGATGACGGCTTGGACGGTGACGACCATGTATTCGGCCTGCTCAGCGTCATCGGTTGGGGTCAACGTTGCGTTGTCGGTGGTGGCATAGGAGTTGACGGTGACCGTTCGATAGGAGGGATTGTCGTGAGCATATGGGCTGAATGAGCCGTTGGATGCCAGGTCGAGGATCGCTCGGACTTCGTGGTAGTCAACATCCTGGACTGCACCCTGTCCGTGTGTCGGCAAAACGGTCATGCTGGCACCTCGGATGCCGCGTCGCGACATTTCCATTTGGGCATCGAGTCGGGCTGACTGGGTGGCGCTGTGGTCTCGGTAGTCATGTGCTGGCATGAAGTCCTTCACTGTCTCGTCTTGTTCACATCATGTTGGCAGATGCGGTGGCAGGGTGCTCTCGGCGTGCACAGGGGCAATAGGTTGAAACCCTTGGCCGCGTCATGGAGGCCTTACCGGTTGAGAAACGGTTGACCACCGCATCAGCCTGACCTTGGCACCAGACGGTAACTGCACTATCTGGCGCCTGTACCGAACAGCGGGTGTGCCATCTACTGCTCGGACAATGTTGAACTTGTGTTCTGCTTAGACAGTGTCCGGCACGCTCACTCTTCCAATCCGAGGTCTTCGTCTAAAGCGTCGAGTTCGGCTTGGAGCTTGGCGCGACGGTCGATCTTAGCTTGGCGTTCGGCATCTGCTTTGACCTGGTTTTGGTCGGCTTTGATGTTCAGCACCTGGTGGACGTGCTCAAATACCTCACCGTGGTCCTGATCGAGTCTGGCCAGATCGATGACGGCTGAGGTGGTCACCACCATGTACTGTGCATCATCGGGGTCTTGGACGGCGTTGAGTATTCCTTTGCGTTCTCCATAGAGTCCGACCGCGGTTGTGCGGATGGCCGGGTTGGGGCTGACGGTGAAGTGGTCATATTTCACTTCGCCGAGGATGTTCATGACGGTCTGATCGTCAATGTCGTCAACCTGACCGTTGTTCTCGGGGATCACCATGATCGCAGTGGAGTCGTCGTAGCCGCCATAGGCGGATTCGATGATATCTCCGATGCCTTCAAAGTTCACGTTGTTGGCTGCGTAAAATTCTTGAGCCTGCATGGTGGTGGAATCCTCAAAAGTGGGGGTCTGTTTGCGTTCTACTTTCACCGTGTCCGGCATGTCAGGGCTTGAATTGCTTGACACTCTGCTTTTCGACTCTGACCTGTCCAGCGTCCATGGTGACAAGGTTTTGCAGTGCAGTATGGGTCTTTTCCTTGGCTTCTTCGGCATCGTCGCGAGCACATAAAACGTACCGCTGGCGCTCCATTGGAAGCCGTGCATCGTTCTTTCAGACATAGAATTCATTCTCGTTTCCAGCCATGATATTCACCTTACCGACGTGCATTTTCGATGTTTGGATAGAGCACTCTTGGGTCCGATGAAGGCTCCATGCTCAGCGCTTCGGCGATTGCTGACAAGGGCCATTGCTCACCTCGTGCTGCCGATGCCACGGCTCCAACCTGATGTGCGATATTGTCTTGCACAGCCTTGGCAAGTCTGGTGGCGACTAGGGTTTCAGGCACCTCAAATATTACTTTTTTCGGCTCAACCGGATCGGTGTCGAGAAGTTCGGTTAGGGCTTGTTCAACCCCTTTGAGGAGGTCTTTGGCGATACGTTGTGCAAGCTGCTGCACATGGTCTTGTGAGGCTTCGTCCTGTAGCCATGCGCGCATAACCTTGGGATTTCGTCTAGCCCGAAGGCGTGGTTTTTGGTTTTCAGACATCGCTGTCCCTTATCGATCTGGTGATGGCTTCCCGCAGATTATGATTGCCTACCGGCTGGTCGCTTCGTCCCAGATTTCCTGCTGCTCGGCGATGTCTTCGTCAATCAGCGACCGCTGAGCTTCGAGGTTTTTCAATCTGGGAAACGAAAGCACCTGATCCACCAGACCGTGCACCGTATCGGTGACATACTCGCTCTCCAAATCCACGACGATCTGCTGGGTGACGACGATGTAGCGTGCTTCGTCAACGTCTTCCGTGACGTTATCTAATGGTTCTAAGCCCTTGCGTCCGTCTGCATATAGGTGGGCGACGGTTGTTTGGGTAGCGGCATCGGTGGAGCGCTTATCGTCGATCTCATCGAAGAGGCGCTGTGCTGCGGGTTTGGGCACCTGTTCCAGCTGGCCTTTGTCTTCAACGGTCAACAGCGGCATATCGTTGACGCTAGCGGCACCCTTGTCTGAGGCCTGATCTAACAGCTCGGAAACGTCGCGGTCGGTGATGTGCATGGTCGGTGTGGTGGCCACAGTATTCTCCTGAAATTCGATAAAAGTGTTCTGTTCTCACCGTGTCCGGCATCTTCAACTATTTGTCGCGGCGGCGATACCATTCGGTGACGACTTCGGCGCGTGTTGGTGCCCGACCTTTGGCCGAGGCGAGGTCGTGTCCGAGGTTATCCAGGGCGCTACCGCGGGTGACTACGCTCTTTGGCTTAGAGACTGTCATGCCGTGCTTACGCTGCACATCTGGCACTTCGTTGCGGACCTCTTCAAGCACCGCTAGTTCTAGCGAGCCGACGTACTGGACTTTGGCCGGATGATTCTGGCAGTCGGTGACGATTCTGATGACCATCTTGCGGACAGCGTGGTCAATGGTGTCATCCTGAAGACAGTTGCTGTGCTCTAGTCGAGCTTTCCGAGCGACTGAGTTGATCCATGGCGAGAAGACTTCAAACCAAGCATCGGTCGCTTCGGGTTGCAGTTCTTTGTCGAGTTCGGTGAGGTCGCGGAGGCCAGTGAGGGGGTCGAAATGGTCGAAGGTCTGATTGTGGGGTCTGTTGTGATTGGTCATATTGGAACAGTGTCCGGCGTATAGGTTGCTGGGGATATGCCAAAAATGCGGAGAATTCTTTACACGTTGCGATGACGTGTCAAAACGGTTTACACGTCACCGATGGCCAAATACAGTTCGATCACATTATCTGGCGTATCTTCGACTTCGGGCTGTTCCATGCGCTGAGCGTCGGCTGCCCCTTGGTGGTAGGCGCGTGCCCATGATGCCCCGGCACGAAATGCCATGCGTAGGCCGACTAGGTGGCCCTCGGTGATATTTGGGGTCGCGACAAAATAGTGGGCGGTGGCTTCTTGGGATGCCTCATCGTTGAACATGGCCAAAGGGAAGTTGCTGGTGACCTTGATCTGCATCATTTGCGATGACCAGTTTGCGCCGTTTTCAAAAGCTGTTCTCAGTTGTAGTGCGCGACGATTACTTTTCGCCATCGTTTTGGCATTGGGGTTGGAGGCATCGAGCACGACGGTCTCGGTAGGGTATCGTTCGGCAGCCTCTTGCACGGTGGTCTGGCGAAACATCATTTTGTTCATACCTTGTCAGTGTCCGGCATAGCTTTGCTCAGCAGTGGTGTCCCCCTCCAAGTAGCCTCAGTCTGCCTCGCAGTGCCGACACAACGCGCATCAACCGATCCCTTACCAATGGTTGATAAATCCAGTGCTTCTGGCCGCTTGGGAAATACTGCACAATTTGCCCACCGATGAGATGCACGTCGATTCCTAGATCATTGTCAAACTGGTAGATGCGCACGATCAAATCGCCGTAGTCGGCTCGGGCGCGGCAGATCAGGGCGTGCGCTGTCATGGAAGCCGTTGCAACAACATGAAGATCACATTGAACAAGCCGGCCATGTTCAACACGAACCCCAGGACCATCACAAACTTCCGCACAAGCAGGCGTTCTTGGGCCTTCTCCTCAGCCACAGGATCACCAATGTCGTCCAGGGTGATGCCTACGGGTCGTGCCACGTTGAGGTAAGCGGTGCAGCAGAGCATGATGAAGCCAATGGCAGCGATGATGGCCATGGTTGGGATAGTCATGACGTATGTGTCCATGAAGTCGTCAAAGGTCATTGAATCTCCAAACAGCGTTCTAAAGCTACTGTCTTCGCGTCGTCAAGAAGATGAACGCAAAGAGGCCCACTGCAACGGCGACAACGGTAAGTAGTGCGCTTGCGGCCATTTGACCGCCAAACTCGTCTTGTGACGACTCCATTTGCACAAAGATGATGCCGATGGTCGCTCCAATGGCAAGCAACGCGCCAATGATCATCGTCAGCCGACGGTTTGACATCGCACTTTCTGCCATCTGGTGAGCCTCGGGATTATCAAGCTCTTCCAATGAGAGGCTGATGGGTTGTGTCACATTCAGATACACCCCGCGAATGATCAGCGTAAGCCCAATCGCTGCTACGACAAGCATGGTAGGCAAGGTCATCAAATAGGTGTCTGCAAGGTTCCCGATGTTCATATCGTACTCGCCATGTTCTTAGTGTCCTCAAATTCCAACCCTGCAACCTCAGCTTCGGTTTTGGCATCGGCCAGCGCCTCAATGAGCTGTTCTATGTCTTCGATGTCAAAGGGCATCGCGCCGTAGCCAGGTATGGTCAGCGTGACGGTATTTGCCGACCAGCCGACGTTGATGGTGTCGCCTTCGCGATCTTCTACCGCCCATGGGAATGGCGAGTCCATCAGGGTGATGTCGCCAACGATGTTCTCGGGATAGACTTTCATCCCGTTTTTCAACACAATGTGGTCCTCGTGAACAGCTGTGACGCGACGGTTCTTCCAGTAGCGGCCTGTGATGCCTTCCATGGTGTGGAAGTAGCCGATGGTGTCGCCGGGACGGACGTTTGTGTAAGCAATAGTTGTCATGTCTGTGCAGTGTCCGGCACAACAAAAGCGCCAGGTGGATCATCGGTGTCCAACCTGGCGCTTTTGCTCACATACCTTCGGAAAGCTCACACTGCGTAGCCGTTCCGTTGCCCAGGTTAGCCGGCCTGGGGCACAAATGCACGGTTGATGGAATCGCGGACGTGCTTGGCTACAGCGATGGATCGTCGCAGGTCAGACACGGCTCGGTGATCGGATGGCATGGTGTCGTCGGGGTTGATGCTGTCCAACTGTGTACACCGGGTGATGAACTGGTCGATGCTGGTCACATCAATGCTGCGGTAGTGGAATGCGGCGAAAAGCATCGGCGCGTGGTGCTTCAGCCAGTTGCGGTCAAAGGTGATCGAGTTGCCGGCCAACAGCGGCTTGTCTTCGGTGCCACAGTGGGTTTGAAGGTATTGCACGGCTTGACGTTCGACCTCGAACAGTGGGCTGCCCTGGCTACTTTCGATAGCGCTAATCAGACCGTTTTTGGTGTGCATGTTGACAACAAAGTCACCCATGTCATCTTTCCATGCGGAGTCTTCGGGTTGGACGACCATGGAGAAGGGTTCAGCGACCTCGTTGAGATCGCTATCGGTGATGACGATGGCGACTTCCAGCAAAGAGCCGGTGAGCTCATCGAGTCCGGTGGTTTCTGTATCGAGCCAGGCGATGCGGTTCGGGTGGGACATTGTGCTGCTCCTTGGATTGTAGATGGTGCAATGTAGCCTTGCGTCTACAGTGTCCGGCGCAGTTTCAGTTCAACACGGTGATGCGTGCAGATTTCTCGGGATCAAAGATCGCATTCTCGGCGTGCGCGACCAGCTGAGCGTAGTGATACGCCTCTTGGGTTTGGCTGGCTTCAAAGATTTCTTTGGCTCCCGAGTAGTGCTTGGTGGTCCAGGCTTCGACTACAACTTCGCCGTCAAAGGTGGCCACGACGTAGTGCGGGTCGTGCTCTATTTCGACGAGCCTGCTCACATCACTGTTTTTGGGCTTCACTAGCCGACCGCCGTCGCGGTAAATATCGGTGGTCTCGCCGATCTCGGGTTCAATAATCCTGTACTTTGGCTGCATAATTCTGGTCATAATCAGTCAGTGTCCGGCATCAGGTTAGCCGTTTCGGGAGCTGAGTAATCTGGCGCCACGCTGCACCCTGACTAACTCTTCTTGGTTCCCATCACGTCAACGATGGATAACGACACGTTGGACATGACGGTGTGCGCTGCGATGGTCGGGTAATCAATACCGCGTTTCATCAGTTCGGCGATGGTCTCGTCGCGCTCTTGTATGGCTAGCATCAGGTTGGTCTGGGCGATGCCAATATCGCTCACCGCACCGGTGAGACGACGTAGGAGCCGAGCATCCTTCTTCTGCTGGCGTTTCGACTTTTCGGGCTTCTGCTCGACACGCTGTGCATCGCGTTCCGCCAACAAGTAGTCGAGGGTTTTCAGATCATCGTAAAGGGCTAGCTCTTCGGCGTTAAGCTCGAAGTTCTCGCCACGTTCACGGAAGCGCTGGACATCGCCAACCTGGTCGAGGATAGCTTGGCGCTCTGCGATGCCTTCTTCCACGGTCATTACGCGCATGGATGCTGGGGTTCCTGGTTTGTATGTCATGCATCATCAGTGTCCGGCAAACGATCAACCATCGGCGCACTTTTCATCGAATTCGGGTAGTCGGACAGCCGCGGAACCCTGCGCATGATAACCGTCTTCGGAGAAGTACATGATGGCATAGTCATCGGCACAGACTAGCGATGCGTTGACGATCCCACCGTGGCTTGGCAGCGGAGTGGAACTCATGTCGATACCAAGTGATTCTTCAATATTTTTGGCACGTTGTTCGGCTTGTTCAGCTTCGCGTCGCTGCTCTGCTGGTTCATTGTTCTCCCGCACAGATTCGTTGGCCGCATCGATGGCTTCACAGCCGGTCAGTGCAAGCAGAGATATGGCGGTGAGCGTGATTATTTTGGTGAGTTTACGCATCGTCCCGCTACCCCTCCTCGATTTGTTTTGCATGGCGTGAGGTCTGGGCAATGAAGCCCCGTTGTGCAGCGCGATAACCATCCCACCATTCACTGTCATCGTTCACGGCGTTGCCATCGACACCGAGGGAGTCGGCGTATCGTCTGATTTCTGTAGCACCACCGCTTTGTGCTGAGGCCTTCATCTCGGCGTTGTACCAGCGATAGAATTGCTCCTTGGCAACCTGTGTCTCTACGCCAACTCCAGCAGCTGATGTGACGAAGTCCTGGCATATCTCTTGGGTCGTAGGCGTGTATGGCTCGACCTTTATCTCACCCCAGTGCAGAACTTCTGCCGGCAGATCGCTTGGACCAAAAGGCGGAGTGGTGTGCGGGGCGAACCCGGTTGCGATCAGGGTGCCGTCATGCATCCGCCATGTTGCACCGTAGTGATCAAGGATCGTGGTGCCTTCGGGGAGTTCGTGTATTTCTTCAAAGTCGTGGATTTCGGAGCTCTCAAAGCGTACTCGAATTGCAGCGGCTGTCATATCAGGTTCGGTCATGCTCACACTGTGTCCGGCGCATCGTCAGGCATGGGTTTCGTCGTCAAATGCCGCACAAATTCGTTAGAAAAGGCCATCAGAGGTACGGCGAAGATCGCGCCCACAATCCCTCCTACAGCAACCCCGGCTGCAACGGCTAGGAATACTGCCAAGGGGTGCAGTTTGACCGCTCTGCCCATCACCAGAGGCTGCATCACGTTGGATTCGACCTGTTGGACGACGAGCACCACAGCGAGCATCGCTAAGGCGATCCCCCAGCCATTCGAGACTAGCGCCAGCAGCACGGCAACTGCCCCGGTGAGTATCGCCCCGACGATGGGGATAAACGAGCCGAGGAATACCAGCACGCCCAACGGCATGGCCAGTGGGACACCAAGAAGCCAAGCACCCAGACCGATGCCGACGGCATCCACGAATGCCACCAAGATTTGCACTCTGGTGTAAGAACCAAGTGATTTCCATCCGGCCTGCCCTCCCCCGCCAACCGGTCTGCGGTACGTTGCGGGAACGAAGCGCAGCATGAACTGCCAAATCTTGGGGCCGTCCTTCAGGAAAAACACGGTGGCAAACAATGCGGTGGCGATACCTGCTGCGATATTGGCAGCACCGGAACCAAAACCGATGGCGCCGTTAAGGATGGTGCCGGAGTGGTCCTGCATTGTGCGACCCAGGTTAGACATCAGGTCATCATAATTTGCAACACCCGGTATCCCCCACTGGTCAAGCTGCGACAACAGTCGTTCGATGCCAGCTTCGACAGATGATCGCATGGAGGTGAATCCTGAGGCGAGCTGTTGTCCGGTGAGGATCACTAACCCCACAGCAATACCGACCAATCCCCCGGTGACTAAAAGTGCGGAGGCGATGGAGGGAAGTTTCATTTTACGTTGTAAGAACTGGTGTCCCGGTGATAGCAAAGTAGACATCATGGCGGCGATGAACAGTGGGATGACCAAGATGGAGACAAAAGACAGAAGCCAGACTATTACCGCGCCACATCCGATGATCAACAGCAGTCGCCAAGACCACCCAGCAGCTGTGACGACCCCTGGTGGGATGGCGTTGGACTGAGAGTGGTCCGCGGTGTCACCGTCTGGCAGCGGCTTATGATCCATTAGTAAAACACCGAGTTCCCTTCGGCATCATTGGACCGTTCCGTGAGCAGTTCTTCAACATGTTCTCGGACTTGGTGGTGCTGATCGGCGTCGAAACCTGATGAATTGAAAATATCCTCGCTATCCCAGTCGCCGTCATGCTGCCGGATGCTCACCGAGTGCTGGATATGGGTTGAGGGTCCATCCGGGAGATGCGTGACCTCGACAGTCTGCTCGACGTGGACGTGATCGCTGAACTCGTCATTGCCGCCCTCGGTAAATTCGGCCCAGCGGGTGGTGGTTTCAACGGGATTGCCGTCGTTGTCTTCGGATAGGACGGTTTCTTCATCGGTCGCGGTCAGATGTTTAGGCCAATGCAGGTAGTCCTGCATGTCGCTGAATGCTTGGGCTGATCGGGTTTGTGAGGCAGTCTCAAATCCATTGACAAGTGACTCAACACGGTCTTTAACCTCTGCGTGAACACCATGGCCATCATCTTCAAAGTGGGCGACTTCAACGGGTGTTCCGTCGTCACCGCTTTGAACATCAATTTCGTGCTTCACCTTGGGGTAGCCGGTGCGCTCTACCGCATCGTCTGGCAGCACGATTTGTTCCATCTTGACGATTTGAGCATCCTGATCTTGCGATGATCGCATTTCTACGCGCCGTACACTGGCACCTGGTTCGATACCCCAGGAGTTGCTAGAGCTTGGACCAACGGGCTCTTCGACCGTGAATTCTTCCACAGAGGTCAGCTCTTGTGGCCAGTGCAGTTCATGAGCAAGATGATTAGCAAAAGACGTGCCTCAGTATCCTGGCGGTCTAATGGTCCGTGGAATGCGCGTGAGGCGTCGTCGAGTCCAAGGCCCACTTCTGCTTCGGAGTGGGATTTGGTGGTGTACTTGCCGTCAGTGGTTCGATTGTTCTGCTGGGCGTTCTGTGCTGCCGAAAACTGCTGTGTCATGCCAGGTAAGTGTCCGGTGTTATCAGCGTGGTCCGTCTCCTAGGGTGGAAAGGTGCTGCTGGAGTCGCTTGGTAGCTTCGGCAATATAGCGCTCCAGATCATGAAATACTTCGCCAATGCCAGAGAACCAGTCGAACTCCAGAACGTCGTGCCCGGTAACCGAGTTAAACGTTTCCAGCTGTTGTTGGAGTCTGCTGAAACCGGCTGATTCTGCCAAGTCCTGTGGCAGGGTGATCTGGTTGACGATGATTTCCGGCGTGTCTGGGCGGTCATTGAGTGCAAAAGACAGGGTGCGGACCGTTGAGCCAGGGTGGATACCCCAAAATGCGATATGGTTTGTTTCACCCACCAACGTTTCGCGGTATGTCACCAGCACGGCTGGCCATGAGATGCGGTCACGAAGTGCTTCGATGAAGACTTTAGCGTTGGCTTCGTGGTGTTCGAGGGGCTGATTCTGGAATGCCGTGTTTTCACTCATGCTTCAACCGTGTCCGGCATCAGCCAATATCTCCAGCCAGCAAATCGGTGAACCCCAGCTCATCAAGCACCGTGACACCCAGTTCGCGCGCCCGAGCCATTTTTGAGCCAGCATTGTCACCGGCCACCAAATAGTCAGTCTTCTTGGAGACTGATCCAGATGCTTTTCCTCCTCGCGACAGGATGGCCTCTTTTGCTGAGTCTCGGCTGTAGTTTTCCAGGGTGCCGGTGACCACGATGGATAGACCTTCCAGCGCATCGGAGTGCTCGGTGACTTCATCTGCCATCGAGACACCAGCGTTAGCCCATGCGTCCACGGTTGAGGCTTGCCAGTCGGTGGTGAAGAATTCGATGACCGCGGTAGCAATGGTGTCACCGATGCCGTCCACCTGGGTGAACCGGTCATGGTCTCCACCTTGTGCGGCCTCACGTATCGCCTCCATGGTGCCGAACGATGCGGCCAGCGCGCGAGCTGCGGTGGGTCCTATGTGCCGAATGGATAGCGCGACCAAAGTACGCCATACGGGTTGGCCTTTGGCCTTCTCCAGCTCTGCAAACAGTCGCTTCGTGTTGGCATTGGGTTGGCCGGTGTTGCGGGTGTAAAAGTAGGGTACAAGCTCCCATTGTCCTGTTGGCTGACCCTTAGATCGTTTTTCTCGCCAGACTCGGATATCTGCGAGCTTGGCTTTCAGTTCGTCATCGCCGTTGGTTGCCAGATCAAACAGCTGCCCGTCCGAGGTGATGACGCCAGGGCCTGATGGTGTGATGACCCCGCCGTGATCTGCCGGATTCGGGCCGGGGCCGTTGGTGAGCCAGATGGCAGCTTCTTCACCTAGTGACTCAATATCAAACGCGCCACGTGATGCTGCGTGTTCAATCCGTCCAGTCAGCTGTGCTGGACAAGACTGGGCGTTAGGGCAACGCAGATCAACGTCGCCATCTCTGATGGATTTCAATGCAGTGCCACAGGTTGGACAGTGATCAGGCATCACGAATTGCGTCGCGTCGCCGTCACGAAGATGCAGTACAGGGCCGACGATTTCAGGGATGATGTCACCGGCCTTGCGGAGGATCACCGTATCGCCGATGTGAACATTTTTCGCCTTTACCACGTCTTGGTTGTGCAGTGTGGCCATTGAGACAGTGGAGCCATCAACTAGCACCGGCTCCATGACCGCATACGGGGTGACCCGTCCGGTGCGCCCGACGTTGACCTCGATGGATAACAGTTTTGTGTGGACTTCTTGTGGCGGGTACTTATATGCCACAGCCCATCTCGGGGTGCGTGATGTGTTACCCAGATATCGCTGGAACTTCGTGTCATCGACCTTGATCACGATGCCGTCAATTTGGTGCACTAGATCATCGCGGTTGGAGCCGTTTTGCTCGATATATTCGATGATCTTTTCCATCACATCGTCTGAATCGCCACTGATGAGCTGTGCATAAGGTGACACTGGTAATCCCCAGGCTGCCATCTGCTGATATGACTGGTGCTGCGAGGCGAACTCTGCGTCGGCATCCGAGCCGAATCCGTGGGCGATCATCGACAATCGCCGCTTTGCAGTTTCGGAGGCATCCTTTTGACGTAATGATCCGGCGGCGGCGTTGCGGGGGTTGGCAAAGAGTGCTTCCCCGGCCTGTGCTTTTGCTGCGTTGAGTTCGTTGAAAGCGGTGACCGGCATGAAGACTTCGCCACGGATTTCGACCATTTCTGGGATGTTGTCACCGGTGAGCTGGCGTGGGATTTCTGGGATGGTCAATACGTTGCGGGTGACATCTTCGCCGACGGTGCCATCGCCACGTGTTGCGGCTCGTTCAAGCGTTCCGTTTCGGTAGATCAGGTTGATGGCCAGGCCGTCGATCTTGACCTCGGTAAGCCAGTTGATCGGTTGACCCTCGGTGACCTCGGCCAGACCGTTGGTTGCACGGTGCAGCCAGTCTGTAAGCTCAGCATAGGAGAATACGTCTGGCAGCGAGAACATCTGAGATGGATGCTCTACGGGTGCGAAGGTGGCGCTGCCGCCGACTACCTGGGTTGGAGAGTCTTCGGCAATCAGCTCGGGGTGAGAGGACTCTAGCTCTTGGAGCTGCTGGAAGAGTGCATCGAATTCGGTATCCGAGATGATGGGTGCGTCTTTGACGTAGTAGGCGTGCTGGTGTTGCTGCACCTGGGATTTGAGGTCAGTATGACGTTCAATGAGTTGCTGATCGGGGGTGGCTGGAAAGGTATCGGTCATGCATCCATAGTGTCCGGCATCAGCGATGCACCGGGCAGTTGGATGGGTGGCACGTCCTTTTCACATCTGGGAAACACACTCTTGCAGTAGTTACTTTCTAAGATCGGATAGCCGACCTTACATTGTGTACCACTTAGAAATGTCTAAATCATTGATTTCATTGACACTCTTGCCAGATAGAGCGACGGCTTTGCCGCGGAACAGATTTTCCATGGATTAGTTGTAGTCACTGAGGATATTGCGGGTCGTGAGGCATGCTCGACTTTACGACATCGGTATCGTGCAAGTTCAGCGGTGGGCTTTGGCACCGATGATAATCATTACTGTTTCAACAGTTTGATAAGCAAGGTTGTCGTTCAAAGGGGCGCCAACTGGAATGAAGGCTCTAGCAAGGATCGGACCGAGCAACAGATCGCAAATGAAGTCAATGTCAACGACCTTTACGTCAATCTCATTTCTCTTATCCGCGGCATTCATTATTCTTGCTATATTTTCTCGACGAGGTCTGATGAACTGAGTCTCGTAAAGCGAGCTGAGAGATGTGTCATTACGTATGGCTTCGAGCAGGCCGGGGAAGTTTTTTCCAAGGATAGGGTTTGAAAACATTGCGACCTCTTCACGCTGTAAGGTGAGAAGGTCTTGATAGAGTGAACCGCTGTCTACTGGTGTCCCGGTCCCAAATTTTTTTTTGATTATTTCTAACGCGAGGTGTGCCACACTCGCGAAGCGGCGGTAAAATGTAGGGCGTGTAGTGCCGACTTCGGTCACGATCCCATCCACTTTTAGCGCAGAGAATCCTTCATCTTCCATGACTCGTTCGCCTACATGAATGATTGCATCTGTAATGCCACCGCTTAGCGGTCTTCCGCTTCTATTACTAACCACTCTGTAATTTTACCATAATCGGGCATGTTTCATTAGAAATCGCGTAAGATGCTATACGAAATAGTCTGTAATGCATGTGTGTGGGTTGGTGTGGAAGGCTGTGATCGAGTGACAGACAGGCCACTTCATATAGAAGAATTTCTCGGGCCGGCTGAAGACCGATATTTCGCTCAGGGGTACCGGTCTGTGAACTACTCCTTGCATTCTGTTAAAGAAACGAAATCAGGTTACGCAGAAGCGGTTGTAAATATCTCTTATCCCCCTCGATGGTCGGCGGGACATCGGCGTGAAGTTAACACAGAGCCACACCTGAGTTCCGTTGATGCTGTGATTCTGCCACTGAAATTACTCGAAAGCGTTTCATCAGCCGAAGGCCTGAATGCACTCAGCTCTTTTCGTGTGAGCTCCATCGAATTGAAGGCTGGTTCTGGTCCTTGGTTAGGATTAGGAACCGTGCCAATTAGCCTATCTTTCAAGTATGACAACGGTTCACTTTATTCTAAAGCTATGGTAGGTAACATCCGTGTTGGGATAACTTTAGATAAAGATAATTCGGATCTGAGATTATGCCATCCACCGGTAGGGCATGAAACCGTCTATGATTCTCTTTTCCAGACCATAGATAGCATCTCCATAATACAAAGTCTCAATCCAGAGCCAGGCATTCTTAACAGCGCTCACGAGCTAAATGTCAAAACAACTAATCCTTCTGCCCCTGGAATTGAGGCACTCCGATGGCCGTCAGCAACGGTCATCGACTACCTTGTAACGATGGGCCAGCTTACACAGGTTTTGACTTACTCATACGCTGGCACTTCTCGCTCTGAAGCGGGACCCCTGTGGATGCGTACGATGAAAATCCGTATAAACAAACAGGACAGTCGACTTCCTGTACGCTTCGAAGCATCAACGAGAATTTTGCGGGATCGCGTTTGGAAAATTGGTGACAAACGTGTTCACGATGTCAAAGTTGAGTCTTCAGCATCTTCAGGAGTTACAGCACGATCTAGACTCGCATACGAAGAGGTTTAAATGTCATGGTGAGAAGGAACGAAAATATTGAACTTGAAGACCTCTCTATTTCGGCAGACAGGCCACTCCCTGCACCTGACGCTAATAACTATGAGTTTGAGAGGACATCTCTACTGCAAATTGCAGCCGCTCGTCTCGGAAAAGAACCTTTCCCCTCGGTTACGATTGCAAATATCGCAAGCGATGCCAATGTGCCAGAGAAAATCGTTCGCAGTCATTTTCTTGATATGCACGAAGTTGGCTCCGCGGTACTGGATCACGAACGATCAAGCATGCGCAACGTACAACAGCGCGTTTCAAAAATGCGAATAAATCCCCTGGATCAGCTGGCAGCAGCTTTTCAAATAGTGGGTGAGAACCTATCAAAGGATATAGTGGTTAGGGCAGGTGTGAGGATCGCAGCAGAGTCCCGTGATTATTTCCCGGAGCGCCGGCTGGACCCTTTTAAGACCTGGGAAGACTTCGTTAACTCGCAGCTCAGCCGCGCCTGCGATCTCGGCCTGATTAGAGTTGATGTGGAGCTCTCTGAAATTACATGGATAATAGTTGCCGCAGGTATTGGTTCCAAGGAGTTCTTCACGATATCCAACACCTGGCACACTGCTCCGGATCGGCTTGAGAGTACTCTTCGAAATATAATCGCACTCATTAGCCCTTCTGAAGCCGGAATGCCTGGAGCAGTACGGGAGAATAGATGATAGCACTTAACAGACGTATCGCGGTCATTACAGGTTCCTCTGGAGGCATTGGCGGTGCGACGGCAATCAAGCTCCACAATGAGGGTTACGGAATTATCGCCCACTATAATTCTGGCCACGATCAAGCAAGCGCACTGCAAGATCATATTGTGGGAAAGGGGGGCCACTGCTGGCTACTCAAAGCTAATCTTGCAACGGAGGATGGTGTGAATTTTCTCGTACGCGGTGTGACCGAAATCGTTGCTTCGCAACCAAAATCAACACTTCAGGCGCTAGTCAATAACGCGGCGCTTCTCTTAGGTCCGTCGTTTGAAGCTGCTACAGTGAGTGAGTTCGACAGATACTTTGCAGTTAATTCAAGAGCCCCTCTTTTCCTTTCTCAAAGCCTGTCGAAATTGATGGAGTCTGGCGGTAGCATCGTCAACATCTCATCAGCAGGGGCACATTTTTCAAGTCCCGGAGACATAGTTTATGCTATGACTAAAGCTGCGGTTGAATCATTTACAAAAAACGCAGCGCAGGCTTTGGCCGAAAATGGTATCCGAATCAACGCCGTTATGCCAGGATTCACGGACAACGGGCACGCAGCATTCAAAAATCCTGATGTTCGTCGTCATATGGCGAGCCACTCTGTTCTCGAAGATATCTCCACACCGGAAACCGTTGCAGAGGCAATTTCATTTCTACTGTCTAATCGCGCCAACAGAACTACTGGGACTGTACTCGATGTAAGCGGAGGAGCTACCCTTGGTGCTCGCCCTCGTGGAAGGAAGCCGTTCTCACTAAGAGACCTGAGGGATGGGGTCGACAAAGGTTGATTATCCAATTGAACAATTCAACTAGCTGCTCTGTGAGGATTGGGAATTTTGCGGAGAAGCACCTTGCATGTTCCACTGCGCCAATACGCTGTTTCGCATTGTGCTCTGAATTCTAACGCCAGATAGGCTTAGTCTCGTTTGAATATTTGACGGGCGATTCGCTGTACGTTGTGAGCTGCCCGATCCTCAGGTGTACCAAGCGGATTATCGGGCACCATATACGTCCAGGTAGCTGATGGTCGACGCAGTCCGAGTTGGTGAGTGGCATTTGTCTGATCCTCAACATCATAACTGGCGACCAGGTCACAAACGCTTTGATGCACGTTTTCAAAGAACCCATCAAACTCGCGGAGTGCAATCAGATGGAATTCTTGAACGGGGTCCTGGCCGGCAAGTACTCGCAAGTTGATGCCCTCTCTGACGTCGTTGAGAAATGCGAGGTGGGAGGTCCAGGCATTGTCTATGACATAGAGGGCGACGGTCCGGACCACCGCTTTGAACTCAGACCAACCCCGCTTCGAAATCAAATTCTTGGCCTGGTCGGGGACACTGTGGTGCACCCGGTGTGCAATCTCATCGTTATCATGAAGGACATCTATGCGATTGCCAATCACGGCTTGACGTTGAATGGAAATTGCTCTGGTGTACTGCCAGGTTGAGCGATGCCGCTCCAGACGAAGTGCTTCGGCAATCTTTTGGGAAGATAGAACCATGTCGACTAATTCGCGAGCAGGAGTGTTGCGTCCGCGGTGTTGCAGTTTCCTGCGCATGAAGCCTGGCATATGTGCTTTCACCAGTTCATCATCTAAGGACACGAAACGCATTGTGACACCAGGGTCCCCTTGCCGACCGGCGCGACCCAGCAACTGAGCATCCAGCCTACGGGATGGGTACAGTGACGTGGAAACAACCGCAAGACCGCCTAATCCTACTACTCGAATTCTGTCGGATTCATCGGGACCGCCAAGTTTAATATCAGTACCTCGGCCAGACATTTGGGTCGAAATTGTCACTTGACCGTATTGTCCAGCATGCGAGATGATTTCTGCTTCTTCCGCAGAATTGCGCGCATTTAAGACCTGGGCGCAGACCCCTTCTGCGGATAGTTGGTCGGCTAAGTGTTCCGACTCGGCGACACTCTGAGTACCGACTAAGACCGGTTGGCCTTGTGCGTGTCTTTTCGTGATCTCATGGATGATGCCGTCTTCTTTCTCTGCATTGGTAAAGAAGACTCGAATGGGTTCATCAACCCGAACTCTTTCCTCATGTGGCTCGATGCGTCCACTTTCCGTGCTGTAGAACTCTTGAAGCTCGTCAGCTACCGCAATCACAGTGCCACTCATGCCAGCCAGTAAGTCATAGCGCAGTAGCAGGTCTTGGATTGTTATGGAGTCCAGAACAATACCTGGTGTTGTAAGTGGTAATCCTTCTTTGGCTTCGATCGCTGCGTGCAGTCCATCTGGCCAGCGATGCATGTTTGATATGCGCCCCCGAGAAGTGTTGATCAGCCGGATAGTACCGTTTTCGACAAGATAATCGACGTCGCTGTGGACTAGTGCTCGGGCATGCAGTGCGAGGTTGATTCGGGTCAACAGGTCAATATTTTCGATGTCATATAGATTGATCCCGCCTAAGTGGTCTTCAATTAAGTCCACGCCGAGCTCAGAGAGCGACACAGCGCTTCGATCAGCGTCCACCAGATAGTGTTCACCTGGTTCCAGAAGATCGATAAGTGCTGTTGCGTTCTCAAAATTGTCTTCATCGATTTCTCCCTCACCTGCAAGCACCAGCGGTGAAACGGCTTCGTCGATCATCACGGCATCAGCTTCGTCTACGATCCCAACATCGAAAGTGGGGTCCACCTGTTCTGACGCACTGTGCGCGAAGCTGTCTCTGAGGACGTCGTACCCTACCTCGCTGACTGGCGCATAGACGACATCGGCGGAGTAAGCCTGCTTTCGGGAGGAACTCGGAGTGAGCTGTCCAACCCAAGATACATTGATTCCCAGAAGGTCGTAGATTGGACCCATCCAGTTGGCATCGCGTTCAGCAAGGTAATCATTCACTGAAAGAACATGGACCCGCCGTCCAGAAAGACTGTGGGCGGCGGCTGCCAATGCGCCTACGATGGTTTTGCCCTCACCAGTATCCATCTCAGCAACATAACCATGTACCAGCGCACAGGAGCCGAGAAGCTGCTCATCGTAGGGCTCAATCCTCAATGCCCTGCTACACGCCTCACGTGCGGCTGTCAGTATTCGCGCCAAGCTCCGCCGATTGTTAACAACGCTACCCTGGCTCGATTGAACTGTCGCCCACGCACGAAGCTCATTGTCAGGGATGATCGAGGCTTCCGGCTGCAATGACCTGACGTCTTGTACGATAGAGCTGAATTGACTCATAGGGGTTGTGCCAGGAGTGCCAAGAACGCGGTGGAGCCAACGCGGGAAATGCTTCAGTATCAAAAGAATCCTCCAAATTAAATCTGTCTAGAACTAGCCTGAACTCCATCTTCCTGATGCTCACAACATAAGTACGCTTGGTTAGTTACGATCAAAAGTAAAGTGCGAAGTTCTCAGGAGCGACAGTGCCGCTAGGACCTAGGTCGCTATGCAGACTCATTCACAATTAACTCAATTGCATGTGATGAGCATTCAAGGTCGCTGCACTGTGGTTGCCATGGTCACCTAATCAGTAGTGAGACTCGACATAACCTGCTCCTCAAGCACACAAAAAGAAACTGTTCAGCCATGATTGAGCCGCGATGGAATTTGCCGGGAAATTTTACAAGTAAGACGCTCTTTCATACGAATCAACTAACCCCTGTGTAGGAGACTCAAAAACTATAAATATCTTTGTCAAATTCGACCTTCTGCCTCTACTCAGTGCTCTTCTTATAAATTGATATATGTGATCTTGCTGCAATGTCGACTTTTGCCCCTTCCCAATCCTTCATTCTAGCCACCAACTTAAAGTCCGCCTGAGAAGCTAGACCGTCCATATCTTGCGGTAAAGAGAAGCGAGAAACTTCGATAAACGTAGACACATTTCCGTGGCCAACGACAGAACGGAGGGCGACTAGGCGCTGCGCAATCGGGTCAATTTCTATCTGGTCCAGGAGAACTAAGTCACCTTTCCCTAGGGGCGTCGACGTGAAAACGGTATTACCGGAATTTAAGTAATGGTGAGCGGCATAGGTATCCATGATCAAATACCCTCCATCCTTCAGATAAGTGGCCGCAGAATGCATTGTCTGTCTGCGTTCGCCCTCGTCCAAGATCATAAAGAATGTATTGTTCATAATCATGCAGAGATCGTAACTCTCGTCACCGGTTGCTTCGATGAAGCTCTTAACCTCAGTTCGAACCATGCGATCAGGGTCTTTATCGCGAAGGGCCTCGATCATTCTCTCGGAGATATCGATACCAAGCACTTCATTTCCAGCGAGAGCTAGGGGTATAGCAGTGCGGCCAGTCCCTACCCCAAAGTCAACAATTTTACATCCGTCCGGGTATCTCTCCTTCACGTATTCAACAACCTGAGGTACCTCTGTAGGCGGGTAAAGAAGGTCGTAGAAGCCGGATACAATATCTCCGTACATTGGCAAATCATTCATTTGTGCTCCCTTGCAGTACATCGTGTAATGCTGACGTAAATTTTGGAACAGCACCAGCTCGACTGATCCCCTGCCCACTGCTTTCTAATAACATAAACTGAATTTTCGTTGCGTCAGAGGGAAGAGCTGTCAAGGCAAGAACCACATTGAGGAGCGCTATATATGAAGGAGAAGCAATAATCATACTTAAGGGAATTCCGTTGCGCAACATAGATTGTATGTGGGCTGCGCAGTCAAAAACTGTCTTTTCCAAGCGACGATTGCGGTGAATCAGAAAATGAGTTGCTTTCCTTGGCTCGAAAATTGACAAGTGCTTCCATGGAGTTGCGATACCATTTGCGTCGAAACTACGTATCACAATTTCAGCGTCAGTTGTTCCCGGTAACGGTCCGAAAAAGGTCCAGATAGGAATGAAATGCATGTAGGGGTCGATCCGAGCCGTCAACTTTTGTCCAATCGTGAGTTGGTGCAACACAGTCAGACCGAACCACGTGCCTAAAAAAATTCTCACTACTGAACCTCTACTTCAGGATGTAATTCGGACCACTTGAAGGCTGTCCATTCAATTGCCTCGTTAACGAGTTGAGAGTGCTGTTCATTGAATAGTATTGATTCGTGTGTGGCTTCTAGGTTTTCGAATGAAGCACTTGATTTGCTATTCGCTAATACTTCTTCTACATAGCGAGACTGAATAGAAGCAGAGCTTGCTATAACATCTGTCGAAACCACAGATGTTATAAGTTCTGTTTTTTGTGGTGAAATTCCAGATTCAACCCATAACTTGGCAGCGGATTTCGATTCTCGGTATGCATCAATCCAGAACTTAGGCTTTCTCATCTCTAAAGACATTGTCTCGCTGGCTTGGGGAGGTAACTGATTTACGCCTTCCAATTCTGTGGACGATGGTAATCCACCGAAGAATGTTCGCACGATCCGCCGGAAAATCGCTTGGTTAAGACGTAAATATCTAAAATTCGTATCAGCACCAGGAGTGAACTGCTCCGGTGGTGAGGGATCAACAAGTACGAGCCCTGCGACACGTGAACCAAAATAGTGTGCGTGCGACCTAGCTAACAAGGCGCCAACGGAATGTCCGACCAGAATAACTGGATCATTGGTATTCTCTAATCCAGTTTTTGCTAATTGTCGTTCAAGAATCGCGGTATAGTTTTGCTCTCTGAAACATGCATCGAATGCAGACTCTGCGGCTCTTTCAACAAGAATTACCTTATAAATCGAAGGGTTCATCCGTGACGTCACCCAAGCCCAGGAGGAGGGTCCTGTCATAAGGCCGTTTTCAAATACAGTGATGAATCGTTGCTGCTTCATTTGGACCTCCGTGACTTGACCCCAGTCTCTAGCATCGGCAACGCCCCGGGTTTATTCCACAGCTGGCCGATCGTGTCATCCAAAATTGGAAGAAAGGAAGCAAACGCCCACATGAATCTGTTTAAACCCATAATTGCTGCGATTGATATATGCATAGCGACCATTGATATCTGCCATATTCGCCGAATCGGTGTCGGCAAAAAGATCACTACCGGTGCTGATATTTCACCGATAATTACTGACCACGCAATCACCTTGCGAATTGCCGGATAGCGAACCATCAAAGTATTGAAATCAGCACCGCCGTATGACGTTGTTCGTGTAATTCCGACCATTGAATCACCGGACCGCCATACGGGAGAGATGAGTTTGACATATCCCGAAGTGAAATAGGAAAGGATGCATTGTCCACTAACAAACAGAGATGCGCTACGTTCCATCTTGCTTCCTGGTTTTGAAAATGATGCGATCAATTGCCCAGCCTGTTGAATTACCAAGGCCTGGTCCGCTCCGTCCTGTCCAAGTCCTGCCGCCCGAGTGTTTTGGTAAATTTGTGTACTTGCTTGCACGAAACGTGCGACTTTTGCCAAGCGCTTGCGCGGATTCGAAGTGAGCAGAATTATAGAAGCACCGAGCTTTACACCGGCAGTAATACGGTTAGCGGAATGAGAAAATAATGGCTCTATTAGCCTGGTACGCATAAAGCGCGGATATTGAATGCGTGCAACGCGCCAGGGTAAATAATTTGAACGCTTGGCTTTACTTGAATCGATAAGGTCCTCGACTGAGTCAGCGATGAATCCCAATTGTGCAAGAACGTCGGCTCGTCTAAAAGACTCCACGGCACTTCTATGAGGGGTGACATTTTGTAGCGTTCTTCGTTTTCTAGTAAGCATAAATTACCTTGTTCCAAACTGTACTAAGTGTTGATCGCATTCTGGTTTTAGTGAGATGCTTTTCAGACGCTGTTCGATAGCCACCGCTAGAGCTGTCGCATGGTGAGGGTATTGGAATGCATATGATCCGTAAATCTTCAGACCATCAGGGCTATTCATTACTGCGGCACCTGCGCGATATCCTGGTATTGAACCAAGCTTGCCGCGTATTTCTGCACTCTTACTCCTCTGCAATACTGGCAAGTACAGTTCGGTACGGAGGTTATCGACGTTTAGCTGTAGTTCGTCCAATTGTCTGAGAGTCTCAGTAAGATTTTTCGTAGTATTCCTGTACCAAGCGGAATCGCCTACCTTAAAGCTCTGCTCTATTTGTTCATCAATGAGCGGAGGTTGGAAAATACCGTGACCATGTGGTGATGCGACCAGTCGCTTTCCAATTTCACTAGCAAGCACGTCTGCTGCTGCGTTAGAACTGTATCGCATCATATATACGATGGCTCGCGTTACTCGAACTTTTTTATTTATCGAATCCATACTGAGTCCATCTGCGAGAAGGCTTCGCTGGTGAGCACCCGCATCGGTTCCTGGCCGATAAAACTGGTTGAGTGACTGTATTTCAATCTCAGTATTCAAAAATTTGATGTCGTTGGCAGCGAGACGCATCACGCCGTATAGTGTGTAGATCTTTTGCGCAGAGGCCAGGACCATAGGGCTCCTAGCCCCTGCGCGCCAGAACCGTTGGCCTTGCATTCCAAAGAGACTAAAGCGATCCATGTTTGCATGCATCCAATCATCTGCACGAACACGAAGTGAATTCTTATCCACAGCTTATTTCTCCCAGATTGCAAGCTACGATTCAGGATTCGTAGAGTCGAATGAGTTCATGTATAGATGGAGACTCGGTACCGATGTGTTTATCTAGCGATATGTCATTATCGATTGATCCACCAAGAGCGGTTGTCCATTGAGTAATGGTCGCTGTGGTCAATAGTGCAGTCGTTGTCAGAAACCCAGGCGTACCCATAACCAGTCCGGGACCTTCGCCCAATACCTGAAAACCGTCACTCGGGAGGGCAACAGAGTTGGCTGTAGCCTCCATGAAACCACTGATGTCGTGCGGTGATTTTGCGGTGGTAAGCATTTTAATTTCACCCCCTTCCTACATACATGTGGCCGATATAGCCACGATCATTACATTACAACATAGTGTGTTACGTTTGTAGGTCTCATGACTGCTAATTGTTTGCTCAGCTGTTTTCCTCGGTATCGCACGTGAGCATTGAGAGGTGCGGACGCGAAAGTCGAACCGTTCCATATGTTCCGAAAGCGTGTCGGGCAAACCCAGGCATGTCCGACAACAGATAGATCATTCTTCGCCAACCAGGTGGACACGTAATTGTTGCGGATGCTCAGCAACCAAACGGTCCAACAGCTTTACGGCACCTCCTCACATGGAGATAGAGTGTCTGATTCCAACCGTGAGCGCTTCTCGGTAAACAAGATGTCATAATGTTGTAGTTCTCATATTTGCACAAGAAGTCCGGTGATAAAGCGCTAAAAAATACCCGTCCTGTATGGTGGCCGCCCTGTACGGCTTGAGGAAGCTACCCTGCGCTTATCAGCCCACCTACTTCTAGTGCTGAGTGGATGTTCATTTTGGGGTGGGTTGCCACTGTAACTTCGGTTTCACCGAATGCCACGCTGTAGTGATCTTCATGGACAGCCACACCGTAGTCGTGTTGTGGGCCTACGATGTGGAAGATGTGGGCTGCTTTGTACCGCGGTTGCCGTAATAGCAGTCCGATGACTACATCAAGTTGGGCCTGTTGTCCCCCAGCATCTTCGATACGTTCTGAGGTTCCTTCAAGGAAATAGCTCACTCCAGGGTGATGCACTTCTAGAGACTTGGCTAGTTCGATTAGCTGAGGGATGCCAGGGTCATCATGTTTTTGCATAACCGCATACAGCTGGTTGTACAGGTCAATGATGGAGGGCATCGTCCCTTTGAGTGCTTTCAGTGCAGCCTCAAGACGGTCTTTGACTGGCAGATTCAGGATGATGGTGTTGCCCAATTCGGAAGCGTGATGTCCTGCATAGCTGTCGTAGATCAGTGACCACCGGTTCGCTATCAAACGCATTTGATGAATATTTTCTGCGGTCTTGAATTCTTCTAAGAGACGCTTTGCCTCAGTTCTCAGTGAACCGGTCTCATGCCGGGCGTATTCTTCCAACATTTCATGAAACTGATCAGTGGTCAGCTCCAAAACATCTGGTTCGATGTGACGTGTCATGACTCCGCCACCTGTCCGGTATTGGGCACGGTCCACACACCGTCACTCCAGCGTGATTCGCCATGAGCACTCCTCCGGTGATCCATGATCTTGTTCATGATCAGCTCGTCACCAAGCTTGGTGAAGTCCCATGATTGGTTGGCAAATTCGTAGAGTTCATCTGCGGCGGCGTCCAGGTCGAATTCACCCATGACAGGGTCAATGAATTCGAGCAGTAAATTTTTTGCATCGGCTTTCTTGTGAGTATGAGGTGGCGCAATACGGCTGGCACTGTGCCGCTTGGCCAAAGGTGCTGTCATGACAGATCGGCTCCTAGATCGGTGGATTACTTGTATCTCACCTGCACAGTGTCCGGCAGTGCAGTTCAACACATAACGGCTTCAGGTTTTGGGAACGCGCGAAACAAGAACAGCCGACCAAGCACCATAAAGGTACTCAGCCGGCTGTTATATAGACTGGGAGCTTAGACCGCTACTGGTTCGCGCTGCTCCGTTTCTGCCGTACCTGTGTCTGCTGCTGGTTGCTTTTGTCCAATAGTGGCCATGGCACCCAACACAAAGGCCCGGTGATCTGTGTCGGCCTCATAGCGTCCAGCCCCCACCAGACCGCCATATTTGCCTGAGAACACAGCTTCTACCCCCACAGAGAGTACTTCGTGGGAGTTTTTTCGACCGTACTCTTTGCCAATGTAAGACGTCACGAAGCTGTCTGGCCGCGCCACCTCTCGAACACGGTTGCCCGGGTAAAGGTCAATCAAGTCCTCTCGCTCACCGTTTTCATGCGTGGTGCGGCGCTTCAAGAAGGCTTCTTCCATATCTCCGATGCCTGGTACGACTTTTTCAAACCGGTGTGACATTTCGTGCGCTGACGTGGAGAACGACACTTGGGTGGTCGCATCGCCTCGCTGGGCTGGGTCAGGAGTGCCATAGCCAAGCGGATTGGTGGTGATTTCTGGGGCCACTTCGGCCTCAACTGTTTGCATCCGGTGCTGTGGTCGACGCCAGATCAGCGTGCCTTCACCATGATCGGTGCGATACAGCTCCCAGTGGTTGCCTTTTGGTGGGCGGTTGGGGTCAACGTCTCCACCGTAGCGGTTGGTGCCGGTCTGCCAGTGTTCTTCAACCATCACCGTCTGGAATGGGGCGGCACCGGCATTCGCAAGCTCTTCTTCGGTAGCTTCACGCCAAGTTTTCGTGCCGTCATCGTAGCGACCTTTGCCAAATGAGCTGTTCTCAAAGTCTTCTTCGGAGTCAAACAGCTTGACCTTCTGGGATCGGACTCGTTTCTTCTTTTCCAACAGCTTCCGGTCAGCATAGTGGGCGCGACGTTTCGAGATTCGAGCGTAGACTTCGGGACCGGCGTTGTGCTGATCAATCCACTCAGATGGATAGATTTCTGCAACTTGCTGGAACGCTGCTGCCGACTTCTTGTTCGTGCGGTCGCTCCAAGTGGTGTCCCCACCGAGGTCACGCAACTCAGAAAGGGTTTCGATATAGGCATCAGAGAGCTTGGTCAGAGACTCTGCTTGGTCTTCTTTGTAGAATCCTCGTGCCAGGTCGCGACGCAGGTCACCCTGTTTTGATCGCAGCTGGTTGGACCGCGTGTTGAGCTCCAGCATTTCATCGCTGTACTTGGCCTCGTTCAGTGCTTTGCGCGCCTCATCAAGCTGCTTTTGCGCCTGCTGTGCGTCATAGGAGTTCGCGCCGTAGTTTTTGATCATGTGCTCATGGTTCTTCACCGCTCTGTTGAACGCATCGTGGGCCGAGGCGTCCAGATTGCGTTGCTGCTCTACGATCTCTTCGAGTTCAGTCCCAATCTCATCTAAAGCCTCGTTGGTTTGGATGCGGAAGAGCTCGCCTTGGGCTGGCAGCTTTGCAACCGAGACACCGGCTCGCTTTTCTGCTTCGGTGGCCACGGTGTACCCAACTTGGATGACCGCGGCTTCGGCAGCTTCAACGACAGTGCCTTTGCCCATCTGGTCCTTGAGTCGAAGGGCTGCATCGACGGCCTCTTTGCCATACATCGCATCGTAGCGTTCACGGTTTTCTTCGGTGACAAGATTCAACAGCTGGGCGTAGCTCTGATTGTGATGGCGGTGGTCGGTCAGCAACGAGATATCTTGGGCTACCGCGTTGAGCTGGTTTGGCTCCCACATGTGATCTGCGGGGATTTCAAAGGTGCCACCTTCACCAATGACTGATGCACGAGCATCGTTGGCTGCACGTCGGGCTTTACGGTAGGCGGCGCGGTATGCGGGGTCTGATGAGGGGCAGCGACGGCCACCATCGGCAATGGACCGACACATTAGCTCTTCACCTCGCTGATCTGGCTGTCAGCGGTGATGCTTTCGAGATCATCATTGATGACCTCTTCGCCGTCTTCGGTGTTGACGTACCCAAGATGAGGTTCGATCTGGATTGCTTCAACGACATCATCTGGAGCCTCGGTGACGATGCAACGTCCCGGCCAGTACCCGGCCATAGCAGCTAATGCGCCAAGCGGGTCTTCATAAGATGCTGTGAGGACTTGGTTGAAGACATTGAGTGAGATTTCGCCGGCGGCCATGTGTTCGGCAAATGTGACGATTTCTTCATCGCCTATGAAATGTCCGTCGTTCCATGCTGCGGTTTTATCGGCCACAGCGACCGCGATAGTTGGCCCGGTTTCGTACCGGATACCGGTGCTCGTCATGATGACTCCTTGATAGTTGCGGGTGCATCATGGGAGTGTCCGGGGACACCTGTGCACCGCTGTATAGGAATCAGATCATGGCAACATCCCAACTCTGGTAGAGGGATGACCGGTCGTTCATCAGCAAGACCATGCAAATAGCAAAGCCTACGAATGCGATAAAAATGGGTGCTGCATACCAACTCTCGATCTTCTTGTTGACCAGCGTGGTGATCGTGAAGATCAGCGTTGAGACGGTGGCGATACTGAAAACCGCCATGAGGATATTGTTGATGACCCTGTGGCGGTAGGCATCGTTGATGAACTTCACCCAGTCGGGATTCGTGTTGATGTACTCGATGAGCGCATCGATCAAGAGATCACCCCGGTGGCATAAAAGACGGTGATGAGTGCGAACAGGACCGCGGCTGAAGTCATTGTGAGCGAGAGCAGCCGAGCCTGGTGATCGGGCTCCGCTTCGTTTTGCGAATCGCGGTATCGGCGGCGAAACACAATGGCACCCATGCTGAGCGTGGCGACAGCTAGAAGAAGTGTCGTAACAGTAAAAATGCTCATCATCACCACCCGAGCACGGTGTGGGTAAACGCCCAGGTGCACGCTGCGATGATCGCAATGTATCCGACAATCTGGATTCCAAGGTGCTGTTCCATAGGGTCCTCAGAGGCATCTTGTGCTGTGTTGGCGTTCCAGGCGGTGCGGAGTTTGACGGCCTTGACCAGATAGTAGACAACTATGGCTACAACCAGTGTGAGGACAATGCCCACAGCGACAGGTGAGATGGGATCGGCGACATAGGTGCTAGATAATTCGTTCATACTGATACCGTGTCCGGCGCATCAGATTTCCCACTGGATGAAGCGCACCGCGGTGTCGTACTGGAAGCAATCGATCTTTCGACCACCCGGCAGGCGACTGAGCAGTTTGACGGTGTCTGTCTGGCCCCACAGTGCGTGGGCTAGGTACTGCTCGCCCTTCTTTAGCCCATGTTCTGGCACATCGTGTCGCATGAGGGCAACGAATCGTGCGCCTTTGCGGATTCTGGAACGGAAAGCTTTTGATCGTGCCGCGTGTGGCTGTATCGCTCTGGCGCCAGACTTTCGACTGACACACTTTCCACCTGGCTTTGCTTTGCATGTTGGGCAGGCGATGGAATTGACGGTTGGTAGGCCTGACATGATCAGTGTGCTCCTATTTGGTCGGTGTCGTAGTCGCGCGGGATGTAAAATTTCGTCTGCGCTTGGCTGGTAAAGATGGAATAGGCCGGAGTGCTGTGATCTACCTCGGGTAGGTCAATGAGTTGCAGACGATGGTCAATAACGACTAGGCCGTACTCCAGCTCGCCACCGCCATGAGTGGTTGCTAGCACTCTGGCTGAAGTCTCAGATGGCTCCATAAGTCGATGTACCCAGAGGTCTTCGTCGTCATCTTGCAGGACTGGTTGCATTTCTTGCAGGTCGTACTGCTGCAACACTTGGTCTTCAGCCGCTTGCTCAATTTCTTCAAATGTTGGCTTCGCGACATGCATCGTGACCAGCGCTATGGAGCCACCCACCGCCATCAGTGGGATGGCACCGTTCAGCAGAGACATCCGGATTCTGCACCATCGGGGTTGGGTTTTGTCTTTGGCTACTCTGATCGCGTGGATCAGCCCAAAGATGCCGACCATTCCGAAAATAACCAGGAATACGAGAACTGTTGGCCATCCGATCCGAGTGTAGTCCTCGGCGAGTCCCACGATCTGCTGTGCGTCGGTATTCATGATGGCCTAGTCGCCTACCCAGCCGACGAAATCCACGGCGTGCAAATACTGATTACACTCGGGGTTCCACCCGTCCGAGATGCGACGCAACAAAGTGACCTTTGAGCTGGGGTCTAGCCAGTAGCGGATGGCCGCGTACTCTTCGCCAGCTTTCACACCGATGTGGTCATCATCGTGCAGCATCTTGACGATGAACTCGGTGCCATTGGACATTGCGGCACTGAGCTCGATGAATCGACGGCTGTGCGGTTGCGGTGCGATATCGCCTGAAGGTATGCGGGTGCAACGATTTCCTCGTTCGGCGTTGCACCAGCGGTATGAAACGTCGAGGACTGTAGGAAGTGCGGACATTGGGTAACCCCTTTCGATGAGATAACAGTTCTGCACTTACCGTGTCCGGCAGAGATTTCCAGAAACACAAAAGCCGCCCCGTAACGTGATACGAGGCGGCCTTCGCGCAGTGGATTAGGTGGTTTTAGGCTTCTTCGACGTGGTTTCCACGACGCTTCTTGCCTAGGAATAGCCATGCGAACAACGTGATAATGCCCGAGGCCAGCGCAATGGTGATACCGGTGATCCAACCGGATGAGGCATTGACCTGCTCCGGTCCCCGATCCTGTGCCTCTAGGTCATCAGAGTCGTCCGAGTCAGCTGTTGGGTCATCCGTTGCGCCGAACACATCGAGTTCCGAATCGTCGGTGTCGTCTTCATCTTCATCGTCTGACTGGGACAGTCGCGACAATAGTGAGTCAGACGATGCGGAGTCCAACATGTCGGAGTCGGATGCATCGGTTGCTAGTGGCAGTTCATCAGACTGGCTTTCCAGCTGGCCAGATGAGTCCATAGCGGTCTGGAGGTCACCGAATGCATCGGTCTCAGTTCCTTCTGATGGGGATGGTTCTTCGTCAGCTTCTTCTTCGTCACCGGCGCTGGTTTCGCCGTCATCGCTGCCATTGCCGGTCGGGTCGGTGTCACCCACTAGGTTGCCGGTTTCCCCATCTTCGAGATCGGAGCCATCCCCTAGACCGTGGTCGTTGCCGTTTCCATCTTCACCGCCACCGGTCTGGTCTTCCCCGCCTTCTTGACCGCCGTCACCTGGGTCTTCAGTTTCTTCACCGTCGCCGGGTGTCTCTCCCCCACCGGTGCCTGGGCCAGTTTCTCCGTCTTCACCGTCGCCGGGTACTTCTGGTTCCGTTGGACTTGGGTCTTCACCGTCACCGGGTCCTGGTTCAGAGGGGTCGGGGTTTTCTGGGTCAACAGGTGGGTCGGTCGGGTCTACTGGGTCTTCGTCCTCACCGTCACCTGGTTCTTCTGGTTCCTCGGTGTCTTCTCCATCATTACCTCCACCTGTTTCTGGCGGCGTGTATCCGACGTTGACACTCTGCGAGCCATCACTGTTGTGAAGGCCGAGATTGTTTGTCAGGCTGTAGTCGCCGGCGAAAGGTGCATCAGGGTTGAAGCCGGGAAGTTCGCTGAGATTGATTTCAGCAGTGCCACCCGCGCCACCGGTGATCTCAATTGGCCTCCCATCCACCATCAGCTGGTATGTGATGCCTTCTGCGAGGTTGCTAAACGAGACCTTTTTGTTGTCGGGATCGACCTTAGCCACGGCCTCGCCCTTGATAACTTGGGCAGGGATTTCGCCATTGACACTGCCAACGATCATAGTTTGGTGACCGTCACTGGAATCTAACTCGATAAGGTAGGCACGATCTTCGTTGAAGTCACTTGCCGCTAGACGGTACGAGCCATCATCTTGCTCGACCAAGCTCCCGGTGACTTCATCGCCACTAGAGTCGCGGATAGTGATCTCAGACTCTGCGCCCCAGTCGGTTTCGCCGGAGATTTCCAGGTACCACTGGTCATCGTCTTCGGAATCTTCAGGCTGGGAGAAGCTGTTGCCGACAGTAACCTTTTCGCCGCCAGGCAAGGTGACCTCGGTGCTGGTTGGCTCGGGGTCTTCTTCAGGTTCTTCGTCGTCCTCGCCTCCAGTGTCTCCTTCATCCTCTACTGAGTCATCGTTCTCGCCGGGTTCTTTTCCGGGATTGTTTTCGTCACCGTTGTCGTTACTCTCCTCAGTGGTGTCCCCTTCCGACTTGACCTCTGATGGCTGAACAGACATCGTCATCGGCGTTGCAGCCGGTGCAGGCGCTTCTTCCACTGATTCTTCAGCTGGCTCTGGGGCCTCTTCGGCTGGCACTTCTTCAACGACTGGTTCAGGCTCAGGTTCGGCAATAGGTTCTGGCACCTCCTCGACTACTGGTGCAGGCTCAGGTGCTGGTGGCTCGACCGACTCAGGCGCAGGAGCGTCAACTACTGGCTCAGGTGCAACCGGTGTCGGCTCTTCAACGACAGGCTCCTCGACCACCGGGGCAGGCGGTTCAACAGGCTGCTCGGCCACTGGTTCCGATGCAGGCTCGGGCGGTGGCAGCGGCTCGGTGTCCTCTGCTGGCGCGACGAATTGCTCTTCGACCGGCTCCACGGCAGTCTCTTCGACGGCGGGTTCAGCCGGGACTTGGGTGCTGATGCGTTCAGACTCCAGCGACGCAATGTCCTCGGATTGTGCGATCTCGGGGTGTTGGGCGGCTGCGGTCAGTGGGACACTGAAACCGGCGAGCACTGCTGCTGCAAGTACCCGCTGTTTAATGTTTGTGACAGGCATCTAAGCGAGTCCCCCTCCATGGGTTGAAATTGTTTGGTCTGGCGACCCGGCGTGCGGATAGACGGATATGGACGAGTCGCCGTTCTCTATGACGACCACGGATTCTGTTACGCCACGAAGCCGATTCGACTGACGTAGCGCCTGACCCTCAACGATGATGACTCGGTTGCCCGACTCTTCAACAAATGGCACAGTATTGACGGCACCCGACAGTTCACGGTCTGCCTCGACTATGAAGTGTCCGGTGGAGATTTCTATTGCGTAGCGACCCATGGTTGCAAGGTCAGCACCACGGCCAATGGACCACCCTTCAGCGACTTCCACTGGCACGGTAGAGATGGGTTGGCCATCCTCTAATGAGTGCGTGGTGGCCAGCCTCACGTCTTCCAGGTCCCACAATGCAAGCGAGAGTCCGTGACCAACCGACAGGTGCCGGATGAACGTCATCTGCTCTTGTGGCGGAGCAAGCTCTATGACTTCGCGTTCTTCGCCATCAAAGTCCACTAGCTCCACCCGAGGGGTGTTGGAAATGGGTTGCAGCAGATGATCCTGATCGGCACCGGAGAGCATGAGGTTTTCGTCATACGTGGCATCGACCAGCTTCTCTTCGCCGGGTACCACCGCTTTAGCCGTATAGGACTGGGCATCGACTAACAGCCCGATGTCACCGGATGCCACCAAGGTGAGCTCTTCATCGACATCCCAGGATTCAACGCCGGCACCAGAGATGACAGTGATCTGCGTATCGGTCCGGTAGCCGACTGCTGGGTTGCCTTCGGCATCAACCGTTTCGTAGGTCGTCTCGATAGCTTCGTCGATCTCGGTTTCCTCGATGATTTCACCGGTGTTGGTATTGCGCAGCTTCACAGTGCCATCGTGGATTTGCAGGATGCCGGCACGATAGACACTCATCAGCCTTGCTTCATCGGCATCAAGCTCCCAGACGGGCGCTCCGTTAGCCGAGAATTCGCCAGTGATCTCACTGGTGTCAATCTGCTGGGGTTCTGCAATGAAGCTGGTATCAATGTCATCGGATACATCGGCAATGCCACGCTCGGCGTTGAATGTGATCAGCCAGTTGACACCAAAAGCGACACCAAAAGCCAAGGCAACCGCGGTCACAGCGCCAATGATTCGATTCTTACGCTTGCTAGACTGCTCGGCATCTTCGATGGTGCCTTCAATATCAATGGAGCCGACATCAAATTCTGTGTCATCGGCGAATTGGTCTTCAAAGGGTTGATCAAATCCTGGCAGGCCAGGGAACTGATCGTCATCCATTGAGTTGAACGGATCGTCGTCAAAGGGCTGGTCGAACCCCGGCAGGTCATCAGGTTGACTGTGTTGCGCTGAGTCGAACGGAGGACTGTGTACGGGTTGACCGAATGATGGCAGTGCCGGAGCATGTTCATCTACCGTGTCATCAAAGGTCTCATCGTCCTGTGTGCCAAAGAAGTCATCCAGCGATGAGTCAACACTAGGCTTGGCGACCGACTTCTCTAATGACACTAGGGCTGCGGTGTCATTGCTAACCGTATAGTCCTCAGAGTTTGGGTGCACCTTGGGCTTTTTACCGAAACGCTTCTTCCTGGGACCTGCATCTCCAAGGATGCTTTCGTCACGACGGAGCTCGTCTTGCCAGTTCTCGTCCTCTTCTTCGTAGCCAATACTTTCAGGCTCAGAGGTGTCAATAGTGCCCGAGGGGATGGCAAGTTTGGAGAACAGATCGTCTCCTAAATTTTCCTCCCGCGGATCATATGCCATCTGAGATTATCCTTACTGATCAGAGACAGAAAGCTCTTGTGGCTCATCGGTCATTTCGTTGACAAGGTATTCAACGGACGGCTGGTTAGCGTCTTCGACGTAGGTGTAGAACTCACGCAGCACCATGGCGACACTGACGGCTGAGATGCCTTCTTGGTCCAGCATGGGGCGCAGTACATGCATCACATCTTTAGCGTCCTGGTCTTCATACACCAGACCGTCAAAGAGCACTGCGGACAGTTTCAGCTGTGCTGCGATGGTTTTCTGGAGCTTGATTTCATCAGCGGTGTTCTCGTATTCGGTCACCGACTCATCGAGCATCTTGGTCAACCCGGTGGCGTTGACGTACCAGCTGGCGCGCAGCATGTCTTCGATCTCTTCGATGGCGATGTCAGCGATCCAGTCTTCATCCTGATCATCTGGGCGGTTCAGGTAACCGGTGATGTCAAAGGAATCAAAGATCGGGTCCGCTGCCCCGGCTGACCACTGGTAGAGACGTTGCTGAGTCTCTGGATCGTCAACATCGAGACCCATCAGCTGTAAGACATCAGTGAAGCCATCCACCGGGTCAAACATGTTGGCCATGGACAGCTCCCAGGTGATGCGCAGCGACATCGTATCGTTGCAGTAGCCTTCTTCGTTGATGCGCCACTCTTGGGGTAGCCAGAACAACGGGTTGGCCCAGGAGGTGGCGTTCATGTGGGAGATTTCGCGGCGGTCTGTAAACCGTGGGATGGGAACCGTGGACAGTCGGGTGGACGACAGTTGATGTGGTTCAAGGCCGGTGGCTTCGCAAAAATCGTAGAAAATCTGCGTGTAGACGGTTACGTCGTCACTTGGCAGCATCAAGTTATCGCCAGGCATAGTGCCGAGGTGCCGGCGGGGTGTGGCGCTGACCAGGTTGTCTGGTCCAGACTGCACGTTTGGTTCCATGGTTTGGGTGGACCTTTCGCATCATGTTCTTCGTAAGCTTCACCAAGTAACATGCAGGTCTTTTGATTTACAGTCTTCCCGGCCAGCGCCAGCCCTAGATGCGGTTCAGATTCTTCGGCCAGGAGCTTGACGGTAACGGCCTTCCGGCACGACGCTGGATCAGCAGCATGGCTTCTTCGTGAATCTTGGTGGCATCAATGCGACCCGCTGTAGTGAATTTGACTCGGGCAGCAGCACGATAGGCCGTTTTGATGAATTCCGGGGTGTATCCGTCGATCCGATGTACAGCAAGCAGATGGTCAGCGATCTCATTTGTGGCATCGGAGGCTTTGACGGTGGCGGCATCAAAGTGCAGCAGTTTCTCCGATGTCGGCGTCAAAATCATGCCATCGTCGGTTTTGGAGAATTTGACCCGCCGGGTGACAGCCTTTCCGGGGCCGTCGTTGGCCACAATCGTGTGGATGGGCACAATATCGTCGGGCACGATAGCAATCTCGCCGCCGAATAGGATGATCTTGGAGTCACCATAGGGGTATTCACGCTGCGGGATGGGTTCTTTGCCAGCTACGCCGTAGACAGCCTTTTGCAATGCATCAGACCGGGCGAAGAATGGCTTTCCTTTGACCTCCAGCCAGATTTGGAGTTCTGGCAAATAAAAGTCTGGTAGATACCAAATCTTCGTGCTCAGCTGATAGTGGCATGGCTCGTAATCCCAGTTGATGCCCAACAGGTCCAACAGGATGGCCCATCGTGCCTCTAATCCAGAGGCAAAAACGCGCCCGGAATAGGAGACTTGCTTTCCAGTCGGTCGAGGTGCGCCACGTCCACGCTTGACGCCCTCGGAGCGTTTCGGGATGACGGTCACGATGCAGCCTGCAAAACACTGGTGTCCCTGGTGGTTCGTGCCTGTCTGAGGGCTTGGACGAAGACCTCGGGTGGAAAGCACCAGATGTCAGCTGACGAA
Organism: Micrococcaceae bacterium; assembly: GCA_013393415.1. Classification (GTDB taxonomy): domain Bacteria; phylum Actinomycetota; class Actinomycetes; order Actinomycetales; family Micrococcaceae; genus Yaniella; species Yaniella flava. The sequence continues at coordinate 173,555 of JABXHI010000001.1, forward strand.
GCATGGGATAGGGTTCCGATGCGCTGGTGACGAGGGTGGACTTGGAAGCCTTTTGGCCCGGTGTCGTCGCGGAGCCAGGTCAGCAGGTCAGTGACTCGTGCCCATGAGACGACTGGCTCACCAACGTATGCCGGTAGCGTGTCGGGTAGGCAGCACATGATCCATTCGATGGTTCCCTTCCGGGCGCGCGGGACAGGTACCATACCGATGGCGTAGGGCTTGTCAGCGTAGTCGGCTTGCTCGATGACGGTGGTGGCAGCAGAGCGGATGGCTGCACCGAGGTCTGCCCATGCTTTGACTTGCACGGTGGTATCGGAGAGTAGGTTGAGGTCTCCCCCATCCTCGCGGCGTCCTTCGCCCAGGAGCCGTGCCGGGTTTTTGACATCAACGAGGTCAGCGAAGTGTTCGACGAAGAATTCTACGGCTGCACGTTCATTGCGCGCGCCTTTATTTTTCTGTGGGTTGGCCATTGTCACCCCAAAACAGCGGAGTGCGACGCACCCAGACCAGTGTGATCCAGATGGTGCCAAACAGGATGACAACGGGGATGTAGAGCGGGAAGACGATGAGCACCAAGGCAGCAACGGAGAGTGGCTGGTAGAGGTGTATCAGCAGCTTTGGTTGTTTGGTTGTGAAGGCGGCAATGGCCAGAGGTACTGCGGTCAGAAGTATCAGTATCGCTGGCATGAGGGTCGCCATATTTTCAGCGGTATAGAGTCCGCTGAGCCAGCTGAAGACCAGCATGGTGACGAGCATTCCCCAGATGATTGATGCCACGACGGAAATGAGTCGGCGCGTGCCAACGCTCATCGGTCTGCGTGGTTTTTTGACCTTTGGTGCCTTGGTCTGTTTGGCAGTTTCGTTCATGATGCGACCTCCTGGGGTGCATTATCTGTTGTGGTGAAGACATGGAATTCGTCTGACACCTGATATTCGTGAATCATGGGTTCAGCAAGGGTGAACATCGTGCGATAAACCTGCATCGGGGTGGCTCCCAGGCCAGTGTTCAACGACGCGGTGGCTTGGTTCAGTTCATGGAAGTGCTTGCGATACCGCTGCTGGTGTTCAGTGCGCTGAGCTACCGTTCTCTTATGCGCTGCCCCGGTGAGTTGATGTAGCGAAAATTCGGTCTCAATGAATCCAGTGAGAGACTGGCGGATGATGTCACGCTGCTGTTTACTGGTTTTGCCAGCGGCTTTCATCACTCGACCGGTGAAGGCCTTGATTTCCTTTTGTGAGGGACGTAAGAAGTCAGCACATCCTGGGATGGCGATCTGCGATGGGGCCAACATCTGAGTTGAGATCAATCGATGGAGTTGGTCGGGCGTGTAATCGTCCCACAGAGCCAACATGTCGTGGTCTAGGCGGTCTTTGGGCACAGGACGACCTAGGACGATGTACAACTGGTATCGGGCTGCCTGATACGCGCTGGCGGGGTCGTTGTTGAGCTTGTTGACGATGCGTTGACGGGTCCGCGGGTCGGGCCTGATGACATCTGGCAAGCCGTATATGACTCGCAATGCAACAGCTGACCGTGCAGGGTTCAGTTTCTTGCGGGTGCTGGTGGCCTCTTCAAGCCAGGCATAGACCTCTCGGTGAATGGCTGATGAGGTCAGCGTCGTGGAGTCTGCACCGTAAATGTCTGTGGTGGACATGAAATGTGGGTCGGTGGCATCTTCACGGACCGTGCGGGTGGCGTTTGAGAAAATCCAGTTGGCTCCTGATTTCAGGAATCTCTCTGCCCACCCTGTCGCCGATGCGCTAGTGAATGTCAGCAAATCAACCCCGGTTCCGTCATCGGATAGCACTTTGGATTTGAGTCGCTTTTCGCACTCTGACCGCACCGCGTCCAGCATGACTTCACCAGAGGTAGGCATCTGTCGCCGACACTGATCAACCATGGCGGTGATGGCGTGCGACCCAATCAGACACGAGAGTATTTTTGAACGACCATGGGACTCTGCCTGTTCGCCTATCAGGACGTTTCGCGCGATCTGGGAGACAATGTCGTCCACGGTGGATGGAGTGGTGGGTTTTTGTCGGACAGACTTCTTGGAGATGACCGTCATAGGACACCACCTTGTTCAGCGCAGAAGGTTCTCATGCACTGACAGTGTCCGGCAGGCTTCTGTATCAGCTCAGGCGGTCATTAGTGAGGGTGATCTTGGGTGGAGGAATCTGTCGGGTTGGTGGCGTACTGATTGGCTGATAAGCCGATGATTGTAGCCAAGACAAGCAGAGCTGTGCCGACTGATGGCAGGTTATTGAGCAGCATGGTGAGCACCGCAGCATCAGTGGTTGTCTCGCGAAAGAAAAAGCTTGCGATCAGTACAATAATCCCGCCCAGCAGTGCCACGGTTGCCGCGGTGCGGGGATTGCCTTGTACGCCATCAGAAAAGATCAACATCGACATGCCCAGCGAATTGAAGAATGCCAGTAGCGACGCGAGCATGGGGTGGTTCAGCGATACGGCGATCAGTAGCAAGGTCGCGGACAGACTGCCGATGAGCAACCATCGTCCATAGCTGCGCATGGTTTTCCACAAATCTTCTTCTAAGCTCATATCTGCACAGTGTCCGGTTGGTGCACACTAGCGATCTTTGACATTCCCAAGGTGGTTGTATCGTTCGGGTACGTTGCCGAACTTGTGGGGTCGAGAAGTGGAGTTTCTGGTGGCATGATCCCAGTCCTCGGCCTGCTGCAAGATCAGTTCCATTCGGTGGTTCGGGTCCATGTTGCGGTTGGAGCTGATCGTGTCTATGACGAAGAGTTTACTGTTCGAGTTCGAGGTCACCTTTGCCGGGTCCAGGCCGCCAGGGATGCGGTACTCGTTGCCGGTGTCCAATAGTTTTTCAACCTGGTCTTCCAGGTCCTTCCGCGATATGCCACCTGGGTCTTTGGTGGTGTCGATGGTGGCGTTGCCGCCGTACTCGTAGCTGGCGTCTGCCCCGGCAAGAGTATTAAATGAGAGGTCGGCATCCATGACATCGGCGATGGCAGCGTCCTCTTCGGAACCAGTGGGCTGATATCCGCCGATGAATTCTGGATCGGATGCCACATGGAAACTTCCCGGTGCATCGTAGTCGCGTTCTTCATCTTCGGCGATCTTGACTCTGTGGACCCCTTTGGCGCGGAGCTCGTCGTGGAGGTCGTGGACATCGAGTAGTTCCAGCACTCGTTCTTTACTGTCCAGCGCTTGACGTTCGACGGTGAGATTCTTCGCTAAGGCTTTCCGCTGCCTATCCGCGTACTGCTGTTTCAGGTCGAGGCCGAGACTCACATCGGACTCGGAATGGGTTTTGCTCGTGTATTTTCCGTCACTGGTTCGGTTGGACTGCTGTGCAAGCTGCGCGGAGGTCAGTGGTGTCGTCATGCACAGGTAGTGTCCGGTGGACTATGGGCAGCAAAATACCGCCCGAGGATAGTATTCCTGGGGCGGTATTTCGGTTGGTGGCACTTAGCGCTCTAGCCTTGTTTGTTTATAATCTCTATCTTTTTGAAAGCTCTTCAACTTGCTGGTCAACAAAGATGCCGTATGCAATGAGGTCAAAGATTTCTTCATTTCTATCCTCAACCTTTAATTGCACGAGTTCAATGAAGTCGTTGACACACCAGAGGGCTAGGATCGCCCACGTGGCAAGTGCTAGAACGAAAGTAAGCATGAACAAAGTTGGTTCGTCCGACCCTAATTGGAGAAACAGAGCCATGAAACTCCCTACCGCTAGCAAAGTTCTAGTGAGTCCAATGCCGATGTAGCCAAGGTAGTACGAGTGACCACCTAGAAATCCTGTGAAGATAAAAAGCGTCCAAGCAATGAATCTGGACTTTTTGTGTTTCTTTTGTCTTGCCTCAGCTAGAAGCTGCACGTCCCATTGGTAATGATACTTCTTAATGAAGCGGTGGTCCCGATGCGAGGAACTAGATCGTGGAACTGGCCATTCTCCCGATGTGGCTAACTTCCAGGCAGTTTTTGACATGTAGCGTCGGCCCCGACGAACAAGGTTCTTTGGAATATGATTTACACGCTCAGGTGTTCTAGTGCCCTTCAACGGAGCCTTTACAGGCCCCCTCAGTGTTGCAGTCTCCACGTATCCCCCTACGATTCGTCATTGACCAGCAATTTGGACCATAGCACGATGTCAGTTCAATTGGTCACAGTTAATATCTGATGACGGCACCGATCATATGGTCAATAAAATTCCCCTGAGCAATCGTCCAATAAGGTGTACCGTCTAGTCATCAGAGCGCTACCCTCGACGGTGCTTGTCTAGCAAGCCAGCAATGTCGTGGGTCAGATCGTTGAGACGGTCATAGTCGTCTTCGGTCTCGGCATTCCACCCCATCTCGGCCAATGATGCTGTGAGCTTGTCGTTCAGTGAGTACCGCTGCTGATCGTCTATGTCATGGTGCGATTCGTCGAAACTTTGTAAGCCCAGGAGTCGGTCTTCCAAATCAGCTCTGCCGATGCTGCCTGGGTCTCCTGTGGCATCGAATATCACGGTGTCGTCACCGTCTCCATATGCTGGGTCGGCTAGGCCGAGTTGCTGGAAGCGGAGACCGCTGGAGTTGACTGCTTCATATGCGTATTCATTGTCAATAGTCTTGTCATCAGTGTCGCGTACCTCTTGCACATCTGTGTTGTTTTTGTCGCGTGAGAGCACCATCGATCCGATGCCGTGATCGACCAGCTCATCTCTGAAATCGTGGAGGGCTAGCAAGTCGAGTGTGCGGCGTTGTGCTGCGATACGATCTTCTTCTTGTTGCAACTTCTCGCCAAAGTCTTCTCTTAGCACTTCCATGTGGCGTCGGTGTCGAGATTGCTGATCGGTCACGCTGGATAGTTGTTGTCGGGTGGCAGAGATGAGTCGCTTTCGGCCAAGGTCGGAGCCTGTGAAGCTGTCAAATGACATCAGGCCGTGCTGCTCATTTCTCACGGTGAGTTCCGATGAGAGGCCGTTTTGCTCGGAGGCTCGCTGAACCACGCTGACATACATGCCTGAACGGTTGTCACGTTCGTGGAAGTCGATCTCGCGGATCAAGTTACCATGATCGTCGGTTTGCTCGGTGACGTTGGTGAGCAGTTTGGGCCAGCTGGCGGCAGCAATCAACTGTCCGTACTGGTAATCTGCACTTTCATGCGGACCAGCGATATCTTCAAACTCTGGCAGTGCTATGTCTGCTTCGGAGTGGTGTTGGTGGCCAAATCTACCGTCGGTATTACGGGCATTTTCTAGCCGGTTTTTGGCATCTGAGCTCATGTTGTTCGTCATGAGATGTCAGTGTCCGGGGTGTATCAGAATGGTCCCCACGGCTCATGGCTGAGCGGATTAGCATCCCAGGTGGCTATCCTGTGTTCTAACTGAGCTCGCGCTGCCGGGTTTTTGCGCGATTTGTCTGCCAGCCAGGTGTTCATGGTGGTCTCGCGCACGATACGCAGTCGGTCAACGGCATCCCAGTCGATGTCTTGACCATAGGCCTTTTGAAATGTGCTCAGTCGGTCACCGTTGCGATCCATGCGAGTTGCTGCAACCACTGTGGGGAGAAGATCGAATTCACGTGGTCCCAGTGCGATGTCATCAAGGTCAACAAGCATAGGTTGGCCGTGGAGCTGGACCTGATTGCCAGCGTGTGCATCGCCGTGGATGACGCCGTGCGCTGCTGCCATGAACTGGTCAAAGATTTCTGTTGCAGCTTGGACTTTGTCATGCAGTACAGAGGCGATCTCGACGCCAAGATCATCGGCTATTCCATCTAGCCGCCGTGTAAATCGGTCACTGATATTCACTGTGGTCAGCCCAGTGTTTGAGACACGTGCATCGTGGAGTGTTCGCAGTGCTGTGCCGAGACCGGCAATATCGGTTGGCGTGGGCGCACCTAATGGCCATGCTGTAACCATGATGTCATCGTTGAAAGCGATGCCTGGGTCAAGTGGCTCTACGATGGACGCCATCGCATCAGATAGATGCTCTAGTAGCGCGAAATGGTCTTCGATTCCTGCCATCGGTGTTGGCTCGCTGACGCGCAGTACAACCTGTGCTGAGACATCTTGAAAGACTGCGTTGGTGCCGTGCCGGATCAGTTCGATGTCTTCAATGGGTCGCTGTGCAGCCTGTGACCCCAGCTGTCGAATGGTCAAATCAGAGATGGTTTTACCGGCGACAGGGTGCTTGATGTCTTGAAAATGCTGTGTTGTCATGGACTGCCAGTGTCCGGGACAAGTCTTTCGCAAAAGGGACACCAGTAAGCCCCGACTGCGAATCGTTGATGACTCTTAGTCGGGGCTTATTGTTTGGCAGCTGAGAAGTTAGCTGGCGACCTCTAGGTGGACCTCGATGCCCAGCGCCACAGCGACGTTAGACAAAGTAGCTGTGGAGACCGCGGTACCCGCTTCTACACGTGCCACGGTGGGGCGTGAAACCTGGGCTGCAACGGCCAGTTGGTGCTGCGACCAGCCATAGGATTTGCGTTGCGCTTTCACGATGTCACCGAAACGTTCCAGCGGGGCCTGTGCGGAGGTCATTTGTCCTCCTGCTGATGATGCTGATCATGCAGTGCATCGGCGCTGATTTCGGCCAGTTGTTTGAGAATTTCCGGATCAGAGACGTACTGGCGGATTTCTTCGGTCTCTTGGAAGGCTTGGAACATAGCGAGGCCAACGGCATTGGCAAATCCTTCGGATGCTTTCAACTGGTCTGCCGAGTTGTTTTTGGCCATCGCTACGGCTTCTTCGTTACTGTCCAGGAAACCCCAGTAGGTGGTGATGAAACCAGCTACGGATTCTTCTGAGGCGTCAAAGTTTTTGGCAGCAAACATCTCGTTGACGCGCTCAATTGCTTCTTCCAGCGGCCCTCGGGTTGCAGTGGGCTTCTCTTGTGGCTCATCACCAAAGCTTGGCGGGTCCATCCCCTCGGTGCTGCCCTCAGACAATGAGTGGTCTTGTGCGATAGATGATGCCTGTAGCTGGACGCCGGTGAGTTGTATGCCGTCCATATAGTCGTCATCGTTGTCTTCCGGTCGAAGATGCAGATTCCGCGCTAACAACGAGGCGAGGATTGCACGCTGGTGAAGCTCTGGCATCTCGTAGTTGACGATTTGGCTCAAAAATTGCCAGGCGTTACGATACTTGAACACATCAGATCGGAATGCTTCAAGTTCTTCTCGGCGATTGGTGTCCTTTGACAGTGTTGCTTGACGCATGTAGCCGTTCCACCGGTTGATGATGGGGCTGACCAGTTTGCGGACTGCCTCGCCGTCTTCGTCATCAATGTAGGCATCGGCCAGGTCTTTCATCTGATCGTGCGTGTAGATGCCGGCGGTATCCATGCGTTCAGCGATGCTGTGTAGAGCGTTGGAGTCAACGTCTTTTCTCACAAAGGCATCGGAGTAGTACATCTTGAAGTCTGCCTGAATGTTCTCCGGTGAGTTCACAAAATCCACGACCATGGGTGCGGTCTTGCCCGGATAGATGCGATTCAGACGGGATAATGTCTGCACGGTGGCTACACCGGAGAGCTTCTTGTCCACATACATGGCCATCAAACGTGGCTCATCAAAGCCGGTCTGGAATTTGTCGGCCACGATCAGCACGCGGTAGTCGCCGTCTTCACGGAATGCCTCGGCGGTGTCGGAGCGCGAATTCATGCTCGCCTCAGTGACAGTGGTGCCATCATCGGCGGTCAGTGGGCCGGAGAAGGCGACCAGGGTGCCAAGCCCTTTGTATCCCTTTTCAGCGATGTAGTCGTCAATCCGCTCAGACCAGTGGTAGGCGGCTTTTCGGGAGCTTGTCACCACCATCGCTCGGGCTGCACCATCAAGCATATGGGCCACATTGCGGCGGTAGTGTTCGACGACGACTCGGACTTTTTGGGCAATCGAGGTCGGGTGCAGACGTGCGTATTTGACGATCTCAGTGACCGCTTCGCCGGTGTCTACGATGTTTTCTTCAGAGTTGTCGAGCGAATTTTTGACCTGCAAAAACATGTCGTAGGTCGTATAGTTCGACAACACGTCAAGGATGAAACCCTCTTCGATGGCTTGCGCCATGGTGTAGGTATCGAAGGCTTCCCAGCGTTCATCCTCTGTTTTGGTGCCGAATAGCCGCAGCGTCTTGGGTTTCGGGGTAGCAGTCAGCGCGATGAAGGTGATGTTGGAAGAGTCAGCGATAGCGGTGTCTTTGGCGGCCAGCAGATCGGCAGCGGAAATATCCTGATCCGCATCAAGGTCTGGGTCAGTCAGCAGTTCTTTGAGCTGGCGTGCCGTGGAACCGGTCTGAGATGAGTGCGCTTCATCAGCCACTACCGCCCAGTGGCGTCCCCTGAGTCCATCGGTATCTTCGATCAGCTTCATGACCTCGGGGAAGGTCTGGAGGGTGCAGGTGATGATGTGATTGCCGTCTAGCAACGCCTTTTTCAGCTGTGGCGACTTCGGGCCAGACTTCTCCCCCACGGTCACCACCAGTCCCTGGCTGGCTTGGACTAGGTTCATATCGTCTCGGATATTCTCGTCTAATACCGTGCGGTCGGTGACGACAATGACCGAGTCAAAGGTGGCCTTGGATTTGGTGTTCATGTGCCGGATGAGGCGGTGGGACAACCAAGCGATGGTCTTGGTTTTGCCGGAGCCAGCTGAGTGCCAAATGAGGTATCTGCCACCTGGTCCGTTGTTCTCGATGTTGTCAACGATGCGTTCCACGGCTCGTAACTGCTGGAAGCGTGGGAAGATCAGTCGGCCATCTTCTTTTCTGCGTTTGCCGGGTTCAAACAGCGCGTAGTGCTTTATGATGCGCATGAACATGGGGCGGTCAAGTATGTGGCGCCACAAATAGTCGGTGTTGGAGCCGGTGGGTGATGGTGGGTTCCCGGCGTGGCCATCGTTACCCTGGTTGAACGGTAGGAACGTGGTGTCGGCACCCTCTAGCTTGGTGGCCATGTAGATTTCGTCATTGGAGACGGCAAAGTGCACTAGGGCGCGACCTGGTGCCAACAACGGACGATTCTTGCCTGGCTTGCGATCCTGCTTGTACTGCCGGATGGCGTGGTTGACCGTCTGAGTATTGTCAGTCTTCAACTCCAGTGTGACCACCGGGATGCCGTTAGCGGTCAGCACCATATCCAGCGTGGAGTTGGTTTTGGTGTCGAACCGGACTTGGCGAAGTATGCGCAGCCGCACCGCATCGGAAGCTTCGACCACCTCGGTGAGATTCGGATTGGCCGGCGGGAATTCCATCATCGGGCCGAATTCTGCACCTGGCCGACCAGTCTGGGTGTAGGTGAACCCTCTGCGCAGTACACCCAGCAGACCGCCGACGGGATGGCCGGTGTTTGGGTCCATGCGGGTCTTCTTGGCCAACTCCTTGGTGATGTGGGTGAGCAGCTTCTTCTGAGCGGTCTCCAGCTGAGTGTTGACCAGGTCAGATGGGATAGCCTTTTCATACTCATCCGGGTACTGGGTTTTTAGCCATTGCAGCACGTCCTGGGGCACCATGGCCAGGTCAATATCCCATCCTGCGGTTCTGGCATCCCCATGATCTTCGTAGAGCCATCCGCGCTCGGCCATCGCTTGGCTGATATTGTCTTCAAATTCAAGTTCTAATAGCTGTGCGTGCGCCATTAGGCTACGTCCTTTCGGCCAGTCACAACATCGGTGATGAGCGCGGCACGTCGTTCGGTGAGCAGGTCTTTGAGTTGGGCGACCTTGGTGAGCATGGCATCGATCTTGGAGGTTACGGAGTCGAGGTGGTCGGCGATGCGGCGTTGTTCTTCAAGGGGTGGGAGTGGAATGCGCCAGCGACGGAGCATGTTTTGGCTAATGTTAGGCTGACCGCCACCCACAGCTAGACGGATGATGTCATCGCGCTGACCCCAAAGGGTGTAGTAGAAAAACCGCATGTCGATACCAATGGGCAAGGAAAAGGCGCAACAGGCTTGATTCATCGTCGCGTCTACCCCCAAAACACCAAGTCGTCCGATGGTTGCACCGTACATGGCTATTAAGACAGAGCCCTTAGGGTGCAGTGTTAACGATGAAACTGATTCCAAAGCTTCAGTCGTGACGTTCTTCGACGTGGATCGTATTACAGATTCTCTAAGTTCAGAAGTCGTCACCCACGGAACACCCTCGCCAGGCTCCGTGTAGTGCCTTTCAGCTTTCGGTGTCGTACCACTGCCAATGTTGCCGAACAGGTGCGCAGTCGGCACGGTATCCCAAGATTTTCCTGATGCAGACAGCTGTGTACTGTTGCGGATAACTTCAACCTTCCGAGCAAGTAGCGTCTCTTGCAAGTCCCCCAACTTGTCGATCATCGCGTCGATCTCGACAGTTTCGCGGTCAAGGTAGTCGGCGATGTGGCGTTGGGTTTGGAGAGGTGGGGCAGGATGCTTCATGGACATAAAGCCATTCGTATCCAGATTTTGAATTCCAGTCGTCTGGCGAACCAAGCTCCATGTACGACCATCAAGGTATGAGGCATGTAGTGCGTAGAGCCAGAATCGCTGGTCCTGCTCAGAGCTCATACGAAGTCGGAAAATAAAGTTCGCATAGACAGCAGGGAGGTCGCCTTGATACGAAACCACCGTTCCAACTGGATTCCTAGGGGTTCCGCCCGACTTCTCTACGAGAATGTCTCCATGTTGCACTGAGCAGCGATCACGGTCATTTTTAGGGACCCGTCGAATGGTGGGTACATCAGTGACCTGTAGTTTCTTACGATCAAAGTCGGCAACGCGTGCACAAAGAATATCATCAGGGCCACCGTTGGGGTCCGATCCCCAGATGCCGTTTTGAAAGTCATCTGTGGCAAATTTAAGCGGCATGATTTGCCAACCTGCCGGTACTACCTCAGTCATCAGTCTTCACCTCCGCGAACATCTCAGTCAGCTCGCCCATGATGCGTTGGACATCGGCGTCGATGTCTTCGAGTGGCCGAGGTTCCTCGGGGACATAGAAGATGCGGGTGAATGGGATTTCGTTGCCGTCTTTAGCTTTGGTTTCATCCCATTGGGCGTCGGGCGCAAATGGGATCACTTCGGTGCGCATGTGCTCTTCGAGGTCAACGCTGTAAGGCACCCGTTCAGTGATCTTCCAGCTGGTGTCGAAGACACGGTTGCCCTTGCGGTTGACTGCTGGTGGTGCCTCTAGGTCGTCGGTGGCCATGGCGTTCATCGCGGCGTCGATCAGTCCGGCTGGCGCTTTGAGGCCCATCTTCTTGGCCGCTGCGGGGATGGCCTCGGGCAGGTCATTCCATGGGGTGCCAGCCAGCGATTTCAGCACACTAATGTGCTCATTGGTGAAGTCTTTGCGGGATTGCAGCGCTTCGACAACGGCATCAGAGAATGTGGTGGAGTAGTGCGCCTGCTTGGTCACCGGTACATCGCGGAACATGAAGTCTTGTGGTGTTAGAACCTTCGAGATGTCAGAGTCCTCAAAGTCCCTGTAAGCTTCCAGCACTTTGGCGCGCTTGTCTTCGGGAACGTATCGGCGCTTGAAGCCCATGGACTTTCTCATAGGAGACCAGTGATTCGATGCATCAATCAGCTGGATTTTGCCGCGTCGTTCATCGTCCTTATTGGTGTCAAGAATCCAGACGTAGGTGGCAATTCCGGTGCCATAGAACATGTCGGTAGGCAAAGCGATGATGGCGTCAATGAGGTCTTCGTCGAATAACCATTGGCGTATGGAGTTGGGGCCTTTGTCGCTGTTGAATAGCGGCGAGGCATTCGAGACGACGGCGGCACGTCCACCCTGGCCATCTGGTCCGGCAGGTGCGAGTTTGAAAGCACAGTGGGCCAGAAATAGCATCTGGCCATCTGACTTAGATGGTAAGCCATGACTGAATCTGCTGCCTGGGGTCTCTGCCTGTTTCCGAACCGATTTTTCTTGCGCCTCCCAGTCTGTGCCAAATGGCGGGTTAGACAGCACGTAGTCGAAGGTTTGATCTGCATAAAGGTCTTCATCAAGCGTATCGCCCTGCTTGATGGCATCGGGGCGGCCACCCTGAATCAGCAGGTCAGCCTTTCCTAGGGCAAATGCTGAGGGCATCATTTCTTGACCAAAAACAGTGACCTGTATATCTGGGTTCATCTCTTGCAGTGCTTGTTGAGCTACTAGCAGCATCCCTGCTGATCCGGCGGTTGGGTCATAGACAGAGCGCAGTGTGCTATCACCGGCAAGAGAATCTTCATCAGCAGCGATGAGCACATCTACCATTAGCTTGACGGCATCACGCGGGGTATAGAACGCACCAGCACCTTTGCCCTTTTTGTCGAAAGCACGGTACATGACGTTTTCAAAGATTTCACCCATGCCGGAGTCATCTAGGCTATCGGGACTCAGATCGAGGGTGGAGAAGTGACGGATCACTCCGTGGAGTCGGTTGGCTTTGGTAAGCGTCTTGATGATCTCCTCGAAGCCGAAGGCTGTCCAGATATCGGCGATGTTGTGAGAGAATCCTGCGATATAGCTTCTTAGCGACGTATCGACGTTGTCGTCCACGGAAACAATGGTCTCCAAATCCAGTGCTGAAAGGTTGTAGAAGCTCAGACCGAACTTTCTTTTAACGGCAATGTCGATCAGGTGTTCCGGCATATCACCTAGCGATTCAACATAGGTGATTACTTCGTCTTTGGTATCTGCCAGCAGACACTCCAAGCGGCGCAGCACCGTGAACGGGAGGATATAGTCGCCGTACTCTTGGGGTTCAACGACGTTGCGGAGGAACTTATCTGCGGTGTCCCACACAACACGCGCGGTCAGCGATGAGGACTTCGTCTCGGGCTTCGTCTCGGGTTTCGTCTGAGTCATGGAGTCTTTTCTTTTCAAGGGTTGCGAGTGGTTCTGACTGTATCAGGGACGTTACATTTGACCAGGTGGTTTACCCGTTGAGTCGGTGCTTTTCCAACAGGTCGGCAATATCATGCGTGAGTTCATTGAGGCGGTCGTAATCGTCCTCGGTGTCGGCAACCCAGCCCATTTCGGACAACGATGCGGTGACCTTGTCGTTGAGCGCAGTGAGCTGACCGGGGTCCATATCGTGTGCTGGACCGTCCTGGTGGGCGTTGATGGCTCGGACTTGGTCTTCTAGCTCTGCTCGACTGATGCCGCCGGGGTCGCTGGTGACATCGAGGACGACGTAGCCCATCAGGGCTTGGCCGGAAGTGTCTGCTCGGCGTAGGGCCTGCCATGGGATGCCGGATTCGATCACTGCGTCTTCCATCAGCAGCAGGTCTGGGTCCTCATGTTCGGTGTCAATATGTCGAATTTCGTAGTGTGGTCCGTCGTCGCGGGTCAACTCGACTTTATGAACGCCTCGGTCGCGGAGCTTGTCGTAGAGATCATGCACTTCCAGTAGGTCTGCGACGTGTTGAGAGGCGTCTAATGATTCGCGGCCTTTTGATATGTGCTCGTTGAGTCGATAGCGCTGCTGGGAGACGGCCTGACGGTCGCTCAGCGTGTCATCTCGGAGGATATCGAGGGTATCTGAAACGGTTGTACGGAAAGCGTCTTGGCTGTGCATATCGTCTTCAAATCCTCCAAAGAGCCGCGGTTCCTCGCCGTGCTGGTGTAGCGCTGTTGCCGAGGTAAGTCGGGCATCTTTGGCTTCGGCGCCGTACCGCTCGTGATAGTGACGGTTCCAGACCATAACCTTATTCTCGTCATCACCCGGTTTGGTTCTGAAGGTGGTTTGGGTAATCAACGATCCATCATCCTCATTGATGGAGACGGTGTCGGTCAGCGCAGCCGGCCAGTTAGCGTTTTCCACAATGGACTGGTGGTATCTTCCAACCTCAGAGACCCACTGAGAGATTCCCGGTGTGCCTTCTGGCAACAGTGCCCCCTGGGCTTCGGAGTGGCTTTTGGTCTTGTATTTTCCATCGCTGTTGCGATTTCGTTGCTGTGCTTGCTGTGCGGAGGTCAGTGGCTGTGTCATGCAGAGTTAGTGTCCGGTGGCTAATTGCAGTATCGCAACGGGGTCGATAAGCTCACCGCGGCGCAGCTGGGCTTCGGAGTTTATGATGTAGTCGCCCACTGGGTAGCTGGGGTTCTCAGATGCAACGACGATGGTCTCGAACGACCCTTCGCCCCGGTTTTCCTTGACGGTGACGATCATAGGTTGTTGACCTGCCGGCAACGCGATGATCATGCCGCGCTGGACGAAGGGGATGGTCACTGGAAGTTTGGACAGTTCGTGGTTCATCGACCCCTCTGACGCTGAAGCTAAGTATGTGTTAGGAGTGCGTATTTAGTAACGGCTGTCTGACGATCCAGTGACGACGGTCTGACGATCGGGTAACGCCGGTATGGGTATCCAGTAGCGGTGAGACTCCGCTGTGTGGTGTGCTCTATTTCACAC
>JABXHI010000010.1 GCA_013393415.1 Micrococcaceae bacterium
GGTTGCTGGGCCGTATCGGATCGATCATTGGTCGTCGTTGTCAAGGTCATACTGGGTGCTCCTTTAGTCAGTGCCCCAGCCATCTAACCATCAGTCCGGGTGTCTCACCTCAGTCTGGCAGATAGGGGAGGACAACCTGGGCAAGATCGGTCTTGCCAGCGCCGCTGCTGGTGGACTGTCAGAAGGCTTCTCGCGATCCCAGGGCGAGTTGAACTCCATCTTGGAGCGCACTTCGATTGTTGGGGGCGATACTGTCGATTCTTTGCGGGACATGGTTGACGGGATGGTCTCGTGGAACTTCTCTGCCGAGGACGCCACCGCAGGCATGGATCGACTTATGAAGTCGGGTATCAGCACTCGCGGTGAGATGGAGGATATTCTTCCGGTTTTCGACAACTTCAATGACGCTACTGGTATCGGCATGGTGGAAGGAATCAACCTAGCTGATGGTGCTCTTGCTGCATTGGGCGTCCCGTTGTCTGAGGCAGAAGATCACATAGACTCCTTCACCTACTTGCTGTCTCAGACAAATGTCCCGGCAACTGACTTTGAACGGCTCATGCGTAAGATGGGCCCGGCAATGAGTGACATGGGCTTGGAACTCGATGACGTGGTTACCATGATGGGTGCGCTTGACGACAGCGGTGTTCGTGGTCGAGATGCAATTACCGCAGTAAATCAGGCAATGGGAGAGGCTGGGTCCGCTAGTGAGCTTTACGATCTACTGGACCTCACCGATGATCAATTGGGGAAAACCGCTGAGAGCCTGGCGGGTGCTGCTGGGCTAACCGACGACTTCGCGGAAGCCAATAATGACGCGAAAACACCGATCGAGAAGCTACAAGCCAACGTCGAGAACTTGATGTTCAAGTATGGCGGCTTAGCTGATGCTGCGGGGATGTTGGCGTTGCCGATGATTGCTTTGGGGCCTGTTCTCAAGGGTGTCTTTATGGCGACGTCCCTGTTGACCGGTGGCATCAAAACAGCAGTCGTCGCTATCGGAACCAAGATCGGTGCGATGGCGAGATGGGCTGGCGCTGTGGTCGCGCAGGGGGCCAGAGCTGTTGGCTCGATGATTGTCACGGCGGCTCAGTTCACTATTCAGTTCGCAATCATGGCAGCTCAAGCAACGATCAATGGTATCCGCATCGCGGCTGTGTGGACAGCGCAGATTATCGCCTCAGCTGCACGTGGCGCTGCTGCTATGGCGATCTCTGCTGCTCGTGTGGTGGCGTCCTGGGTGCTGATGGGTGTGCAGTCACTCATTCAGGCTGCGCGTATGGCTGCGGCTTGGGTGATTGCGATGGGTCCGATCGGCTGGATTATCACCGCTATCGTCGGGCTGGTCGCGATCGTGATTGCCAACTGGGACACAATCAAAGAGTGGACGATCAATATTTGGCAGACCGTCTCAGATTGGGTATCCACAAAATTCGATGAGATCGTCCAATGGGTGACTGACGGCGTGACCTCGGCAGCGAACTGGGTGCGCGATGGTTTCAATGACGCCAAGAATTGGGCAATGAATATCTGGAATACTGTGGTTGATTTTATCAAGAGTATTCCTGGTCGCTTCATGGCTGGGCTTGCTGCTATAGGCAACCTGGCTGGCACCATTGGTGGCTACATAAGCAACGTCAAGACTGCTGCGGTCAATAAGTTCTTGTCGCTCGTGTCCTGGGTGCGCGGCCTGCCGGGTCGTATCGTCAGTGCACTAGGAAATATGGGTAGCCTGCTGTTGGGTCAGGGTCGTGCGATTATCGACGGATTCTTGAATGGGTTGAAGGCGACTTGGGGTAAGGTCACTGATTTCGTTGGTGGTATCGCCTCGTGGATCGCTGATAACAAGGGCCCGATCTCCTATGACCGCAAGCTGCTCATTCCCGCGGGTAACGCGATAATGGATGGCTTGAACGAAGGTCTACAGGATGAGATGGGTGATCTTGGTACGACTCTGGATGATATTACCTGGATGCTTGAGAATGGTATCGATCCGGAGATTGATGACATCGAGGTTCCTAGGGTCACCAGTGCTGAGGAAGGTATCCGGGACATCGATGACCCACACGGCTCTACTCGATCTCGTGCCGGCACTGGTACGCAAGTCAATTTGACGGTCAATAATCCTGTTTCTGAGCCGACGTCTAAGACGACTGAGCGTGCTTCGCGGCATCTCGGGCTAGGAGCTAGTCTATGAGCACTTACACGCTAGATGGTATCGACCTATCTGACCCATCGAATGGGCGGAAGGTACTACTTGCAGGTACACTCCCCCGCGTCATGGCTGGCCGCGCCGATAATGGTGTCGCGATACCAGGCCGTGACGGTGTGACACCAAGCCTCGCTACACGATTTGAAGCGTCGAGTGCTTATTTTCGTATGACTGTGCGGGGGCAAAACCGGGAGCAGACCATATCGCGGGTAGAGCGATTATTCGGAATGCTTGGTGTCCGTCATCGTCTCATGGAGCTGGTACACACTTATGGTAGTACCACACAGCGAGTAGCCGATGTGGAATTACTGGGCGAGCCATCTTTGGACATGCCGACACCGACATACGCAGAAGTGGATTTTGTGCTGAATATCCCTGCTGGTGCGTGGCGGTCTCCTGGCCAGGTGACAGCGGTAATCCCCTTTGGTCAGACTGTGACGGTATTTCATGAAGCTACTGCACCTATGCAGGACGCGCTCATACGATTCACTGGGGCGGTGACTAATCCGCGTCTTGTGGATGTGGCGACTGGTAAGGCTGTGGGAGTCAATGCCACAGTGCCTGATTATGCTGTGATTGACGCGGCTGCATGGCGGGGAGCGTATCACACGAGTGGTTCGTGGTCGCCCGATGGTGTATCTCCAATGCCTGGTCCGGTCATTCACAGTAATCATGGTGCAGGGGCAGCGATTGTACTGACACCGGACCAGGTGGCCGGTGGTGTGCAATTACGTGCGGAGGGATCCAGTCTCGGCGCTAACGCTGTCGCTGAAGTGCGCACATATCTGTCATACCGGTAGACCACTTTTTTCTCATTCTTTAGCCGTCCTTTGTGGCGGCATTTTTTGTACCCAATGGAGGCAGTTTTGAAATTCAGACTCGTGTCTTATGATCCGATGGGGTCGGCTCGTGGGGTGCTACCTGACGCACTGGAAATCAAGCCGGTGGTGTCACTCTCTGACGCGGCCACCCTACAAGTCCAGTACCCTACCGCTGGGGTGAATGCTGATCATTTGGCTGACCGTATGGCCGAAATTGGTCTAGAGTATTACGACCCGGACTCCGATGACTGGGTGGAGCCACCGTCTTGCCGCTTCATTTCCATGAAGGGCACGGATGACTTCCTCGATGAGACACCTACGGTCGCTGTCGATATGGTGCACGTCGGGGACTTCATGCTGTCACATGCCACTGTCTGGTCTACCGATGGGCTGCATGTGGACGCTGACGGGAAGGCACAATTCTTGTCTGCGACTGCTGGCGAAATCTTGGTGCCATTATTGCAGCGCGCTCAGGCTCGCGGCTGGGGTGATGGTATTGACTGGGATTTCTCGACCAGTCAGGACAGCTCCGGGGCAGGCTTCGAGCATATCCTGACGATTGCTTACGACCCTGAGACGGATTTGAATACTATTTTGGCAAATCTGCGTGATCAGCAGGTCATTGACTACCGGTGGCAGGGTCGCACCTTGCAGCTCTTCAATCCGCATACAGTCATGGCACGTGAGACTGGTGTGCAGCTGGTGGCTTCTGACGGTCACCAGTCCGCGCCGGAGGAGTGGTCTAATGAAGATCTTCGCTCACATGTGCGTGTGCTGGGTGAAGATGGTCGGTCGTGGGAATTCTCTAACCCTTTGACTACCGCGCTAGGCCGTTTGGAAAGCGTGGTCACTCAGGGTGGTGTCTCGGATCCGGGGACAGCAGCGCTGCTTTCGCGTGAGAGTCTACTTGCTGGCGAAGCTACTCGCGTGTCTAGGACTCGTGAATTCGATGTGACTGGTGGAAGTCCTGCGCCTTTCCGTGATTATGTGCCTGGTGATTGGGTGCTTATTCTTGGTGATGGTGGCGATTGGGAGCAATTGCGTGTGCATTCTGTCAGCGTCACTGTCAATGATGAGGGCGTGTCTGGGCATGCGACGCTGGGTGATCGACTGGATGATTTGCTGTCCCGTATTGCGAAGCAGACGAAGGGTATTACTGGTGGGGCGACTGTTGGTGGGTCTGGTGTGCGTCCGTCTCCGGAGGGGCCTGATACTCGGAAGCCTCAAGCGCCAGTGGGGCTTGTTGGTGAGTCGGATTTCTATTTTGATGATCATGGTTTCCCGCGGGGTGTGGTGTGGTTTAGCTGGGCAGAGGTGCAGCTTGCTACGAATGGCACCGGTATCACCGTGGATGAGTACAGTGTGGAGGTTTCAGAGGATTATGTTGGGTCGCCTGCAATACTGTGGGGGACGGTTTCTGGGGCCTTCTATTCGTACAGTCCTTTAGATATTCATGATGATGGTGGTGTCCCGAAGCGGTATAAGGCGCGGGTTCGTGCCAGGGCTGAGTCTGGTGTGCTTGGCCCGTGGTCGGATTATGTGGCTGTGGAGATGGTAGAAGATGTGGTTCCTCCCCCTCCGCCGCTCTTGCAGCCAGGTGACATATCGACCACTTTGGGTACGGTGCGGGTGGACATTACCGGCCTAGATGAGGATGGTAACCCGCAGCCTGGGGATTTCTCTCATTTCATGCTGTATGAGAGTGGCGCCCCTGATGGTGATTTTGTGCTGGTCGCTTCCCGATCCGGGCAAGAGTCGGGCTACGTGTGGCAGTCGGGTAATCGTCCTGCCGGTCTTGAAGTTTTTTTGCGGATGACTGCCGTGGATGTGACTGGCAATGAGTCTGCGCCGAGTGCGGTGCAGTCTGTGGTGCCGGGTCGTCTGGTGGATGAGTCTTCCATCGAGCAGGAGCTAGAGGACGCTCGGGATCGTCTTGAGCAGGCCCAGGAGGACTTTCGGGAGGGTAATGATCAGCGGAAGGAGGAGATTGAGCGTCTTAAAAATGTGGTCATCCCCGCTTTAGAGGAGTCGCTGAATGAGGGCTTATCTGATGAGGTGACCCGGCTTGAAGGGCTGATCGAGTCTGCTGGTGGCTCTACGATTATGCGGGGTGCTGACGAGCCAGTAGACGCCTCTAACTACGACGACGGCACCTACTACTTCCAGTACGATACGCTAGGCGCTGACGGCAAGCTCCAAGCCATGTGGGTCGTCAGCGACGGCGCGTGGATCAAAGGCGACCTTGATGAGACTATTCTCCCGTTGGCTCATATCGAGCAGGGCACCTACGGCGAGCTCAGCGGAGGCCGCTTGGTGGCGGGCTCGATCGAGACCTCGGCGCTGGCCGTCAATGATTGGGAGAACCTGATTGTTGACTCTGACTTGCGCGAGCTGGCCGAGGCTGAGTACGTGGACACTGGTGCCGAGCAGGGCTACCCAGGAGCACTCTTCGAGCTTGAGTCCTCTCAGTGGAACCTACTCGGACAAGGCTTACTTGAGCAGCCTTGGGGCGCCGAGGTGACTGAGAGTGGTATCACTTATCTTACCGCAAACCTGCCCGAGGCTGGCGAGGAAGAATTCCTCTACTCCTCGCTGACATTCAACAAGGGTGGTGTGGGCATACCCGCCTTTGAGGGTGAGCAGTTCATATTCTCGCTTGACGGCGAAGGAGACCTCAAGGGCCTTCTGGTTCGCGCTGTAGGGCGCGACGAAGACGCCTCTACGACATTCGCTCGTAGCTTGATTGACGGAGACGTTGGCAACAGGCAGGACATTGAGTTCACGATCCCCGCGAACCAGCCGGGGCGCTCCCAGGAGCCAACCCGCTCTATCGAACTGCAGTTTACGACGAGCAGCGCAGGCGGCGCTTACGGCTCCGGTCGCTGGCGCATCACCCAATTCCGTCGCAAGACCCCTGGCGTGCTCATCGAGGATGGGGCGGTCAAGGCCAAGAACATTGATGTTAAAGAGGTGTTTACGAATAAAACTATCACTGAGACATTATGGGCCGACAGCATTCATGCGCTAACTGCTGAGCTGACTAGAGCCACTATTTCAACACCGAACCTGATTCCGAATACCACGGACGAGGATGCTGCCGCCTGGTACGGGGCAAGGATTAATAGTGATCCGGTGCCTTCCGTGTTTTTCCCAGGAGAGCAGACAGGTGAAGACCCACACGACACGACCGGCACTGTCCGGCTAGACGCTGGTGAAAAGTACAAGCTGAGCCTAGACGCTGCTGGCACTCAGCGCAGCACTCATTTCGCTTTTGAGCTGCTTCCTGTCAATGGTGGGGATGGTGTGCACATCCCGACTATCGATGGCGTGAAATACTCCTGGATTGCGGGGACTATTAGCGACTGGTCATCTCATGAGCACCAATTCACTGTTCCTGTGACTGGTGATTACCGATTGCGTATTTTCCCGAATATGGAGAGCGGCGCAACGAATACAGGCGGTTATCAGTGGTTGCGGAACCCGCGCATTGAGAACATGATGGATGGCCGTCTTATTGTTGATGGCTCTGTGGATACTCGGCATCTGAACGTCACTGAGTCAATGATGGCCGCCCTTCTGCAGGCGAAGAAGATTGAGGCCGGTGATATCCAGGCCAACGCGGTGACTGCGGATAAGCTCAGGGCGGGGGCCGTCGAAGCAGAGCACATCCAGGGGAACGCGATCGACGGGAAGACTATTACCGGGGCGCTCATCCAGACACAAGCCCACTCGAACCGGGGCGTCAAGCAGACCGACGACGGAATAATAGCATTCGACTCGTCTGGGGAGCAGACCGTCAATATCGACGGGACGGACAATTACATGCACGGGCGGTTCTACACGAACGGGCCAGGCGAGCCAGGGATACTCCTGGAACCTGCTCGGTCTAACCAAGGGCCGGGGGTCTGGTTCTCGGAGGACGGTTCAGCTTCGGTGAATTGGGCGGCTATCTGGACTTCTGTAAATAGTAACGGGTACTTCCACACGCTCAATATCAGACCTCGCAAGGGTAGCGGCGGGCCGGGCGTAGTGAAGCTGCACGGTACTACGAACGCCAAACACATCCATTCCGATTCTTTCTCCACCGGCGGCGGTATCAGCGTGGATAAGTCGTCGTTCCTGCAAGGGGATGTATACCTCAACGGGGTCAGTGGTATAACTGAAGTATCTGGTCGGCTGAACACCTACGGGCCGAACTACTTCTACAACCTGCCGACCACCTCGGGATGGAACCAGCTCCGTATATCGTCCAATAGTGGTCTCGTATACTTCTATTCTTCGAGCCGGAGAATCAAGATCAATGCTGAGCCACTTCACGAGGTGGACCCTTACCAGGTGCTGACCCTTAACCCTAAAATCTGGTATGACCGGACAGACATTCGCGAGCAGCTCGAAGAAATCGGGTTAGCAGAAGAAGATTTCGTATTTGACACTGAAGACGGCCCAGTGATGGACACCAGCACAGTCGAGGGATTGCTGGGAGAGAACATGCCACGCCGTGTGGCTGGACTCATCGCTGAGGAGGTGGAAGATGCTGGCTTAGCAGCTTTCGCTGAATACTCTTGGGACAGTGAGCGCGATGAGAGTGTGCTTCAAGGTGTGGCTTACGACCGCATGTGGACTCTTTTGATACCGATCATCCGTGATCAGCAGGAGAAGCTTGCCAATCAGGGTCAGAGTATCGCTGCCCTTGAGCAGCGTCTCGACCGACTGGATGATCAAAATCAGTAAGGAGGAAGCTTGCCTGACCATTTAGCAGACCTGACTATTGGGGAGATCATTGCCTGGGTCGCTGGTATCGGTGCACTTGCCGGTGTGCTCTATAAAATCTGGGGTCCTATTAAGGCACTCCAGAATTTTCTACGCGACTGGTCTGGTAAACCAGCACGTAAAGACCGGACAGGCCGCACGATTGAGGATGCCGAAGCAGGCGTACTCGGCAAACTTGACACGATGCGCGCAGACTTAGACCGGGTACTCAAACAAGTCGAAAACTCGCATAACACGAACTTCCGCGATGACCTCGACGTGGTGCGCGCCAGTGTCGAGCGCGTCGGAGAGAGGTTAGACGAGCACATTGTGATCAGCAAGGATCATGACAGATTTCAAAATCAGACCCGCGAAAGCCTAGACCAGCACATCAAGTCAACCCAGAAGTGGACCTACATGCTGGAAGACCTCAGTGACCTATGGGGGAAGAAACCAGAGCCACCCGACGAGTCCGATTAGCGAACTAACCGAATAATCCAACCGCTCTTTCATGGGCGGTTTTTTCATGCCCAAAAAGAAGGAGTAACAATGTCGTACAAGCTTGAAAATAAGCCAGCAGATACCCGCAATTACAACGACCGTCCCGGTGGTCGGAAGCCGAAAGGGATCCTTCTACACCACTGGGGAACCGACGGGCAGTCTCACGATAACGTGGTGGCCTACCTGCGACGCTACCGCCCAGCGAACCCCACGTCTGCGCACGAGGTCATCAGCGCCGGTCGGGTTTCCAAGTTGGTCCCGCTATTGAAGCGCGCCTGGCATGCCCGGTCTGCTAACAACGATTGGATTGGCCTCGAGAACCGCCCGGAAATGTCCGACGGTGACTGGGCAACCTTGGTCGAGCGGTGCGCGGATATTGAACGTGAAACCGGGCGCTCCATGCGCTACGGCAAGCACAATGATGTCGTGAATACTGCTTGCCCTGGCCGGTATGCGTCTCGGATTGGTGAGCTGGTGAACGCGGTCAATGCGAACCTTGCAGGCGCTGGTACACCTGTTCTGAGCGTGTATTTAGTAACAGCTGTCTGGGCTTCGGGAAACAGCGGTCTGACGACCGGGTAACACCCGGATGACCATCCAGTAACAGTGACGCGTGGTTAATCATCCGGGTGCTGGATTCA
>JABXHI010000011.1 GCA_013393415.1 Micrococcaceae bacterium
TGTTCTGAGCGTGTATTTAGTAACAGCTGTCTGGGCTTCGGGAAACAGCGGTCTGACGACCGGGTAACACCCGGATGACCATCCAGTAACAGTGACGCGTGGTTAATCATCCGGGTGCTGGATTCAGCAATTAGTCATGCTGTTGTTGGTAGTGGCGCATATTGGGTCCGTTGAGCTGGATGAACTCTGCTGAGCTCACGATGCGATTGAGAATGGATTCCGCAATCACCGCATCGTGCAGCGTTTTATACCAGTCCTGTGGGTCAAATTGCGAGGTCACCAACGTGGAGCCTCGACCATCGCGGGCCGCTAAAATATTCAACAGCTCCGACGCGATTTCCTGAGGAATCGGCGTAGTCAAGAAATCGTCCAGAATTAAGACATCACAGTTATGCAGGTCAGTCAGAAAATCCAACCGATGTTGTGAGTTGTACTCCAGGACAGCTAATTGATTGGCCAGATCATCGAGGCGGAAGAACCGGGCGGTGTAGAATTTGCGGCAGGCGGCATTGAGCAGTGCTTGGGCAAGGTAGGTTTTGCCAACACTGGAGGTGCCCAGGATGACTAGGTTTTGGGCCTGGTCGATCCATTGGCCGCTGGCTAAGCGTCCGATGACTTCTCGGTTGAGACTCCGGTCAGGTAAGTAACGCAGTTCTTCGATACAGGCTTGTGGATTTGGTGTCCGAGAAGCCTTCAACAGTTTCTGAGTTCGGCGTTGCTGCCTGGCGGCGTTTTCCTGTTCCAAGGCATAGAGGATTTTTTGGGAAAACGTCCAGTCATCATAGGCCGGGTCATTGGCCAGTTCGATCACGGTGTGACCAAACGCGGTCATGCGTAACTGCGTGAATAACGGCATATCGTCTTGGGTGAGATGGCGATCCATTAACGCTGACCCCCGTCCTGGTCGATGCCGTCATGCTGCTGCTCAGGGTCGTGGCGGTGTTGCAATAACGCATCCAGGCTGAACCGATCGGGGCCAGCTAAATGCGCCCCGCGGGTATCCCGCGGGGCGGTGCCCATCGGCGTGGAAGTCCGTTGGCCGCTCGGCTTGGTGGCCCCGGTGGTGGGCCGATCGGCGGCCTGAGCCCGGAGGGCGGCCAGGTGTTGTTTGACGCTGGTGTAGCTGATCAGCCGGCCAGTCTGCTGGGCGATCAGCTCTTGGCAGGCCTGTTCCAACAAGCGTTTCTTCTCGGTGCTGCCTTTGGCCAAGTTCAGGATGTTCTGACAGGTTCGATAGCCTTGGGCTTCGATGCGTTGTCGATGCAACACTCGGGTGATGGCCTCCACGGTGGCTGGGCCAATCTTATGAGCTTGGCGCAGGAAATAGGCGCCTGTCCATAATCCTGAAGCGGCCCGGTGGTGGGCCGGGGCGTGGTCAGGATCCGTGATAAACACGTGTTTGGCATCCGGGACCGTGTGGCGGGCAATGACCTGGTTATCGGCCATCACCGCCAGCTGGTCACCGATGATTCTGACATCCACACGCTGCCCCGCATAGGCATACGGGACTGAGTATTTCACCGTGGCAATCTCAAGATGGTAATCCCGGTTGACCTTGGATTTACGCCACACCACCGGCTGCCAGGGTTGCTCGGGTAGCGGCAACAGGGCGTGGCGTTCATGCTGTTCAAACAGCTCCCGGCGGCTGAGTTCGTTGTTGCCGCGAAATGGGGTGCGCATATTGATGACTTCCAGTCGCTGGCTGATGGCGGCATTGAGTTCATCCAGACTGGCAAAGCGACGATCCGCCAAAAACTGAATAACGTCATGCGTGACCACCTTGACCCCCGCCTCGACATTGCCCTTCTGTTGCGGTGCATTGGCATCAGTCGGCACCGCCGCCGTGTTGTAGTAGGCCAAGAACTCCTCATACGCGTGATTGACCTCCCTGGCCCGATCACCCTTGGCAATCTGATTCGACGCAGTCGAGGCGTTGTCAGGGATAACGACTTGGGTGACCCCACCGGCATGCTCGAAGGCTCGTTTATGCCCATCTAACCAGTTGGGCTGTCGTTCGTTGGCATACCCGTGAGCGAAGACCAGCCCGCAATACGGTAACGCCGCCACAAAAATCGAGATCCGGGTTTTGGTGCCGGTGACCGGGTCAAACAGCACCATTTTCTGACCGGCCCAGTCCACCTGCATCGTATGGCCTGGGACATGTTGGATTCGCATCGTCAGCTGATTGACGTCCACGTATTGCCCAACGATCTGGCAAAACCGCTGGTAACTATAATGCCGTTGCCCCGGTGCTGCGTCGGTTTCTAAATACCGGGCCCACAGTACTTTCAACGGTGCTTTGTGCACACCGGTGCGGCGTTTGACCATGCGTTCCAGGTCAAAGCCCACAAATTCGTCCGAGACGGCCTTGCGGCCATCCATGAACAACAACTCCACGTCTTCGGTGGTGAGTTGTTCAATATCTGCCACGGTGGTGAAGCCGTGCTCTTCGCAGATTTGTTTGGCCTTGGCGATCGTGGCATTCGAACACCTGGCGCGCTGGGCAATCTGTCGAAATGACCACTGCTGCATCAACAGCCGCATCACGAAACGGTAATCCGTCATCGAAATCTCCTATTTCAAAGATCACACAACCTCGTGTTGTGTGTGAAATAGAGCACACCACACAGCGGAGTCTCACCGCTACTGGATACCCATACCGGCGTTACCCGATCGTCAGACCGTCGTCACTGGATCGTCAGACAGCCGTTACTAAATACGCACTCCTAACA
>JABXHI010000012.1 GCA_013393415.1 Micrococcaceae bacterium
ACGCCATCATTGTCCTACGCCGACTCCTCCACGAAGCCAGACTCCGCTACCGGTGGGACACCCGCACCGTCAAGCCTTACGATTTCCGGTAAGCGCCGATAAGCCCCTATCCGCGCAATCTCTAAGGAAAACTATGTGAAATTATGCAGGTACATTGCCGATGGAGCAGTTGGCGCGGAAATCAGGCACCTCCTGATCCAGTGTCCGGCAATACTATGACTCCATGCCCAAGTCTTCATCTAAGGCATCCAGTTGAGCTTGAAGTTCTGCGCGCTTCTCGATCTTTGCCTGTCGCTGACGCTGTGCTTCAACATCGTTCTGGTCGGCTTTGATGTTGAGGACTTGGTGGACGGGCTCAAAGATGTCGCTATGTTTTTGTTTTAATTCCCGCAGATCGATGACCGCTGACGCTGCAACCACCATGTACCGAGCCTTGTCCGGGTCCTCCACAGCGTTGAGCACACCTTTGCGTTCACCGTAGAGGTTGACGGTGGTGGTGCGAATTGCGGGGCTTGGACTGGTTGTGTAATGGTCGTAGCTGATGTCGCCGAGCAACTGCATAACGGTCGTGTTGGCGATGTCCTTGACCTGACCGCTGCTATCGGGCTGCACCATGATTGGGGTGGAGTCATCATAGCCGTGGTACGCCTGTTCGATGATCTTGCCGATACCGTCAAAGCTGGTCCTGTATGGGGGATAAAATTCTTCTGCTTGCATCTGTTTGAACTCTCTATGCGGGGGTCGTTTTATGGTCTACTCAGGCTGTGTCCGGCACGACCTATGGTTGGCGTTCCAAGTCTTCGCACAGGGCATCTATCTGCTGTTGGAGTTCGGCCATTTCGTTCAAAATCTCCTGGCGGCGGTAGTTTCTTTTGCCACGCCAGCGGTCGTATTGAACAACGATAAAGATGACCCCTAGGCGATAATCATCCTGCTTGGCGAAGTCTTCACTGACCTGTTGCTTAATTTGATCTATCGCCTGCGCCATGCTGAGAGTGGCTGGCTCTGACACGTTCCTGTGATCAAGGTGCACGAGAACATTCAGCGGCCATGCCTCGCCACGTTTTGGTGGGCGCCAGGGGGCAATGAATTCCAAAGAGTCCACTTTAACGTTTTTCTGCATTTTCTGTGGCATCGACTTCGATGAACGAATCGTCAAGACCTGCGTAGACGACCATGAAGCCAAGCTCATCCCGAATCTCTCTACGAGCCAGTCCAGCGGTCACGCTGTAGTCCAGGGGCAGGGTGTCAGAGCCCCTTGCTACGATATTTTCGCCAATACGCATGGCCGCTTGGACGGAGAAGTGTGGTGATCCCATGTTGGCTCCCCTGTGGGTGGTGAGTTTTTGCGTTCTACTATCAGCGTGTCCGGCAGGGCTATGAGTTGTGTGCTTCCATGTTCAGCTCCCGCTGCTGTTCGATTTCCTCATCGAGTGCAGCACGTTGTTCTTCAAGCTTTTTTAGTCGAGGAAACGAAAGAATCTGGTCGATCAGGTCTTGGACTTCATCGGTGTGGTCGTCATTGTCGAGATCGACGACCAACTGCTGCGTGATGACCACATATCTGGCCTCATCGATGTCTTCTACGACGTCTTTTAGCGGTTCAAGCCCTTTGCGCCCCTCTGCGTAGAGGTGTGCTGTAGCGACTTGGTTGACGGTCTCCATAGCCATGTTTCTGGCGTCGATTTCATCGTGCAGTCGCATCACCGCAGGTTTTGGAACACCATCTATCTGACCACGGTCATCGACATGGAACAGTGGCACTTTGCCGATGCCCTCTGATCCCTTATCAGTTGCCTGATGCAAGAGGTCCTGGGCATCACGATCTTCAATGTGCATAATGAGCGATGGCATGAAACACTCCTAAAACGTGTTGACGATGTTCTGTTGCTACTGTGTCCGGCAGGGCTATGCACGTTGCGATTTACTTTCATTCCATGCGGCTACAATCTCTGCTCGGGTGGGGGCTCGGCCAATCTTCACGGCAAGTTCGCGTCGAATATCATCGAGTGCACTGCCTCGGGCGACTGGTGGGGGTGGTGCGTTGGCGGTGACGCTATGGGACTGGTTCGTATTTGAGCACTCCAACCGCACCTGTTCTAAAACTGCATGTTCAAATGAGCCGATGTATTCCGCTTTTTCAGGGTGATTCTGGCAATCTGTAACGATTTTGATGATCATTTTCCGGGTGATGTGATCAACCGTTTTGGCATCAACACTGCCGGGCTGCTCACTGATGGCTAAGCGTGCCTTGCGGCAGACGGCATTGATCCATGGTGAGAAGACTTCAAACCAGGTATCGGTAGCCTCGGGACGCAGTGCTGAGCGCAGGGCGATGATGTCACGGAGGCCGGCAAGTGGGTCGAAGTGATTGAACGTTGTGTTCTGCGATGTGCTGTCTGAATGTGCCATAGCCATGCAGTGTCCGGCAGACGTGTTGACCTTGGACATGTATAAAAACTTGTGCATTTTTACACGTTCAACTGATGTGTCAAAACAATATACATGTGCATGTTGGCATCGGCCCGTTGAGACTAACTTCGCATGATCAATACAAGTGGCGTGAAAATAGCTGTCAAGTCCCGGGTTTTGTGGAGGGTCTGCGTATTTTCATTTCTAGGCTGCCGCCGAAGTGTCGGTTTCGGTCCAGTGGTAGTCGGTTTCGACTTCAGCCGGGGTCTGGTAGTCGAGCATGGAGT
>JABXHI010000013.1 GCA_013393415.1 Micrococcaceae bacterium
AATACACTGTGCCCACAAAACCGCCCATCACCCAAATCGCCCACCACAAAAGCGGCGACCCACCCACACTCCAAAACACCACCATCGACATCAGCTGGCCCACCGCCGCCTAAAAACGCGCCATCCGTGAGACCGACGGTGGGCAGCTTTCAACACGATGTACCTACCCTGTTGTGCATCTACCGGCCTTAGCTGACAAGACCTTGGTCCGACGTTTGGTGGAGGCCTTGTCAGGACAGCTCTTCGTCCCGATATTGAGAAAATATGTAAACTCCGGAATTTCATCACTCACCACGAATCTGTCGTCACTCGAAACCTCAATAATGACTTTCGCCGCGTGTTCCACCTCGTGGATTTACGCTCTCCAGAAACCGGCCAGTACCTGATATCGACTGCCGGATGTTGTGACAGCTGATAACAGCCATTGGAGATCAAAGTCTCAGAGCATGAGTGGTCACTACTCTCCTGACCAAGCCGAGCGCGCTAACCCCGTTAACTATACCGTCCGGCCATAGTTCAATGTGAGGTCTTTTCTCATTGCCACCCGAGGCCATTTATCCAGACCAACCGTAGTTTCATGAACACGGAGAGCGCGCAAGCCGGTCGTGAGCTCCTTATCTTCTAAAATTCGGAAGCCTAAACGCCTGTAAGTAGGGAGCGTTCCAGAGGACATGGTGGAAAGTCGTCAGCAACCCCGGCTAAATCGTAATTTCTTGCCCAGGAGACGGCGAACTCGATCAAGGCCTGCCCAAGTCTTCTACCGGCATGATCCGGATGAACTGAAACTTGTTTAAGGTGGGCACAGTTGTCCACACGCTGAAGCAATATATAGACAACGAGTTGATCGCTCTCATCCGTCGAAACCCATACTCGGCCGTCCGCTTGGTAAACAGCAAGCTCCTGAATGGTGAGTGGTGCATCGATTGCAATCTCAATGTCACGTAAGGCATTGAGCTCGTCTATCTGCGCCTCGCGGATCATGAGGGCAGCCTATGTAGGGCACTTCACAGAATCAATCATGTATCACTCAGTGCCCAAAACGAAAACAGCCCCGAATCGGAGCGAATCCGATTCGGGGCTGTTTTGTGTCTGTGCGCGAGGGGGGACTTGAACCCCCACGTCCGTGAAGACACTGGCACCTGAAGCCAGCGCGTCTACCAATTCCGCCACTCGCGCGAGTGACTTGTGCCCAGCATCTGCGCTAAGCACGATCTATAGTATAAACACAAATACACAGTCAACGCGAATCGGCGTACTGGATAAGAGCGGAAATATGGCGTTGACTTCCGGCTTCGTGTAATGCTGTGACTGATATGCGAAAATGAAAATGCATGTGACAAATTTCCGGCGCAGAACTACTGTTGAGTATTTACCGGTTAACTACCTCGAACACATCGGAAGGAGTGCCGAGTTGGGCATCTTGGATGGCTTGGAGAACGCTCTCGAACGTTCCGTGCGCAAAATCTTCTCGGCTGGTAGTTCAAAACGGATCAAGCCGGTTGAGGTGACCAATGCGATGCGCGTTGAAATGGATCACCGGGCCGCCACCATTTCCCAGGATCGCACTCTGGTTCCCAATGTGTATACGATCGCGTTTTCCGAAGAAGACTTCACGCAGGTTCAACAGTGGGGACGGGCCCTAGCCGAAGAGTTGTGCGACGAGGCAATCCGACATGCCTCGGTGCAGGGCTATTCGTTATCTGGTCCCGTCAGAGTGACCTTTGTTGCCGATGAAGAAGTACAAACCGGCCAGATGGAAATCGAGTCGAGCAACGAGACTGCCGAGGATATTGATCCGGGCCAGCCCATTTCATATTCGGCCAATAAACAGGTCTCGTCACCTGCGGTACAACCACCCGCAGAAATGACGGATCCCAACGTCCAAGTGGATCGCACCGACTGGCGTCCCGTCGTCGAGATCGAGGGCACCCGGTATGCCATCAATTCCTCAGCGGCAGTGATCGGGCGTTCATCAGAGGCTGATATAACAGTTGCTGACCCGGGCATGTCGCGTCGACACCTCCAAATCACGGTGGCAGGCGACCGAGTTTCAGCGGTGGACATGGGTTCGACCAATGGTTTTTACGTCAACGGGCAAAAGGCGGCAAACACGGTAGATTTGCAGCACGGTGATATTATTACCGCCGGTCGGACAACTATTGTGTTCCGGCTTGCCCCAGATACGACAACCCAGACACGGAGGTAGCCCGTGAGCGAATTAGCGATCACCGCACTGCGGTTTGGGCTCCTCGCCCTGCTGTGGATATTTGTGTTCTCGGTCATCGGTTCTCAAGGTCGGTCCCTCCAGATCGCTCGTCCGGCACGCCTGACCCGCCGGAAAGCAAAAAAAGATGATGACCCGGCAGAAACACCCGAAGTCGCCCCGGTACCGCAACGTGCGCTGGCTTCACGGCTCATCGTCACCGAAGGCCCACTGACAGGTCGAACCATCGATCTTGGCGGCCAACCGCTGTTGATCGGTCGCGCCCAAGACGCCGGTCTGGTCCTTGAAGACGACTATGCTTCGGGCCGCCATGCTCGACTGTTCCCGCAAGGCAGTCGCTGGTTTCTGGAAGATCTTGGCTCAACCAACGGAACCTTCGTGCAGGGTGAACAACTCACACGAACCATGCCCATTGATCCGGGCACAGCTGTGCGCATTGGCAAAACTGTCATGGAGCTGAAGGCATAACCATGGCCCTCGAGCTGAACTTCGCTGCCCGCTCTGACGTCGGACGAGTGCGTTCAAAAAACGACGACTCGGCCTACGTTGGCCATTTCCTTGCTGTCGTGGCCGATGGGATGGGCGGCCACGTGGGCGGCGACGTCGCCTCAGCCTCAGTGGTGCTCGACCTTGCTCCGCTGGATCGCAATGATCACCCAGATCCGGCCACCATGCTTCCCGATGAGATCCAATCGGCAAACCTGATCCTCAATGATCTCGTGCACGACAACCCCAAACTGGCGGGGATGGGCACCACCTGTACTGCTGTGATGGTCGACAACGACATCCTGCACATGGCCCACATCGGTGACTCTCGGGCCTACCGACTCAAACACGATGCGTTCCAACAGCTTTCGGCCGACCACACCTTCGTCCAGCGCCTGATCGACGAAGGCCGCATCAGTGCAGCCGACGCCGAATCCCACCCCCATAAAAACGTGCTCATGCGTGTGCTGGGCGACGTGGACGCCTCCCCCGAGCTGGATGTCACCTCATTTGCCATCGAACCCGGCGAACGTTGGCTATTGTGCTCCGACGGGCTCAACGCCGTCGTCGAGGACGAGACCATTGAACAACTGCTGCGCGCCGATAAGCCACTCGACGATATTTGTCGGGATCTCATCGATGAAACACTGAACCGTGGTGCGCCCGATAACGTCACGATCGTGGTGTTTGAAACCGCCGAACGTCAGATCACCGCCGGAAATAATCCCAAAACCGATGAACTCACTGAATCGGCTCGCGAGGTTTCTGCCGCACAGAACGGTGAGTCAGTGTCTGCGTCCCTGTTGCGCGCCGACCTCGCCTCTCGTCCACACCTGCTGGTGGGTGCAGCTGAACTTGCCACCGATACCGATCAGATCCCGGTCGTTACCCGGTCCTCCTCGCAAAAGCGTGCCGCAGCACTGTTGCATGGCGCTTCTGATGCTGCCGAGCCAGCCGCTCCGGCACCGCGCGAAGAACTCGAAGAAGATGCCGTCCCAACCGGTCGGCGCTCCTGGCCGCTGCTGACTATGGTGGGCGTGTTCCTCATCCTCTTCGCCACCTCCCTAGCCGTCGGTTTCTTATGGATTCGCGGACAGTACTACGTGGGCACCGAACAGGACCACGTAGCCATCTATCAGGGCGTGCCCCAGGCAATTGGTCCACTCGAGTTATCCTCGCTGGAGCAATCCACCGACATCCCGCTGGCCAGGCTGCCCGGTTATAGCCGTCAACGTGTTGAAACCGGCCTGCCAGCACAGGATCTCAACCACGCTGAAGAGATTTTGATGGATCTCGAATCCGCGCTGATCCCCGAGGCCCCGCCGGTCTCGCCGGGCGATCAGGCCGACGACTCGGATATCCCCATCGCCTCCAACGGCGTGGGTGCCTCCGGCTCCATCGGTGGAGCAACCGCCGGAGCGATGGGAGGGAACCCATAATGACCGACACCGTCACGACTGACCAGCCCATCAAGAAACCGCTGCGCGTCACCGAAATCGTCCTCATTGTGATGGCCGTAGCCATCGGCTCGGGCGCCTACATGCTTTCAGGCCTGGGTATGGACCAAGCACTGGACGCCCACTACTGGGTACAACTCGGTGTGATGTTCGCCTTGGCCATCATCTTCCATATCGTACTGCGGCTGCGCGCACCATTTTCCGACCAATACATCCTGCCGCTCGCGCTAACGCTCAACGGTTTGGGCCTCGCCATGATCCACCGGTTGGACCTGGTACCACCCGGCGAAGGACTCGCCAACAACCAACTGCTGTGGACGGCGCTGTCGCTAGTCATCTCGATGGCCATCGTGTGGTTCATCGTCGACTACCGCAACATGCGCCGCTTCACCTACGTGTGGCTCCTCGCCTCAGCGATACTGCTCATCCTGCCGTTCTTGCCATTCATCGGTGTCGAAATTTATGGTGCCCGCATTTGGGTCAACCTTGGCATCGGCTCATTCCAACCCGGTGAAGTCGCCAAACTGACCCTGGCAATCTTCTTCGCCTCCTACCTCAGCGCTAACCGCGACCTCATCCTGCTGGCGGGCAAAAAGCTTGGCCCGCTAACCTTCCCCCGGCTCCAAGACCTCGGCCCACTCGTCGTCGCGTGGCTCGTGGCCATGGGTGTGCTCATTTTCCAGCGTGACCTCGGCTCAGCCGTGCTGTTCTTCGGGTTGTTCATGGCGATGATTTACTTGGCGACCTCGCGCCTATCCTGGCTCGTCCTTGGGGTGGGCGCGGCAGGTGTCGGTGCCGTCATCGCCGCTAGTCTCTTCCCCCACGTCCAAGCCCGTATTGACGGTTGGCTCAATGCATTCGATATGGACATGATTTACGCCGAACACGGCTCCCACCAGGTGGTCCAAGGGCTCTTCGGGCTCGCCTCGGGTGGGCTCTTCGGCTCGGGCCTGGGCGAAGGTCGTCCAGACATGGTGTTCGCAGCAAACTCGGACATGATCATCGCATCGTTCGGTGAAGAACTCGGTCTCGTCGGACTCACTGCCATTTTGTTGGTCTTCTTCGTGCTCATCACCCGCATCATGCGCATCGGACTATCCGCGCGCGACGCCTTTGGCAAACTGTTAGCCGCGGGGCTGGGGTGCGCCATGGCCATCCAGATCTTCGTCGTCGTCGGTGGTGTCCTACGCGTGATCCCACTAACCGGCCTGACCACACCGTTTATGGCTGCCGGTGGTTCGTCATTGTTATCAAATTGGATGATCATGGGGCTCGTCTTACTCATTTCCCATACCGCCAACCGACCGATGCAAGCCGGCCCAATGGTCAACGCTTCGGGCTTCGGTGCAGGAGCCTCCGGCCCCGGACGACCTGTGGAAGCGGGTGAACGTTCATGAATGAATCCGTACGATACGCATGGTTCGGCATCGTTGCCATCTTCCTCGTGCTCATTGGCGCAGCCAGCTACATTCAGGTCATCGGCGCCGAAGATCTGCGCACCCACGAGGCCAACACTCGCGAACTGTATAAACAATTCGGTGGACCCCGCGGCCCCATACTGGTGGCCGGTGAACCCATCGCCGAATCCGTGCCCAGCGATTCAACCAGCTTCGATTATCAGCGCGTCTACAACCAACCCGAACTCTACTCCGGACTCACCGGGTTCTACTCGCTGAACTACGGCCAGACAGGTTTGGAACAACGCCTCAACGAATGGCTCTCGGGCACCTCCGACGACCTGTTCGTTGAACGACTGCGGCAAAACCTGACCGGGGAAGAAAACCCCGGGGCCTCGGTTGAGTTGACCCTCGACCCGGCAGCGCAAGAAGCCGCCTATGATCTCATCCCCGAGGGTGTTCAAGGCTCCGTCGTCGTCACCGAAATCGATACCGGACGTGTCCTGGCCATGACGTCGCGGCCAAGTTATGACACCAACCAGTTGGCTGTGCATTCGACCACCGAAGCATCAGAAAATATGGATGCACTGGTCGAGTCAGGTGTAAGCCCGTATATGAACCAGCCGACAGCAGATACGGCGCAGCCCGGTTCCACGTTTAAACTCATTGATGCCATCGCGATGCTCGAATCCGGCGAGTACGATACCGACACCGTCATGGACGTCCCCAATAGCTTGGACCTACCGCAAGCCGACGTTCCCATCACGAACTTCGGCGGCGGTGCATGCGCGCAACGAAATTCCGCAGAATTCACATGGGTCTTTGCGCAATCGTGTAACACACCGTTCTCACAAGCCGCCATGGATATGGGCCAGGAACCTATCCTCGATGTTGCCGAACGCTTCGGTTTCAATGATGATTCCATCACCATCCCCCTTTCGGTCGAAGCATCATATTTCCCTGACGAAGAGCTGCACGATGCCACCCTGGCACAATCCGTGCTTGGCCAGGTCGATGTGCAAGCCAGCGCCTTACAGATGAACATGATCGCCGCGGGCATCGCGAACGACGGCACCGTGATGAATCCGCAGCTCGTCGACTCGGTGCGTGGGCCGGACATGAATCTGCTTGAAGAACCGCAACCGGAAGTGTATTCGGAGGCCATCAGCGAAGAAACTGCTTCCCAAATGACACAAATGATGACCCAAACCGTGGAAGCCGGAACGGCCGCAGCAGCGCAGTCATCAGTTCCGATCGCAGCAAAAACCGGTACAGCTGAAATCGGAACAGAAGGTAAAGTCAATTCATGGATCACCGGTTTCGCACCGATCGATGATCCACAAGTAGCGGTGACACTCGTGTATAGAAATGTTGATTACTCCGTGGGACACCGACTCACGGTAGATAACATCGGGACAATCGTGGAGGCGGTGGTCGAACAGTGAGACCAATATCGGGAATGACGCTAGGCGGCCGATACGAACTGACCGATCGTATCGCCATCGGTGGCATGGGCGAAGTCTGGAAAGCACGCGACACCGTGCTCGGACGCATCATCGCCATCAAAATTTTGAAGGAAGAATACACCGGGGACCCGAACTTCCTCCGCCGCTTCCGCGCCGAAGCCCAACACACAGCACTGTTGAACCACCCCGGTGTGGCCAACGTCTTTGACTACGGCGAAGAAGAAGGCTCCGGCTTTCTGGTCATGGAGCTCGTGCCCGGGGACCCGTTGAGCGCAATTCTGGACCGGGAGAAGGTGTTATCCCCGGACCGAACCTTGAGCATCATGGCTCAGACGGCTCGAGCGTTATCCGCCGCGCACGCACAAGGCCTCGTCCACCGCGACATCAAACCCGGCAACCTGTTGATTGACGCCAAGAACCGTGTCAAAGTCACCGACTTTGGCATCGCCCGACTCGCCGACCAAGTCCCGCTCACCGCCACCGGACAGGTCATGGGCACCGCCCAGTACCTCGCCCCCGAACAAGCAACCGGTCAACAGGCCACCGGCGTCTCCGACATCTACTCGCTGGGCATTATCGGTTACGAATGCCTCGCCGGGCACCGTCCCTTCACCGGCGAATCCCAGATCGCTATCGCACTCGCCCAGGTGAACGACGACCCACCGAACCTGCCCGATTCCATTCCCGAACCGGTGCGCGCCCTGATCATGTCCATGTTGGCCAAGGAAGCCGAAGATCGGCCAGTCGATGCCGACAAACTGGCCGAAGCAGCCGAAGCCCTACGTCGACAAGATACCCAAGCCGCGATTAATGCGGTCCCCGGCATGGTCCCATTCGTGACCTCCGGCAGCTTTGATTCGGATGCCACCCAAGTCATCGATACTCAGAGCTTCGAAGGCATGAGCGATACTCACGCCACCCAAATCATGACCAACATGCCCGACGAACCCTCCAGTTCCACGGCCGCGATGCCACAAGCCGAGACCCCTCCGTCCCAAGTTTCGGCACGATCCGCTGGACTGGGCGCCGATGCACTCCCCGAAGATGGTCCGGCCAACCTTGAGACGCAAGACGAAGAAAAGAAGCGCAGCCCATGGTTTTGGCCAATCATCGGCATCGTCATCCTCGCAGCGCTGGTCGGGCTCGGTCTCTGGTTAGGCTCACTGGGTTCAGATGAAGAGCCCGAACCTGAACCAACGCAGACCGAAACCGTGGCGACCGTCGAAATCGATCCTGACGACTACGTTGGCCGCAACGTCGACGAAGTGACAGCCGAGCTCGAAGAGCTTGGATTCACCGTGGAGGCTGTGGAGAGGGACGACTCAGATCCATTTGGTACAGTGATTGCTCTGAATCCGACCGGTGAAGTTGAGGAAGGCGAGGAGATCACCGTGACCTTCTCAAACGAAGCTGAAGCGATCGAGCAAGAACCAGCACCCCAACCTGAACAGCCAGCGCCCGAACCGGAACCTGAGCCCGAGCCAGAACCAGATCCGACGACCCAGGCCCCCGCACCTGAACCGGAACCCGAGCCCGAACCGGAGCCACAACCAACGACTCCGCAAGAAACTGAGCAACCGCCGGCAGAAACACCGCCTGAAGATGATACGGCTGAGCCCACGACGCCACCTACGGATGCAGGCGACAACAACGGGGAAGAAGAGACCACCGCGACGGGAAATACTCCGACGGATCCTTTAGAACCACCAACCACGTCTTAAAAATGAAAAATCACATGAAATGTCCAAACGAAATGGTGGAGCGACTGCCTATGACCATGACGATAGTCCTGCGGCGTAGCGCCTCATAAGGAAAACTGTGTCCCAACAACGAATTATCAATGGCCGGTACGAAGTCGGTGAACTGATAGGTCGCGGCGGAATGGCCGACGTCTATCTGGGTCGCGATGAACGCCTTGGCCGTACCGTCGCCATCAAAATGATGCGCCCGGATCTGGCCCGAGACCCACAGTTCCAAACCCGATTCCGCCGCGAAGCACACGCCTCCGCTGCACTGAACCATCCAAATATCGTTGCGGTCTTCGACACGGGTGAAGAACAACTGCCCGACACCGGTCAACACACTGACGTCTCCCTGCCCTATATGGTCATGGAATATGTTGACGGCGACACCCTGCGCGCCCTGCTGCGCAAAGACGAAGTCAGCCTCGACCAGGCCGTCGAGTGGAGCGAAGGCATCCTCGCTGCGGTCGCATACTCACACGAAAATGACATCGTGCACCGCGACATCAAACCCGGCAACGTCATGGTCGATGGCTCCGGTGCCGTCAAAGTCATGGATTTCGGCATCGCACGTGCGCTCTCCGACACCTCCGCGACGATGACGCAAACCCAGGCCGTCGTCGGAACCGCGCAATACCTCTCCCCCGAACAAGCTCGCGGCGAGGCCGTCGACTTCCGCTCCGACCTGTACTCAATGGGTTGCGTCCTGTTCGAACTGCTGACCGGCCGCCCACCGTTTGTGGGTGACTCCCCCGTCGCCGTGGCCTACCAGCACGTCCGCGAAGAACCACCCGAGGCATCGACACTCGTCCCCGAAATTACGCCAGCGTTAGAATCGGTGCTCAAGAAAGCGCTGTCCAAGAATCGCGATGACCGTTTCCAAGACGGCAAAGAATTTCTCAGCGCACTGCGCGCCGCCCATTACGACGGCATACCAGTCAGCGACGACCAATCCACGGCTGTCATCCCACCCGCCGTCGTGCCGGGCGATACACAAGCCACCCAGGCGATCGCGCCCATCTCCGCCAAAGACGACTCGATCTTCGAGCCACGGGAAGAACTCCCCGAAGACTACGAGATGACCGGCCAAATGGAGACCGTCGACGACTCGCGGAAGTCCAAGCGCCGTCGCGGCTGGCTCATTGCCCTGTTGCTCATCCTGCTGCTGGGCGGCGGCGCGTTTGCGGGCTGGTGGTTCTGGAATGAAGCCGAACAGCAACGCATCGAAGAAAACCAGGTCGACATCCCAGACGTATCCGGCATGCCAGAAACCGACGCCCAGAATGCATTGACCACCGCGGGATTGCGTCCAATTCTGGAGTACGAACACAGTGACGACGTCGAACGGGACCGCGCCATCGGAACAGAACCGGCCGGCGGTGTCACCATGCAGCGCTACGACGAAGTCACGCTCAACATCTCGCTGGGACCAGACGAAGTACAGATCCCCGACTCGCTGCAGGGCGCTTCGGAAGCGACCGTGCGCGATACGCTCGAGGAACTCGGACTCACCGTCGCCGACGTCTCGTACGTCAACTCGGCAACGATTCCGCGCGATCGACTCGTCGACACCAACCCATCCCTCGGCTCAACCGTGTCCTACGGTGCCACTGTGGCGCTGAGAATGTCGTCGGGTGAGGTTGAAGTCCCCGATGTTCGCGGGATGACCGCCGGCGATGCCGAAAACACGCTGACCGCGGCCGAACTTGGCCTCGGTATTGACGTCGTCGAAGAAGAAAATGCGGACGAGGAAACCGGCCGCGTCTTCGAGCAATCCGTTGACCCCGGCGAAAACGCCTCGCAAGGTTCGGTCATTACCGTGACCATCGCAACCGAACCAGAAGAAACCGAGAGCCCATCACCGTCGCCAGATGACGACGAAACTGACTCACCGAGCCCAAGCGAGGACGAGTCCTCACCGGATGATGAGGACTCGCCCACCGACGAGGAGAGCTAACCTACTCGGCGAGCATCTCCAACACCATTGGCTTGACCTTGGTGCCATAGAGTTCGATGGATTCCATCATGTACTCGTGGGGCAATCGCCCGTTGCCGTACTTCATACCAAAACGGGTGGCGCCCAGGGTTTGAATGGTGTTGGCAACTTTGCGGGCCACAGTCTCAGGCGACCCAAGATGCAGTGCACCGTGCCGAACTTCTTGCGCAAACTGATCCGGTGACGGCTCAGGCCAACCCCGTTCCCGACCCAGTACCTGCATCGAATGATGCCAATACGGGTAGTAACGCTGCATGGCTTCCTCATCGGTCGCGGCAACAAACCCGTGCGAATGGACTGCCACGCGACGGGGATCGAACCCATTTGCTGCGATGTTCTTGTGGTACAACTCCACTAGCGGCACGAAGCGGTGTGGCGCACCCCCGATGATCGCCAACTCCAGCCCCATGCCGTACTTTGCTGCGCGAACGATCGACTGTGGCGAACCGCCCACGGCCACCCAGGTTGGCAGACCATACTCGTGATTCGTCGTCGGGAAAATCGAATAGTTTTCCAGTGCCGCGCGCTTGGTGCCCGACCACGTGACGGGTTCTTCGCGACGCAGGTGATCGAAGAGTTCGAGTTTCTCTTCGAACAAGACTTCATAGTCGCTCAGGTCATAGCCAAACAGCGGGAACGATTCGATAAAACTCCCGCGTCCCAGTGAGACTTCCCCGCGACCCGCAGTAATGCCATCCAGGGTGGCGAAACGCTGGTGCACGCGCACCGGATCATCCGAGGACAACACGGTGACGGCCGAAATGAGCTTGATCTTTTCGGTTTGAGCGCCGATCGCGGTCAGCACGACGTCGGGCGCGGAGACCGCATAATCGGGACGGTGGTGTTCGCCGACGCCGATGACGTCGACGCCCACGGTATCGGCAAGGACACCCTCGGCAACCACGTTGCGCAGGACCTCGGGATAGTCGAGCACGCGGGTGCCTTCGACATCTTGGGTGAGGTCCCCGAAAGTGTGTAGGCCAAATTCGATGGCTCCCTCGGGTATGGACGATGCATGGTGATTCGTAGTCATATCTAGGTCAACCTCGCGCGAGCCGAATACATTCCTACAAATCTGAACTATTCGACGTTCATGGTCGCATCAGAGAAGAACCCGAATTCAGCAACCCATGGATACACAACTTCCATGAGCACAAAAACGATCGCGGCCAGCGCGGCGAGCACCAGAATCCACCGGAACCAGGTGGGCCCGGGCAGAATGTGGAAGATCCAGGCGTACATTATGCCTCCTCGGCGACGCGGTGAGCCATAGCGTCATTGTGCTCGGGTGTATCAATG
This sequence comes from Micrococcaceae bacterium, assembly GCA_013393415.1. GTDB lineage: Bacteria > Actinomycetota > Actinomycetes > Actinomycetales > Micrococcaceae > Yaniella > Yaniella flava. The sequence goes on from JABXHI010000013.1 coordinate 12,068, forward strand.
GTGGACGGGGCGGCTTCGAGCTCGATGTCGCCGACCGATTCAGCAATCTTCTCGGGTGCTCCGTCGGCCAGCGGCACAAAATCGACGAGCTCGGCGTGCGAAATCATGCGTTCCAGCACGGTGTAGGGCGGGTGGCACGTCGTCAACGTCAACCAGCTGCCATCCGGCTCGCCCGATGCTGGATCCATCGGGTTGGGGGCTAACACTTCGATGTCGGACGGATCCACAATGTGCACCATGCGCGTTTCGTATACCCACCAGCCGTTGGCGGTTTGGACGTACATGCGGTCGCCATCTTGCAGCTTGTCCATGTCCCACAGCACGGCACCGTAGGTTTGTCGATGGCCTGCCAGAGCAAGGTTGCCCTCTTCACCCGGGCGCGGCGAGTCCTCATACCGACCTACCACGGCCGAGTCGATTTCGGGGCCGGTGCCATCGAGCATGGGCACCGAATAATCTGGGCCAAAGCGCGGAATGTAGAGCATGCCCCACGGGTCGCCGCTTGTGACCTCTTCGGGCACGGCCGGGTCCGGGCCTGAACCGTCGAATCCGGCATCATAGTTTTCGCTGAAGGTATCGGCCATCGTATCGCGGTGTGCTTGGGCCTCACGGTTGGCGCCGAGATTGGTCCAATAGAGCTCCCACACTACAAACAGCAGGACGAAGAGCCCGGCGGTGATCAGCAACTCGCCGAGCACACCGAGGAAGGTTGGTCGTGGCGGACGTTTTTTTGCCGCGCGACGCGGGCGGCGAGATAGCGGCTGTGAACCGGCATCTGACATGGTGAAAATCCTAGGAGTCAAGATACGCTGCGGTACGAAGCTCGTACACGTAGAATACTGTCAGTAGTATACGCCCCCTTGTTGAACAGGACACGCATTGGCATCATCGAAGAAGCGCGGTAAGGCCGACTCGCAGGAAACCGAACTCGACGCACAGTTATTAGCAGCTGACGATCAGCCCCAGCCGCTTCCTACCTGGTATAAGGCGGTCATGTTTGGACTGCTCATCGTCGGGCTGTTGTGGATTATGGTGTTTTACCTTGCGCCGGGCGGTCAGTATCCTATTCCGGGGATCGGCGGTTGGAACATTATTGTCGGGTTCGGGCTCGCTATGGTCGGTTTTATTATGATGACCCGCTGGCGGTAGATCCCCACAGACATCCTAGAGTTACACGCATGTAATTCTCCACATTGTGGATGAACCTGTGGGTAACTCTGTGGATACCCAGCGATTTGGCATGATCGTACTCCACTTATACACACTTGCTGTGGATAACTTGTGGAATGCTTGTGGGAAAACTGTGTTTAACTCCGCTGTTTCTCCACAGGGCGCGTCACACACCGTGGGGTTAGCGGCCGAGAATGGCCTGAGTGTCGATCAACAGCGCACCGATGACGGTCAGTGCAATGAGCAGGACGAGGACGAGCGCCAGGCCGAGCCAGGTTCGACGGTTGAGCTTCTTGCGGAGCTCGGGCGTTGAACCGATGCCGGCCTGTTTTTTATCTGCCAGTACGACTGGTGTCGAGGCGGCCAGCCCGGTGATGAAGCCACCGAGGTGCCCCTGCCAGGAAATATTGGCACCCATAAATGAGAATACGAAGTTGATGACGATCAATACGGTGATGCCGCGGGTGTCAGCGCCCAAGCGTCGTCCGATCAGCCACAGGGCCGCGAACAGCCCGTACACCGCACCGGATGCGCCGACGACTGCTGAGTTTGGTTCAGCCAAAAAGAGGACGGCGACGGCCCCGCCGATGGCAGATAGCACATAGAGCGCAACGAATTTTGCGGCGCCGAGGTACTGTTCGATCTGGCGGCCGATCATCCACAGCACCGCCATGTTCAAGAGCAGGTGGACCGGTGAGCCCATAGAATGCACGAGCGCCGAGGTGAGCATTCGCCATGGCTGGAACAACGACTGCCCGGTCACCTGGGCTACCTCAAGCGCTACCCATGACGTATGCAGCGGGGAATACAAGAACAGTTCGTAGATTGGCGGGAACGCCGGGATGAGTTCGCCGGCCCACTGCAGCGCGTAAACGAGCACGGTGAGGCCGAGAATGATGTACGTCGCCAACGGGATCGCGTGCCCGCGGCGGTCAGTAAATTTTGGGGCCCGTTGTTCACGGGGCAGTGCACGCTGATGTTCGCGCACACAGTCGACGCAGAGCACGCCGACTTGAGAGGGTCGCTGGCAGTCGGTGCAGACCGGCTGGTTGCAGCGTTGGCATCGAATATATGTCACCCGATCTGGGTGCCGGGGACACACCGGCTGTTCAGCCGAGGGATCGTGATAGGCACCAAACGAGGGACCGGATGACATATATCGTGCTTTCTAAAGGGTTTAGAGTTCGGTGATTTCGATGGTTTCGATGACGACATCGTTGACCGGACGATCCTGTGCGCCGGTTGGCACGGTGTTGAGTTCGTCCACCAGTTTCTGCGAGTCAGGGTCAATGACTTCACCGAAGATGGTGTGGCGATTCTGCAGCCATGGTGTTGCAACCGAGGTGATGAAGAATTGTGAGCCGTTGGTGCCTGGACCAGCGTTGGCCATGGCCAGCTTGTATGGGTCGTTGAAGTCGAGTTCCGGGTGGAATTCGTCTTCGAACTGGTAGCCGGGTCCACCGATACCTTTGCCCAGTGGGTCACCGCCCTGGATCATGAAGTCGGAGATGATGCGGTGGAAGATAGTGCCATCGTAGAGGGCCACACCATTCTTCTTCTCGCCGATGGCTGGATCGGTCCATTCCTGGGTACCGGTTGCCAGACCAACAAAGTTGTTGACGGTCTTAGGGGCGTGGTTGCCGAAGAGTTCGACGACAACATCGCCGCGGTTGGTTTTGATAACAGCTTTATGTGTAGCAATACTCATGAGGTTATTCTGTCATCATCTGAGCCCCCGACACAGTCTTGAGTCAGTGCGAGTACGTATTCATTCGCCGATGGCCTAAAGAAATACGACCCGAAGCAGTCAGATCGTGGCAACGACAAACCCAACCGCGTAATCTAGACTGTAGTCATTCCCTATTATGGAGGTATATATGTTCGGACGATCCAAGTCCAAAGCACCGTCGGGAGGCACCGCGGCACAGGTTCGCGGCTGGGCAGAAAACGTTTGGCAGGACTCCGCCGATCGTGCCGCTCCAATGGTAGATGCTGTGTCGCACAAGATTTCGGATGCAGCACATAAAGTTGGCGACGCCGCAACGAACTTCCAACAGAAGGTTCAGGACGAATACATCCCGACCGCCGCAGGCCAACTTGCTCCGGTTGCCGGTCGAAGCGCAGAGGTCATCAAGGATGCCGAGCTGCCAGCCTTTGTGAATGACACCATTACTCGTGTGACCGGTGATAAGAAATCCGGTCGTCGCCTCCAGAAGGCCGCAAAGAACTGGGCCCAGGATGCCGAAAAGCAACTGAAAAAACAGGCCAAGCGCAAGAAGAAGTCCCGTCGTGGACTCGTCGTCGTTGGTATTACCGTTGCTGCCGCTGGTGCAGCCTACGCTGTATGGCGTCTCTCCCAGCCGGTTGAGGACCCGTGGACAAACCCCACACCACAGCCACTCAATAGCGCTGAATAAGCACAAAGAAAATCCCGGTTTGTACACTCAACGTACAGACCGGGATTTTTTGATGTTCAAAAACGTCTCTTAGCCTTCTTCGTCTTCAACCGTTGCAGCGCCACCAGTGCGCACCCACTCGTCGACTTCAGAGGCCTTGAACTTCCAGAGACGGCCAATTTTATGGGCGGGCATGGAGCGGTCATTGATCCAACCATAAATGGTGTGCTTTGTGACCCCGAGGTGTTCAGCAATATCGTCAGCGGACATCCAGGCTTCAATCATGATGGCTCCTTGAACTATAGGTAAGCAGGCTTGATTATTATGTTAGCTCAACAAACCTCGCGCGTATAGTCACACCAACATGAGTGGATACACCACAACATGATGTTGGGCTAGGTATACTACTTGCAAAGTACGCATAAAGGTCACCAATCGCATGACAACACTACGATTTTAAAGCAATGTCACCCTCGTGGCACCCAATGCCCTGAGGTTTCAAACTGTGGGGCTGACCACAAGCTCTCCTTGTGACGCCCGTTGTCGACGCCGCCGCCGGAACCGCTCAAGGCCGATGGCGAGCACAAAAAAGATTCCATACAACACGGACATGGCTGCGCTGGTCGCAGCATTGAGTACGTAGGCGGCGCCGAAACCGACCAGGGCGCCGACGATCGCGACCACGACCGTGATGCCGATCATCGTGGGCAGATTGTTGGACAGCAAATATGCGGTTGCCGGTGGGGTAATCATCAGTGCGATCACCAGGATGGCTCCTGCGGCGTTGAATGCCGCTGTGACCGTCACGGACACCAAAAACATAAACGCCATGTTGACCACATTCGACCGAATACCAAGACTCGACGCAAACTGGGAATCAAAAGTAGTCACTTTCAGGTGGTGATAAAACACCGACAGGAACACGGCATTCACCACAAGCATACCGATCATGACGTAGAGATATTGGGGCCCGACAGCTACCCCACCAATCTCGAGTTGCTCATATGCAGCAAGATTCAGATCTCCGGCCAGCACCATGTGAGTGTCCAGGTGAATATTTGCGAACTGTGTTGTCACCATGATGACGCCAATGGAAAAGAGCGCCGGAAAAATCAGCCCCTGCGGGGAGTCCCCGCTGAGCAGCCCGGTGCGGTTTAGTGCCTCAGCACCTGCCACCACGATCAGCCCGGCCAGTGCCGGGCCAAGGATCAACACCGGTGAATCAAAGTTTTGGGTGAGGGCGTATCCTACGACGATACCGGGGAATACCGCGTGCGCGATCGCGTCCACAAGCATTGATCCCTTGCGCAGGACCACGAAGACACCCGGCAGCGCACAGGCCACGGCAGTGACCACTGCTAACAAGGCCGTCCCGACGACGAAGCTCATGCGGTCTCCAATGCGCGTCGAAGGTCTCTGCGAGCGCGAACTCGGGCAAGTGCCGTCGTGATGATACTGCGTTGAGGAGAGAACACGAGCGACACAACGAAGATGGCGAACAGTGTCAACACGATCAGCGGACCGGTGGGAGCGTTGACCACGGCGATCGACAAGTATGCACCCACGCCTGAACCGACGGCTCCGAAGATGGCCGAAAGCGTGACCACGGCGCCGAGACTTTTGGTCCATTGGCGTGCGGCAGCAGGCGGTGTGACGATAAAGGCCACCATCAGGACAAGGCCTACTGATTTCACACCGATGACGATAGCCAACACGATGGTTGTGAACGTCAACGTGTCGATGAGTCGGACATTCAGGCCCAGCACGGTGGCATGCTGCGGATCAAAGCTGCGCAGCGCGAACTCTTTGAAAAACAGCAGCATGATAACCAGGGCAATCCCACCGACGATCACGCTGGCTCGCAGGTCAGAAACGGTCATCACTGAGGCGTTACCAAACAGGTAGTCCTGAATCCCGCCTTTGCCAGGAAACGCGCCGTCAGAAATCACACGCATCAACAGCATTCCGGCGCCGAAGAAGACCGTCAGGGTGACCGCCATCGACGTGTCGATCCGTATTTTTGTGGCCCTGGTGACGGCGTTGGCGAATAACGCCGCGATGGTACCTACCACCATCGCCCCGATGATCAGTCCGATCATATTGCGCCCGTCGATACCGAGCACGGTGACGGCAGTGAGAAACGCCAACAAGGTACCCGGGAGCGCTGCGTGCGAAATGACATCCGAAATCAATGATTGTTTTCGCAGATACGCGAAGCTGCCGAGGGCACCGGCCACAATTCCAATGACCATGGTCCCGAAGAACACCATGCGGTAGGTGTGGTTACCGAAGAACTCGATGAGACTCATCGGATGGACTCCAGAAACGCGGCACTGTCATCGGTCACATCATATGTCGTGCGAATATTATCGCGCGTGAAGACGTCCTCGACGGCCCCGTGGGCTACGATACGACGGTTCAGCAGGGTTACGTGATCGCAGTAGTCAGCCAGGGTCGCCAGATCGTGGTGCACAATAACAATGGTTTTACCGCTGGCCTGCAGTGCACGAAGTACCTCGACCATCGACTGCTGGGATCGGGCGTCGATGCCTTGAAATGGTTCATCCAGGAAGTACAGGTCTGGCTGTTGCACGAGGGCACGCGCCAAGAATACGCGCTGACGTTGCCCGCCGGAGAGCTCACCAATCTGGCGACGAGCAAGTTCCGCCATTCCGGTTTGTTCCAACGCGTCGTAAGCCAATGCGCGGTGTTTTGCTCTGGGGCGCCGAAACAACCCAAGCGAACCGTAGGTGCCCATCGTGACCACATCGATGACCGTGGTCGGGAAATCCCAATCCACCGACGTGGATTGAGGCATATATCCGACCCGTTGACGCATCTTGGCAACCGGCTGACCGAAGAACTCGACGTTACCGGTCAGCGGCTTCACTAAACCCAGCATGGCCTTGATGAGTGTGGATTTTCCGGCCCCGTTGGGACCGACAATCCCCATGACCGCACCATCCGGCACTTGGAAATCCACCGTATAGAGCACCGGCTCGGCTCGATACGCCACCGCGAGGTTCTGTGTTGCGCATGCAAGGTTGGTCACTCGGTGCCTTCTCCCAGCGCATCGGCAATCGCATTGGCATTGTGTTCAAACACACCGAGGTACGTCTCAACGCCCTCTTCGGCACCCAGAGAATCGGCGTACAGTTCCTGGTTGGAGACCTCGACTTCCCAACCCCGGTCTCGTACTGCTTCCTGCAAACTGGTGATCGCCTGCGGGTTGGCCTGGTTGTCTTGGAAGATCACCGGAACTTCATGATCAGCAGTCAGATCGGCCAGTTCCGAGAGCTCGCTGGCGCTCAGCGCCGCTTCGGTGGACACGTAGTCGGTGGCGCGAACATCCAGATCATAGGTTTCGCCGAAATAGTTGAACGCATCGTGACCTGTAATCAGCATGCGAGGCTCAGGCACATCCGCCAACAAGTCCTCGACCTCCGCAGCGGTGTCGGCAATCTCTTGCTGATACGTTTCCGCATTGGCACGGTAATCCTCTGAATGCTCTGGATCCGCGGCCGCGAGTTTTTCGGCGACGTGGTCGACAACCAGCGACCAAGCTTCCGGGCTGTTCCACACGTGTGGATCATGGAAGGCGTTGCCCCGGTCATCAGTTTCGGGCCAGGACAACAACATGTCTTCGGGTAATTGATCAGCTACAGCTAGCTGACTGTCCCCCTGGGCCTGCAAGATATCGATCATTTGTGCTTCCAGGTGCAAACCGTTCCACAAGACGACGTCGGATTCTTCAATGGTTTGAATGTCTTGGGTGGAGGGCTGGTAGGTATGCGGATCGCCGCCGGGCCCAACCATCGTGATGACCTCTGCGTCAGGCGCGATATTTTCGACGGCATCGGCGAGGTACCCGGTCGTTGCATAGACGGTCAGCTCTTCATTGCCCTGTGCTTCTGGTGTGGAGCTCCCAGCACAGCTGGCGAAGACGAGCACAGCCGCCGTGCTAAGAACGGCGACGCTCAGCCGACGAGATTTCAACATGACATGGCCCCTGACGTATGTTCTTCATGAGTCGTACCTTATATACGTGCCCACGAACATGCAACTACGTCGTGCCGTACTTTGCTGAGTTGAACTCTCGTACCTCAGTTCGGCACCACTTAGAACGCCACAACCTGAGGGCGGCCGGTGTAGTGACACCCCGCCCCACCGGCTCCTAGCTGTTGACGCCAACACCGAGCTGATAATGCTGCGCGATGAGCTCGATGGTGCGCACGTGCACGGCGCGCGACGAGCCCATGGTCACAAGCATGATTTCATCGGCCTGGGTCTACTCATAGAGCCGATCTAGCGCAGCAGCAACGGTGGCGCCCGTACCATTGACGAACCGCTTATCGTAAACGTCCAGGACGTGGCGCTCATTGAGCGTTGCCGGGTAGTTTGCTACCTCTTCGGGCGGCAGGAGACTGTAAGACTCGCGCTTAAACATCCGCAACATGACCATCCCAGCGGTACGCGCCTGGAGCGCAGCTTCATGCGGATCGTCGTGAGCCACTACCCCAAGACTCACCAGCGCATAGGGTTCAGCGAGGACTTCAGAAGGTTGGAACTGCTCGCGGTAGAGGCGCAGTGCGCTGACGGCATCTGCGTCGCCAAACTGCAAAGCGAAGGCGTAGGGCCGTCCGAGCTCGGCGGCCAAGTGTATGGAGAATGTCGAGGAGCCCAGAATCCACTCTTCTGGGCTAAGGTCTGCGGCTGGCACGCGGTTTTCGACATTCTGCCATGGCCCCGGCACGGCATGGACGTGCTGGTATGGGTGCCCTGACGGGAAGTCAGCGCGCAAGAAACCCAGCAGCTCATCGACCTGTTCGCCAAAGTTGTCGTTGGCATGTTTATGACGACGCAAGGCTGCTGCGGTGGCCATATCTGTACCTGGGGGTCGACCCAACCCAAGGTCGATGCGACCCGGAGCCATCGCATTGAGCATGCCGAACTGCTCAGCTATCAACAGTGGCGCGTGGTTCGGCAGCATGACGCCACCTGCCCCGAGGCGGATGTTAGTGGTTTCACCGATCAATCGAGCCAGCATGAGCTACGGCGACGACGTCGAAGCGCCGGGCATCGCGTGGTGCTCTGACATCCAGAACCGCTGATACCCGAGCTGGCCTGCGACCTTAGCCAGGTTGATCACTTCGCCAAAGGCATCCTCCACGGTTTGCCCTACGGCAGTATGTGCATTGTCGAGTACCGACAGAGTGAACGGCGCAGTACTGGTCTGTTGCGTTGATTCCAACTTCAAATCCTCAAGGTACAAGTAACTCTATTGCGTGATGGTATGACTACGTTATTTCCCGCACCCGGGTCGGATCAGTATGTGAGTCTCGAGCTGGCCAACACCGTGGTGACGTTGCCCGGCGAAGAAATCGAATACGGTTTGGCCAGCCCAGAAGATGCCACCGGCTGGCTCATCAGTCATGCGTTGGTGCCCGAAGATACCCAATTACTGCCGTATTGCTAGAACCAGTTGACTGGGCTGCGTGTCCACTTGCGGGAATTATTCAGCGCGAAAGTTCGCGGCGCTGTCCCTGCCGACACAGTGTTGGCAGCCGTCAACAACTCGATGCAGAAGATTTCGAGTGCACCAGAGTTACAATATGATCAGCAGCAGGGATTTTACCGCCAGCATATCCACCCGGTTACCCAACTGGTTGAGCACGCTATGGCCCTGGTCAGCGACGATGCAGCAGCGCTACTCACCGGTGAACACAGTGACCTGCTAACCCAGTGTGAATCCGCACCGTGTGATCGATTCTATGTGCGCACACACGCTCGGCGTCGTTGGTGCTCGACTCGATGTGGGGACAGGGTGCGGGCAGCGCGAGCATACGCGCGCAAGCAGCAATCCGCGACACCTGCCCAATAGAAAGGTCAGCGGGGAACAATAAGTCGCTGCAGAGGACCTTCAAAGCGTGCGACCGCAATCTTAACCTCGGTCAGTTCTGTCTGGACGTCATGAATTCGCTCGCCCATGCGATCGAAACGCTCGTCTACCTTGTCAAACCGTGCATCGGTGTTTGCCTGCGCCCGGGCAACCTGTGACCCCACCTCATCGATTTTGGCCATGAGCATGGTCCGCTCCTGGACCGTTTGAGCATCACTGCGTCGAATCAACCATGCGAAACCAGCATAAAACCCACCGCCAAGAGTTATCAACAAACTGGCGGCGATAATGATGGTCTCGATCACTTCAACCGGCATGTGCATACTCCCATTGTGCCTATGAATCACCGTATATGCCAGCGAATCTATGACATTCTGCCCCGATATGAAACTATGCCAGCGTTCTTTGTGGATAACTCGACATGAAGTCATCTGAGGAAGCCGTTGATGTCTGCGCTGTTTCGAGTTCAATGCTGACAATAGTCAGCTTTTTGGGCACCCAGCGTAAGCTGAGACATAGCTTTCGATGTAAGGAGCTTGAACATGACCACCCCGGTAAAAATTGCCATCACCGGCGCAGCTGGCCAAATCGGCTACAGCCTGCTGTTTCGCATCGCATCCGGTGCGCTCTTTGGGCCAGATGTTCCCGTCCAGTTACGTCTCTTAGAGATCTCGGCGGGCATGCAAGCGCTTGAAGGCGTCGCTATGGAACTCGACGATTGCGCTTTCCCACTGTTGGATTCCGTAGAACTTGGTGATAACGCCGAGCATATTTTCAATGGCGCAAACCTCGCCCTGCTGGTCGGAGCCCGCCCACGAAGCAAGGGAATAGAACGCAAGGATCTGCTGGATGCCAACGGTGCGATATTTACCGAACAGGGCAAGGCACTGAACAAGGTCGCAGCCGGGGACGTTCGCATCGGCGTCACCGGCAATCCGGCGAATACGAACGCGATGATCGCGATGAACAATGCCCCGGATATCCCGGCCGAACGCTTCAGTGCGCTCACCCGACTCGACCACAACCGCGCCCTCGCGCAGCTGGCCCGCAAAACCCAATCCAGGGTCGACGAGATCACGAACATGACGATCTGGGGCAACCATTCGGCAACGCAGTATCCAGATATTTATCACGCCAAGATCAATGGTCACAGTGCAGCAGAGTTGGTAGATCAACACTGGATTGAAGATGATTTCATCCCCACGGTCGCCCAACGCGGATCGGCCATTATTGAGGCTCGAGGCGCATCATCGGCGGCCTCAGCTGCTTCAGCCACGATCGATGCTGCCCGTGATTGGCTGCACGGCACCCCAGAAGGTGATTGGGTTTCGATGGCCGTAGTTTCCGATAGCTCCTATGGGATACCAGAAGGTTTGATGTATTCGTTTCCGGTCACCACCCAAGACGGCAACTGGCAGATCGTCCACGATCTTGAGGTCAACGATTTCAGCCGGGCAAAGATGGATGCCAGCGCGACCGAGCTATCCGAAGAACGAGACACGGTCACTGAGCTCGGGCTATTCTAATGTCAACGCGGACGCCGCATTCACCTCGCCGAACAGCAGTGTTCTAGGCTAGAGGGATGGAGCACACCAATCTGCTGAATGAGACGGCACTGTTATTTGAGGGCGGCGGCATGCGCGCCTCCTACACTTCGGGCATGGTGGTCACCCTGCTCGAAGAGGGCATTCACGCACCGTTTGTCGCCGGCATTTCGGCAGGTGCATCCCATACCGCCAACTACCTGTCAGAAGACGGCCCGCGAGCGCGCAGGTCGTTCACCGATTTTGCGGCCGACCCGAATTTTGGTGACTGGCGTACGTTTTTGCGCGGCAAGGGACTGTTTCACGCAGAGTACATTTATGAGCACGCGGGCTATCCCGGAATGCCGTTGGAATTTGATTGGGACACGTTCCAGCAGAGCCCTGCACAGTTTAGGGTCGGCGGTTTCGATATCGACTCTGGCGAAACTGTGTGGTGGGGCAATGACGACGCCCCAACGATGCCGGATCTGATGCGCCAGGTTCGCGCGTCATCGACGATGCCGATTGTGATGCCTCCGGTCGAAATTGATGGTCGCACCTATGTGGATGGTGCACTGGGAACCGACGGTGGCGTCCCAATTTCGATTGCCCAGCAGCACGGTTACCAGCGGTATTTGGTGATCATGACGCGGGAGAACGAGTACCGCAAGCAGCCCGAGAAATTCCCACAATTTTATCGCGCCTATTTCCGCAAATATCCTGCGGTGGCCGATGCGCTGATCACCCGCTGGTGGCGGTATAACCAAACCAAAGAACAGCTGTTCGAACTGCAACGCCAGGGCAAGGCATACCTCTTTATCCCGGATGTCATGCCTGTGGCCAACGGCGAGCGCAATGTGGAAAAACTCAACGCCGCGCACACCCTTGGACTGGCCCAGGCGAGGCGAGAACTCCCGGCGATCAAAGAATTCTTGGGGCTGGCCTAGCCCTGCTTGGAGGTGTCACGGGCCTCCTGGGCCGAGGCGACGTCATCGACGATAATCACGATGTGGCGCAGGCTGTGAATAAGCGAACCGTAGACAGGCCATTCGATATTCGGCAGGCTTTCGGCGTCTGACATCTCGGTCGAAAGTTTCGTGAGTCGTTCCAGCTCCTCTGCCACCGAACCTTCTGGATCAGCGATAGCCACACCGACGTCGCGGGCGATCTCGACCCAACCCTCACGGAACCGTTCGTCCCAGTCACCAGAAGCATAGGACGCCTCGCGCAGGGTGCGGGTGAGATTGCGTAGGTGCGAAATGCCTTCGTCGACCCGGTGCAGGATCTCCTCGTAGCTCACCTCGTCGTGATTACGCCGGTTCTGCGAGTGAAGCATCCTTGGGTTGCTACGCTCTGACTCGCGCGCCAGCCGCACCGTTTGCCACGCCGAGTTCAATTCTTCGCTCATGGAATCAGTTTCTTTCAACCATGCTTCGGCACTGTCGGTTTCAACGGCTACTGCGTGCTGGCGTCATCTACTTGGATTTTGGGTTCATGCTCGGCCAGTCGACTGTATGTGGGGCGTGCCAAGGACGCCGCTTCCACGATGACGTACTCGGCTACGAGTTGGATGGTAAGAACATTGCCGATGTGCTCGAGCTGCCCGCCGAAAACGCTTTGGACTATCTGCAGGGTCCCGACGTGAAGATCACGGCCGCGGCAAAGATCGCGCAGCGATTCATCGACGTCGGACTCGGCTATGTGCGCCTGGGTTAGCCGCTAACCACACTGTCGGGTGGGGAACGTCAACGTCTGAAACTCATCACCAGCCTGGGCAAGCCGGCTGACATCTATGTGATGAATGAGCCAACGACCGGTTTGCATATCGCTGACGTGGCCCGACTCGTCAACCTGCTCAACGAGATGGTCGACGACGGGACCACAGTGATTGTCATCGAGCATGATCTCGATATTGCGGCCTCAGACTGGTTGATTGATATTGGGCCGGGGGCTGGCTCGGCCGGTGGCACTGTCGTCTTCGAGGGCACACCGGCCGAACTCGTCGAGGCTGAAACCCCAACCGGTCAGCATCTGGCGCGGGCTGTGCAGTATTAGCCTGCTGGCGTGAAGTCGGTGCTCCGGATGAATTCTGGTCGAGGCTTCGGCGGGCCAAATGGTTCTTCGACCGCGTTGTCTACCGAGTTATAGACCAGAAAAATGTTGGACCGTGCGTACGGCGTGACGTTGCCGTTTGAGGCGTGCATGCAGTTGGAATCGAAAATCACGGCGCCACCTGCGGGTCCTTCGAGTACGTCAATCCCGTGTCTATCTGCGAAGTCCGTCAGAGTATCTTTATCTGGTACTCCTGCGCCTTGCATTACCAATGATTGCTTGTAATTTTCTTCCGGGGTGCCACCGGCGCAACTTATATACTCTTTGTGCGATCCGGGCATAATCATGAGCGGCCCATTGAAAGAGTAATTATCGGTCAGCGAGATCGAGACGCTTGCGGCGCGTGGCGCTGGCATGCCGTCTTCAGCGTGCCATGATTCAAAGTCCGAGTGCCACCAGAAGTCTTTTCCGACGAACCCGGGCTTGTAGTTGATGCGGCTCTGATGAATATAGACTTCGGAGCCCAGTATCTGCTCCAGGCGTCGAACGATGCGAGGGTCATTTGCAATCTTCTTGAAGACCTCGTTTGTGCGGTGCACGTTGAAAACCGAGCGCACTTCATTGGATTCTGCTTCGGTGATGGTAGCTTCGTCGTTTTTCGAAGCAGGGTCCTGGGCTAGCCGTTCGAGTTCCTCACGGCACTCTTGCAATTCTTCGGGACTCAAGAGCTGTTCGATCGACAGATACCCGGTGTCGTCGAATGTTTGGAGGTCGCTATTCGAGAGCGGACCTTCCGAATCCCAGCCATAGACGACTGGATCGCGACGTTTGGTGACCGTCGTATGGTCATTGTTCCGAGTTGGATAGTGATCTTTGGTCTCGGTATGTATTGCGGTATTCATGACACTCCTTCTTCTATCGGTCCGAGATTTTTTCGGATCGGCTTTAGTGGTGTGACACTACTGACGACGTCCATCCTAGAAAAGGAGATGTGGAGTCTGCAACGATACATCTTCGCGGTTTATCTCACGAAGGCTCCTATAACAGTGCCATGATGCCGGTAATGACCGACAAGACCGCGCCGACCATGGCCAGTACGACGACAATGCCGAACACGACACGATCGTTCACTTTGCCAAGGGCGCGTTGTCCAACCCACATTCCGGCTGCGATACCGAGTGCAGCGAGCATCCATGCCCACCATTCCAATTCCGGAAGCGTAGAGTCCATCAACGTAAATCGGCTGACCAACACTGCCGAGCAAGCCATGATCCACATCGGCTGCAAACTGGCAGCAAAAGATGCGACTGGCCAGCGGGACAATACGCCAAAGATGGTCATGGCCGGTCCACCAATACCGGCGAGTACGCTACCGGCGCCGGCTCCAATGCCGGTCAGGATCTGCGCGCCACGGCTGGTGACAGGCTGAGTGGTCCCGCGCATTAGTAATGCTGCCCCGAGCCCGACGATCACCAGGGCACCGACCAGCAGATAAATAATCGAGCCATCAATCATCGTGCCCACCCAAGCGGCCGGTGGGATTGAGAGCATCGTGGGGAGACCGATCCACCACACGCGGCTCCAATCGATATCACGCCACATACTCGGCAGCATCAATAACGAAGCGATGATCGCCAAGGCTGTGATGAGCATGATGCCCTGGTGAGTTCCCAGCACTACTACAGCAAATGGTGCCGAGAGCATGGCAAAACCCAACCCAGTGATGCGCTGCAGCGCGGTGGCGATGAACGTCAGCAGCAGGATGCCTACGATGAGCACGACGACAAGCTTTCTTCTTCAACGATGTTGCTTCGACCACCCTAGGCTACATCTGTTGACGAAGACCGTAACGCGCTTTCGATTGACGTCTCGATTTTTGGGGTCGAGTCGTTAGGCTGCGATGCGCATGGTGATTTCGGTGTGGTGGTGCCGGTAGTTGTTGGTGTCGAATCGTGGGTTGGGGTCGATATCTGGCGGCCCGTCGTCTCCGGGGTCATCGGGTGGCCCGTGTTCTTCGGGTGGGTCACCGGTATCCGGGGGTTCTTGTGCACTGACTGGTGGGGTGGTCGTGGTGTATTGGTGACCGGTTGGGGTGATCACGGTCAAATGGTCGGGGTTGCCTTCGTGGCGCCATCCGGTACCTTCTTTGGTCTGGTTACAGACCGCGCAGAGCCCGCTGGCATTATCCCAACTGGTGGGCCCACCGTTGTTGACGGGGGTGATGTGGTCAATCTGCTGAATCGGCGCATCACAATAGGGTGTGCGACATACGCCGTCTCGCAGGGTGACCATACGCTTCAGGCCGTCGGGGAACGCGCGGCGACGAGACTCCATCCCCACCAGTTGGTGGTTTTCGGGTCTGGTGAATACCCTGCGCAGGAAGATCTCTGCATTCGGGTCAGCAACCCAATCCCTTGCGGTTTCCGCTGGAATCGGGCCGTGGCCGGTCAACCACGCTGGGGCCTGCCCCTCACCAAACAACGCGGCATCAGTCATCACCAGCTGCACTTCAGCGGCCACCGCAGGTGCCGTGGTCTGGCCGGTGGCACGCTCGATGAGCAGGTCGGCCATGAGCTGATCACGAGTCCGACGTGGACCCGACGGGTTGGCAGGATCCACAGTGTCACCATCAGCAACCCGACTAGTCGCTGCCTTGTGTAAGCAGGCCAGCACGCCGACGGCTTGGGGCATCGGTACCAACGTCGAAATATAAGCCATCCCACCGGGGGCGGGACGCACTGACACCCGACGCTGCGACCGAGACCGCTCCTGTCGATCCCGGGCGGTGACCTGGTCCAGCTTCTGGGCCTCACCACGCACCATGTTGCCTAACGTCCGGGGCCCCACCCCTTCTAGCCGGTGGGCTATCCGCTCATCAACCATCCGGCGATGCTCGACAGATAACCAACTGGTTTCCTTCGCGACGACCTGGGCGTGCTCCTCATGGATCACCCCGGCCTCTAGAGCCTGCAGGGTGTTGGGCAAACACCCGACCAATGCGTGGGCGGTGTCCAGGTGGCGTTTGCCACGGGCCGGGGAATCACCCCGGGCCAACCCAACTTCTGAAGCCAGGCCTGTACCCCAGCGGTCCTTGGGCACACCTGCGGCAGCTTGCTTATTCAACCGGTATTGCTCCAACACCGCAGTATGTTTGGCCTGGACCGCCGACAGGGCCGATTTGCTGCGTTCTAGCACAGCCAACAACTCAATGGCCTCAGCCTCAGACCCGGCAGGATCCATCTCGACAAGATCCTGACACAAGCCTTCCAAGTCTGCTACCAGCGCTGAGGAACGCTGCACA
Organism: Micrococcaceae bacterium; assembly: GCA_013393415.1. Taxonomy (GTDB): domain Bacteria; phylum Actinomycetota; class Actinomycetes; order Actinomycetales; family Micrococcaceae; genus Yaniella; species Yaniella flava. The sequence goes on from JABXHI010000013.1 coordinate 28,409, forward strand.
GTCTGCTCAAGACTCACAAGGCACCATTCCTTTCAACACAGGAGACACAGACCAAAGGCTTTCCAAAAACCGGGAAGGACTGTTCAGGATATCGCCCCTATTCTACCGTGCATCGAGTCACATTACAAGAGGTATACATATCTTTTGAAGTATTTTGCATTACTTTAAGTCTGTGTATATCACGTGAATGTCACGAGTGCATGGTGTGTCGCTAGTTTTGTGGATAACTCAGCAAAACACTCCACCACTATCCACAAGCCACCGACCTTCAGATGTTTCGATGATTTTCCGCCGATCCATAAGGCTCATAGAATGGCCTGGTGCCAAACACAGACCTGAACCCAAGCGTTGTCGTGCCGGCAGAGCAATGGCAGCAGCTAGCCCAGAGCCACGAAAATCGAGTGGGCGCCTATACGGATCCGCTAGTCCAGCTGCACAAACGAGGCATAAAGCACCCCGTCTACGACTTCTTATTCTCGTATTACTACCTCTCAGCCGGCGCGCTCAAACGATGGAATCCGGGAGCGGGTATCGTCGTCGCCAACCCAGATAAAAACGCTGCAGCTCCACATGCTGACTGGAAGTTCTACCGCGAAGTCAGCCCGGATACCGCCGCCGACTTACCGCACGGCGGATGGACCGTTGATCTCGAAAAGTTCGGTGCACAGCGAGCCAGAGTGTTGGAATTCGCGTCCCGTTTATTGTCCGCGACGGAAGCTCGTCCAGCGAAACTCAGCTGTTTCGGTCTGCACGAGTGGGCGATGGCATATAAGTCCGAGGACCACGGCATTCGGCATTCCACGGTGCCGCTCAGACTCGGCGCCGAAGGCACAAACGAGGTAGTGGAAACACATAAAATCTCGTGTTCACATTTCGACGCGTTCCGGTTTTATGCACCCGAAGCCCGTGGCATGAATCAACTGCAGCCAACACGCGACACCATGGTCGAGATGGAACAGCCCGGCTGCCTCCATGCCAACATGGACCTGTATAAATGGGCAACGAAGCTTATTCCGGCGGTGAGTTCTGATCTCGTCACCGATTGCTTCGAGCTGGCGTGGGATATTCGGGTGATGGATATGCAAGCCTCTCCGTACGACCTTGCCGACTGGGGCTTCGACCCCATTGCCATAGAAACAGCCGAAGGCAAGGCCGAGTATGTACGCGCTCAGAGGGACTTTTCTGAACGGTCACAGGTGTTACGGAGACGCCTACTCGACAGCATTGAGCGTATCAGCTCTTGCCTGCAAACTTCATGAGCCGTTTATTGACGAACTCTTCCATGCCGTAGCGGCCAAGTTCACGACCAACGCCCGAGCTTTTCACGCCGCCGAACGGCAGCTCGGCTGAGGTCTTGGAAGGCTCATTGATATAGACCATGCCGGTTTCGATGCGTTCGCCGACGCTGCGTGCATGATCTTCGTCCGAGGCCATCACCGCAGCAGACAGTCCATATGGCGTGTCGTTGGCCAGCTTGATAGCCTCGTCTTCGTCCTTGACCTTGTACACCATGGCTACCGGTCCGAAGAGCTCTTCGGAGTAGGCGCGCATATCCTCGGTGATGCCGGTCAACATGGTTGGCTGATACCAAGCCCCTCCGCGGGTATCGAAGTCACCGCCGGCGTGGACGGTGGCGCCCTGCGAGATCGCATCTTGGACCTGCTCGTGGAGCCCGTCAGCAGCTGACGCCGAGGACATCGGCCCGATAAATGTGTCTTCTTCGGCCGGGTCGGCTAGTTCGAGATTATTGACGGCCTCACTGAGCTGCTCCACGAATTCGTCGTAGACATCCTCGAGCACAATGATGCGCTTGGCCGCGTTGCAGGCCTGGCCGGCATTTGCCATGCGTCCGGTCAGTGCACCCTTGACCGCTTTGGGCAGGATGTCGCGATCCAGCACCAAGAACGGATCGTTGCCACCGAGTTCCAGCACAACCTTCTTGACGTATTCGCCGGCCGTTGCTGCAACTGCTGCACCGGCACCATCGGAACCGGTCAGGGAAACACCCTGGACGCGTGGGTCGGCGATGATGATATCGGAGACCTGGTCAGTGGAAGCGTACAGTTTGGTGAAAGCACCTTCAAGGAAGCCTGCCTCACGGAAAATGTCTTCCATGGCCGCGACCGACTCGGGGCAAATCCCAGCGTGCTTGAGCAATACGGTATTGCCGATCATCAGGTTCGGGGCAGCAAACCGGGCAACCTGGTAGTACGGGAAGTTCCACGGCATAATGCCCAGCAGAACACCGTATGGTTCATTTTGAATATAGGCCCAGCCGCTCTGCACATCCTCAATGGGCTCGTTTTCCAGATACGTCGGACCGTTCTTCGCGTAATAGCGGTAAATATCGATGACGATGCCGAGTTCACCGCGGGCTTGCTTGATCGGTTTGCCCATTTCGCGGGTGATGATCATGGCCAGCTCGTCTTTGCGCTGTTCATAGATGTCGGCAACCTTATTCAGCAGGGTTGCGCGCTCTTGCGGATCGGTTTTGGACCAGGTGCTGAACGTGTCAGCTGCTGTCCCGATGGCTTGTTGAATCTCAGTATCGGTGGCCTCAGGGAATTCTTTTTCGACCTGGCCGGTCGCTGGGTTTGTCACCTTGTAGTTCGTCATGAGCACTTCCTTTCTCGAGTGGTGCCGACGGCGACTCGAATCGCGGTCAGCACGTTGAAGTTCAGGCTCACCGGCCAGTCTTCTAGATTTTCACCGTGACAACAACAGCCTGTGATCACGCACTCGTCAACGAACTCAGCCAGTACAGACTCACTCGGACGTGGGGAGGCCCGTGGCCGACAGTGCGGCAAAAAACTTGCTAACCGTCTCACGTTCGGCCGGGGTCATCTCCGCGACCACGTGAAATCGTTGCGCGTGGCTCTCACCGACCGACTGGCGTGCGATGACCTGCGTCTCCTCGGTGACCTCAATGGCCGTACTGCGCCGATCCTCCGGGTGTGGCAGGCGTCGAATGTAGTCGCTGGCAGCAAGCCGATCAAGCATTTTCGTGACCGATGCGGTCGTGATCTGCAAATGTTTGGCCACATCGCTTGGCGTGGCCAGCACACCGTGACGTTGGGAAGCGATCATGAAACGCAGTGCCCGCATATCGTTTTCGCCAAGTTTCATGTACTTCCGCGATGCATCGTTCAGGCGCCGTTCGACGGTCCTCCAGTGACGCATTGCCTCCAGCACGTCAACGATCTGGTCAAGCTCGGCACCTTCGAACGCGTCGTATTGAATGAGCTCTTGGTCAGGATCCATAACCCGCGGATCCAGCATGGAGAATTTTTGCGCTCCTTCAGAGTTAGGCACCCGAGGTGTTTTCGGGTTATTATTAGCCAAGGTTACTACTAGCCTTCCTAACTACATTGTGGTGTTGCAAAGTATTGGCAAAGCATCGGTTGCTGTGATCAATAGTACAACGCTGCGTGGAACGGGTGAGGCCGGTTCATGCTGTCTTCAGCGCGAAAGGAAATGAGATGTCTAAGACTCACGTACCGCATGCCACCGAGGCCTCCCGATCAGGAGAGCCCTGGGTCAGCCAGGAACAACCCTATGACGCGATTCTGTTGACCGGGTTTGGCGGTCCGGAGGGCCAAGACGATGTCATCCCGTTTTTACGCAACGTCACCGCTGGCCGCGGCATTCCCGACGAACGCCTGGAAGAAGTTGCTACCCACTACCGACATTTCGGTGGCATCAGCCCGATCAACGAACACAATGCCCAGCTGCGTGCAGCCATCGATACAGAACTCCAACAGCGCGGCATGAACCTGCCCGTGTACTGGGGCAATCGCAACTGGGCACCATATCTGGAGAACGCCGTGACCGAGGCGGCCCAGGCCGGACATGTTCGTCTGCTGGCAATCGCCACCAGCGCCTACAGTTCCTATTCCAGCTGTCGCCAGTACCGCGAGGATTTCGCACGTGCCATCGTGGACACCGGGCTCAGTGGTGTCGTCACGATAGACAAGGTGCGTCAGTTTTTCGATCACCCGGGTTTTGTCCGACCTTTTATTGAAGGGGTCGGTGACGCGCTGAAGGGCTTTGAGTCTGCAGGGATGGCGCCCCAGGACATTCGGATACTGTTTGCTACCCACTCGATTCCGATGGCCGACGCGGCTCGATCCGGCCCCAAAGAACTCGAGTTAGGGGCGGGCGGCGCGTATGCTGCCCAACATGTGGCGGTCGGTGAATACATTATGGACCAGCTTCGGGCCGAGCTACCCGCGCGCAACACAACGGACTGGGAACTGGTGTATCAGTCGCGTTCAGGACCGCCGTCACAGCCCTGGTTGGAACCCGATGTTTGTGACCGCATCAGTGAGCTGCCGGCCGAAGGGGTCGAGGCCGTGATCATTGTTCCGCTGGGCTTTCTCAGCGATCACATGGAAGTGCTCTGGGATTTGGATGAAGAGGCCATGGAGGCAGCACACCAAGTTGGACTCCAAGCCGTGCGGACGCCGACTCCGGGCGTGCACCACGATTTCGTGACCGGGCTGGTCGATCTCATTGCAGAACGGATGCAGGCTATCCCACCGCAGCAGCGGGCACATGTCACTAAGCTCGGTCCCTGGTATGACGTGTGCCGACCAGAATGCTGCGAAAATGTGCGACGCGGGTTTCGCCCCGCAGCCGCGGGCATGGCACCCTAAGCATGCGACTGTGGTCGTTACACCCGTCAACGCTGGATCGGCAGGGCCTGGTTGCCTGTTGGCGCGAGGCCCTGCTGGCTCAGGCTGTGCTGTTGGGGCGTACGCGCGGCTATACGAATCATCCACAGCTCCAGCGCTTCCGTGACCATCCCCAACCGGCCGCCGCCATCGGGGCATACCTGGCCGGTGTGCATGATGAATCGCTGGTGCGCGGTTACAGGTTCGATGCCGGACGGATCGTGCATGCTCCCGATGCAACCGCCACCCCAACCGCACAGGATCGGGTGACGCCCATCGAGGTGACCTTTGGGCAGCTGGGGTTCGAATGGTCCCACTTGCGGGCCAAACTGTTTCAGCGGTCCCCCGAGTTCTTGGAGACGCAAACGACTATCCACGACGCGAATGGTCAGCTGTTACCCGTCCACCCCTTATTCACCGCCGTTGCCGGGACGATCGCCTCCTGGGAGCGGGTCTGACGTCTCCTCGAATCGTAGTTTCAGGCCGCGTACCTTATACCCTTCGATGAGGTCGTCCCAACTGATGCTGGGTTGACTCACGATGCTGACCGGTTTGGCCAACAGGCTGGACAGCAAGGCGTCGGTTTCTCGCAGGGCCAGCGGTTGCCCCGGGCAGCCGTGCGCACCAGAGCCGAAGCTGAGCCCCACATCGTGGACCCCTCGGCTGCGATCGCGCCCCGGACACAACCGTTCCGGTTCCCCGGCAAAGGCATCCTCGTCCGTATTGGTCGCGCGGATATCTAAGTCAACGAGATCCCCGGCGTGTAGCTGATGCACGGTATCGCGATCGGTGACCGTGATGTCTTCGGTCACCCGCCGATACAGGTGGCCCACGGGCGGCTCCAGCCGAATGATCTCGGCCAGGATGGCTAGGCGTTCCGCCTCGGCGGCCACGAGGTAGCGTTGCCGCAGGGCATCGTTGTGCAACAGGTGCCAGCACGCCATGGTGATGAATTCTCGGGTTGTGACCATGCCGGCGGTCCCATAGGTCACGCATTCAACCAGGATGTCTGCCAAGTTGTACTTCTGTTCGATCAGGTGGCTGATCACATCGCGGCGGGGGTTGCGGCGGCGAGACCGAACCGCAGGAAGCACATCGCGAATATACAATCCCACGACCGGACCGAGCCCCTTATAGGCGGCCATCATCCATTGGCGATTCGTGCGGCCCAGCCTGGGTTTGGTGCGGTCCAGCGGTGGTTGGCGAAAGAACTTTTCTAACCTTCGCGACAAAGCAGCCACCGGCGAATGCGTGAGCCCCACGATGGAAGCGGTCACTTCGACCGTATAGTGCAGTGCCACCTGATCGACCGTGAGCTCCCCGGCCTCCTTGGCTTGTCCAACGAGGCGATCGACCACCGAGTGCATCAGTTCGCCATAGCGCGACGAGACCACATTCGGCGCGAAAAATCGGGCGACCTTGCGCCGCTGCTCATCGTGCTGGGGGCCATCCGAAATCAGGATCGGGTGATGGTGGAAGACATCGCGCGGAATGTATTCGGCGGTAAAACCGGCCTGTTTGGTGGACCGCCGAGCCAGCAGGACGTCTTTGGCGGCGGCCAGAGAACCAATGCGCCACATCGACCCCTGTTTCGTGATCCGCTCGGCGTTGGTATCACCGGGTTTGATGGCCTTCCGGTCAGACATCGGATCACTTGCTCCTGATTCTCGAGGGCTGGTTGGAGCCGGCAGGCTCTGCTGCCGTGCCACCAAGAACGGCTTTGCGGAGCATTCGACCGGCTGCTGTGCGACGCAGCAGTCCGCGCCGTGGTGGCGACTCCAGGTCGTGGCCGGTGACGTTCCAGCCGGCCAGCAACTCGTTGGCCGCCAAAAACCCGGTGGTGGCCGCTCGTTCCATCAGCGCTACCGGAACGTCACAGCGCAACCAGTCCCCCGCCAATACGAGGTTGGACAATCCCGTGGTCACGGTCGGCTGGTCATGCAGTGGTGCCATATCGGCCAGTCCGCAATCATCCTCCAGCAAGTACTCTTCGGCCACGATGCTCAGGTCCCGCGTTTCGGGATAGACCTCGTGCATGTCAGCTAACAGCGCCGACCGGATGCGCTGGCCGTTGTCGGAGCCCGGTTCGGCCGGTGGGTCCACCGCATAGGCGTGCAGCTCGACCACGGAACCGCCATGCTGCTGGCTCCACGTGTGGGCGCTGGTTTCGAAACGTTCCAGCACCGAAATATTATCGAGCAACTGATAGCCGCTGGTGCCAAGAAACGCTGCCCGATCAGAGCGGACCGTACCGTTGAACCACAGACGCAGAATGGCAAACGGGGGCGCATTGCGACGCCGTTGTACCCTATCTTGCAGGTCGGACAGGGCGGCGTCGTGCCCATCGAGGTCAGCGATGAGGTTGCGGCTCGTGCGCGGATCGGCAGCCAACACCACTGCGTCAAACACTGCGTGACCTTCGGTGGTGGTTACCTGCCAACGACCGTCCTGCTGCTTGATGTGCTCTACCGGCTGCGAGCGCTGCACGTTGACCACCAGGGTGTGCAGGTACTCTGCCAGCGGATCCCACAGACTGGTGTTGAAATCATCCTCGGGTACGTCAAAGAGTAGTCCTTCAGCCGAACCGGTGAAATAGGTGTGGAACATCGTGACCAGCTCACGGGCCGCAAAATCTCTGGGATGCGCGAAAAATGATCGCGCAAAAACTTCTAACGCTAAGTGTCGCGCACCGTCTGGGAACCGTAACCGGTCCAAAAAGTCTGCGGCAGACTCACCGTCGTAGCGGGACAGACTCGCAGGAAACTCCAGATCGATGAGCTCAAAGGCACTGGCCAAATCCACCGTGGCCAGGCCGGCGAGGGGAAACGTTGGGCTTTGGAGGACAAATGCCGCAAGGTTCAGCGGCGGGGTGCGCGGGATCGAGGCGAAGGAATCGGTCAGCCCCTGCGCGGTCCGCAATGGATAATCAGCAACGGGCGTCAACCGGTGTAGTTGTGGATCGGTGCGGCGCAGCAGGGCTCGCAGGTTATAGTATTGCCGGAAGAAGGCGTGAAATCCGCGGCTCATGTTCCGCCCGCCCCCGACCGGCCAGGAGCTCACCCGACCGCCTAGCTGCGGGGTCGCTTCGAATACCGTGACGTCCACCGAGCGCTCGGCCAGCGCGGTGGCGGCTGCTAGCCCGGCGATCCCGCCGCCGATCACCGCAACCTGTTGTGGTGTCTGCACGGTGTCGTGTCCGCGGTGGACCAGGATGCGTTCTGCATGCGGGTCTCGTGGACTATTTGGAACACTGGCCACTGTGGTTCGTGACATTATGAGCGGCTTCCTGGTTTGACGGCTTGATAGGTGTGGAGGATACGGCGGTGCCAGCCGCGAGCCGTCGACACCGCGACATTGTGCAGCCCGGCTGCTCCCAGCCGGCCCAACACGGTCTGTGTCGAGTCGTTGTCCATCACCGACCGCCACAGGTAGATGAACAAACTGGTTTTTGCTCCGGCCAGGGTACCGAGTGGAATAATGATCGCAAAGCAGACGATCGTCCATTTGACTTGGGCAAAGCGTGATTCGGAGACCGAGTAGTCATGCAGCACCAGTGGCGCCCCAGGCTTTAATTGTCGTTGCAGACTCTTCAAGACGTCGGTGCGGTGTTGGCGCGGCACATTGCGCAACAGATACGCGGCAAATATTGCATCCGGGGCCTCGACAAGTTCCGGTGCCGAATTGTGTTCGAGCTGCTCGACCCGTCCCAACACAAACCGGGTGCCGTCCGGCCATGATTTTGTACGTGCTTCAGCCAACATGCCGGCTGAGGCGTCGATGCCAACGATGCGGGCCTGCGGCAGGGTTTTGAGCAGTGCCCGGGTGCTCAGCCCGGTGCCGCATCCTAGATCCCAGATCAGTGGGCGCTCGGGTGGCTGCTCACGCAGCGCTTCGGCAAGCTGACGCGCCGCTGCCCGCAGCTCTCGCCGATACCCGGGATTGAGTCTGGTCAGGAAGTCATAGCGCCGCGCAGAAAAGGAAAACGAATCACTCAACGACATGTTCTTGCGGCTCCCGTTGTTGTGTTCGACGATTCTTTAGTGCCTGCCACACCATAATCACGGTGGTGAGCATCGCAAAGCCGAACCCGAAATCTTCGATGGGGATGTCCCAGGGGAATCTGATCCCTAGCATCGTATCTGGGTTGTAGAGGACGATCGGGTTCGACAGTTTGGTTAGCCACCCATCGACCAGGATTTGGAAGCTCAGACAGATCGCCATGGCTAACCAGTAGGCCAGTTTGCGGAAGATCCCGCTGCGGACCACGAACAGCTCGATGGCGATGACCGCCACGATGCCCACGACGGTGAGCACGGTATATTCAGGCCACATCCGACGGGCCCCCTTTGCGGTGCTTGCGCGTCGAAAAGTAGTTCAACACGGTGCTGACCCCTTCATAGCTCAGCAGCGCGCACAGCGAGATGACAATGAAAAACACCAGCTCTTCTAATGGCATGATGCCCAGGTGGATGCCGGTGATGAATTCCGGGTTGTACGTCCAGTGGTCCCGGGCGATGCCGACCAGATCCCAGAGACCAAAGACGAGCACGACCACCAGGACTGAGGGCAGCATCAGCGGCAGCCGTCGATACACGCGTGCCCGGAGCAGAAATTCCAATGGCAGGGTGATCAGGACGCAGGCGGCCATGAGCAGAAGGTACTCGTATTGGGCCAAAATATTCCTTTCCTAGGGGGCGTGACGGTCAGGTGTTGCGGTCGGTTGGAGCGGGGTCTGCAGTGGTCCGGTCGTGGTGTCGCCGCGTAATCGTTTGACGACGTTTTCGGCCGAGATCAGACACATCGGCAGTCCCACGCCTGGGGCCGTGGTCGACCCGGCAAAATAGAGGCCCTCGACGTATTGTGAAGCGTTCGAGCCACGGAAAAATGCTGACTGGGACAGAGTATGAGCCAAACCCAACGCATTGCCCTGCCAGGCGTTGAAACGATCCTGGAAATCTCCGGGGCCGACCGTATGTCGTTTCACGATGCGCTGTGCCAGATCAGTAATGCCGGTGCGTTCAGCGACGAGGACGATGGCCGCGTCAACGATGGCCGTGGTTTCAGAGTCTTCACGGTGATTCAGGTTGCCGACGATCCCATCGTCCATGGCGGGTACGGGGATCAAGACGAATAGATTTTCATGACCGGCCGGTGCCACCGTCGGATCGGTTGCCGACGGGCGGCACACATATAGCGATTCAGAAAACTGCGATCGGTCGGCGGTGCGGTGTTGATTGAAGACAGCGTCGAAATCCGCATTCCAATCGTGCCTAAAAATGAGCGAGTGATGGGCAAGTTCTGGCAGGTCACCGGCAACACCCAGGTAAGCCAGCACACAGCTCATGCCCGGGTTACGACGTTTCCAATACTTAGGGCGTGCGGCACGCGCATCACCGACCAATTGGGATTCGGTGTGCTGCCGATCAGCGCACGATACCACCACGTCGGCTTCGATGCGGTGTTGACCGGACTCGTCTCGGTACAGCACACCAGAAACCCGCCGTCGCTTGCCCGCAGTCGAATGATCCTGCTCAATATGGTGGACCTGTGCGCCGGTCAAGATGGTCGCACCAGCCTGTGCTGCCAGCCGGTGGAGGGAGTCGACGAAAGTATGGAAACCGCCCATCGGGTAGGCGACGCCTTCAACGAGCGTCGTATAGTTCAAGATTCCATAGAGTGCCGGGGTGGATTTCGGCGCGGACGATAAAAACACGGCGGCATAACTGAGCAGTTGGCGCAACCGGGTATCGCGGAAACGTTTGGTCACGGCCGCGTCAAGGGACCGAATCAGGCTCCGGAGCAGTCGTCCCAGGTTGCGCACAATATCCGGGGTGGCGAGGCCACGGAGCGTGGTGAAGTTCGTGTAAAGAAAGCGTTCTATGGCGAGCCGATAGTCGTGTTCCATGCCGTGCAAGTAGCGTTCAATGGCCGGCCCGGAGCCCGGTTCGAGTTGTTCAAATAGCTCGTAGACATTCTGCTGACCGGTTGAAATATCCAGTGCTGGGTACCCCTGCGTGAAGATCCGGAAAGCAGGATCATTGAGGTAGACGAGATTCAGTTCCGCTTCGACGGAGGTGTCGAATAGTTGATAGAAATGCTCAAACGCTTCGGGCATCAACCACCACGATGGGCCCATATCCCAACGGAAGTGTTCATCCACCACAACACCGGCTCGACCACCGACCTGCGGCTCTTTTTCTACCACGACCACGTCGTAGCCCTCGCGACTGAGTAACCCAGCGGTGGCGAGGCCGGCTACTCCAGCACCAATGACGACTACACGCTGAGACCGTGCTGCAGATTCATAGTGTGTCATGCGCGAGATTTCTTCAACAGGCTGGTTGAAACGGTCTGAGCGGCAATCGCCACCTTGCGCGAGTTCTTCACTCGAACGCGGCGTGAAATCAGTTCATTAGCTGGTCGTTGGTCAAGCGTGTCGGTCAGCTCACGAAACAGTCGGTAAGCGATGTCAACGGCGATGCGGGCCTTGGGATCCAACATTCGCAGACCGGGCTCGGATGCCCTAAGGTCAGCCCGGATGTCTGCAACCAGAAACTGCTTTTCGGTTTCACTCAGTGCGGCAGGATCAATGCCCGGAAAATAACTGCGCCCTAATACCGCGTAGTCGGTCGCGAGGTCTCTGAGGAAGTTCACCTTTTGAAAGGCTGCCCCGAGACGCCGTGCTGAAGCCACTAGTGTTTCGTCATTGCTGGTATCAGTGCCGGGCATATCCCGAAACACTGCCAAGCACATCAGCCCGACAACCTCAGCTGAACCATAAATATAGTCCCGCAACGTTTCGGCAGTGTGCCGCTGACGGGTCAGGTCAGCTCGCATAGATCTGAAGAATGGTCTGGTGAGATCGTTAGTAATCCCGTGGGTATTGGCGGTGGTCGCAAAGGCATGGACAATCAGATTCGTGCTGTATCCAGTATCTAGTGCGGCTTCCGTCTGGGCTTCGAGCTCATCCAGGGCCTCCATCGTTGCCTCGGGCGCTAAACCGGCTTCCTGCGCGACGCCGTCGACGATTTCATCTGCCAGGCGGACCATCGCGTAGACGCTACCGATGTCATATCGAGCTTGCTTTCCCAAAAAACGACAGGCCAGCCCGAACGATGTTGAGTACTCCTGGATCACTTTGCCTGAACTGACGACGGCTGCAGAAGTGTAGCGATGCAATGCAGATTCCTGGGTCATCAGTGCTTCCTCTCCAGCAAATCGTCCATCAGCTCAAGAAACGCCTGACGAACCTCCTGACCAATGGACAGCTCTGTCAACGTGTCACGCGCGGTCACGCAGCACTGTTCAGCCAGTTCGCGAGCCTGCGATTCGACACCCTGGGCCACGAGCACACCCCGCAGCGCTGCATCACTCAGCCTCCCGGCTCGCCAAGCTTTGACCGCTGAAGCAGTCTGCGAATTCCGCTCGGCCAGGGCAATAAGTACCGTAATTTTGCCCTCCCGGATGTCAGAATCATTCGGTTTCCCAGTCACAGCACAATCACCGAAGGTCCCCAGCACGTCATCGATGATCTGGTAGCAACTACCCAGCAGAGTACCGATCTGCCCTAAGCGGGTCACTGTTTGGCGATCGGCACCGCCAAGGAGAGCTCCTCCTCGCAACGGTGCATCGAAGGAGTACGCTGCTGTTTTCAGCCGATGCATACCCAATACGTCGTTGAGTTTGGGGCTTACAAGGTGAGCTGAGTACAGCACATCGTCGAGTTCACCCGCTGCAGACTGCAAGATCGCGTCGTGAAAGACGTCGATCACCTGGGTGCCATTCGGATGATCTCCGCAAGCTCGGGTCAACAGCCCAACAGCTTGCGAGATCAACACGTCGCCGGCCAAAATTGCAGCCGAATGACCAACATGTTCCGCCTGAGACGCTGACTGGCCCTGTGTCGTTGCAGCATCTCGATAATGCGCGGACAAGGTTGGTTGACCGCGTCGGACAAAATCCTGGTCAATGATGTCGTCGTGCATCACCAATGCGGTGTGCAACAGTTCGAACGCACAAGCCGTGTCGAGGAGTCGAGGCTCAGGAACGTCACCGGCTACCTGGTAGCCCAGGTTCACGAGCATGGGCCTGGCACGTTTTCCGCCGTGTGTGGCGTTAGCTATGTGCTGCCATAGATCGCGCATGGCCGGGGTGTGCGCCCCGCGCGTTTTTTCTTCCACAAAGTCCCGCAGTCGCTGATCAACTTCGGCTTGAAATAGTTTGCCCGGTGAGGTCTGAGGTATGAGACTGACTTGGCTGCTCATGCATCCTCCTGTATGGATCGTAAGTGCCGGCAGCAGATGAGATACTCCGAAGTTCGAACCCGTCGAGCCCGTGACTTAAGTTACTAGCCAGTCTAGCTATATTAGTCTTGAGGTAAAGCACGCATCATCGAAGAGGAAGAAATTCGCAATGCAACACCGAAGAAATTCCTGGTTCATGCCAATTGTCACGGTCGTAGCGGTGGCCGTTGCGATCGTTCTATCGTTCATCGAAAGCGGCGCCCTGGGCGGCACACCGATCAGCGAAGCCGCCGGTGGGGCCCTGTCTGCTGATGCCACGCCGTTCGCGCCGGCCGGTCCAGCCTTCAGTATCTGGAGCATCGTATATCTCGGGCTCATTGTCTATGCCGTGTATCAGGTGCTGCCTCGTCAGCGCGGTTCCGCGCGTCAGGCAGCTCTGCGGCCATGGGCGGCAGCCTCAGCACTACTCAACGCGGGGTGGATTTTGACAGTCCAGGCCGGCAGTGTCCTGGCCAGTGTGGCGGTCATTGTGGTCTTACTTGTCGTACTGCTACGGATACTGATAATCCTGAAGACCACGCGCCCAACGAGTTGGGTCGACACGCTGGTGGTAGACGGGACATTCGGGTTATATCTGGGCTGGGTTTGTGTTGCCACCACCGCCAATATTGCTGCCTGGGTCGCAACAACCGGGCTCGATACATTTCCGGGGTGGCAGTGGGCCGCCGTCGGCATCCTTGTGGTGGTCTTGTTCATCGGCTCCGCCCTGGCACTGCACTCCGAGGGACGTATTGCCCCGGCATTAGCCATCGCCTGGGGACTGTCATGGATCGCCGTGGCACGGACCAGTGGGGAATTTGCATCACCGATGGTGGTCTGGAGTGCGGCAATCGCTGCGGCTCTGGTGCTGGTCGGTACCGTATTGGTCCGTCTCCTGAACGGTCAATCACAGAATTCGTCAGACCGCTGACTCAGTCGTCTTGCCACGCCCCGAGCCTCTGGGGTTGACTGGTTGCAGAACCTCTTCAAGAATCACAAGGACTGATCATGAGCGTAGAAATTACCGACCACATGGCCAAAGTACTGGACGAGCAGTTAGCGTTCATCGCAACGTCCAGCTCCGATGGTGCGCCAAACATTGGACCCAAGGGGTCGATTGGTGTCCTGGACGATACGGCGCTAATTTATGATGAAACCACCGGCGGCCAGACCTTGGATAATATCCAGGAAGGTTCTCAGATCGTGATCGCCGTCGTCGACCGCCAGTGGAAAAACGGATACCGCTTCACTGGTCGGGCCGAGATCCTGGATGCTGGTGATATTTTCGACCAGCGCGTTGCAGCTCGCAAAGCCCGCGGCAAGACACCCCAAATTTGTTCGGTGTTGATCCACCTGGATGACATCTCGACGTTCCGCCCCGTCTAGCTTTCTCGCGGTGTAGTCCCTCCGGCCGTGACACCAGCTGCTTCCGAAGCTACGAGTCTCACCCCGGCAGGCCGCATTGTGCCCATGGGCCGGTGCCTAAGCAGTACTCAATGATCTGTGGATTTTGACGATTCAGGCGGACAGTGGATTTGCCAGCATTGTAGTCATCATGGCACTGGCAGGGATCTGGCTGATAGTTTATTCCCACACCCGGTTGGCTCCTGCGGTACCCATCACCTGGGGCCTGGATTGGATAGCTGCAGTTCGCGCAACAGGCGGCCTTGCACCCCCGGTGCTCGTCTGGATGCGGCGACCGTTGCAGCACTAGTCTTGATTGGCACCGGAGCCAGTCGCTTCCTGACGCTGCGGCCACGCCGCCTCGAATCGATCGTTACGCCAACTATTATTGGGGCAGGACCTCCGCCCTAACGACGCTACACCTGTGATAACCTCACATCTCAAAGGCACGGGGTGCGTTAGACATCACTAACGCTGAGATTACACCCGGTGAACCTGCTCTAGTTCGGACTAGCGAAGGAATGCCATCATGAGTGAAAACTTCCATGCTGCGTACACCACACAACCGCGACGCCTACCACCGGCCGGTCGTTCAGCGCTCAAAGCCGGGGTGGTGGGAAACTGGGTTGATAACCTCCACGTTTTCCTGCCGGCTCTCGCCCTGATTCCAGCCCTCCCAACATTGGCCGGCCCGGGAGCCCAACTGGGTTCTGGCGCCATGGTAGTCGTGGCGATGTTATTGGGCCGGCCGGTTGGCGGACTGGTCTTTGGAAGGCTATCCGACCGACTCGGCCGCACCGCGACCACCCTGTGGGCCATTGCTGGCACCGCCATGTGTACGGGGTTAATAGCGATCATGCCCGGCTACGAAGTCCTTGGTATTTGGACGATGATATTCATCCTTGTGCTGCGTTTTATCGGCGGCGTCTTCGTTGCCGGAGAATATTCTGCTGCAATCCCATTGGCTATGGAATGGTCGCCCAACCACCGGCGTTCGACCGCATCTGGTGGGATTTTATCGATGGCGCCCTGGGCTCAGGCTTCGGTGGCTTTTGGTACTGCGGGCCTGTTGGCATTGCTAGGCACTGAGGCTTACGCCCAGTGGGGCTGGCGGATCCTCTTCGGTGCTGCCGCACTGGCCTCAGCGGCAATGTTTGTCTACTACTGGCGCCACGTCGCGGATCAACAAGTTCCCAAGAAAGCAACCGCAGAACCCCTGAGCGCTTTACTCACCGGAGCGTACGCACAACGTTTTTGGGCAGCATTCATCATGATGACGGGGCTGTGGCTTTTGACCCAAGTGACCGTGTTGATTCTGCCATCGCAGCTCATTGGTGCCGGCGTGCTCGAAGACCACGCTGCCATTGTCATGGGTATAGCTTCGGTGTTCCAGGCCGTCGCCATGGTGGTCGCCGGCGCCTGTGCGGATGTACTGGGTCGACGCCGTCTATTAGTCATCTGGGGTGTGATCGCCCTCGTGTGTGGCCCACTGCTATATTCAGCTATCATTTCTGGTCCAGGCACCGCATTCATGTTTATGCTGGCCGCCGGGCTGCAGATCACCACAGTGGCCGCCTACGGCCCGGTGGCAGCATATCTGTCGGAACTCTTTCCCGCCAGTTTGCGGTCCGCGGGGTACGGCAGCACCTACTCATTCTCCCTAGTTCTGCCCTCGCTGTACCCGTTCTATTTGCCTGCGGCACAACAGCTGCTGGGGGATCAGCCAGCGATCATCGGGATGCTCATCCTCGGAGCATTACTCCTCATCAGCGGGGCGATGTTGGGGCCAAAGCTACACGCTGTGACCGTACGAGCGCCCCTGGAACACGTCGCAACCGACTCGGTACAAGCCTCCCGAACAAACCTTCTCGAAACTACAGTCAGGAGCCAGTAATGCAAACCTTTACGAAGGTCAGTTCCCCACATACGGTCGCTCAAGTTCGTCAGACTGAACCGCTTGTGCATTGCATTACTGCTGCGGTATCCATGCAACTAGTTGCTGACGGTCTCCTGGCCGCTGGCGCCCGACCGGTGATGACCGAAACGGCTAGCGAAGCACCCTCGATGACCCACATTGCCGACACATTGTTGATAAATCTGGGGACCCTATCCACCGATGCTCTCGCAGCTATTCCAGACAGTGTTGCCGTCGCTGCAGACCGCGGCATCCCCTGGGTGTTGGACCCCACCGCAGTCGGTGTGGCACCGGTGCGCACCAAACTCGCGAAGCAGCTAATCGCTGACGGACCAACCGTGATCCGCGGGAACCCCTCAGAAATACTGGCTCTCGACGGGTCAGCTTCCGGACGCGGCGCAGACGCAACCCACACTTCTGCCCAGGCACATGATACGGCTTCTCGATTGGCCGTGACCACGGGCAGTACGATCTCGGTTTCTGGAGACACAGACCTGATCGTTTCGTCGCGCCAGCAGGCTTCGTTTGCAGGTGGAACCAGGCTACTACCGCGCATCACTGGGACGGGTTGTCTGCTCGGTGCGCTGACCGCAGCATGTCTGGCTGTTGAACCATCACCGGTGACCGCTGCCCATGTCGCAGCATCCTGGTTAGGTACCGCCGGCGAAATGGCGGCGGTACGATCTTCCCGTCCTGGCACTTTCAAAATCCACCTGCTGGATGCTCTTGATGAGCTGGGCGAAATGTGTGGGGAAAGAGAGTAACCATGGATATCCGGTGTTATTGCATTACGTCAGGAACCACCCGTCAAACAGTGGATACCGCGGCAGTCGCTGCTGCTGCCGGCTGCGGGATAGTGCAGGTGCGAGCCAAGGAGGCCACGGCCGCCGAACTGCTCGAATTGACTTGTGCGGTAGCGGAGGCAGTTCATACGGCGAATCCAGACACCCTGGTGGTGGTCGATGATAGGGCCGATGTTGCCTATGCGGCCCGCCATGCCGGGGCGCCGGTGGCGGGAGTACATTTGGGCCAGGATGACGTGCCCGTCACTGCGGCACGTCAGCTGCTTGGCCCGGATGCGATCATTGGCCTGACTACCGGGACCCTGGAGCTTGTCCAGGCAGCACAACGCTACGTCGATGTCATCGATTATGTGGGCGCCGGGCCCTACCGGTTCACGCCTACAAAAGACTCCGACCGGTCACCACTGGGCGTGCAAGGATATCCGCCATTAGTTGAAGCTTCACAACTACCCGTGGTGGCCATCGGCGATATCACTCCGGACGACGCTGTGGCCCTGGCTCAAACCGGGGTTGCGGGCATCGCGCTGGTGCGCGGGATCATGCAAGCGCAGGACCCCGCGAGCGTAGTACAGCGGGTGTTAGCCGCATTCTAAGCAGACACTAAGCGCGGTGCCGGGGCGGCTGTCGGGATACGCAGAGCCTGGTTGAAGAATTCCAGTTCGTGCCGGCAGGCGGTGAGATATACTCGTGCAGCTTCCGCACGTGCCTGCGGTGTAGCCGCTTCGAATTCCTGTTCGACCTGTTGCAACGCGGCTTGGGTATCGGCGATGAACCCTTCGCCCTGGTAAGTTTCCAGCCAGGCGGCGTAGGGGTGATCGCTACGAACCGTTGGCAGCGATGCCCCGGTCTGTGCATACAGCCATAAGCACGGCAGTACCGCTGCTGCACCAACCACTCGGTCACGGCCTAGCGTGGCGGCCAGCAAAAAGTCGGTATAGGCGTTCGTCACCGGCCCGGGCGTGGCCTCGACGTGGTCACTGGACAGCCAGTTGCGGTGCAACTCAGCCTCATCGGTGAGAATATTGACCGAGCATTGCGCCCAGAACACTTGAGCCGAGTAGTTGGTTGACGCAGTCGCCAGAGCGGCCAGAGCGCGGGCATACTGATTGAGGTACAGCGCATCCTGGGTGAGATAGAAGGCAAACGCGTACTTATCAAGACTGCCGTCTACCAGTTGTCTGACAAAGGAACAGCGCGAAATTTCGTCGGTGATGGAGCGGCCTGCTTTCCATAACGCCCGCGTCCACGGACCAACCGGAGCCACCGCAGCAATCGGCGATGCCGGCTGCACAGAAGCGTCCTCTCCAACGCTTGCGACCAGATCATTGCCAGCTTCCAGTTTTTCAGGGACCGCGGATGCCGGCAGCCACGGGGTGGCCATACCCGCCGCCTGTAACCGCCGGGAACGGTGCCCATGATCAACCGGTCCGTGACCATTACCAACCTGCAGCTCTTCGCCGTGGGCAATGGCCTCGTGCAACCACGCGGTGGACCAGCCAAGTGCCTCACCTGGAGTATCCCCCGCCGCCAATCGTGTGGCGAGCGCAGCGGATAACGAGCAGCCGGTGCCATGCGTGCTGGTCGTGTCAATACGGTGCGATGGTACGTGCACCAGCTCGCCGTCAGGAAAAACCCACGTGTTAGTAACCTGACGTTCGTTGAGGTGTCCGGTTTTGACCACCACGCTGGACCCAGTCTCTGCTGCCCATCGACGGGCCTGGTCCAGTGCCGTGTGCTGATCATTGGCGCGCGACTGGCCCGTCAAGCGTGCCAGTTCGTCAATATTTGGGGTCACCACCGTGGCGTTCTGACAAAAAGCAACCATGGCTTCTTCAGCCGCACTGTCTAAGAGTCGATCACCGCTGGTCGCTATCATCACAGGATCAACGACCAAGACCCGGGGTGATTGCGTTTGGATCCACCGGGTGACCGTTTGGATTGTTTCCACGCTACCCAGCATGCCGGTTTTGACTGCATCAATGACCACATCATCACTGACCGCATTGAGTTGTGCTGCCAACGATGTCGCGGGCGGGAAGTGAATATCCCGCACACCCACGGTATTTTGGGCAACAACAGCAGTAACAGCGGTCATCGAATATCCGCCAGCTACAGTAATAGATTTAGTATCGGCGGCCGTACCTGCGCCGCCAGAAGGATCGGTGCCGGCGATCGACAGCACACGAGGTAAAGATGGGTATGAAGACGCCATGAGGACATCCCTTCGCTAGTATCAGCTAGATCAGGTTCCACGGGTCTGGTCTCAGCGCTCGATGCGCACCCCGTGTCCGCGACCCACCCTAACACAACGGAGATGACCAGAGATCGCTGGCATAAAGCAGGCCCATGACATCTGTCATGCCCAGAAAATGACCGCTGACACTATCGCAACGTCCCCGGGTACGGAACACTGAAGGTATGAATACTTCAGCTTCCGCCCCAGCCATCGCCATTGAGTCGGTGACGAAACGCTTCGGCACCGTCACCGCCGTCGATGATGTCAGCCTCGAAATCCAACCGGGTGAAGTGCTCGCGTTGCTGGGACCAAACGGTGCCGGCAAAACCACGCTGCTCGACATAACCTTGGGATTCACCGAACCCAGCACCGGTAGCATCCGAACCTTCGACGAGACGCCCAAACGTGCCGCGAGCAACGGCGTCATCGGGGCGGTCCTTCAGGATGGTGGCCTCCTCGAGGACCTCACCGTGGGTGAAACCATCAAAATGATTGCCGCTTGCCACTTCCGGCACGCTCCCGTCAAGGATGTGATGCAGCGTGCGGGCGTGAGCGACTTCGCTTCTCGCAAGGTCAAGAAATGCTCGGGCGGCCAAAAGCAACGCCTCCGCTTCGCCCTGGCACTACTCACTGATCCCCAGTTGCTGATTCTGGATGAACCCACCGCAGGTTTAGACGCGACGGCGCGTCGGGAGTTCTGGTCGACGATGCACGCCGAGGCCAACCGCGGCCGCACAATCGTGTTTGCGACCCACTATCTTCGTGAGGCCGATGACTACGCCGACCGCGTGGTGTTGATGAGCCAGGGTCACGTCATCGCCGATGGCAGCGTGGACGACATGACCGCCGGGCTGCAGCGCAAGCTCAGCGCTCAATGGATTGCGAAGACTGATCCACACGACTGGGCAGCTACCGTCGGCCTGAGCCCAGCCCAGCTCGAATTCGACGTCACCACGCAACGAATTCGCATCACAACACCGGAGACCGACCGTATTGCTGAACAATTACTGACCGCCAATCTGATTCGGCATCTCAATATTGTCCAGCCGGGCATTGAGGAAGCATTCTTTAGCCTGACCGAAGACAATACCGCCCAGGAGGTGGCATCATGACCACCACAAAGCAGCCAACACAACGCACACAGCCCAGATCACAGGCAGAAATTCTGTTCCGGTTTGTCGGGTGGGAATTCTGGCGCAACTTCCGCATGCTTGACGCCACATTCTTCGTGATTATCCTGCCCGCCGCCATGTATTTGATGTTCGGTGTGGGCATGGACCAGGGTGATATGCCCGCCGGGTACGGCAACGTCTCGGCCTACGTGATGACGTCGATGGCCGTCTACGGTGCGGTCATCGCGACCACCGCGATGGCCGGGTCGGCAGCCGTGGAACGCAACATGGGGTGGGGCCGTCAGCTCAACCTCACCGGGCTGACCGAAGCCAACTATGTGCTGGGCAAGATGTTGATGGCCCTCCTGATGGCGATCAGCCCTATCCTCATCGTTTACATCGTCGGCGCATTCACGGGTGCAACGTTCGAATCCTTCGGACACTGGGTAGCCTCCGCGGCCCTGTGCCTGGTGGTTGCCATCCCCTTCTCGCTCTACGGTCTGGCCTTCGCCCTGCTCTTCCGCTCCGAAACAGCCGTGAGCGCGGCCTCGGGTTTCCTGGTAATCTTCGCGTTCTTCGGCAACCTGTTCATCCCGCTGGGTGGAGTATTACTCGACATCGCGAAGTTTACTCCGCTCTACGGCCCGGCGATGCTCGCTCGGTGGCCGCAAAGCGAAGGCATGCTCATCCCCATGGATGGCGGCGAACCCGGGTTCGAATCCATGTGGGTACTGCTGGTCAATATTGGCGCATGGACAGCAATCTTTGGCATCATTTGCCTTATCGCTACCCGCCGTCGAACCTCACGCTAGGCACCATGTCACTCAACACGACTCAGTCGCGACCGAGTCTCGAACCCGAGCCACCGGGCACCCGTCAAGAACAGCGTATGATTCTTTTCACCGCTGGGATCTGGCTGATCTTTCTGGTCTGGACCGTGCTCGGGTTCCTCAACTCAACCGCATCGCTACCCGCCCAGATTCTAGGATGGGTGGCGTTGGCGATCTTTCCGGTTGTCTACCTGGTGGGATTCCTGCATCCCAAACCACTCCCCCGGGCAAACTTGCACCTCAATACCGCGGCCTACAGTGCGGTGCTGATCATACTGGGCCTGTGCATGTCTCAGTCAACGCCCACGGCCATTATCAATGTGGTGCCCTATGTGATGGCGCAGTGGATCTTCAATCATCGGATCGCCAGCGCCTTCATTGCGGTCGGACTTATCTTCGGTGCGGCCGGCGCCCTGGTGGTTCTGGTCGATTTCGGCGAGCCAGTTAACTGGTTTCTCCCGGCGGTCGGGGCGCCCACGATCGTGATGGCGTTTATCCGTATCAGCATGGAAATGGGTATACACCAGCAATACCGATCCGAACAACTTGCATTAGCCAAGCAGCGTGAAGAGCTCGCCTCGACCGTGCACGATGTGCTGGGCCATTCGTTGACCACGATTACGGTCAAAATCCAGCTGGCTCAACGCTTACTCGAAGCCGATCTCGACACCGCCAAGACCGAACTGGCCGATATTGAAGCGCTGGCCCGCCGATCTCTGTCGGAAGTGCGATCGACTGTCACCGACCTGCAGCATCCAGATCTAGCCGAGCAGCTCAATCAGGCAGCCACCGCCCTCGCCGCCGCCAACGTTGACTTTGCGCGCCCCGAGCGGCTGCCCAAGCTTACCCTGGTCCAGCAGCAGGTTTTCGCCTGGGTGGTACGCGAGGCGGTCACTAATATCATTCGTCATGCTCAAGCCTCGGCCGCAACGCTGATCATCGCGGCTGAGGAGACCGACATGGTACTGCGCATCGACGATGATGGTGTTGGTGTTTCGGAGGCCGAATGTACAAAACACCACGGACTGGCAGGGCTGCAACGTCGCGTGACCAGTGCCGGCGGTAGCCTCAACATCATCCGGTTAGACCCCGGTACACGCCTGGAGGTAATCCTGTGACCATTCGTTTGCTCCTCGCCGATGATCAGCACCTGATTCGTGCCGGACTCGCTGCCCTGTTGGATCTGGAGGACGATCTCGAGGTCGTGCATCAGCTGCCCGATGGGACCGGGGTGGTGGACGCCATTCGGGACCACGAGGTCGATGTGGCGGTCCTGGATATTGAGATGCCCGAGGTCGATGGGATTACCGCAACCCAGCACATTACCGATGCTTTCGGGTCCAGCATCGCGGTGTTGATTTTGACGACGTTTGGTCGGGCCGGGTATTTGCAACGGGCGATGACCGCTGGCGCACGCGGGTTTATGGTCAAGGACGCCCCCGCGGATCAGCTGGCCGAGGCGATTCGCACGGTGCACGCCGGCGGCAAGGCCGTTGATCCGACGCTGGCGGCCGAGGCGCTGAGCACCGGCGCGAATCCGTTGACCGACCGCGAGCGCGATGTGCTCAAAGCCGCCCTGTCTGGGGCCTCGGTCAAAGATATTGCGACCCAGGTGCATTTGACGCCCGGGACGGTGCGCAATCATTTATCGTCGGCGATCGGCAAAACGCACACGTCGAAC
The DNA here is from genome assembly GCA_013393415.1 of Micrococcaceae bacterium. Taxonomy (GTDB): domain Bacteria; phylum Actinomycetota; class Actinomycetes; order Actinomycetales; family Micrococcaceae; genus Yaniella; species Yaniella flava. The sequence goes on from JABXHI010000013.1 coordinate 51,345, forward strand.
CGCACCGAAGCGGCACGCACCGCGCAGCTCAACGGGTGGCTCTAGCCTCCTCGGTTACTGGGCTTTGCGGAAGTGGAAGATACCCCAGCTCAACAGGCCACGATTCCCGGCATCGACCCAGTGTTGTAGGCCTTTCATCATGCCGTCCAGGTATTGCTGGCTGGCGGTCTTGAGCAGCTCCTCGGCGTTGGCTTGCGTCTCTTCGAGGACGCGACCGTAGTGCTTCGGCAACATCGCACTGTAATCATCAAATTCGACGAGCTCTAACCCTGCATCGGCGGCGAGCTGCTTATATTTTTCGGGTGAAGACAGCGAGCTCAAATTGAGGCGTTCGAGCACACCAGAAAGTTCGGATGCAGAGACGCCATCGGCTGCCATGGGGTCGGTAAATAAGAATTCGCCGCCAGTCTTGAGCACGCGGGCTGCCTCGGCCATCGGAAGATCGCGTCGTTCGGCGTGTAGGAAGGCGTCCTGGGACCACACAAGATCGGCCGAGGCGTCATCTGCCGGAACGTCGTTGTAGCTGGCGTCAACCACACTGATGTGTTCATTCGCGCCTGCGCGCTCGTTCAGTGCTTCGGCTCGACGATTCTGTTCTCCGCTGAGGTTCACAGCTAGCACCTGACTGGAGAGTTCACTGCTCAAAAAGCGGGCTGCCCCACAGTAGCCAGACCCAAGATCCACGATGTAATTGATCTTGTCCTGTTGAATCTTTTCGACCATCCGCTGCATGGTGCGGTGGCTGGCATCGGCGATCGGCTCGTCGGGGGACTCGTATAACCCAAGATGGATGTCGTCGCCGCCCCAGATTTGTGAGTAGAACGCACCTGCGTCGTCACTGTCGTAGGCGGCCCGGGCAACACGTTCGGATTCGGTGTACGGCAAGAAAGCTCCTTCATCGTTCGCGGTCGCAACCCACTCTAAAGACTTCGTGGCGAAGCTCTCATACCGGCGGCCATATTCCGTCATGAACTACTAGGCCGTGAGGCTATAGATTCACCGGCATATGAAAAGCATCCTGGGCACAATGGAGGGTATGTACGTGAGTCTTGGAATAATCGCAGTGATCATCACCGGAGCGAGTTTGTTAGTGACTGTCGTTGGTGGAATGTTTGCCGGTTTCGCTTGGGTGCTGCGACGTATGGATGAACGGTTCGACCGGATGGACCACAAGTTCGACACGATGGAAGAACGAATCCGCGGAATACAGACAGAATTATCCGAGGTGAAGGTTTCAGTGGCACGCTTGGAGGGCCCTGCTCCACAGCTCATTCTCCCCCACTGACCTGATGCGATAGTGTCAGAGACAGCAACGCCGTCGGCCCCCTTTTGATGAGGGGACCGACGTCGTTGTCGGTTAGTACGTATTAACCCGCGGTTGCTTTGCGAATGAGCCAGTAGTTGAGGCCACCAAGCAGGACAGTTGCCAACAGACCCCACCCTGCCAAGGTAAAGGCTGACTGGTCGACGAACCACATCCCAACATTTGGCCACCATTCGTTGATGGTGATCAGCGCGACGGCGCCCAGGATGACTGCGATAACACCGATGATCACGGTCCAGAGAATCGGAATCGAGACTCGGCGATACAGAATCGCCCAGAAAAATCCGAAGCACATGAAGAACATCACGATGACGGCAGCGAAGACACCAACACCGAAGATCCCACCGAAGTCATCGAGGGCGGGAACCCCGAAAATGTACATGTGTCGGCCAAAACCGTCCGTCGCGCGTTCCAGCAAAGCAGCCAACATAGTTGCCACACCATAACCGATGCCAACGACAGCAAAGGTGAGATAGGTACCGAAAAGGTAGACGCGGCGACTGTAGCTCAGCGCCACGGAGAACGGGAACGTGTGCGATGCCGTATACGCGGCCATGAAGGCGAGGTACCAGATGGTTGCCTGCGCCGCACCGGTCGCATTGAGTGGATCTTCTGCTGGGATCCGTTCTGGCGTCTGGGAATCAATCAGTGCAAGGATTCCGTACCCGAAGGCCCAGGCAATCACAAAGATCGCAATCGGTAACCAGATGAAGGTCCATGGGACCGCAAACTGCAGTCGAAACGCAGCCGGGAGTCGAGCAAAGCTCGAGCGTTTTGTCTGAGGTGAATGCGTTGTTGTAGTAGTCATGAGAAGTCCTCCGAGTCACGGTGCTCTTCGGCGTTATTGCGTGTCATGTGCACGATGAGCTGTTGTAAGGATACGGGTATGAGATCAAGGTCCAGTTCGTTAACCAGCTGGCGTTCTTCGGCAGACAGTTTGCCGAGCACAGTGGTGCGCACGATGCGGCCCATTTCTTCATGGTTGAGCACCTCGCGGTTACCAATCACTTGTCTGACAGCATCACCGTGGCCCACCAGTGTCACGGCACGGTCGGCGAGATCCTCTGCCGATTCATCGACCATGATGTCGCCCTGGTCAATGACCACGACGTGTTCCAAAAGGTAGGCAATCTCATCAATCAAATGCGAAGAGACCACGATGGTGCGGGGGTTTTCCGAATAGTCCTGCAGCAGGAGATCGTAAAATAACTGCCGCGCCACAGCGTCCAGCCCCATATATGGTTCATCGAATACCGTCAGCGGGGCCCGTGACGCCAATCCGATGATGACGCCGACTGCGGATTTCTGGCCGCGTGACATCTTTTTGATGGGAGTCTTCATCGGCACATGGAAATCGTCGATCAACTGCTTAGCAAAGGTCTCGTCCCAGTTTTCAAACGCGGACCGCGCCGCAGCAAACGCGTGTTTTGCCAGTGCGTCCTCGGGATAGCGCTGATCCTCACGGACGAAGCAAATATCTGGCAGCACCTGCTCATTTTCGTGCGGCACCTGACCGAAAACTCGCACCTCGCCTTCGGAGGGCCAGTCCTGCGCGGTCATGACCGACATCAGCGTCGTCTTGCCGGCACCATTTCGGCCGAGCAGACCGTGGATTTTATCCTTTTCAAAATTCAGTGTGACATTATCAAGGGCAACGGTATTTTTGAAACGACGAGTGACGCCTTTTGCTTCGATTGCCCTGACACTTTCGACTGTATCGGGGGTAGTCATGGTTTCTCCTTGGTTAGGAAGCATTGCGGTCGCGAATCATCGCGAGCACCGCTTGAGTATCGAGTCCAATTGCCCTTGCCTCCGTCAGCAGGGGATCGAGATAATGCTGCGCAAACTGCTCCACACGTTCGCCGCGTACAATCTGTCGCGCACCGGGCGCAACGAATGTTCCCAGCCCACGTCGTTTCACCAAGATGCCTCGGTCTACCAAGAGATTGATTCCCTTGCCGGCGGTTGCCGGGTTGACGCGGTGAAAAACAGCAAGTTCATTCGTTGATGGTGCCTGCTCGTCTTCGGCTAGCGAACCGTCGAGTATCGACGCCTCAATTTTCTCTGCGATCTGTATAAACAGTGGACGACCATCATCCATAAGAACTCACCTTCCACACTTGTGAAATAGCTTCGCGGGTACATTACCTCGCTGGTTCATTAGTGTACTAATGAACCAAGGAACATGCAACTGGTTAAATTAAAAACGCGCCAGCACCTGATCGGTACTGACGCCTCGGGCCGCTTGTTAGCAACACATGCTAGTGGTCATGCTGGTCATCGTCCTTGGTCTCGTGGACAGTGCCGTGTGCGTGTTCAACCGGGGCATAGATGGAATACAGCTTCAGTGGCTCGTCGCCGACGTTCGTGACGTTGTGCCAACTGCCCGCAGGGATGCACATGGCCCAGTCGTCTTCAACCACTTCGTCGAAGTTCAGCTCATCTTCTGTCGGCCCCATTTGGACGTGTCCTGTGCCTTGTTCCACGCGCAAGAACTGGTCATTATGGCCGTGCACCTCCAGTCCGATGTCGTCGCCCACAGCAATGGTCATTACGGTCAGCTGCAGATTTTTGCCGGTCCATAACGTCGTGCGGTAGTTCTCGTTTTCTAAGGTCGCTTGTTCAATATCGACTACGTACGGGTTTGGTCCGTGGTCTGATAGCTCGGTCATGCATGCGTCCCTTCGACTTCATCGATTGCGCTTTGGCAGTGAGCTGCGCACCTGGCAACCCACTGTTTCCATCACAACACAGGCACCAGATTGCGTCTAGACAGGACGCGCCACGGTGCCCCGAGTGCCGAGACATGGCTAGTTATGCTTGACGGCCGATGGCTCGTGTTCTGCAATGCCAGCGGTTTCGATCTGGAATGTCGAGTGATGGATGGCCACATCGAAGTGCTCGGTCACACACGTCTGAACTTGCCGCAGCTGCTCTGCCGCGTGCCCGCTGGTAAAACATTCATCTTTGACGACGATATGCGCGGTCAACACGGGCAACCCCGTCGCTACCGTGGACGCATGCAGGTCATGCACATCAAGGACGTGGTCCAACTCCATGATGTGACGACGTACCGCTGTCAGGTCGAGGCCTTTCGGCGTGAATTCCATGAGCACGCGAAGCGTTTCGCGCATCAGCACATACGCCCGCGGTGCGATCAACGCGACGATAAATAGGCTAGCGATAGCATCGGCCTGTTGGAACCCGGTGGTCGCAATGACAATAGACGCGACAATGACACCTACCGAGCCGAGCGCGTCATTGAGCACTTCGAGGAACGCGGCTCGCATATTGAAGTTCGCCCCGCGACTTGAAGCCAGGACTGCAATCGCGACGATGTTTGCAGCTAACCCAAGCACGCCAAAGATGAGTAGTTCAACGGCAGGGACCTCGGGCGGTTCAACGAGTCGACGTACCCCTTCGATGGCGGCGTACACACCGATGGCCAGCAGCAACGCCGCCTGCCCCAGCGCCGCAATGACTTCGATGCGCCGGAAACCCCACGTGCGTTTTGCAGTTGGCGGTCTGAGCATTAAGGTCGCTGCGATCAGCGCGACCAAGAGTCCGGAGGCATCGGTTATGGCGTGGACTGTATCCGTGAGCAACGCCAAGCTTCCGGTGACGATGGAACCGACCAGCTGAACCACCACAATGATTACGGTGATGCCAAACGCGATCCACAGCTTTTTACGGTGATCCGGCGATTGTCCCGACTCGCCTACCGATGGACCATGATGATGACCTACGCCCATACCCGTCCCCACTTCCGCACGACCGACTCGTCGGCATCGCGCAAATGTACGCAGAGTTGCGCGGCGTTGCCGGTGGCTTCCAACATTTTTTCAGCAGCGGCAATCAAAATTTTCAACAGCGCAGGTTCGGCTAACGCGTACCAGGTTGCACGGCCCTCGGGCCGAGGTGTGATCAATCCACACTCCACTAAAAACCGCAGATGTTTGCTCACCGTGGATTGCGCCAGACCCATATGGTCGACCAAATCGCGCACCCGATGCTCCCCCGAGGCCAAGTGCTGCAGGATCGCGAGACGGGCTGGGTCTGCGAATGCCTGAAACAGGTGGGCATAGGCTTCTGTCGCCAGTTCGTCCAGTGCTACATTTTTATTCATCGCCATACAGCGATGATAGCCCTGTATGACGATTCAAGTAAAGGGGGTGCCTCTATCGTTTTTGTCAAGCGGCTTCTGAGAAGTTTTTTGCAGTAACTGTGGCTGTGGGGTCTTGGTAGAAAGTGCCGTCTCGGAGCATCGCGTAGAGGGTATCCAGACGGCGGCGGGC
>JABXHI010000014.1 GCA_013393415.1 Micrococcaceae bacterium
GGGAAGTTCCTTCGCATATTCGGGGTTGGTTTGCACTTCCATCGAAACGCGAGCTCCCCATGCCTGTCCTGTGCGACACGCCCGAACCAATCACCAATTTCCGGTCCCTATCCGCGCAATCTCTTAGACGAACTCGGCCACGAAGAACTGGCCAACCTGCCCGATGCCGAGCAGTATACATTCCACGGCCTCCTGACGATCGATGAGCTCCAAGGCGGACTCATCTCATTTTCTGACTTATACGGCCAAGCCGTGGAACAACTCGAGCGTTTCGAGGGTTCAATCGATGCCATCGTGGGCTACTGGGACTTCCCGGTGAGCATGTTGTTACCGCCGCTCTGCGAAAAATATGGGTTACGCTCCAAAAACCTTGAGGCCGTCGTCAAATGTGAACACAAATACTGGAGCCGACTCGAACAACAAAAAGTAATCACCGAGTACCCGGGATTCGACCTGATCGATGTTGACGACCCACAAGCCCGTCTGCCTGACCACATGTCATATCCAGCATGGGTGAAGCCCATTAAATCCTTCTCTTCTGAGGGAGCACACCGTGTTGCAAACGACCAAGAACTCAAAGACGCCCTGGCCGAAGAACGTGCTGCTGCCGAACGCGTCGGCACCGCATTCGATGAAGTGCTCGAGCAGCTCGAACTGCCCGCCGAGATCGCAGAGGTGTCCGGCGGCGCATACATGGTGGAAGAAGCTGCCAGTGGCAAGCAATACACGGTGGAAGGGTATAGCTGGGGCGACCAAGTCGAAATTATCGGTGTGATTGATGCGCCGACTTATGAACACTCCTCGAGCTTCCTGCAATACCTCTACCCCTCGGCACTGCCAGACGACGTGCAAACACGGATGACAGACGTCACCCGACGCATCATTGCATCGATCGGTCTGACAGACAGTACGTTCAATGTCGAATACTTCTGGGACGAACCGACACAACGGTTGAACTTACTCGAGATTAACACCCGGCATTCCCAATCACACGCCCCACTGTTTCACAGTGTGGACGGTGTGACCAACCACGCGCCAATGGTCGATCTGGCCCTTGGAAACAAGCCACACATGCCCACCGGCGAAGGCGAATACCCGATGGCCGCCAAATGGTTCTGGCGACGGTTCTCCGACGGTGACGTCCAAAGAGTCCCGACCGACGAAGAGGTCGCGACCATTGAAGCGCAGCACCCGGGCGTCATCGTTGAAATCGCAGCACAAGAAGGCACCCGACTCTCTGACGCCGACAGCGAGGACAGTTACAGTTTTAGTCTCGCCGAGATCTTCACCGCCGGTGCGAACGAAGACGAACTGCGACACCTCTATGACCAGTGTCGCGAAGCCCTCATATTTGAAATCGATGAAGTTGAATAAGGAGCCTCATGCGCACCGTCACTTCCTTGCCGTATCCCGTCGAGGAAACGGAACACCTTTGGATTCCAATGTCCGATGGCACCCGATTGGCCGCGCGACTCTGGAAACCCGTATCAGCACAAGACGATCCAGTGCCGGGTGTACTGGAGATGATCCCGTATCGCAAACGGGACCTGACTGCCAAGCGCGATTCGATTCACCATCCGTACATGGCTGGCCACGGTTACGCCTGCTTGCGTGTTGATCTGCGCGGCTGCGGCGACTCCGAAGGCGTGCTGACCGACGAATACCTGCCCCAAGAACTCGACGACGTCGAAGAGGTGCTCGCCTGGATGCACGACCAGCCCTGGTGTACTGGTCGATCCGGCATCATGGGTATCTCCTGGGGCGGGTTCAACGGTCTCCAGGTGGCTGCACGACAGCCCAAAGGTTTAGACGCGGTCGTCACCGTGTGCTCGACCGATGATCGTTATACCGATGATGTGCACTACATGGGCGGACTGATGTTGACCGACAACCTGTCCTGGGCTTCAACCATGTTCTCCTATAATTCGAATCCGCCAGACCCTGCGATCGTGGGGGACCGGTGGCGTGAGATGTGGCAAGACCGCATTGAAAACAGTGGGCTGTGGTTAGAGAAATGGTTGCAGCACCAGCGCAAAGATGACTACTGGCGCCACGGCTCAATCAATGAGGACTACTCCGACGTGCAGGTCCCCGTCTTTGCGGCCAGCGGTTGGGCCGACGGCTACTCCAATGCGGTCTTCCGGCTGCTGGCGGGACTCGACACCCCAACCCGCGGTCTGATCGGACCCTGGAGCCACAAATACCCGCATCTGGGTCAACCCGGTCCGGCCATAGGATTCTTACAAGAAGTCGTGGCCTGGTGGGATCATTGGCTCAAAGATGACAAAGACAATGGCGCGATGGATGGCCCTGAGCTCGCGATCTGGATGCAAGACACCGTTGCCCCCGCGACCACGTACGAGCAACGCCCGGGACGGTGGGTCGGTGAGCGCAGTTGGCCCAGTCCGCGGATTGACTACACCCGTTATCCGCTGGGTCGGCACCGAATCCTGCGTCCAGAAACCACCCAGGATGACGTCCCCGCGTCACCTGAACTTACGGTCGAGTCCCCGTTGTCCGTTGGGAAGTTTGGTGGCAAATGGTGTTCATATAACGCACCACCGGATATGCCCTACGACCAGCGTGAGGAAGACGGCGGGTCGATGATCTTTGACAGTGAGCCACTACCTGAGCGGCTCGAACTGTTGGGGTCGCCCGAGGTGGAGCTGTCGATTTCGGCCGATCAACCCGTAGCTATGGTCGCCGTTCGCCTTTCCGATGTTGCCCCAGATGACTCTGCCACACGCGTCAGCTACGGGGTACTGAATCTGAATCACTATGCGGGGTCCGATAACCCGCAGCCCCTAGAACCCGGTGCAGCGCAGCAGTTTAGAGTCCAGCTCAACGGGCTGGCACAGTCCTTTCCGGCGGGCCATCGTGTCAGGATTGCGGTGTCAACGTCATACTGGCCGGTGGTGTGGCCGTCCCCGGAGCCGGTGCGACTCACCATCGACCCAAATGAAAGCGCATTGGTTTTGCCCGTGCGCCCAATGGAGGCCGATGATGAACTGACCCCGGTGTTCGGTGAACCAGAAGGTTCCCCGCCGTTGGAGACCACCCAGATCGAACCCGATGAACACGATTGGACCGTCAGTCGCAATCTGGTGGATCTGACCGGAAAACTTGAAGTTGTCAAAGATCTCGGGGTGGTTCGGTTCGAAGACATTGACTTGGATGTCACCCGTCGCGCGGTCGAGCGCTATACGTTTGCCGATACCGATGTGAACTCGGTGCGCGGTGAAACCGAGTGGACCATGGGCTTCAGGCGAGGTGACTGGGACGCGCGCACCTACACCAAGACCGTGTTGACATCGAGCCCCGAATCATTCCACATTTACGCTGAGTTGGACGCATATGAAGGCGAAATTCGGGTCGCGTCAAAGACCTGGAACACCAGGGTGCCCCGCGACTTTATCTAATAAGGAGCCCCTATGGAGATTTTGAGTAGCCGCATCTTGCTGCGACCACAAGACCCGGCCCGTACCCAGGCGTTCTATCGAGATACCCTCGGTCTGGCCATCCACCGTGAATTTGGCCCGCCCGACAGTCCGGGCATGGTCTTCTTCTGCGGCAATGGGTTGCTCGAAGTCTCGGGGCACGCCGCCAGCAACGCTGGCCCAGCCCACATGTCGTTGTGGATGCAGGTGAGGGATGTCGCTGCCGAATATCAGCGACTTGACGCCGCTGGTGTGACGACGTTGCGGGAGCCGCGCACCGAATTTTGGGGACTCATGGAAGCCTGGATTGCCGACCCCGATGGCATCGAGATCGTGCTCGTCCAGATTCCACAGGACCACCCGCTGCGTCGTGACCAGCGCTGACGTCTGTTGTGTCGCAGCGACCCGTACGGGATCTACTGCGTCCTGCGCAGTCCACCCTGCCACATGATGTCATACGGCGTCGCAGCTTCGACGCGCTGCGTGATCCCGGCGGTCACAAAATCTTTGGCACGTTCCGCGGCTTCCAGCGCGGTGCGACCCTTGGCCAATTCAGCGGTCACGGCCGCGGCCAATGAGCAGCCAGCGCCGGAGACGGCGTGATTGCCAATCTTGGGTACACTGAGCACCTCGAGATGTGAGCCGTCATAGAACACATCCACGGCTTCGGGGCCATCGAGACGAATACCGCCTTTGGCCAACACCGCGGTCCCGGCTGTGTCATAAATCTTGCGGGCGGCATCCTTGAGTTCATCGAGATTGGTGATGCTCATGCCGGAAAGCTGCTCGGCCTCAAAATGGTTTGGCGTCGTCACCGTGGCAAGCGGTAGCAGCTTGGACTTGAGCGCTTCGTCGGTGTCTTGCGCTGCGCCAGGCTCTTGGCCCTTACAGATCAGCACCGGATCCAGCACAATATTCTGCCACTGTTGGGATTGCAGGGCGTTAGCAACGACCTCGATGGTCTCGACCGAGCCCATCATGCCCAGTTTGACGGTGTCGAGTTGACCGGTGAAGTTCGCCTGAATGGCCTCCAGCTGGTTTTCGAGCACATCCGGCGCCACGCGGGTCAGACGGTGGTTCCAATCATCGTTCGGGTCAAACGCGACAATGCAGGTCAAGGCGGCAGCACCATAGGTGCCGAGTTCTTGGAAGGTTCGCAGGTCGGCTTGCGCGCCGGCGCCACCGGTGGCTTCGGACCCGGCGATGGTCAGGGTTACTGCTGGTGAATGAATGCTATACATGCACCCATCATATATGGCCTAGGCCAATGTTCGCATGTCGTGATGTCACAAGTCGTCAGACATTCTCATCGATCGTATCCGGTTCGATCACGTGGACAAATGAGGTTGCCGCCCAACGCCCAAGGGCCATCAAAATTGCAGCGGGGAAACCGATGATCGGAATCAACAGCGGGATGAGTCCTTCGCCGCCGCTCGTCAGGACGGTCAGACCATAGAGCATCCCGATGATGGCGTAGGCCAGGATGTGGATTGATTGGTTCAACTGATGCCGCAGCAGCCAGTTCGTCAGCAGTGCCAACGGTAAACCGAGCACGAGACCGGACAGACCCACCAACGTCAACAATGGCGTGAGGTCACCCACCGTGTCCGCCAGCGGCATGAGGTTGAGAATCACCACGATGCCGGCCATCAAAATGTTGGGCACCAACCAGGCCAATAGGAAACCGTAGATCGACATCGACAGCCGAGTCTTGGGGTCGGTGTTTTTGCGCCGCTTCGGTGCGGAATCGTATTTCTCTGGGACAGGTGTGGTCACAATGGGGCCTTCAATCGAATGCTTCAGGTTTGGTCTTAGTCTAGTGTTTTTTCGCACAGCCCGAGTAGGCTTTGTGGTTATGGCAACAACGGCGGTGGGTGCACGGGCATGGCCCGTGGTGGTGGTGACGGGAATTCTCGCAGCCATGCACGTCTGGAAACTTCCCTCTGCCCTGGAATTTATTCGAGCCGACCTCGGCATCAGCCTGGTTGCCTCCGGCGCGCTGGTCGGCGTGGTGCAGATGGCCGGTGGGCTCGGCGGCCTAGCCGCTTCGGTTGTGGCAGAACGTATCGGGGCCAAATATACGGTGGTCGTCGGCATGCTCTGTGCGGGCCTCGCATCGGTTGCGGGCGGTTTCGCAGTCAATGCTGGATGGTTGATGACGACGCGCGCCATCGAGGGCGTGGGCTTTATTCTCGTCACGGTCGCCGCTCCTGCGATGGTGCGTGCGCTGGCCCCGTCCGACAAAGTCAATGCCGCGATGGGCTGGTGGGGCGGCTTTCAAGGCACCGCACTCTTTCTCGGCGTTGGCATCTCTGCGGTATTACTCAACGCCACTGATATCACCTGGCATACGTGGTGGTTCATCATGGGCGGGGTGACACTCGCCTTCATCCCGGTTGTGCTGCGCAACGTACCCGCCGATGCACCAGGCGTCGTCAACATGACCCGCATCAAACGCGTCATTATCTCGTCGGTTCGTACCCCGTTGCCGTGGGCGCTGGGGATCATCTTTGCGTCCTACACCCTGCAATGGGGTGCGGTGCTGAGTTTTCTCCCCACAATTTTCGGCGAGGTAACCTTGGCCTCCGCGATCGATGTGGCCATCATCATCGGTATCGCAACCGCGATTGTCGGTGGGCTCAATGGGATCGCGAACGTCGTGACCGGTCTGCTGCTGCAACGCGGCCATCCACCGCGCCGACTGCTGGTCATCGGGTTGGCCACGATGGCCATCACCTCCACGGTGGTGTTCGCCCCAGATTGGAGCACCGTGCCAGGCAACATCGTGTGGGCACTACTGGCCGCAGGTGTGTTCTCTTTTGCTGGCGCCCTGGTCCCGACGACCGTGACGCGACAAGCCGTCGACATTGCGCCACCGGGTGGCTCACCGGCCGCAGTCATCGGGCTGATCACCCAAATGTTCAACCTCGCGAACTTTTTCGGGCCCGTTGTGCTGTCGGCCATTGCTTCGGCGGCCGATGGTTGGCACCTTTCCTGGACCATGACCGTCACGGCTTCGGTCATCGGCATGGCCATGACCCTGGTCTTTGTGCCCCGCGGCGTCGACCCATTCAAAACCAACGGCCAGTCTTGATTACAATATCCATGAACCATTTCAACGCCAGCTGGGGCAGCAGCTGAGGACGGGGCCGTCGAGGCCGTGACACCGTCGCGAGACAACGTTTGTACGAAGGACGATTTCGTGACTGAAACAACCCATGCCAACCAGCCGAGTGGCAACTATGCCCCGGTTGGCACCCACATTTACCCGGTCCTGTTTGCCATCATGGCCGTGGTGCTGATCCTGTCAAACATCGGTGCTGCCAAAGGGGTCCAGTTCGGGCCGCTTTTGACCGACGGCGGCTTCTTCCTCTTTCCAGTGGCCTACATCGTCGGCGACATCATCTCCGAGGTCTACGGGTTCAAAGCCTCCCGCAGGGTCATCTACTCGACCTTCATACTGTCTGCGTTCGCCTCGCTGACCTACTGGATCATTATCGTCTTGCCGCCGGCCGAATTTTACGATGGTCAAGAGGCTCTGGTCAGGACGCTCGGGCCGGTCCCGCTGATCGTATTGGCCTCCCTGGTCGGTTTTCTCATGGGCCAACTGTCGAACGCGTGGATTATGGTGGCGATGAAACGCCGCAGCGGAGAACGGTATCTCTTTGGGCGCATCGCCGTGTCCACCCTGGTCGGAGAACTCTTAGACACCATCGCGTTTTCGGCCATCGCTGCAACGGTGATCGGCATCGAAACCTTTGGCCAATACCTCGTCTTCGTGCTGATCGGGTGGGTTTGGAAATTCATGGTCGAAATCGTGCTGGCCCCCGTCACCATGTGGATTATCCGCAAAATCAAAACCGCCGAGCCCAATTATGGTGTGCTCACCGATGCCTAATACTACGTAATATGTCATGTCACTTTGCCGAGGCGTCGCGAATGTGGTTAGCTAAGTCACCAGAATCACGAGTGCTGATCTTCTAAGCCCTGGCTGATCAGCCAGCAACCCTCTTGCCTATAGTGGGGTGCTCCAGGTGATGATTCGGCTGAGTCCAACCGTTCTCAGCAAGTATGGCGCCGCACGTGGACGACGTTCTGCCGACGCCACGATCATCTGTAGGAGTCTGACATGACACAGACCGTTGCTACACCCGTCGTCAACAGTACCGACGCGACCATCGCCGAACTCTGGGAGCAGCTGGACCCGGTATTCGATGACATTCTGGCCTCCGCACCAACCCGCGATGCCGCCGGCGGCATCGATACGGCACCGGTTGAAAAGCTTCGCGCAGCCGGCTTTACGCGGTTACGCGTCCCGCAAGCCTATGGCGGGTACGGTCTGTCGCTGCCGCAAGCCTATACATTCTTCGTCGCGCTCGCCGCCGCCGATTCCAACCTTGCCCAAGCCCTCCGTGCGCACTGGAGTTTCGTTGAGGACGTCTTGAGCCGCACCGATGAACACGCAGCGTTCATCCACCGGTGGCTCACCCGATTGGGTGCCGGTGACATCATTGGCAACGCCATTACCGAACGCGGCAACGCACACGGTACCACCGCAACGCGACTGACACATCATGACGGTCAGTGGAAACTCGATGGCACCAAATACTATTCGACCGGCACCGGGTATGCGGATTGGATTGCTGTGGCAGCCACCGGAGACGACGACGAGCCGGTCTCATTGGCCCTGCCTGCCGATGCCTCCGGGGTGCACATCGTTGATGACTGGGATGGTTTCGGGCAGCGGCTCACCGCCTCGGGGACGACTACGTTCAGCGACGTAACCGTTGATGCAACAGAGATTTTCCCGGCCGGTCTCGGGCTGGAATCGGGGGATCGCACGGCCTATGGTCAGGCCGCCTGGCAAACCGTGCATCTGGCCACCCTGGTCGGCATCGCCAAAGCTGTGCTGCGCGACGGTACCGCCTACGTCCAGAGCCGGACTCGCACGTTCAGCCACGGTGCAGCGGGTACAGTGCGTTATGATCCGCAAGTGCTGCAGTTACTGGGCGAGCTCAGTGCGCAGGTCGCTGGAATCGAAACCATCTTCCACGCGATTCCACCGGTGCTAGCCGAACACTTTGCTGCCCATGCCGCCGGTGACCAGGTACCCGAAGCCGCCATCGATGAGTTGTATGCGCAGGTGTATCAGGCCCAACAGGTCATCGCCCCGGTCACGCTCGAAGTGGCAACCAAGATTTTTGAAGTTGGTGGCGCGTCCGCAACATCGCAGGCCCGGGCTTTCGACCGCCACTGGCGCAACGCCCGGGTGCTGGCCAGCCACAACCCGCTGATCTATCGGGCGCGCATTCTCGGCGACTACCTGGTCAATGGTGTTTCACCGGAACGAAAATACACGGTGGGCCAAGCAGAGTCCTCACGTCCTGGGTCGGGATCCTCTTGACTTCCTGCATGGCCAGGGCCATTCTGTAGCAATGGATGCAGTCTCGCAAAGGTCAACACTTGTCCACGACACCGTTCGCCTCGAACAACTGGTCGTGGCACCGCTGTCGGCCGTCTGGCAGGCCTATGCCGAGACGGCCGTGCGAAGCCAGTGGTCCGTGCCCGCGGGCCAATCCATGGTCTTTGACGCAGACGACTTCCACGCGGGAGGGCGTGCCCGTTATCGCTGTGGTACGCCCGGATCGATGGAGTTTTATGGCGTCATCGAGTATCACTTCATCGAGCCCGAAGACACGATCGTGTATACCGAAACGGTTCGCATCGGTGAACAACTCTTGGCTAGCAGTCTGGTCTCCTGGGAATTCATCCAGGAAGTCGACGGTATCTGTGTGGTCGTCACGGATCAGACCACGTCATATGTGGGACGAGAAATGATTGACGACAGTCGCAACGGCCACACCATCGCCCTCGAGCAGCTCGTGAGTTTCCTCGAGTAGTTATTTCGAGTAATACCGGCCCAACATGTGGTCTTTGAATTCGTAGAAGTCGCCGTCGATGATGGTTTGCCGGATGGTGTCCACCAGCCGGATGGTAAAACGCAGATTGTGAATTGACAGCAGCGTGCCCGACAGAATTTCGTCACCCTTGATCAGGTGCCGAATATACGCCTTCGAGTAGTGCTGGCACGTGTAACAATCGCAGCCTTCCTGCAGCGGCGACAGGTCACGAGCAAACTGTGCCCGCGGTAAGTTGATGCGTCCGTGGTCGGTATAAAATGCGCCGGTTCGCGCCACACGGGTTGGGGAGACGGCATCAAACGTATCGGCACCAGCCTCAACTGCCGCAAAGAGGTCATCGGGTTCTGAAATCCCTAGTAAGTGCCGGGGTTTGTCTTCCGGGAGTTCCTCAGCACACCAGCCCACGATGGTCCCGAGGTTTTCTTTTTCGAATGCCCCACCGAGTCCGTAGCCGTCAAAACCTGCCTCGGTGCCGTCGAAATCGGTGCGCATCGTACTGAGATCTTGGCAGGCTTTGCGACGCAGATCCTCGTACTGGGCGCCCTGAATGACGCCGTAAAGCGCCTGATATGGACGATCAGCACGCCTCTGGGTGAGGTTTGCGTGCTCATTGAGACTGCGCTGTGCCCACCCGCGGGTGCGCTCCAACGATTCGACCTGATACCCGCGCGAATTATGCAACGTGGTCAACTCGTCAAATGCCATCATCACGTCAGCCCCGAGCTGATGCTGAATGTTCATCGAAATTTCGGGAGTGAACCGGTGCCGGTCACCGTTGATGTGCGACGTGAACCAGACCCCGTCATGATCTACATTGGCCAGACGCTCTTTGCCCGGCGCCACCGCGTCATCGGATCCCACTTTGCCTTGAGCCTCAGGGCCGGTCATATCGATGACCTTTTTGAACCCGGAACCCAGCGACATGACTTGAAAACCGCCCGAGTCGGTGAAGGTTGGTCCAGGCCAATTCATGAATGTACTTAAGCCGCCGTGCAGATCCAACAGTTCTGGGCCGGGTTGTAAATACAAATGATAAGCATTCGACAACACGGCTTGGGCACCTAAGTCTTTGACGACTTCCGGTAGTACCGCCTTGACGGTGGCTTTGGTTCCCACTGGAATATACGCTGGGGTTTGAATATCGCCGTGCGGAGTATGAATCGTACCGGTGCGGCCGTGCGCACCGTCAAGACGCGTGCCGAGGCGAAAAGAAAAGTCACTGGGTTTTGGCATGAACGCTAGTCTAGCCGCTCAAATACGAAGCCTCGCGCTCGCAATATTTCGAGTACATGCGACCAGTCAATGCGTTCTTGTTCCAACCGTGTGCCCGGGTGGGTACACAGATAATCGTAGGCTGCTGCTTCCGATGTGGTCAGTAGGTCGAGATCACCGGTGAACGGCTTGGTCTCTTGTGCCCACAGGTCGTGGAATTGCTGCAGGGTTGGCAGGTCCATCAAGAGGGACGTGGCATCGACCCCGGCCGCTCTGAAAGTATGCAAAATGCGGAGACCGTGGGTGTCGAGATCACCCCAATAATAGACGTCTGCGCTTGCCAGCCAGGGAAGTTTCGCCAGTTCCGGGACGGCTGTGCCGCGACCGAAAATGGCAATCGTATCTTGCATGGCGGGAAGCGTCAGCAACGAGATGAGATTCTCGACGATCAACACCCGACGTGGCTTCACATCCAGTGCCGCCAGTTGATCCAACGGTGCTGAAACATCCGACAGGGCACCAATGTGATGGGTGTTATCGAGCAGGCGGATGCGCCACAAACTTGGTTCGGTCGCGATGCCCAGACTCATATGGCCGGTGTGTGCACGATGCAGGGCCGTCACGAGCCGACGGTTCGCCTCGATCCATTTCGTGTCAACACCACGTACTGGCAGTTGTCGGATGTAGAGCTCCGAAGCAGGGTGCTGCCTAAGCCATACGAGCACGTCCACGAGTCGTTGAAAATCTATGTTGGTGAGTGCGACAATCCCATCAGCATCGCGGGCCAGCACACTGCGGAGGTTCTCTGACGAGTCCAATGCGGCCAACAGGCTCTCGAATCGTCGCAGGAGACTCGTCCACTGGTCGGTTTTACCGATGATGCTTGCCAGTGTATGGCCAGCTGGAATTTCTAGGCGCAGCGGGACGTCCTGGCGGCCCAGCAACGACCAGTGTCGAGTGCCCCAGACGACCGCGTCGGACAGCTTGGGATGTGCACGCCACGAGGCTACCCAGTCAATGACCGTCTGCTGGTCGGCCATCGCCTGTTGCTGTGTTGGCGGGTGCAGCGGAAAACTTGCAGCCGAGCCATCGGGTGTCTCATGGCCCAGGTGTTGCAGCGCCCAGCTGCCGGCTTTGCGCTGGTACGTTTTCTTCAACCGTTCGATCGCAGCGGTAGTTGTAACCTGCTTTACCATAAGCCCTCTGGTTCAGGTTGCACCGGCGGGGCCGCATCGGCAGTCGTCGAGGGTTCGTCCCCGTTTGTGGTCGGAGACTGTTGTTCATCGGCCGTGTCGGTCTGGACTTGGCTGGCTTTGTTGACCGCACCGTTTCGTGTCGACTGAGGAGCGCTACCGGGCGCATCTGCGGTGACCAACGAGACACGCGATTTTCGGGCGTCTTCGATACTGATCACCGCGGTGCCATCAATGTATTGATCGAGTGTTTCCAACAGTTTCAACGGCGTTGCTAGCACCATGTGGAAGCCAAATTCCTGGAAGATATCCATCGCCAACCTCGTAAACCGACTGTCGGCTTTATCGAAGGCCTCATCCATCATGACCGTAGCAAAACCGGGCACATCAGCATCCACACCGGCTAGTTGATAACGCAGCGCTGCCGCCAGGCAGAATGTCACGAGTTTTTGTTGTTGTCCGCCTGACAACCCGTCGGATGAATCGAATGCATCAACTTCGGTTCCAACCCCGTCGGTTTCTTTAGCCCGGAAACGCACATGGTACCGGGTGTCGAGCACCTGTCGTTCCCAGGTCACATCAGCTGGTTCAGATGAGCCGATCTTCTGCATGATGCCGTTCATGATGTGGAAGCGTGACTCTGCCGAGTCGCGGTCCTGTTCTGCCCATGAACCCGACGAAATCTCGTGCAGGTCCGCTAGGAACTCGCGGGCCTTCTCGTTTTGGTTATTGAGCACCACGATGTTCAAATAGGTATTTGGATTGAATTCTGAGCGCGCTAAGGATTCGTTAATCGGCGCGATACGGTCCTGGACCCGACCCAAGTTGCCACGAATCTCGCTGGCCAGGTTTGCGACGTTATTGCGCGACTGTGTTTGCAACAGGTCAAAGAAGCGGTCCTCAAAGCGGGGCAGTCCATCAGAAATAATGTTCTCCAGCAGGCGTTGATACCCGGCACGGTCGTCGATAAAGACCGATAAGTTCGCGGCAACGGCTTCCCAACGGGTTCGAAACTCTTGGGCGAGACCTTGGAATTTCGAAGCTGCATCAGAGGCAGCGCGTTCGAGTTCGTGCTGCTGTTTATGCAATCGCGTCGATACTTGACGCGAAACCCGATCGACCTTCTCGTGGCTCAGGCGTCGTGTTTCAGAGACCTCCAAGAACAGTGCGTCGAGTTCGGCCGTGAGATCGTCTGCGACCTCAAGTGACTGCACTTGGGTGTCCAACTCATCCAGTGCTTCCTCTAACGAGCTGACACGGTTTTCTGAGGCGATACGGGTCTGGAGTTTCTCCTCGTACGCTTTCTCAGTGGCCGTCTTTTTCGAAGCCGCTTCGGTCAAGCGCCGTTGCGCCTCCAACAGATCACTGTTTGACGATTGCAAATCGACGAGCTTTGTTTGTAACTCATCGAGCCGCATCTCCGCGGTGACGACATCGATGGCCTCCCAACGCAGTGTTTCGATATCTTCCAGCAAGTGCAACCGCAACTGTTCATGGTTCTGACGCTGCACAATTTTCTCGAGCCGTTGTTCTAGCTGCTCATCTTGTGCTGTGAGCTCTTGGAGCTGCTCGGAGAAACTGTCATATTTTTCGTTGTTACTAAACCCCATGACCCAATGGGTTGGGTCATTGACCTTGTGCCGGTCATCTTTTTCATAGCGATTGACACCACGACGCACCTGACCGGCTCGTGTCACAGCCCGCTGATAGTTGCCAAATTCACTGGCTTTTTCGACCGCCTGGTAATCAAAACGATGGGTCAGTTCCGCATAGATCCAGGGCTGCATCGCATGGTCGGCCACCGCCACACGGTTCACGACGGACTCTGGATACTGAAGACGCTTAGGCTGTGGATCCGACGACGGCACGACCTGGGAGACTAACCGCGTGCCAAGATGCTGGCTATCAACGGCCTCCAACACTTTGGTTGCGTGTGCTTGCGGAATGAGCAGCGTTGTTGAGAATGGACGCAGGACGCGTTCGATGGCGCCGGTCCAGTCTCGGTAGTCGTGCCGAACTTCCATCAACTCACCGGCAAATGGCAATGTCTGTTCCGGCAGGCCAGCCGCCTGTGTAATGATCTGGCGTGCCCGTTGGAGCGGCAGCGACATATTGGACTGCGAAGCCTGTAGTGATTTGAGCTCGGCCTGCAATGCCTTGCGGGAGTCTTCGTTGTGACCGCGTTGTTTGGTGACGTCATACAGCTGGTGTTGGAGTTCTTCACGACGTGTGGTCGCATTCGCCGCATCTTGAGCTGCTTGGGCTCGCAATTCATCAAAATCACGTCGCTTATATGGCAGTTCAATGCTGACGCGCAACAGGCGCTGCTGGAGATCGTTTCGTGTTTGTTGGGTGGCTGCCACCTGGTCTTGTTGTGCTGCAACACGATCGTCCAACGTTTGCAGAGCCCCGCCACCCGCGGCCAACAACTCCTGATTGGCGATCGTATGGTCGTCAGTCGCATCTCTGCGACGTTGCTCTGCGGTTTCAAACGCGTCGCGGTGTTCCGCTAACTTCAACCGAGCATGTTCGACTTCTTTGGTGATCAGATCATGTTTGGTCAGCGCCGTGTAGTCGTCAATGCCAGAGACCAAATATTCTGTGCGTTGAATTCTGGACTGCGCAGCCTCGTAGGCTTCGGCGGGTTCACGAAGTTGTTGGAGCACATCGCGTTGTTCACGAGCATCAACGACGGTGCTGTGTGCTTGCGATAATTCCTGGAACTGTTCTCGAGCAGTCCGGGCGAGCTGGAAGGTTTTTGGCTCGTCCAACATGAAGGAACGAAACAGGTCATCGAGATTGCCCAAGGACTTGGCGGATTGGGTTCGATGCAGCAGCTTGAGCGCGTTATCGCCGGAGATCTTCAGAATGCGTTTGAAACGATTCGAAAATGTGGAGTGCCGATCGGTGATCAGCTCAGCTTCGGCAACGTCACGTTTGAGCTGTCGCACATTGATGCCAGCATCAATGAACTGCGCGAACTCGGTGAGTTTTCGGTCGTCCCGTAGGATGATCGATTGCTCTTGGACATCAGCGTTCTGCATGGCGCCGCGGCGCAGGTAGTAGAGCTTAATCAACACGATGGGGGCAGCATCGGTGCCATTGGAAAAACTCAGTTTGACCGCGGAATACGTCGCTTGTTCTCGCAGATATGTGCTGACGACTTCACCGGTCTCAACATCGGTGGCCCGACGATACGCGCCGCGCACGTACGAGACGAGACTGCGCGCATGCGGCCCACGAGCAGCCCCTGCCTGGGCAGCAGCATTGAACCGGATCTCACCGCGCGGCACCAACACAGACGAGACCGCATCTAACAGTGACGACTTGCCGGAACCCGAAGGACCGGTGATAAGAAATCCCTGTCGGGTAATGGGAATTTCCCAATGATTCTGGAAGGTACCCCAGTTGAGCACTTCAATTTTATTCATGCGCCATTGGTCGGGGAAGATCGTGGATTGTGTGGTCATTGATCATCTTCCTCGTCGTCGTTGGCTTCATCTTCGAATGGAAGCTGCTCGGTGAGGATCTTGTCGTACTCGCGCCGAATAGCGGTGATTTCTTCTGCCCCAAAGATCACCGCAAGCACCGGTGAGATCTCGAATCGGCCCGGGGTAGTCGTTTCATAGAGGATGCCCAGATCCGTGAACTTGTTCCATGCCGAACGGATACGGTTCTCAAATTGTGCCGGGTCGGTCCCACCCACACCTTCGAAGACCGCTAACTGTTCTATCGTCTCGCCTTCGTCTACGACTGCACGAGCTTGTTCGGCATCTTGCATCAGCCGTTGCCGCAAATGCAATAACAATATTGTTTGGATATGGGTCAAATTCTGTGCCCGTACTACCCTCGGAGCGTCCACTTCGTCGACGTTTCGTACAAACGCCACTTCGCGTTCATGATCCACCACCAGCGTGAGAAACAGGTCAGCTAACCGTGAGCGGATCATGGTTTCGTCGACCAGAATTCGGGTCCACAGTTTGCTATGTCGGTCCGCCGAAATATATGGGCCACGCAGCAATTGCAGCAGAGCGCGGCGTGATTGTTCATGCAGCGTGCCGGTATCGGTCTCCCATAGTCGTCCGTCGTCGGGTGTTTCCGGCTCAGGGACGAGAGGGTCGGGGAATGCATTCTCGGTCACTGCGGAATCCTTTCGGTAAACAGAAACGTTTCGATGTGACCGCTGCGGCCATCCCACGCTACGGCTTCCGTATTGCCTGCCAGCCATTTGCCATGTTCTTGGCCCAAGACGACGAGTCCGACGACTGAAGCGATGCCTTGCGTCGCCGGAAAATCTGACAGGACTTCACCGATGGTGGCGGTCCCATGTTCGGTGATCATGGTATTGACGTTTGTCTCGAGTTCGGTCATATCGATATCCATGGTGCGCGCCAGCTGTTGGATTTCTTCTAACGAGACGATACCCGTCGAATTTTCTTCTAGCGACGTCTCGACGCGGTAGTCACCAGGATTTTTGAGCCGTAGCGACGAGATTGATGAGATCTGGGGCAGCCGAGATAGCTGGAACTCCACATCGAATTCGGTGGTGGCACGCACGACCTCCGACGCTCGCATCGCGTCTTTCAGCGCGGCCCGTAACTCGCGGTTGAGTCGGCGTTCTTCGGTCAGGCGCTGTGTTTGAACAAAGCGACGAAGGCTCCGGCTAAAGGACGTGAGAATTTGGTGCACCTCGGTGGACCGCTCTTGAAGGACCGGCAGCATCCCGCGCAGGGCACGCATTTGCGGCGGTGGCAGGTGTTCCGCGAAGTCGCGTTCGGTGATCGTTTGGATGGCATCTTCGAATTCCATGCCGCGTTCTGGGTCCAAGAGTAACGCATAGAACCCGTAGAACGATCGCCCAGCATCGGAATCCGCCAGGATATCGACACCACGAAAGATATCTTCTAGAACGGCTGAGCGTGCGTCATCCGAGTCGATGAGTTTTTCGCGTAAATCATGGTTGAGACCTTCGACTTCTTGGCGTACACGACCAAAGTCGGAGGGCACCTCGGTGACCAAGTTGAGGATTTCGGCGACGCGTTCGGTGGCTTTCTCCTGATCGAGGACGTCAATCTCACCTTCGGAAAGACGCTGAATCTCTTCTTCGATGCGCGCTTTGTCTGCTTCGAGGGTGGCCAGCCGTGACGTGATGTCCGGGTCGGTATCGACCACTAACTTCGACATGAGATTCTGGATGGTCGCTAAGCGTGATTCCGTCACGGTCCGGCGTGGCGTGTGTAATTCGTCAACGAACTGCATGGCTGCCAAGGCACCGGGGGAGAGTTCGAAGGTTTCTTCGCGCTGCTCGGTGCTGGGGCGTCTGATCAGAATACCGGAGCGGCGCCAGTCAGAGACATATTCCTGGGCAGTGCGTGGAAGTTCAAAACCTTCTGACCGGAGTTCTTCGAGATCCTCTGTGACCTGCTCAAACAGTTCGGGCGCAGGGACTTGCCGCTGTTCGCCCGCGAGTCGTTGTTCCAGGATTGCCAGGACGATGTGCGCGTTTTGAGCACGCAAAATGGCCCAGGCTGCATGGGTGTCAGCAATGCGTTGATGGGCAAACGCCCGGCGGACCAAACTCATATGCTCACCGCAACAGTTGACGAAGCGACATCTCAACATCGGCCAGTTGGTCTGGGTCGACGGCAATTCCGCGAGTGATCATCCGTGTGGCTGCTCGAATCACCTTTCGATCGTCGACGGCGGCCGCCCCGATGAGCTGGTCTCCATCGACCACAAAGATGACGTTGTCACCGCGGTGGACGAGCTGTTCGTGAGCCTGCGGGATGACGCGACCGACTGCCTGGGCGTCATGGCCAAACTGGTCGGACCATACCCACTGCGGAGTTGGGGCATCGGGCTGAGTACCCATGATGGTATGTACCACCCGGGCTGCGGAGGCCCGCCCGTGATCCCAATGATCCTGGCGGGACTGACCGTGTTTGCGGCAGACGTCCCCGATGGCATACACCCCGGCGAGCGATGTGCGGTAGCCGTCGTCAACGACGATCCCGTCATCAATGCTCACTCCGGAGCCTTCGGCAACTGTGACGGCGGGTTCAACACCGACCGCGGCGATGACAATATCAAAATGGTCGAGGTTTTCGCTCACGGTGAGCCGGCGGGGGACGACCTCAACCTGTTCCGTCATCGTGGTGTATAAAACGTCGGCAAGCTCTCCAAAAATCTGGGTCGCCGGCACCTGGGGAGTAAACGCGGTGACGTTAGCCCCAAGATGTTTGGCCGATGTCGCCAGCTCGGGTGCAAGTAACCCGCTCCCGGCAATTGCCACTGATGTGCCGGGCCGCAATGCGTCGCGTAGCGCGTCGGCATCGGCTAGCGACCGCAGCGTATACACCGGTTTGTCGAGTTCCAGGGTTTTCGGCACGGCTCCCGTTGCGATGACCACCTCATCCGCTTCGACCTGCTCCGTGAGCGTCTCGACGACCAGACGACTGCTGCCGTGAGCTGGTCGCTGGTTCAATCGTAGGACCGTATCTTGTATCCAGGTGACTGCATTGTCGACGAACCATTGGTCCGGGGCAAGTGCCAGTTCGACGTCGTCACCCACCAAATATTCGGTGGACAGTGGTGGACGGTCCAGCGCGGTCTCGTGCGGGTCAATGATCGTCACGCCCCCGGTGTATCCGGCGTCGCGCAGGCCCGCGGCCACGGAGAATCCGGCCACTGAGCCTCCGATAATGACGGTGTTAGGCATCGGTTCCCGGGGTCAACATGACACGACCGTCGACGACCTCTACCTTGTGCGTTGGTGCATCCTGAGTGGCAGGTAGGTTCAGTACCTTGCCGTTGGCCAGGCAAAAACTCGACGCGTGTTTCGGGCATTCGACGGTTTCGTCTTCGACCCAGCCTTCGGAAAGCGAGTAGTTGCCGTGGGTGCAGCGGTCATTGAGTGCGTAGATGCCTTCATCGGTGCGAAATACCGCGATCGGTTCGCCACCGGTCACATCGTGGCCGATATAGACGCCTTCTTCGATGGGGAAATCTTCCGGTGCACCAATATCGATGCTAGTCATAGCTACCTCCTGTCATAGGTTAGACGCCCCAGTTTGCCCAGGCCATCGCCTGGGTCACAAGTTTTCCGCGACCGCCTTCAAAATCTTGTTGCACATCGGTAGACAGTGCTTCGTCCGGGGTCAACCAGGCGACCTGCAGGGCGTCTTGGCGTGGTTCGGTGTCACCGCGAACCGGCACAACGTAGCACAGCGCGACGGCGTGTTGGCGTTCGTCAGTGAGGCCTGACGTCGAACCGTACGGGAAATACTCGGCCACTGTAAAGGGTGTCAGCGTCATGGGTAGTTGCGGCATCGCCAGCGGGCCCAAATCCTTTTCTAGGTGACGCATCAGGGCATCGCGAATGGGTTGCATGTATTGCACACGGCCGGAGATAAAGGTGTAGCGGAATGTCCCGGACGCATCGGCCCGGTACAACAGTCCAACTTCTACGACGCGGCCATGTTCATCGAGGCGCACAGGGATTGCTTCTACATAGACCATCGGCAACCGTGCGCGGGCCGCGGCCAATTCCGTTTCATCTAGCCACCCGGGATTCGGGTCTGGAGTTCGAACCGTCATGGCCTCCACTCTACAACTACAATTGGGTCCATGCCTTCATACCGCGCGATCCTGCCCATAGGCGACGTTTATCCAGGTCACGGTCCAGAAGAGGTCATGGATTCGGCCGTTGCCGCAGTGTCATCGATTGCAACCGTCGAACAGACAGACATTCAGATTTTGTCGAATGTCCCGCAAATCGTGGTGCGGTTTCATATTGCTGACGACGGAGATGCCCATCGTGTCAGCGCTGCCATGGGCGACGCAGTGTCGGCCGTTGCGACGACTGGCCCGCCACGGCTATTACTGCGGCGCGGTGGCCGTTGGATCCCCATTTAGAGCCGCAGTCTAGCTAGCGGTCCTCAGCATCATCGGCATAGACGAGGTGCTCGATGGCCTGTTTCTCCGCGATCGAAATTTGATAGCGACGATTCTCGGTGGCGGCAAGCACAACGAATGATCCAAGCAGTGCGACACCGACCAGAATGAATGATGCGTCTTCACCAAACAGCCGGGTGCCGATGATCGCGGCCATCCCGAAACTGAACCCGATGGCAATCGACATGCGGCCGCGACCGGTCAATGTCAGCCGGGACAATACTATGAGCAAGACCACTATGGCGAGGATGGCCCACACTGTTTCGGGTATCCAGAAGAGATCCAACACGTTCCACGACGCCATCGCGGTGAAGACGGTGGTGCCCGAAAAAATCAGCATCCAACCGGTAAAGGCGCCGATGGGCATATCGACGAGGAAGCGTTCCTTGGCGTTGCGTTCGGTGTACCTGTTCAAGCTGCCCACCGCACGAGCTAGTAACACGGTGGCAGCAATCGAGGTGATCACTTCGAGGCCGACGTCCTGGAAATGCGCCAGCAGTTTCGTGGCGGCCGCCAACAGCATCGCATTGGACACGTACCACGCGGTCGTGCGATTCCGGACGGCCGAATACTGCGACGGTGCCCACTGATACAGGGTGTATAACAGCATGGCGACCCACAACAACGGCCATGCCGCGACGTGCCAGAAGGCCATCGACATGAGCGAGGTTGAACCACCATAGAGTCCGTCGTGTGCTTCAGTCATCGACGGCCACGGTCCCAGCCAGCCCAGACTGAACAGCCCAACGACCACAAACAGTACCCAGCTGATACTCAGCGTGATGCGACGAAACCCATCGAGCTGCTTCGGGTCTGGATTATCCGTGACCGGTTTACGAAACGGCAGCACGAAATCTTCGGCTTCCTCGCGTGCTTCATCGGTTGCCGATGGAGGCGGTGACGGGGTTTCCGCTTCGATCGAGCGTGCTTTGTTGACGATGCGATCCAGGCGCTGCCACTCGGGCAGGTTCTGCTGGGCGCGCTCGAACAGCTCCTCGTCGGAGAGGTACTCGTCGGGCTGTTGTAACATCGGCCGATTGTCCGGTCTCGGAATGTCATCGGACTCCAGGCGGCGTGCGGCTCGCAACAGGGCTTGAGTTTCGCGCTCTTGTTGACGACGACGTGCCTCGAGGGCCTGCTCGTATTCGAGTTCAGCCATCCGTTCCGATTCGCGTTCCCACTGCTCTTCCAACGCTTGGCGTGCTTCTTCCACTTCGGCGGCCAATTGTTGTGCGCGTGCTTCCGCGAGACGCGCTGCACGGCGATCATCCTGGAGTTTTTGCCAGCGGGCCTGAATGCGATCTGGTGTATTGGCTATCGCCTGCTCAATATCGTCCTGGGTCGGCCCACGAAATGAATCCAGCCACGCGTTGAACCGATCACGTAAGGTCCATTTTTCTTCCTTGGGTGCCTTAGTCGTCTTCCGCTCGGGCACCGGAACCGCTGAGACATCGGACTCGACGGTCTCATCAGCCTGTGGTTCAGCGGGGGCAGAAGGCTGGTCTTTCAGTCGTGATAACGCATCTGATGAATCTGACGAACTTTCGGTCACGTGCACGCTCCTCCCACCGCCCGGTGTTGCCCATTAAATAAGTCTGCCCATTTTACTGCCCGGGACACTAAATCAACGAGCTGACACGCTTTAGTGGCTCGGGTGAATGGGGCCGGGTTCAATGTACGGTGCGAAACTGAGTGTCTGCTGGGAAGTAAACGACCGGTGCTCACCGGTGAGCGGGTCCGCAAATGCTAATCCATCCGCCAATAATTGCAGCGGTTTGGTGTAGTCATCGGCACGGTGCTCGAGCAGTTCGGGGTAAAACCGATCGTGCAGAACCCCGTGTCCTAGCGCTGCCAAATGGATGCGTAATTGATGCGTGCGACCGGTCCGCGGGTGCAGCGCCACATGGGCTAGCGCCCCGTCATCGTTGAGCTGGTACGACACCAAGGTGATGTCGGTGACGGCATTCGGTCCGGTGGTGGGGGCGTGGCTTCGCCGACGCTTGCCGATCCGGGGTGCTTCAAGCCGTCCAGATGCACGCGGAGCATAGGCTTCGACTTCGGCGTTGATGATCCCTTTGGTTTTGATAATGCGATTTCGGTACGTCAGTGGGAACCGCTCAAGATACAATTCGGCGGGGGCGGGCAGTTGTATCACGGCACGATATTGGCGGGTGACGCGACGGTGTTCGAAGAGTTGTTGATAGGCGCCACGAGTTGCGGGATTCGGAGAGAATAACAACACCCCGGCGGTGGCACGGTCTAATCGATGCAGCGGGACTAGATCGGGGATGCCCAATTGGTTGCGCAACCGCACCAGCGCGGTTTCCTGCAGGAACTGGCCGCCCGGCGTTGTCGGTACAAAGTGTGGTTTATCGGCCACCACCAGGTGTTCGTCCTGGTGGAGCACCCGGACATCGAAGGGAATGCGCTGTTCATCGGGCACCGAGCGGTAATACCAGATGAACTCGTGCGCGCTGGCGGGCGTGTGCTCGGTGATGCGGGTACCGTCATTGCCCACGATGTCACCGACCGCGATGCGTGAGGCCAACGCCTCGTGTCCCAGATGCGGAAATCGGGCGCGTAAAAATTCCACGACCGTCGTCTCGACGTCAGCCGGGATGCGCAGGCGAGTGGGTCCAACGCCGTCGCGAACAGGTAATGGTGGTGTGGGCATGGTGCTAGTTTAGGCCCGAAACCGTATCGCGTTGGGCGTGGTGTAGAACCCGGCATCGACCAGGTGTGAGGCGAGCTCGGTACCCGTGATGGGTTCGCCGTTGACCGTCGAGACCGCCAGCTTGTCGACCTTGGCGCGCTGCAGCGCGTCGACCAGCGCGTTTGCCGCCGCGGCGAGGTGTTGCTCGCCAAACTGCAATACTGTCTTGCCGCCGCGTTCCAAATACAGCACCGGTTCACCGTTGACGAGCACAACGTAGGCACCGGCCTTACGTCCGGGACGATGCCCATCGGTTGCGGGCCAGTCCAGGGTGGCACCATACGGGTTGGCCGGATCGGTTGCGGCTAGGCCGATGGCCTGTGGATGGCGGGGGTCGTCATCATACGCGCGCAGCGCATCAATGGTCGCCGCGGTGGAAAACTGTGCGGCACCCAGCGCTTCGATAAAGTACCCGCGCCGAATATGTCCCGACTCTTCCATCTTGGATAACAGCCGATAGTATGCCGAGAACCCGCCGGGCAGTGCTTCGGCAGTGACGGCCCCTCGGGTGATGACGCCGTAGCGGTCCAGTAAGTATTCGGCCTGGGCGTGCAGGGCAGCAGTGTTTTCATCGGTGCGTTGCGGCAGGAGCGACCAGCGACCCACCGCGGTTGGCGGGTCTGGATTGCGAGCAGCATGCGCGGTGGGCGCCAGACGGTTGAGCCGACGCAAGCGTGCTTGGCGTCGCGGGGCTGTGCGTTGCGTCGGAGCACGCGTCGAGGACTTCGCATAGGTGGCACGCACCGCGGTGAACGTGTCATTGGTGACCACCCCGGCCCAGAACAGATCCCACAGGGCCGCCAACACATCCTCTCCGGGAGCATCCAGTTGCGCCGTCAACGCCGAGTAGAACCAGCCACCGGTATCGGTCAGTGCTTCGATAATGGCATCGTGGATCGGTTGTCGCTCATCGGTGGGCCGGATGGGCAGTGTCAGGTCGACCGTATCGACGTGGTGGAAGGCCACCGACTGGTCCGCGGCCCCGACCATCACAAACTGCCCGGTGGCCAGCAACTCATCGAGCATTGCGGGCCGGTAGTCGTCGACGCGTGCCGGTAGGATGGCGGCTTCCCAGACTTGCGCGGGTGCAGCGAAACCGGTGAGCTGATCCAGCACGATCGCCAATCCGTCGACACCGCGTTCCTGTGGTGTGGGCATCACTTGGTGCTGTGCCAGCAGATACCGGGCATAGGCGGCATGTTCGACGGGTTCGACTTCGGCACGCAGCTGGGCCAGCGAGCGCCGCCGGATCCGGGCGAGCACGTCGACGTCGCACCATTCATCGGTGGCCACCGGTCCCTCACCGGCCGGCGGGTTCGGTAAGTACGCGCCCAGCGTCACCCGGTGTTGGGCGGCTAACCGTTGCAACACTTGATGGGCGATGACCGGACCGATGCCGAAACGTGCGGCAACCTGTGGTGCGGTAAATGGGCCGTGGGTGCGGGCGTAGCGGGCCACCAGATCGCCCAGTGGATCATCAACCGCATCCGAAAAGGCTGCCGGGACGCCCATGGGCAGTGGTATGCCCAGACCATCGCGCAGCCGGGGTGCGTCTTCGATGCCGGCCCACAAGTGTGCCTGCCCCATGCGCACGGCAATCGCGCGTTTGTCCGCGACCAACTGTTCCACCAGGTGCTCGGCGGTTGCCTCGTCGACGGCGTCGTCATCCTCGCGTAGTCGCGCGGCCAACTCGGCGGTGGACAACGGACCTAACAGGCGCAGCAGATCCGCGACACCTTCTGTTCCGTGCAGCCGACGCGACGCTGAGGTGTGCTGGAGGTCGGCTTGCACCTGCGCGATGACGTCCTCGTCGAGCAGTTCGCGCAGCATATCCTGACCCAACAGTTGGGACAGTAGGCCGGGATCCAGCGACAGTGCCGCAGCCCGACGCTCGGCCAGCGGTGCATCGGTTTCGTACATGAACTGCGCGGTATACCCGAACAGCAAGGTCTGGGCGAAGGGCGAGGCCTGCGGCGTCTGTACCTCGACCACGCGGAGCACCCGGGTACGAACCTGCTCGAGGACCTCCATGAGTCCGTCGACGTCATAGACATCCTGGAGGACTTCGCGCACCGTTTCTAAAATAATCGGAAACTGCGGATACTTTGAGGCCACGGCTAAGAGTTGCGCGGCGCGTTGGCGTTGTTGCCACAGCGGTGTGCGTGTGCCCGGGTCGCGTCGGGGCAGTAACAGCGCCCGGGCCGCATTTTCACGAAAATGCGCGGCGAACAGGGCCGATCCGCCGACGTGCTGTCGCAGTTGGTCGCGCAGGTCTTCGGGGTCGAACCAAAAGATATCGGCGGCCGCCGGTTCGGCATCGGTGGCGGGCACGCGTACGATGATCCCGTCGTCACCGGCCATCGCATTGGCATCGAACCCATAGGTGGCTTTGACCCGCTCAGAGATGGCCAGCGCCCAGGGTGCGTGCACGCCCTTGCCAAACGGAGTGTGCAAAATGATGCGCCAGTCGCCGAGTTCATCGCGGAATCGTTCCACGACGATCGTGGTGTCGGTGGGTAGATGTCCGGTCGCGTCGCGCTGCTCGGTCAGATAGTTCAGCAGATTGGTCCGGGCGTTGTCATCTAAACCTGCGGCGCGCAACCGCTGGGCGATGTTGGGATCCGCCAGTGCTTCACGTCGAAATGCCCCGGTGGCGCGTCCCAGTTCGAGGGGTCGGCCGGGTTGGTCGCCGCGCCAAAAGGGCAGACGTCCGGGGCGTCCAAATGCCGGGGTGACCAACACGCGGTCATGGGTGATGTCTTCGATTTGCCAGGTGGTTGCGCCCAGGATGATCGTTTCGCCGACCCGAGATTCGTACACCATCTCTTCATCGAGTTCGCCCACGCGCTTGGCCGCATCGGATTCGGTAGCCAGATAGACCCCGAAGAGCCCGCGGTCGGCAATGGTCCCTCCCGAGGTGACGGCCAACCGCTGGGCTCCGGGGCGGGACGTAATGGTGCCGGCTTCGCGGTCCCACACCACGCGCGGCTTCAACTGGGCAAACTCATCCGAGACGTATTTGCCCGCCAGTAAATCCAGCACCGAAGCGTACACATCCATGGACAGCGTGGTAAACGGCGCGGCACGACGCACCACATCGAGCCACTTTTGGTCGACCAGCTCATCCATGGCCGCGGCCGCGATGGTGTGCTGCGCCAAGATATCCAACGGGTTGGCCGGGATCTCGATGGCCTCAATTTCGCCGGTCATCATGCGCTCGGTGACCACCGCAGCGTCGACAACATCGCCCCGGTGCAGCGGGAAGAACCAGCCGATGGACACCTCACCCACTTGGTGTCCGGCACGCCCCACGCGCTGCAGACCCGCCGCGACCGTTGGTGCAGCTTGCAGATGGATCACCGCATCCACGACCCCCATGTCAATGCCTAATTCCAATGAAGACGTGGCTACCACGCACCGCAGCGTGCCCGATTTCAAGCCGTCTTCGACCTCGGCGCGGGCCGTGGCCGACATCGACCCGTGGTGGGTTCGCGCAAATTCTTGTTCCGCGTCCTCACCGTGCTCCCACAGTTCATTGAGCGATTCGGTGAGTCGTTCCGCCGAGCGTCTCGAATTCACAAACACTATCATCGACCGATACTGCGCGGCGATCTCCATGATGCGCGCTTCCACGTGCGGCCACATCGACGTATTTTCTTCGGGTGAGGCTCCGGCATCCGGTTGGGTCATGTCGGTCACCGGCACCGAAACGGTGATGTCCCAACGTTTCTGTTCGGCCCCATCGACGACGCGGACCGGTTGGACCCCGCCCAGGTACCGTGCGACTTCTTCAGCCGGGCGCACCGTCGCCGATAACCCAATGCGTTGCGCCGGCTGCTCCAACAGTGCATCCAACCGCTCCAACGACACCGCCAAGTGCGCGCCGCGTTTATTGCCGGCTAACGCATGAACCTCATCGACAATCACCGTTTCTACCCCGGCCAGCGTCTCACGAGCCTTTGACGTTAACATCAGATACAGCGACTCGGGTGTGGTGATCAGAATTTCTGGGGGATCGGTGATGAGCCGACGACGATCCCGCGCCGAAGTATCTCCGGAACGCACGCCGGTGCGAATCTCTGGCACCTCGAGCCCCTGGGCCTGAGCCATTTGTGTAATGCCGACCAACGGGGCCGTGAGGTTTCGTTCAACATCGACCCCCAACGCCTTTAACGGGGAAATGTAGAGCACCTTGGTGCGGTGCTTACCCTCGGTCGGGGTGGTAATCAGCCGGTCGATGGCAGACAAGAAGGCCGCCAGCGTTTTCCCCGACCCCGTCGGAGCAATCACTAATGCATGCTCCCCGGAGCTAATCGTCTCCCAGGCACCCAACTGGGCTCTGGTCGGCGCATCAAAAGACCGCTCAAACCAAGAGCGTGTGGCATCAGAAAACGCTGCCGGCACCGAATCTGTCATGGCACCAGACTACTGGTGGTGATACGGCCTACCGGCGGAAATCTCCTGCGCGCGATAAATCTGCTCGGTTACCATCAACCGCACCAGCTGATGCGGAAACACGAGATTCGACAGCGACCACACCGTATCGGCCCGCGCTCGCAGCTCATCATTGACACCGTAGGCACCACCGATCACCAACACCACACTGCGCGAAGTATCAAAAAGCTGTTGCAGGTGCTCCGCCAGCTGCGGAGAACGGAAATTTGTGCCCCGTTCGTCCAACAGCATCACGTGGTCTTGTGCACGAACTTGCTTCAGAATCGCAGCAGACTCTTCATCACGAGACCGTTGTTCGCCGGCGGTGGTGTGTGGCACCAGCTTGAACTCGATGTCGTAGGGTTTTTTCAGTCGCTTGGCAAAACGCTCGATGCCCTCTGCCACCCACGCTTCGTGTCGCTTGCCCACTGTGATGATGCGTATCGTCACGCGCTACTCCCACTGCTCGATGTTTGCGTCAGGTGCCATGTGCCATTCCAGTGTAGCGGTCGCCGCGCGATCGGGTGCGCGGAGTTGTTAGAGTATCTGACGTGAACCCGACCACAATCACGCGGGGAGTGTATACAGGATCGCAATGATTGTGCCCCAGATGTTAGGTGGCTGGCCAACGACTCGGCTCTATGTATACACTGAGGGTATGCGTGCCAGTGAACGAGCCTACGAAGCACTGCGCCGGGACATCCTGAATTGGGATCTGCCACCCGGCTCGGTACTTGCCGAGGTTGACCTCTCAGAGCGTCTCGGGGTGTCCCGCACCCCGGTGCGTGAAGCCGTGGCGAAATTGGTCGCCGATGGTCTGGCCGATGCACAGCGGGGGCGGGGGACCGTCGTCTCTGATGTATCGTTGGACGATCTGGCCGATATGTTCGTGCTGCGCAGAGTACTCGAAACCGAATCAGCCCGATTGGCCGCAACCAGTGACCATGCTGCGAAGTTTGGCCCACTGGCCCAGAAATTCCACGCCGTCACCGAAAACGCCCAGATTCTTGAAGACCCCGGACCGTACTACCAGCTGATTAACACCATGGACGAACTCATCGACTCCGCGGCCGGCAACAGCTATTTGTCCACGGCACTTTCAAATTTGCGCGTGCACCTGGCGCGCGTCCGCAGAATGGCCAAAGATAATCCCACCCGTCTCGCCGCCTCCGCGGTAGAGCATTCCAAGATTGCCGAGGCAATCGCCAAAAAAGACCCACTGTTAGCCAGTGCAGCGACGACCATGCACCTGCAGGCGTCGCTGGATCACATTCTCACCCATGCAGAAACTCCGAAGGGACGTCATGATTAACCACGAAGTACGCGTCTACCCATCCGCGCAGCATCTTCCGCACGAAGACCAGCTGGCGTACAAGATCGCTCAGGTCGCCGCTGACGAGGTCGCAGTGACTGATGAAGTCAAAGACATGATCATCAACCGCATCATCGATAACGCTTCGGTTGCCGTTGCCTCGTTGAATCGTGCCCCTATTGTGTCGGCGCGCGCACAGGCATCCACGCACGCACCATCCACCGGCGGGTCCGGATCTTCCGTGTTCGGTGTTGACGAGAAAGTCTCCCCGGAATGGGCCGCTTGGGCCAACGGTGTGGCCGTTCGTGAACTCGACTACCACGACACCTTCTTGGCCGCGGACTACTCGCACCCCGGAGACAACATTCCGGCCATCTTGGCCGCAGCCGAGCACGCCGGCAAATCGGGTCACGAGTTGATTCGCGGTATTGCTACCGGATACGAAATCCAGGTCAACCTCGTCAAAGCGATCTGCTTGCACGAGCACAAGATCGACCACATTGCCCACTTGGGCCCGTCAGCCGCAGCCGGTCTCGGCACGCTGCTGGGCGCCGATACCGAAACGATCTTCCAGGCCGTTGGCCAGGCCCTGCATACCTCCACCGCCACCCGTCAGTCTCGCAAGGGCGAAATCTCCACCTGGAAAGCACACGCGCCAGCATTCGCCGGCAAGATGGCCGTTGAATCCATCGACCGTGCACTGCGCGGCCAGACCTCACCCGTCCCAATTTATGAAGGTGAAGACGGCGTCATCGCCTGGATGCTGGATGGCCCAGAAGCCAATTACACCGTGCCGCTGCCCGAGGAAGGCGAAGCCAAACGCGCCATTCTGGACACCTACACCAAGGAACACTCGGCCGAATACCAAGCACAAGCTTGGATCGATCTGGCTCGTAAGCTCAACCAAGAGCACCCAGAAGCCACCGACCCGGCCAATGTTGAATCCATCCTGATCAAGACGTCGCACCACACCCACTACGTGATCGGTACCGGCGCCAACGACCCAGAAAAGATGGATCCAACCGCTTCACGCGAAACCCTGGACCACTCGATCATGTACATCTTTGCCGTCGCACTGCAGGACGGCGCATGGCACCACGCCGACTCATACGCTCCAGAGCGCGCACAGCGTAAAGACACCGTCGAACTGTGGCACAAGGTCTCAACCCTCGAAGATCCAGAATGGACCCGCCGCTACCACTCGCTGGACCTCAACGAGAAGGCATTTGGCGGTTCGGTGGAGATCACTATGAAAGACGGCACCGTCATTACCGACGACATCGCCGTCGCCGACGCCCATCCGCTCGGTGCTCGCCCATTCGAGCGCGAACAGTACATCAACAAATTCCGCATGCTTGCCGAAGGCATCGTTGAAGAAGCCGAAATCACGCGCTTCCTGGACGCCGTCGAGCGCCTGGACGACCTCAAAGCTGGTGAACTCGACCAGCTCAACGTGGTCGCCAAGCCCGGTTACATCAACGCGACCGATGCACCGAAAGGACTCTTCTAATGCTGTATTCGAAAGTCAGTCCCGCCGAAAAACGTGTCGCCCTGCGCAAGATGCTCACCCCCGGAGCTGCCCGCCAGTTCCCGGGTGCATTCAACCCGCTGTCTGCACGACTCATCGAAGAGAAAAATTTCGATGGCGTCTACATCTCTGGTGCGGTGCTCGCCAATGATCTGGGCCTGCCCGACATCGGTCTGACCACACTGCCTGAGGTCGCCAATCGTGCCGGACAGATTGCTCGGATGACGGATCTGCCCGCCTTGGTCGATGCCGATACCGGTTTCGGTGAACCCATGAACCTGGCACGCACCATCCAGGAACTCGAGCACGCTGGCCTGGCCGGTATGCACATCGAGGATCAGGTATTGCCCAAGCGCTGTGGCCACCTGGACGGCAAAACCGTCGTCGATACGTCGACGATGACCCAGCGGATCGCCGCAGCTGCCGATGCCCGCATCGATGACAACTTCCTCATCATGGCGCGCACCGACATCCGCGGTATTGACGGCATGAGCGCCGCGGTGGAGCGTGTCAAAGCGATGGTGGACGCCGGCGCAGATGCGATCTTTCCGGAGGCAATGAAGGATCTCTCCGAATTCGAGACGATCACCAATGCCGTCGACGTGCCCGTCCTGGCGAACATGACAGAGTTTGGCAAGTCCGAACTGTTCACACGTCAGCAACTGGCTGATGCCGGTGTGGCCATGGTGATCTACCCGGTTACGCTATTGCGTAGCGCAATGGGGGCCGCCGAACGGGTTTTGGATACTATTAACGCTGACGGTACACAAAATGCCTCCGTAGACCAGATGTTGACCCGGTCTCGCCTCTACGAGCTCGTAGAATACGAAGACTACAACGCGTTTGACTCGGGTATTTTCAATTTCGAAGTACCCGGTCTGGATATCGAAGCCAACGCCGAAACCCTCTGATTGGAGAATGTATGTCCGAAGAGATTAGAAAAGGCCTAGTCGGTGTTGTCGCCGATTCCACCGCCATCTCAAAAGTCAATCCTGACACAAACTCGCTGCTCTACCGCGGTTACCCGGTCCAGGACCTGG
Source organism: Micrococcaceae bacterium (assembly GCA_013393415.1). GTDB lineage: Bacteria > Actinomycetota > Actinomycetes > Actinomycetales > Micrococcaceae > Yaniella > Yaniella flava. The sequence continues at coordinate 30,744 of JABXHI010000014.1, forward strand.
CTACCCACAAATCGTTTGAAGAAGTTGCGATGTTGATGTGGCACGGCGAACTGCCATCCGAGGCCGAACTCGACGAGTTCATCAAGCTGGAACGCGCTAACCGCGCCCTGGACCCGGCCGTCAAAGAAGCCATCGACCTGTTGCCCAAAGACGCCCACCCGATGGACGTCTCACGCACTGCAGTTTCCGTCATCGGTGCACGCCACGACGATGCCGAAAATGACGACCCATCGGTTGAACTACGCAAAGCCAAAGAACTCTTTGCCGCCTTTCCCGCGGTCGTGGCCTACGACCAGCGCCGTCGCCGCGGACTCGACGTCGTAGAACCACGCGATGACCTGGATTACTCACAGAACTTTTTGTGGATGACCTTCGGCGAAGAATACGCGCCAGAAGTCGTCGACGCCTTCCGCGTGTCGATGGTGCTCTACGCCGAGCACTCCTTCAACGCTTCGACGTTCACCGCACGTGTCATCACCTCGACGCAGTCGGACCTGCACTCGGCCGTCACCGGGGCAATCGGTGCGTTGAAAGGGTCGCTGCACGGCGGTGCCAATGAAGCCGTCATGCACACCTTCAACGAGATCGGTATCGACAAAAACGAATCTCGCGACGAAGCCGCGACCCGCTCCAAGGCATGGATGGAAGCCGCACTGGCCGAGAAGAAAAAGATCATGGGCTTCGGTCACCGCGTCTACAAGAACGGTGACTCTCGCGTGCCATCGATGAAGGAAGCGCTCGACAGGATGATCGAGTACTACGGTCGTCACGAAATGCTGGGCCTGTACGATGGTTTGGAGAAAGCCATGGCCGAGGCAAAAGACATTCAGCCGAACCTGGACTACCCGGCCGGCCCGACCTATCACCTGATGGGCTTCGACACCGACATGTTCACCCCGCTATTCATTGCGTCACGCATTACGGGTTGGACCGCGCACATCATCGAACAGCGCGCCGACAACGCCTTGATTCGTCCACTGTCCGCCTACCACGGACCAGATCAGCGCTCGTTCTAACCGAGAACTCAAAAATGACCGCGGACCACGAGGTTCGCGGTCATTTTTGGCTGCGCTCACCGTGATATGTTGAGAATGTGCGACGCATCTCCATCACCACGCTCAGCCTTGCGGGATTGCTGTTGTCAGGCTGCTCAGCCTTACATGGTGCCGGCGCACAAGCATGCCCAGCCCCGCAGGAACCAGACTCTAACGCCATCATGGACGTGCGCCCACCGTCGTTGGACGAGATCTTGCACCCGGATTCGCTGCAGCTGTCGCAGGACGGTACGCAACTTGCCGCGATGCACGGCAACCAAATACTGATCTGGGACGCAGCCGAGGGCGGTTCACCCAGTGACAGCATCGGCGAGGCGACACATCCCACTGGTTCTGGGCCGCTGGCGGTCACACCTGATTTCTCACAGTTTGCTCATCAAAGTGCCGACGATGCTGTCGCGGTTGTTTCTCCCGACGGTGAGGAACAGACTATCCAGCTCGAGCAGCGGCACGACAACGAAGAGGTCACGCAGCTGGAAATCAGTCCTGACGGAGAGCAATTAGCAGTGCGTGGCAGCTCCGGAACCATCGCCATCTTCTCCATGGCAGACCAAGAACTCGAGACGACGCTGCCAGCTTGTGGCGACTCTGGCGGCGAGATGTCCTTCAGCCCAGACTCATCGAAACTCTTTGCCGCGAGTCGTCACAAGGCCACTACCGTATGGGATCTGGCAACCGAAGAAACCGTGCTGGAACTGCAATCCGATGACGTGTACTACACACACGGTGCCTGGAGTCATGACGGCTCCCGTCTGGCGATCAGCGCAACCTCGTTCGGTCACGGGCCCGAGGACCACTGGAATCTGACGTTGATGGACACCACAGACTGGGAAATGATTCGTACCTATCCAGAACTGTCCCCAGTTGCCACGACCTTTTTTCCTGACGACGACGAACTTCTGGTCGCCAACGGATCGACATCAATCCAACGCTGGGAGATCGGAGCCATTCCGGATGAACTGGAGACCGGGGTGGTTAACTATCAGGCGCAACTCTCGCCAGGCGGTACTCTCGCGTATCTTGCGGACCGAGAAACGCTAAACCGGTTTGACCTCGAGTCGGGTGAGACAGACGTTACGTACGATATCCCAGAGTTTGACTGCTCCGAGATTGCCGGAGCAGATATGTTTGACGAGTGCTCCGAGTAGTTCTGGATATGCAGAAAGCTCCCACATCATTGACGTAGGAGCTTTCTCGTCAGCGGTAGCGGAGGGATTTGAACCCTCGGTACGGGGTTGCCGTACAAAGCATTTCGAGTGCTTCACCTTCGGCCGCTCGGACACGCTACCGTGTGTTTACACCCGAGTCACTATACCCGATGTGGTGTCCAACCCCAAAACCGTCTACAAGCAGTTGGTCAATACTCAACGCGGAATTGTACGAAATTTCATAATGAGGTGTTCCGCTGTTTGTTCTTGTGGCCTATGTTGTGATGTGCATATTGAGTGGTTGACAAGAGGAGTTTCGAAGGTTTCAGCATGGATTTTGGTTCGTTGGCAGATTGGGTTGGAGCCATTGGCGGCTTTCTTGCGGCATTCGCTGCGGTGGTAGCTTGGCGGGTCAACCGTCGCATGTTGACGGTGGAGCAGCAGCGTGACGAGCAGCAGGAGGCCCGTCAACGCTACGAGAACTATATTGAAAAGCGGGAACAAGCCGGGTTGGTTTTCTCACTGGGGGCTAAACTGCCCGAGCGTGATAATGATGAAAGCTGGGCGATATACCTCTTTAACGGTTCCGCAAAACCGGTCTACAACGTCCGTGTCGAAAGTAGACGCTTGGATGACTCGAGAGCGAACTATCCGTTAGAAATTGGTGCGTTACCGCCAGGGCGCTGGGTCGTCCCCAGCCATCCGAAGTTCCACTGGAGCTCATTGGTCGATTTGAGCTTAACTCCCGAACCCGTGAACTTTCTGGTCAAAGGTAAAGCACGGGGCATGATCACATCGATGACGTTCAAAGATGCCGCAGGCGAGCAATGGCACCTCGATAGCGGAACGACCATCAGCGAGTAAGGACTAGCGCTTCCTTGAAAAAAAGGTCTGCAATAACTGACCGCACTCTTCTGCGAGCACACCACCGACAACTTCGACCTGATGATTCAGTCGAGGTTCGCGCAGCACATCTAATACTGATCCGGCGGCGCCGGTCTTGGGCTCCCATGCACCAAACACCACTCGTGGCAGACGGGCTAGCACGATGGCTCCGGCACACATCGAGCATGGTTCTAGGGTGACGACCAGGGTGCAATCGGCTAGTTCCCAGCTGGAACTGCTAAGTGTCTCGACGGCAATGGAGATAGCAACCATCTCGGCGTGACGTGTGGGGTCCTGGGACCGTCGAGTCGCATTGGCCCCGGTGGCCACCAGCTGGCCGTCAGGGGCAAAAATTGCGGCACCGATGGGCACGTCGTCGGTACTCTCTGCAGTGTGGGCAGCGGCGAGGGCCTGACGCATCCACGTTTCAAGGTGGTGCTGGGACGGCAACGGTGTAGTACTCGAAGTAGTCACACAAGTACTGTAGATCATCACGCTAAACTGACTCTATGCATGTTCATTTGGTAGACCATCCGCTGCTTGCCCACAAATTGACGGTCCTGCGTAAACAAGAGACCCCGTCGATGATTTTTCGACAGGTTACCGAAGAGCTTGTCATGCTGCTCGCCTACGAGGCGACCCGCGAGCTGGCAGTCGACGACGTCGAGATCGAAACCCCCGTCACCGCGACCACGGGCAAAGAGATTGCCCGACCGAGGCCCCTCGTCGTACCGATCTTGCGTGCCGGCTTGGGCATGCTCGACGGCATGGTTCGCATGGCGCCGACCGCAGAGGTCGGCTTTTTGGGAATGATTCGGGATGACGAGACGCTGAATATCGTGACCTATGCTGAGCGTCTGCCCAAAGATCTCTCCGGCCGTCACGTGTTCCTGCTCGATCCAATGCTGGCGACGGGCGGAACACTCGCCGAGGCCGTGCGTTTCCTGTATGAACGCAATGCACGCCAAGTGTCTGCAATCTGTTTGCTGGCCGCGCCTGAGGGGATTAAACATCTCGAGGATAACCTTGCTGACATTGACGTGAATCTCTACGTTGCCGCCATCGACGAGCGCCTCGATGAAAACGCCTACATCGTCCCGGGGCTCGGTGACGCGGGTGACCGCTTATACGGCGTCGCAGACTAAGCCTTATACAGCTGTATTGGCCGCGATGTAGCTAAGAATTCGAATGTTACACGTGAGTTTCATCACTTAATGTGCGCAAAAGTCCAAATAGTGAGATGATTTGAGGGTGCCCGTTTGCGTTACGCGACCATTACGCGTCAATGTTGGGGTAACAGATACCGGTTCGAGTCAGGTTAGGCTCGAGCGTCATCGGTGCTCATCACCGTTTAGTTTGTTGAAGGAATAACTCTATGACAAGCGCGCCCCAGCAAGGTTACGTTCACGTTTCGGTTCGTAATGCACAACGCCGAGCAGAGCGAGTACAAGCTTATCGGGAGGCGGATCAGGCTCGACTCAGAGCAGTTCCTTCAGATGAGACCCCGGCCGTCGCCGAAAACGGCGTGAGTCCGGTGCATATGGAAACTGAAGCCCGCGGATTCGTATTATACGTGGGCATGGACGAGCAAGCCGCCCTTGCCGCAGGCACCTCGTTGACACGTTTAGCCAACGAACTTCGCCACTACGTTGAAACCCTTGTTCCCGGTGCAGACTCCTATGCCGCAGTGGCCATCGCGCCGGCTGATGCAACCGGTGACGACCTCGACGTGGTTCGTCAGGTCACCGCTGACCCCACGATTCAACAGGCTATCTCTCCTGAACTTGCTGCGGCTCCGGCTCCAGTGTCCACCCGTCAACCGGGTGTACTCATTGATCTTGCGCGCCGGGAAGTCCTGCTGGACGGCGAACCGCTCAACCTTACCTACAAGGAATTTGAGCTGTTGAACTACCTGGTGGAAAACGGTGGTCGTACCGTCAACCGGGAGGAATTGCTCGGCACCCTGTGGGACGTAACCGAAGAGGTGCCAAACGAGCGCACCATCGACGTCCACATTCGCCGTCTGCGAGCAAAACTGGGTCGACTCTCCGGCACAGTGCGCACCGTACGCGGTCAGGGCTACCGCTTCTACGAACACCCAGAAGTGGTTGTTTGGGCAGCGCCCGAATACTCCATCTAAACTCTCATCCGTCATCTGACCACTGCGGTCACGCGTACTCCGGGGTAGACTTCTAGCGAAGCTTTCGGAAGGAGCGGCCCCAATGGCGAGTCGAGACCCACTGCAGTTTTATTTAGATAAATCGAACCCTGACGCGTGGAAAGCCGTCCTGCGATTATCCAAAGCGGTAGGTGACGATGCTCGTGCAGCAGGACTCTCGGACCAACTCATCGAATTGGTGAACCTTCGCGTTTCTCAGCTTAACGGCTGCGCGTATTGTCTCGATCTGCACACCCGCTATGCCATCAAAGCGGGCGTATCAGATCAACGTCTTGGCGCCCTCGCAGCCTGGTGGGAAGCCGAAGACCTCTACACGCCAGTAGAGCGCACGTCGCTGTACCTGGCCCAACAAGCCACCGACATTTCCGATATCGAATCGGTACAGGCTGCTCAACTTGTGGCGTCCGGAGTGCTGACTGACGAACAGTACGCGGCCGTCCAGTGGATCGCGATGGTCATGAACCTGACGAACCGCATCTCGATTCTGTCGCATCATCAAGTACGTCCCAACAGCGCAACGCGAGCAGCTCTGGAAGAGTCATGACAAACCTGGACCCCAACCCAGAATTGGTCGATTTCAACGCCCCGGCTAATGCTGAAGGCCTAGCCACGGGATTCGAAGAGAAACTCGGCACTGACTACATCGTTGAGGTGCTCGAGCCGCGAGCAGTGCCACTGGGTGGCCCACGCGCCATGACCGTCCAGCGCACCATTCCGCAGCGAGCACGATCCCTCATTGGTGCCTGGTGTTTTCTGGATTACTTTGGTCCCGACGACGTGACAACGTCTGGCGGTATGCATGTTCCGCGTCACCCGCACACCGGGCTGGCAACCGTGTCCTGGTTATTTCAAGGACGCGTCGACCATATCGATTCGGCCGGAAACTGGGCTTTGGTACGTCCCGGCGAAGTGAACTTGATGAACGCCGGCTACGGCATTACCCACTCCGAAGACTCGACCGATGACACCTCTGTATTGCACGGCGTCCAACTCTGGTACGCGTTCCCGAAACAACACCGTTTCGGCGAACCACACTTAGACCAGCACCGGGCGCAGGTTGTTCGTGGCGATGGCTGGGAGGCCAAAGTTGCGATCGGCTCACTGTTGGGAGTGACCTCCCCGGTCAAAACCTATAGCCCGCTGTCGGCCGCGGAAATCTCGTTGGAACCCCACACCACACTCGAAATTGATGTTCCCGCGGAGTATGAACACGGCCTGCTCGCCGTGGACTGTACCGCAGATTTTTGCGGTGCGACCATTGAACAGGACCATTTGGGTTACTTGGGTACGGGCGTGACGAGATTACAAGTGCGTTCAGCAGACAGCCCCATACGAGTCATGCTCATCGGTGGGGAACCGCTCAACGAAGACATTGTGATGTGGTGGAACTTCGTCGGCCGCTCCCACGAGGAAATCGAGTTGTGGCGCCAGCGGTACCAACAAGAAATGGGTTTCGACGCGGCGTCCCAGAGTTCGCCGTTACGGGGCCGTACCATCACCGAACCGATCTCCGGGCCACTGCTAGACGAACTCGTGTCCACGACGTACGCGGATGACACGAGTTTCCCGCAGTTTGGCCAGTTCCCGCCGGATCAGCCGGCACCGCTTCCAGCGCCCGGACTGCCCACCGTGGCGATGAAACCGCGACAAAATCCGCCAACCGTCGCACGCCGCAAGAACGAGGAGGACGCATGACTTCCACCGACAATCCTAAATTCATTCACCACGACGGATACATCGGCATGATGGTTGATGATTCTGAGACCCTTGCTGCCCACGAAGTGTATAAAGATCACCAGGCAGCCGACGGGACCAAGCAGCGGGCGTTCGTGTCCACTGTCGTGGATGAAAACTATCGCGGTGCCGGACTGGCCGGAAAGCTGGTCAAATACTCACTGGACGATGCGCTTGAGCGAGGCTTCCGCATCATTGCAATTTGTCCGTATGTGAAGAATTGGATCGAAAAACAAGACGACCCACGGTATGCACAGGCCAGCGATACCCCGCGGCCCGAGCATTTCGAGTAAGGCAATCATGACAGAACCACGTTGGTTTCGTGACGACGACTCATTTGGTGTGCTTGATGACCACGACGAGGTCATTGGACGCAACCTGTACCGCGACGTTGAAAATCCCGCTGGGACAAAGCAGCGCGTTTTCCCGGGAGTTTTTGTTCATCCCGATCACCGAGGTGTCGGGTTAGCGTCACAACTGGTCAAGCATTCCATCGATATCAGTCTTGACGAGGGCTTCCGCATCGTACCCATTTGCCCGTATGTCGCCGAATGGATGCGAGAGCACGACGGGGGTTCCTATATGCAATACCGTGACGAACCGGGAGCGGAACACTTTAATGAATCCAACTGATCGCAAACGACTCATCATCCTGCGGCACGGCAAAGCGGCCTACCCGCCCGTGCCCGACCATGAGCGCCCACTGGCAAACAGAGGCAACACCGAAGCACCTGCCGCTGGTAGATGGCTGGTCGAGCAAGGGGTGTACCCGGATGCAATTATCACGTCCGATGCGGTGCGCACCCGTCAGACCACCACGTGGGTGATGAACGAATTCGGTGATACAGCGCCGACCCCGTACCTGGACTCGCGCTTGTATCACGCCTCAGCAACCGATGCTCTGGCAGTCATTAATGAAACCGAAGAGCAAGTGCGCACACTATTGGTTGTGGGGCATATGCCCTGGGTCCAAGATCTCGGCATGCGCTTGGCATCAGTCGATTCGAATGAAAAAGCCGTCATCGATATGGCGGAACGCTACCCGACGTTGGGCATGATGGTTTTCGAGATACCTGGCGAATGGGCAAGTCTTGATGGTCGCGACGCCGACATGACACACTTCGTGGTCCCTCGCTAAGTTCTACGTCGCCGAGCCATCGTCAACACCACGACGAGCGCTGCCACCAAGGAAATGACCATGAGCGATGCGGCGAGCCACAACGGCAATGGCACAAATAGAGTCACCGACATCGCGATGATGGCGACACCTAAGAGAATTCGTTGCCAGAACATAGTGACACACTACTGCACGGTCACAGTATTGCATCCCAGTAGGTGTTGCGAACTGGCGTCTGGGACGGGTCCAACCATGCAGCCGGCTTCCAATAGAGTTGACCGTTGCCGTCGAACACTGGAGCCCACACGTTCTGATGCACAAGCGTGTGGCAACTTGGACACAACAGCGTCATGTTTTCTGTACTTGTCTTGCCACCGTGGGCCCACCAAATGAGATGATGACCATCGGTATAGGCGACCGGTGTCCTGCAATCTGGAATGGAACAGGCTCCCAAATTGGCGAGCTCTCGTTTTACCTGCACGGGGTAGGTTCGACTCGCTCGACCACGATCCAGCAGTACACCGCCGGTTCCTAGAACTTGCGGGATGACTTCGGCATCGCACAGTTGTGCCCGGAGTGCTTGAGGCGCAGTGGTGCCACTGTTCGCAGTGCGGGATATGAACGGATGGCCCCGCTGGAGCTTCGGAATACGCAGTCTCCCCTCCCTGCCCGTAGCGTCCGACAGGTCGATTTCGATCAGCGTCGTACCGTCATCGTTGACGGTGTCGATGAGCTGTTCCGGTGCCAGTGCAATTCCCTGTAAGAACCTGGGTGGTCCCGTATCGAAACCTGCCATCCCGGGAGGTCTTCGGTAGTCATCTGGGAGGTGGAACTGTTCCGGTAAACGCTCGGCGAGCAGATCACTCAAGGTTTGATAATCCAAGGCGACTCGAAGCTGCGTTGGTGCGCCACCGAATAACGACAACCCCTGAACGGAGGGATCGAGTCGTCCTGTGGCTCGTAAGTGTGCAAAGTAGATGTCATGGAGCCGCTCGGACCGTGAACGCCTATCGAGGCGGTCCATTTCTTCTTTGGTTAGTTGGCGACCGTCCATCGTGACCGCATGAATCTCACGGTCATTGATCGCGGCATCAATATGTTCTTCAGCAGCACCCAAAATCTGGGCAGGTGTCGCGTCGTCGCGCACATCATTCATCACATCATTCAGGAAGCTATCAGGATTCGTGGGCCTCGTGGATGCTGGCTTGTTGTCTTCCGTTGACCCTTGCTCGTCGTCAGCATCGAATATTGATGTTTGATCTGGAGCAGTCTGCGCTGGGGGAGTGCAGTCTTTGGTGAGCAGGTCGTTGGCTGCCTCTTGTGCCTTCTCCGGTGACGAATAATAACGGTTGTGGTGTGCACGAAAGTTTAGACCGGCGTAGAAGATGCCAAGAAACAGCTCCAAGTTCATGACGTCGGTGACGACCTCGACTTTGAGCTTGCCGTTGACGATGCGATAACGGAACGAATTTTCGACTTTGTTGAGCACTTCCTGCGGCGGTGGTCCGTCGGAATCGATGATCGCAGCAGTCTGATTCAGGATGTCGTCGGTCATCTTTGATAGTTCCGCGGGTTTGACGGTCGTGGCAGCATTGCGGAACGACTCGTCCAACTGTGTGATGACGTCGCGGATATTTTCTGGTGTGAGATGTACCGACCGCAAATATTTCGTGACTTGGTTGAGTGACCGGACGATGCTGTCGAGGTTTTCCGGAGGGACCTCACCGGCACGATACGCTTGCGCGACGAGCGGTAACTGCGGGGCTTGACCGGGTCCTTCGATATTCGAGAGTTCTTGGCGAACGAGTTGAGCGCGATTCTTATATTGCGCAGCCTGCCGTGTTTCAATGCCCAAGCGGTGGGCAATATAGCTGTGCCCCGTCTGCCACTTTTTTACATTGGTGGGGATACCCAGCACGGTCTCTTTGTCCACCGCAATGGCACGGTCTGTCATTTTTGACAGAGTCAGCATAGTGTTATCTAATGCGCGATTGGTCTGTCGCCAGTGATCTAACACCGCGGGGAGTGTTTCATGAACATCTTCAGGAGGGGTCAGCTCGGGATGTGCATCGTTTGACGCTGCTGCCCAAGTGGTAGCCCAGTCGGTACCATCGGCATCATGGTACCGCGCGAGTGCTTCGTACCAATCATCAGGGTGTTCTACTTGTTGGCAGAGGGCATCGGCTAGCTTTGACATCACGGCCATCTTCATACCTGGAGTCAGATCATGCATCGTCTGCTGAGAAATAATGTGGTCGGTATCTGGCATTGTGTCGAGCATCGTTACCCTCCCGTCCGATGCACACCACTGTATGAACAATTGCGTGAGTCAATCAGAAAGGAGCGGAGCTCTGTGGAAAAGCACGACGTCGATGACGAAACTGTGGATACAGGGCGGCGTCGTGAGCCGAAATGATATGAGGAATATTCGATCCGAAAAGCACCAGGAATCGGGAAAACGAAAAGCCCCTGAGATCTCATCTGCATCAGATCTCAAGGGCTCAGGATCCGCATGATAATGCGAAACTTATGAGCGCGCCCTAAGGGATTCGAACCCCTGACCTTCTGTTCCGTAGACAGACGCTCTATCCAGCTGAGCTAAGGGCGCTGGGCAACGAGATATAACTATACTCGCACTTTTTGAAAATGCAAAATCGAAGATCGGCGCTGATCCGAAAACCGACTGTCGCCGTCGAAAAAGTAACTCGAATAGAGATTTTTCGTGCGTACTCGCCGCGAAAAAATACCGAAATTGCGCCAAAATCTCTCGACATACCCTCGAAAAGCGGTGGTATCGCTCACTTTTGCTCATGTAGGTGACGAGAATGTTGTCTGGGAGCGAAGTCCTGGTGAATCATCTTCCCCAAAGCCGCGAAACAGGCTGCTAAAGTATGCGACATAGACTCTCGTTCCGACCGGAACGGTTCGCAGCACGACGACGTGCTGGTATTGTCATGCTGCGGTTGGTAAGTCGATACGAAAAAGGATCCACATGGTTGAAAACGCCGCCTCTGATCTGGCTGCACAGGTCGAGGACACCGCACCCACCAATTACGCACCGTTATTGAATTGGGTCAAAGAAACAGCGGAGCTAACCCAACCGGACTCGGTCTATTGGGTGAACGGTTCGCAGGAAGAATACGATCGCATCGCCCAAGAAATGGTCGACGCCGGTTCGTTGGTTCGTCTCACGGACCCCCAGTTTCCAAATTCTTATGCGGCCTTCTCTGATCCCGCTGATGTTGCGCGCGTAGAGTCGCGGACGTTTATCTGTTCCGAAAAAGAAGAAGACGCTGGTTTTACGAACAACTGGAAAGACCCAGCAGAAATGAAAGGCATCCTCAACGATGCCTTCGACGGTGCGATGCGCGGACGTACCATGTACGTCGTGCCATTCGTGATGGGCCCACTGGACGCCAAAGATCCTAAATATGGTGTTGAGATTACCGACAGCCCCTATGTTGTTTTGTCGATGCGCGTCATGGCTCGGATTGGCACCGACGTGCTTGAGAAGATCGCCGATACCGAAGCCTTCTTCGTGCCGGCTCTTCACTCTGTTGGGGCACCGCTGGCAGAGGGTCAAGAAGATGTTCCGTGGCCATCGAACGATACCAAGTGGATCGTGCACTTCCCAGAAGAGCGATCGATCGTCTCCTATGGTTCCGGCTACGGCGGTAACGCGCTGCTGGGCAAAAAGGCCTACTCACTGCGCATCGCCTCGGCTATGGCGCGTGACGAGGGCTGGATGGCAGAGCATATGCTGATCCTGAAACTCACCAGCCCCGAGAACAAGTCCTACACCATCACGGGGGCATTCCCTTCGGCAACGGGTAAGACGAACCTGGCACTCATTGATCCAACGCTGGAAGGCTGGATGGCCGAGACACTCGGTGACGATATCGCCTGGATTACCCCCGATGATGAGAATAACCTGCGCGTCGTCAACCCTGAATACGGGTTCTTCGGCGTTGCACCGGGCACCGGCTGGCACACTAACCCCAACGCGATGCGCGCCATCGCCAAAGGCAACAACATTTTCACCAACGTCGCACTGACTCCAGAAGGTGGCGTGTGGTGGGAAGGCATGACCGACGAAAAACCCGCCAAACTCACTGACTGGTTGGGTAACGAGTGGACACCGGAATCTAGTACCCCGGCAGCCCACCCGAACTCACGGTTCTGCACCCCCATCGACCAGACCGATATGCTCGCCGATGAGTACTTCAACCCAGAAGGCATCAAACTCGACGCGGTGCTCTTCGGTGGTCGTCGCGACAATGCCATCCCACTGGTGACTGAAGCTCGCTCCTGGCAGGATGGCGTGTTCAAGGGCGCGACACTGTCCTCGGCGCGCACCGCGGCAGCGGAAGGCAAAGTCGGCGAGGTGCGTCGCGACCCCATGGCCATGCTGCCATTCATGGGCTACGCAGCCGGCGACTACGTCCAAAACTGGTTGGATATGGAAGACAGAATCGGCAGCGAAAACATGCCGCAGATCTTTTTGGTCAACTGGTTCCGCCGCAATGACGCAGGCAAGATCTCCTGGCCAGGATTCGGGGAAAACTCCCGCGTTTTGAAATGGGTCGTGCAACGTCTGGAAGGCAACGGAGCCGGTGTGGATACCCCAATCGGTATCGTCCCCACCGAGGATGCGCTCGATCTGACCGGGCTAGACATCTCCGAAGAGAACCTCATCAACTCGATCTCTTTCGAAGCCGAAGAATGGCACGACGAGATCCCGATGATCGAAGAATGGTTCGAAAAATTCGGTGACAAACTGCCGCAGGCCATGACTGACGAACTCGAAAACCTCAAAGCTCGTCTTGGTCTAGACAGCTAAGTTTTCCACAATAAGTCAACCGGGTCTGCATTAGCGGGCCCGGTTGACTAGGTTAACGGGTATGGCATTACGCGACGAAGCAACTCAGGTCCTGTCCGAACTCGTGGGCAAATCCGCACAATTCCACGAGGGACAGTTCGAAGCCATCGAGGCAATCGTGGATCAACGCCGACGGGGGCTCGTCGTTCAACGTACCGGTTGGGGAAAATCCGCGGTCTACTTCGTGTCCACAGCACTGCTTCGTCGACGTGGGGCGGGCCCCACCCTGATCATCTCACCTCTTTTGGCGCTGATGGCCGATCAGATTGCCGCAGCACAACGAGCCGGGATCGTCGCCGAATCGATCAACTCCACCAATGCCACATCCTGGGGCGTCATTGCCGAACAACTGGCGCGCGACGAAATCGATGTCCTGCTCATCTCCCCGGAACGACTCAATAACCCGATGTTCCGCGAAACCCAACTGCCCGACCTGATCGACCGGCTCGGCATGATGGTGATCGATGAAGCCCACTGCATTTCGGACTGGGGCCACGATTTCCGCCCCGACTATCGACGCATCGGTACCGTCATCAACGAGCTCCCCAACACCCCGATCCTGGCGACGACGGCCACCGCAAACCAACGCGTCGTCGATGACGTGTTAGAACAACTCGGGGACAACGTCTTCCTCACCCGTGGGCCCCTGGCGCGATCCTCACTGCGACTTAGCGTCCTACCTACCGCCGATTCACCAACGCGCATCGGATGGCTGATCGATCACCTCGAGCAGTTTGAATCGTCGGGGATAATTTATACACTCACCGTTGCGGCCGCACAGGATATTGCCCAGGCCCTGCAGACTGCCGGGCATAACGTGGCTGCCTACACCGGAGCCACCGCACCGGAAGAGCGCACCGAATTAGAACAGGCGCTCAAAGACAATCGGGTCAAAGCCCTGGTCGCCACCTCGGCGCTGGGGATGGGCTTCGACAAACCGGATCTGGGATTCGTCGTACACTTCGGGGCGCCATCATCGCCGGTGTCGTACTATCAACACATCGGACGTGCCGGACGTGGCACCCAAGACGCTCAAGCCGTGTTGTTGCCGGGAGTTGAGGATCAACGGATCTGGGAGTTCTTTGCCACCGCATCGATGCCAGATGAATCCACCGCACACGCCGTCCTGCAAGCCGCGAGCAGTCCGATATCGGTTCCCGCACTGTCGGCTAGGGTGGATCTTTCGCCCTCGAGACTAGAGCTCCTTCTGAAAATCTTAGCCGTCGATGATGCCATGGCGCGGGTCAAAGGCGGGTGGCAGACCACCGGGACCCCGTGGCAATACGACGCGGCCCGGTATGAGCACGTCGCAGCCCAACGCGTGGCCGAACAAAACCTCATGTTGGACTATCAACAGACCCCGGTGTGTCGAATGCGGTTTCTCTCCGAAACCCTGGATGACCCCTATGCTCAGGATTGTGGCCGGTGCGACAACTGCGTCGGGCCGTGGCTGACACTCGCCATATCCAATGACGCTCGTGGCCGTGCCCAGCGGGTGCTGTCGCGTCCGGGAGTCGAGATCGCTCCGCGGCGGATGTGGCCCACCGGTCTGGACAATTTGGGGATCAAACTCAAGGGCAAGATCACACTCCAGCATGAACCCGGGCGTGCGCTCGCACGGCTCACCGATCTCGGTTGGGGCCCGACGCTGCGCCAGCTGATGGACCCGGAAACGCCCGATGTACCGGTCTCGCAGCACATCGTGAAAGCCATCGTCGAGGTCTTAGCGGACTGGGACTGGGCGCAACGACCCATCGCTGTGGTCTCGATGCCGTCACCGAATCGACCGCAACTGGTGGGATCACTGGCGCACGAGATCGCAAAAGTCGGCCAGATGCCCTATCTCGGTGAACTCCAGTGGCTCGGAGAAGTGGGCACACCTGCGGCGAACAGTGCCTTCCGACTGGCCCAGGTATATGAGCGCTATGCTGTGTCGGACCACGTGCGGCAGGCCCTGGCCTCCGCACCACAGGAAGGTCCCGTGTTGCTAGTCGATGATTTTGCCTCGACGCGGTGGTCACTCACCGTCGCCACGATGACCCTTCGTGAAGCCGGCGCCCACGGCGTGCTGCCGCTGACCCTGGGAGCCGCTTAAGCCCGAATAATGCCGAGGACGCTATCGCGCAGCCACACCATCGTGGGTTCATCTGGTGCCTCGGCGTTAAAGCGAAGCAGTGGTTCGGTGTTTGATGGGCGAATGTTGAACCACCAGGAGCCATCCGTTGCTCGTACGGTGGTGCCGTCCATCGTTGAAATGTGCGTTTCCACGCCGGGATCAAATTCGGCCAGAACCCGTGCGACCGTCGCAGCTTGATCCTCGACCTGCGAATTGATCTCACCCGAGGCAACATACGGGGTGTACGCGGCAGCCAGGGTTGACGCCGACTCGTCGGTTGCCCCCAACATAGCCAGCACGTGCATCGCCGCGAGCATCCCGGTGTCGGCGTTGAAGAAGTCCCGGAAATAATAGTGTGCCGAATGTTCGCCACCAAACACCGCAGAATGTTCAGCCATGTAGGCCTTGATAAACGAGTGTCCGACGCGGGTCTCGATGGCCCGGCCACCGGCGGCTTCGACGGATTCCGGCACCACTTTGGACGTGATGAGGTTATAAATGATGACGGGTGTGGTTTCCCCGGCCTCTTTGGCACGGGCAATCTCGCGGATGGCGACCATCGCGGTAATGGCTGAAGGTGTCACTGACGCGCCACGTTCATCAACCACAAAGCACCGATCGGCGTCGCCGTCGAACGCGAGGCCAATATCGGCACTGTGGGCGCGCACAGCGGCCTGCAAATCCACCAGGTTGGCCGGTTCAATCGGGTTGGCCGGGTGATTTGGGAATGTGCCGTCCAGCTCAAAGTACAGCGGGATAATCTCTAGGGGCAAGGCCTCTAACACCTCGCCCCCGAGCACCGCCGGGGTGGTGTAACCGGCCATTCCATTGCCGGCATCCACAACCACTTTCAGCGGGCGAATGGCCGATAGATCCACCAGTGAGCGCAAGTATTGAGCGTAAGCTTTCAATGTATCGTGGTGTGTCACCTCACCTGTACGCTCGCGTGACTCGAGAAAACCGGCGTCCAAATATCCTTGGGCCAAACGTTGAATGTCCGCCAGCCCGGTGTCGGAGGAAATGGGCGCTGCGGCGGCACGGGTCATCTTCATACCGTTGTACCCGGCCGGATTGTGTGACGCTGTGAAGACGACGCCCGGAGCATCCAGGACACCGGAGGCGTGATACAACATGTCCGTGGAGATCAATCCCAACTGTTCCACATCGGCTCCGGCTGCGACTGCACCGCGGGTGAATGCCGCAACGTACTCTTCCGAGGACGGGCGCATATCCCCGCCAACCAGCACGCGCGTCGCGTCGGTCACTTCAACGAAAGCGAAGCCCACCGCGAGGGCCGCATCCGCATTCAACGTTTGGTCTTCGATGCCTCGAACGTCATAGGCTTTGAAACTGTCGGCTAAATCTATACTGGGTTGATGAAACTCAATCTTCACAGTTTCAGAGTCTAGCCCCAAACCCCACACAGCGACGAAAGGCGACCATGCACCCGCCCGTGACCCCCGACCCACAGACCGGGCACATCTGGTTGGGGCACCCACCCAAAACCGCGGGGTTCCGTCGTCTACTGGCCGGGTTATTTTTCGCAGGGGTCGCGACATTCGCGCAGTTATATTCGCCACAGGGTCTGCTGCCACTCATCGCAGCAGACCTCGAGACCACCGCAGACCAAGCCGCCCTGCTCGTGTCAGCCTCGACAATCGGACTGGCAGCGGCCGTGATCCCGTGGTCGTTTGTGGGGGATCGTCTCGGTCGGAAACCCGCAATGACCATCTCCATTGTTGCCGCCTGTCTCTTCGGCATCGGCGCGACCTTAGCGCCGATTTTTGGGGCCATCCTGGCGTTTCGTGTGCTAGAAGGTGTTGCACTGGGTGGTGTGCCAGCCTTAGCCATGGCCTATCTCAATGAAGAGGTTCACCGGGCTTCAGCCGGTCAGACGGCTGGCACCTTCATCGCGGGAACCGTCATCGGTGGACTGATCGGTCGCATCATCGCCGCACCCATCGGGGAGTGGTATCACTGGCGCATCGGCATGGCTGTCGTGCTTGCGCTTGCCGTCGCATCGGCGATTTGTTTTCTGTTGTTGACCCCGGTGGCTCGGAAATTTACCCCGACGACGACGTCGCTGCGCAGGGCTGTCGCATCGATCACCACCAACCTGCGCTCGCCGGTGCTCAACGTGATGTATTTGCAGGGGATGCTGCTGATGGGTGGTTTCGTTGCGGTGTACAACTTCTTAGGCTTCCACCTGCTCGACGAATTCAGCCTGCCGGTCTCCGTGGTATCACTGGTGTTCTTGGCGTATCTGATGGGGACCGTCACGTCGCCGTGGGCGGGACGCATGGCGACGAAATACCGGCCGTCCCAAGTGCTCATGGTGTTGACCATCACGATGATTGCCGGCGTGCTGCTCACACTCGTCCCAAACATTTGGGTCCTGTTCTTTGGGCTCCTGGTATTTACCGGGGCGTTTTTTGGTGCGCATTCGGTGGCCTCGGGGTGGGCCGGCGCCGCAGCTGAGGGTGGCCGGGCGCAATCGACGTCGTTATATAACCTCTACTATTACGCGGGATCTTCGCTGTTCGGCTGGCTTGGTGGCATTTTTCTCACCGGTTACGGTTGGCTTGGAACCGTGCTCATGACGGCGGGTTTGGCCAGCGTCGCGTTGGTTGCAACGGCGCTGTTATATGTTTTTGTTGTCCAACCGCGAATTAAAGCCGCCCAACAGCAGAACGCGTCACAGGCGTGACCACTTGACAGTACAATGGGCTGCATGGAATTCATTATCCCTCTGCTGCTGCTTGCGGTGTCAGGTTTAGTCGTCTGGGGCTTCATTGCCTTCTTGGGCAAGTCGACCGGTACGAATAACGCCGACGCAACCGCGGGTGCCCGGGGCAAACCGGCCCTGTTTGACCGCATGTCTGAAGACGGTGCGGTAGCTGCTGCCAACCGGCTCGACGAAGACACCCATACCAAGGTGTACCGCTATCTTGCTGTGGGCCAGTTGGCGCAGGCGGCCGAGGTGTATCACAAGGCGACCGGTGTGGGTCGTATCGAAGCATTCGTCGATGTGCAAGCGCTCTATCAGTTCCCACAGGAGCACGGCGATGAAGCGCAGGAAAACAGCGATGACGCGCCGCTGGAGGATGTGGCGGGTTCTGATCCGTTTATTCCCGCCGGTCATGATGCGGAACAAGAAGTGACCGATCTGACCGTGCCTGCTGAATGGCTCGAACAGGTGGAAGATACGCCACAGCCACAGCAGTTTGAGGTGCAGATTAGTCGCGAATCGGAAACCATTACGATGTCATCCGACGATCTTCCACCGTGGATCCGGGATCAAATCGAAGCGATGGTCCGTGATGAGCGTCTTGATGATGCAGCGGAAACACTCACGGAGCACACGGTGTTGGAGCAGTATGAGGCACAGGATCTGATTAAGATTATTGCGCAGCAAATCCACACCACGGATGATGACGGCAAAGAATAAGACATAATAAAAGCGCCCCGGGTTTCCGGGGAGCTTTTTTCATGGGCTTAGACGTCGTCTTCGGCGGCGGGGCCACCTTCGCCTTCCCAACGATCAATTTGTTTGGCTTTTGAACCGGAGTATTTGAGGCGAACACCGTAGCCACCAGCCTGGGAATCCGGTAGGAACAAGGCGCCGTGTTCGATTAGTACGGCGCGGATGGCATCTTGTTGTTCATCCGGCAGACCCAGGATGCCGCGTTCAAATTTTCTGATATCTTCGCGCTCGATACCGGTCTCGTCGGCGATGTACCAGGTGGAAATTCCCACCAGTGCCCGACCAGCGCGTGCAAGGTTGGAATTGAATACGTCTTCGGTCGTCATAAAATACCCCTCTACTGATTTTGACCACAGGCTATATCTCAGTTTCGCCCGCCTCACGCGGCTTGTGCAAGTCTTGGTCCACCGTGGTTCACTACGCTGGTTGCGATGTATACAGGGCACAAAAACGCACGTTTATGAAGTCGGAGCTGATCGTGCGCGACTGCTACTCGACCAAGCCTTGAGCAGTATTGGACCGGGCCGAAAGGCTACGCACAGCCGTTCAGGAATATCAGCTTCCAGGAGGCGGGGAACCCTCCGCGATTGTCTTGCCCGAAGGCGTTGTGAGGCGATTGATCAAAGGCGGTCCAGGCAGCTACTGGTCCAGCTGCTCATGCAGTCTCGGGACCTACAGTAAAGCCCCGGAAACGTTGCGTCGTTTCCGGGACTTTCGCTGCGGAGGCGGGGGGATTCGAAAACGGCGACATTCTCGCTCTGAGAGGGGCTGATGATCGATCTACTTCCGCATGATAGCAACGAAGAAGGCCGGTCCAGTAGTGGCGCATTCCTGCTTTCGATTGCGCTCAATACGATCACAAAAGCCCTGATTTTACTGGGCAAATCCCCAATGGGGACAGCTCAACAAACGGGAAACGTCTCGCACGCGACTGCTTATAGGCGTGCTCGTATAAGCGTTTTCACACAAAAAATGACCGCCCCGCGTAGGACGTTGCACGGGACGGTCTCACTCACACCTTGATAGGCAATAGCCGAGTGTATTGCAGCTTGTTCCTTGAAAGTAGGGGTGGTGGGCTGACTCGAGTGGAGTTAGTTTCACTGGGATTCACCTAGATTCACCTAGGAGCACCTAGACACGCCTCCCAGCATGACAATCTGACGTCCTGTTGATACGATGACAACTGAACGCAAGTTGTCCACATGGGTATCCACAGGTTATCCACACGCTCATAAAATGTGGCTGTTTTCCTCCATTGCGGGGTAAGCGAAAGACTGGTTGAAGAGGAGGTAGGAGTGAACGAGCTCAAGTTATCTAAATATGAGAATGCCGTCCTGTACCTATGCTCCAAAATTAAAGATCAATCAATTCGTGGCAAGAAAAAACTAGCCAAGCTGCTCTATTACGTAGATTTTGATCGGTTTGAGTTCAACGAATCAATGGAAACTATAACGGGCGACAGCTATACTCGCTTGCCCATGGGTCCGGTTCCATCCAGCATGGATAGCGTCCTTGCTGGAATGTCGAAAAAAGGCACCCTCTCGGTTTCGTCAGTTAATGAGTATGAGGGCTACAACCCAACCACTGTGTACCAGGCCAGGGTAGAGCCTGATATGTCATTATTTGACGAACAGGACACTGCTATTCTGAAACGCGTGGAGCGCAGATACCTGAACCTGACAGGGAAACAGTTAGAAAACCTCAGTCATGAGGAAGCCCCATGGCTTGCTGTGGACCATAGAGGCATCATCCCCTTTGAACTCGCTTTTTATAGGGACACAGACTTCAGTAATGCAGCTTGAACCTGTAGATACCTATTGCTCGAGTTTTAACAAGTCCTATTCAAGGAAACATCGATCTTTCCCTAAGGATTATCAGGCAGCAACGAAGCTGTTAGTGCGGCATTTATGCGGTACACATCCAGAGCAGCCCTTGAGTGAAAAGAAATTGAAGCGCATTCATGTGGCGAATGAATTTGAAGTCTGGAAGTTCAATGTCATGACGCAAGGACTTCGCCCCAGCCAATGGCCGCGAATGTGGTTAGGGGTTGCACCCATGCTTGATCTGATTGTCCCGTTAGTGATCGATAGTCATACGAATAATTACAGCGACAATACACATGAAGCTACAGCGATTAGTTTAATGCAATCGTTTTGCGCCGAAAACTTGGCGAACTAGCTTCAGACACGAAAAATTCCCGGCCCCACAAGTCGCAATGACTCATGGGGCCGGGGTTTCTTTTGGTGTCATTTTCTGACTCAGAATGTAAAAGTGTCAAAATATGACACGCTTTGCAACACTACTCGGCGTGCGCGCCAGGGGCGTCGTGGTCGTGGTAGTCATCCAGGGTCAGCGGCTCGGTGTCGTCTTTAGGCGGCACAAGGTAACCACCGATGACGGACAGCACCGCCGTAATAATCACGGTCACCGATGCTTCGACGGGCTGCAACGTGGGGAAGAAATGGACGATGAGCTGCCCGATAGCGGCACCCAGGGAACCGCCAACAGCACTAGCGCCCGTCACAGGGCCAACAGTTCTACGTTTCAGTTCAGACATGACATGTGCTCCTTAGCTTCGGCGGTTGACTTCTGCGCGGATCTTGGCATACGTGGCGTTGTTCACACCAAGGCTGCGTTGACGGTTCGCATGACCGTTACCATGCTTACCCTGGAGGATTTCAGTAGCCATCTGCGATACAGACTTGCCACCACCGGAAGATGAGCCGCCAGCTGAACGCGCATTGACACGTGCACGGACTTTCGCATACTCCGCAGCACTAATCCCCAGAGACCTGCGACGTCGTGCATGGCCTTGACCGTGCTTACCGGCCAGGACTTCGGTAGCCATACGATCAATGGCATTCGATGACGCTACGGGTTTCTTCACCCCTGCACGACGGTTCACCTCGGCCCGGACTTTCTTATACTGGCGGGCCGTGATACCCAACGAGTGCTGACGGGCGGTGTGACCAGACCCATGTTTTCCGGCGATCACTTCATCAGCCATTTGCTTGATGGTCTTCTTCGGCTGGCCTTTGATCGGTTTCGTCTTCGTGGGTTTGACCGGTGTTGTTAGGAGTGCGTATTTAGTAACGGCTGTCTGACGATCCAGTGACGACGGTCTGACGATCGGGTAACGCCGGTATGGGTATCCAGTAGCGGTGAGACTCCGCTGTGTGGTGTGCTCTATTTCACAC
>JABXHI010000015.1 GCA_013393415.1 Micrococcaceae bacterium
GGGATCAAGCACATCCGGACGGTTCGTCGCAGCAATCAGGATGACGTTGGAGCTTTCGTCGAAGCCATCCATCTCGACCAGCAACTGGTTCAGGGTTTGTTCGCGCTCATCGTTACCGCCGCCCACACCAGCGCCACGGTGACGTCCCACCGCATCAATCTCATCGACGAAAATAATGGCCGGCGCGTTCTTCTTGGCCTCGGTAAACAGGTCACGCACACGCGAGGCACCCACACCAACAAACATTTCGACAAAGTCGGAACCCGAAATGGTGTAGAACGGCACACTCGCTTCACCAGCGAGTGCACGGGCGATGAGCGTCTTCCCGGTACCGGGAGGCCCATACAGCAGCACACCCGTTGGAATCTTGGCACCGACGGCCTTGAACTTCTCCGGTTCGGTCAAAAACTCTTTAATCTCATAGAGCTCTTCGACGGCCTCATCCGAACCCGCAACATCTTTGAACGTAACCTGCGGGGTATCCTTCGACATCAGCTTGGCCTGTGATTTACCAAACTTCATCATCTGACTACCGCCGCCCTGCATGCGAGACAGCAAGAACCAGAACAACAGGGCAATGATGATGAACGGGATCAAGAAGCCCAACATGGACATCAGCCAGTTGGATTGGACGGGCTCATCCGTATAGTCATCCAGAGTCGATTCCGCGATGGCATCCACCACGGTTTCAGCACGATCCGCTGAATAGAAGAAATGCACCTGGGTGCCGAGATTGCGGTCCTCGTGGACAAAGTCGTCTTGCAGTGTCAGGTCAACGCGAGACTCGTTGTCATCCAACAACGCTTGGTCTGCCTTGTTGTCTTGCAACAATTCCATACCCACCGAGGTATCGACACGGTTCGATGAGGAACCAGACAATACCGGCACGATGAGTATTAACGCTAATACTGCAAGGACGATCCAAATGACCGGCCCTTTAAAGATGTTCTTGGCTTTCACCCTTCTAAAGGTACCTGCTTCGTCAAGCTCGCATGTCCACGTCTCTTTTCCTTTCGCAATCGGTGGAAGGGTCCACAGCCGTCAAAGTTATCCACAATTTGGACGTGTGTGGGCGCGTCCGGTGTCAAAGTTCGCGACACTAGTGGCATTGCTACTTTTCGAAAGGAGGTGCGACATGACGACACCAACACTCACTGCTCCAGACACACAGGACGCCGACGATGGGCCCGAACTCTCTGGAACACAGCGAGCCTTTCCTGCCCACGCGGCGAATATGCAGCAGCTCCGTCAGCAGTACGGACAGGATCTCCAGACCATGACGGGCCCAGAATTATTAGCCATGCATGCGTTAGTGACCGAACAACTTGAAACCCGCTCCGATCAGGAACTCACAGACACTGCTGAATACCAAGATGCGGGTCTGTCACTGGGAGATGTCTCCCGAATCGCCGAAGAAAACCATCGTCGGTTCTATAACTTCCAATGCCGAATCGCTCTGTTACTTGAGGGCTGGTTTACAACATTGGAAGCGCGCAGTGCCACCCTGGCGCATAAGGGTAAACAACCATTCAAGGATTCCAAAGATTTCCAATCTCGACTCAACGGGATTGATGTCATTGAAGTGGAACGTCGCCTACGCATTGCCAACGCGAATCCGACCAAACCCGGTGCGTCGAAAATGCGGGCACCCAAAATCCAGAAAGCCATGACCTCGGGGAGCATTGACCCGTCATCGGCTAACTACATTGTCGACCGGTTGCGTTCCATTCGGGCCTCGGCAAAACGCGCTGGCTCCACGGATGCTCAAGCGGATCAACTCGTCGCTACTAAAGAGGGCGAATTCCTCGCCAAGGCGTTGCATGCTGGTCCCGCTGAAGTTCGACGCTTTGCCGACCGTACGAAACGCAGCACTGGCCGTCAGTTCACCAAGCCAGGCACTCGACTCACGCCGAAGCAACGTCAATATGAAGAAGGTCTACGATTTGTCACGCCGCTGGGCGATAACCACGTTCGCTTGGATTGGGTGCTAACCAAGTGGCAATACAAAAACGTTCTAGAACGCTTGCGACAACGGGTCAATAATCTTCGTTCGGAAATATCCCGGATCAATGAAGATACCAGGGATCAGGTCAGCGGAAAGCCACAAACTGGAGCGCAACGAATTACGCCCGCCGATGATGAGTACGAAATTCCCATGCTCTACGACAACCGAACGGTTGCCCAGCGGTGGTCACATTTCCTGTTAGATATTTTGGAAACCGGCATTGTGCTCACCAGTTTCGATTCCGGTGAGGCCCAGGATCAGGTCAACGCGTATTGCGGCGACGTTCAACAACGTTCCAACACGACATCCGAATTCCAAACCGTCGACGAAACCCATCCCGAGGATATTGCGCCGTCCGGTGCCGTCATTCCAGGGCTGGGCCGTTTAGTCAATGTCGCGCCCAACGTCATGATTGGGCTGCAGTACTCGGATCTCGCCGGAAAATACTTGGACTTTGGTTCAGAAGACCCAAATGTACAAGCCGAAATAGCTGCGCTGCTGGAAGGCCGTAAGCCTTTTCCAGAACTCTACGACTACGACACCATGAACATGGATTGGGCAACACTGCGGCACATGGCTTGCGACGCTTCGATTATCCCCGCAGTCTTGAATTCTCCAGGTGAGCCGCTCGACGTCGGTCGCGCCCAGCGCGCATTCCCGACCAGTATTCGTCGTGCCGTTATCCTACGAGACGGCGGATGCGCCTACCCGGGATGCAAGATGCCGCACATCTATTCGGAAATTCACCACATCGTCCACTGGCAAAACGGCGGTGCGACATCACTGGAGAATGCCGTAATGTTGTGCAACTTCCACCATATGATCACGCATCAATCGGAAGTCATTGTCCGACTCAACGACGATCAACTCCCGGAGTTTCTTCTAGAACCGACCGCACAGGAAGCAACGTGGGTCCGCAATATGATGCATCGCGGATAAATACGGAACGATAATCCAAAAGGGTACAGCACCCCGGTGGTGTCACAACATAGCGTGGCGCCACCGGGACGAGGGCATTCCTTACTGGTAAACGTGTGGGGCCAAGGTGCCCAGAACGTCCAGGTTGCGATATTTCTGGTCGAAGTCCAGACCGTATCCAACGACAAACTCGTTCGGGATATCACGGCCAATGTATTTCACATCGATATCGACGGCCAAAGCATCTGGTTTACGTAACAAGGTCACAATTTCGACAGAAGCTGGACCGCGAGATTTCAGGTTCGTTTGCAACCATGAAAGCGTCAGACCAGAATCGACAATATCTTCGACAATCAGCACGTGGCGATCCATCAAATCCTCTTCGAGATCTTTCAAGATACGCACAACCCCCGATGATTTCGTCCCAGAACCGTACGAGGACACTGCCATAAAGTCGACGGTGACTTGTGATTTCATGGCTCGCGATAAGTCAGCCATGATCATCAATGCGCCTTTGAGCACACCGACTAGCAAGACATCTTTACCTTCATAGTCGCGGTCAATTTTGGCTGCCAAGTCCTTGACGATCTCGTCAATTTCTTCGCGGCTGAGTAGCACTGACTCTAAATCGCCTACAACGTCTTCGGCCTTCATGGTCACTCCTCATAGTGTCTGGTTACTCGCTCGGAGGTGAGCAGATAACTAATAGTTTTGCATATTCGTTGGTTGCTTTTTTCCGGTAGAGACTCACGTGTCCCTCCAGCTGGATTGGGCCCGCCGATGACGCCACACCAACGGGCGGGAAGATGAGCTCTTGAACAGCACGTAACCGTTCGGACGTCGGCTGGGGCGCATCGAATTGTCGAACAGCACGTGCCACGACCCGACGTAGGATGGCAGGCTTGAGCGCGCGCAATTGAGCCAGAGAAAAACTGATCTGATGCGTTTCCTCATCTGCGAGCGCACGATACGATTCCTCGGCAAGTTCGTCGAGCAGATCCGCGTCTTCTGCTGCGAGCGCGGCGGTAGTGGTTAGACCTGAAAACACACCGGGGCCGAGCCCGCTACTCGGATCCGTCAGTGTCGGTAGAAGATGATTGCGGACCCGGATCCGAGCCACATCATCATCAAAATTCATCGGATCCTGGAAATATCTTAAGCCTGCCCAGGTGCAGATGGCTTCAGTCCCCTGTCGGGTAAGCTCCAGGATGGGACGGCCAATGCGGATAGGCTGATAGCCAGCACTATTATGGTGACGCTGCTTTCGTATGCCAGCAATTGAGCGCGCTCCTGAGCCTCTGGCGATGCCTAGCAACACCTGCTCGGCTTGATCATTGGCGGTATGCGCGGTGACCACACCGGCAGCGTCGACCTCATGTGCACAACGCACAAACGCAGCGTATCGGGCTTCTCGTGCGGCTGCCTCAAGGCCGTCTCCATGATCCGTCACGCTTAGACGTTCCGTCAGCACGGGTTCAAGACGTAGCATCCCACAAATCTCGGCGGTGCGCCGTGCAACCTTGGCCGTGACGTGCTGTAGTTGGTGATCTAGCACGATCGCGCCAAAGGTGATGCCAGTGGTTCGCTGCGTTTCGGCGGCAATAACGGCTAGAGCCAGTGAGTCTGCCCCACCAGAAACGGCCACTAGGATCGGCCCCGTGGAGTCGTCGTCTGCGTTCCGCCACTGGTGTGCCATGGCTTTGAGCTGATTGATGCCAGCATGAACCGCTGGCGGCCACGCTTGCGTTGGCGGCCAAATCCTAGGTCCTTGGGGCACTTGCAGCTGTGTGGTCATCGGATCATTCAAGGTCGCGTCAACGCTACTTAGCCCAGTACTCGAGTTATCCATGCATCAGCGTCGTGCAGTTCGTCCATGGTTGGCAGATGCTGCGGATTTTCCCAGACACGGTTGAACTGTTCCATTCCGACACGATCAACAACTGCCGCTACGAAGGATTGGCCTCGCTTATATTGTTTCGCCTTGGCATCGAGGCCAAAGACCTTGCGCAGGATCTGACTAAACCATTTGTACTTCGAGGAGCGTGCGTCAAAGCGTTGTCGGATGGTTTTTACACTTGGTACCAGCGTGGTATCGACCGCGTCCATGATCACATTGGCGTGCCCCTCCAGCAGGGACATTACCGCGGTGATCTGGGATTCCAAAGTCTTAGAGCGCTCGGTTTTCTGTTCGGCGTTCAACTCACTTTCGGATTCTGGCAGCAAGTTGGTCATGAGGAACTCGGTGGCAATCTGCAAAATATGGTCGGCCAACCATGGGGCTTGAGCAAATTGGGCAACATGGGTGAGTTCGTGCAAGCTGACCCAGAAGCGGAAATCTTCAGCGTTGAGGTTGAGCTCTTCACGAATCATCATCACATTTGGTGCAACGAGCATGAGGCGGGGCTTTGCATCACCTTCCGCAGCTTTGGCCGCGTATGGTTCGAACTGCCCCAACACCTTACTGGCAAGAAACGCCAGTACGGAGCCTACTTGCGCACCAGAAAATGCTGCGGTCACGCCCGTGCCAATGTTTTTCACCAGTTCGGGTTGGGCTTCATGAAGGCGGGTGATGGCTGGTTCCAACATGACCTGCAGCGACGCCGAGTTGGCGGTGATCCAACCGGGCCGGTCAACCACTAATACATCGACGTCATCCGCCACGGTGGTGGCGTCCCAGTGCTGGATGACCGGCAATTTGCTCAGGTATGCCACGTGTTCAGCTGCCGAATAGGCAGCGGCTCGCAGTCCTTCGGCTTCAACGATTGCATCCGTGGCGGGCACCCGTGGCCCCGGAGGCACCAGGTTTGTTCCGGTTGAAACGGCGACGTGCTGTTTAAAAATTTCCATAGGTCCATCCCATCACGTTGAAGTGTTTTTACCAACGACGCTGTTGGTCACTCAGTTTGGCACCCGCAGTCGGTCAGTACTTGGACGAGGCGGTCTTGTTCGGCTCGGGCGGCAGCATAGTCTTCGCCGGCCCCTGTGGTGTTAACGGCAAACCACAGTGCTCGGCCATCTGCTGTCACGGTCATTCCCGCATTGGAGCTGGCAACTTCCAGGGTGCCGGTTTTGGAACGCACGATGCCCGAGTAGGGCGCTTCGGCCATCCGATTGCGCATGGTGCCGTCGTATCCGGCGACGGTCAGCGCGTGGAACACCGGCCTGAACTGCTCATCGGCGAGCATGACGTCATACAGTTGCACCATCGAGTTCAGGGTGGCACGACTATTTGGTGAGAGTCCACTGTTATCGACGAATTGTAAGTTTTCGGTGGAAATTCCCAGGTCGCCCATGGTGGATTGCATGGTTGCTGCGGTGCCATCGAAGTCTGGGCTGTTGCCCGCGGCGAGCGCAGCTTCGCGTCCGAACATTTCAAAGAGCATGTTGTTGGACTGCTTCATAGCATATTCCAGTTGTTGTCCAAGTGGCGCGGACCGCACCGTGGCGACTGCTTCGAGATCGTTGGACCGGGTTTGTTGACCCGCGTAACTGAATTCGATGTTCATGCTGTCGGCTTCGGCCAGTGCGGTGAGGTGTCGTGCATAGGCTGCTGTGGCGTGTACGGCCCCATCTTCCACCGCAGTGTTTTCGGTGCGCGGATTCACGTAAAAACCGCCGAAAGTGTTCATCGGGTAGATCGGTGAAATCCAGCCGCCGGTCATCAAACTTTCAGACCAGCCCGGGTGCACCCATGGCTGGTTGTAACGTGACACGTCGGCCCAGACATCGACAGTGAGGTTGTCACCGGCCGAGAATTGGTCGCTGATGGAGTCCCAGGTTTTTTCGGCGAGATCGGCCAATCCGGCGTAGCCCATGGTTTCACCGGTTCCTTCGCCGGTGGCCAGTAGGCCGTCTCCCCCACCTGTCAAAACGACACCCGAGTCGGTGCTATAGCTAGCCGAGGTGGCGAAGCGGTGGTCGGTGTCGAGGTGTTCTAACACCGTCGCGGCGGTAAAGAGTTTTAGTGTTGAGGCCGGCACGATCTGGTCTTGACCGCCGGCGTCATAGAGTGTGTTACCGGTTGCAGCGTCGACGACGACCATCCTGTTGTTGAGGTTCAGCTCCCCCATTTCTGTATTCAAGGCTCGGGTGAGTTGCTCGGTGTCGGGTCGCGGCGCATTGACGTTGACGAGTTCTGAGACGTTTTCAATGTCCAGGACTTCGTCGGTGTCAGCTTCGGGTGGCAGGCCGATGGGTGGGGCGGCATAAACCTGTGGCATACCGGTTGTCCCGCCACCGGGTGCGGCAGATGGCGTCACCAGGTCGCGCATAGACTGATACCAGTCTCTCGCCTGAATTTTCATGATGTCGGTGCTCGGCGCAGGGTAGACCAGTGCCATCCCGGCACCGCCCACAATTCCAATCAGCAGTCCGATGAGCCAGCTGGTGTTGCGATTTCGACCCTTCGGGGTGCGGTTGGCACGCCGTCCAGATTGTTGCGCTGCCATCATGGTTTCACCTGTCGAACTTTTTTCGCGTTAGCCTGTTTAATATCTTGGCACCCTTGAGCACATTTGGGTGATTCGCCTGTGCACGTAATAACCTTAGAACAAGCATACGCTTGCGTCAGATCGTTTCGGCGCGGCAAGACATACCGCCAACAGATGGAGAAATAATGCAGCACGACGTCACCATTGAGATCCCAGCCGGTTCGCGCGTCAAATACGAGATCAATGAAAAGACAGGTCGTTTGCACCTGGATCGCATTTTGTACACCGCCATGTCGTATCCCACCCATTACGGTTTTTTCGATAATACGTTGGGGGAAGATGGCGATCCTCTCGATGCGATGGTATACCTGCCGGGCTTCGAGTTGCTGCCCAATATCGTGGTGGAAGCCCGTCCGATCGGTATCTTTTCGATGACCGACGATGGCGGCGGGGACGACAAGGTGCTGTGCGTGCCAACTGATCAACGTTACGACCACATCCAGGATATTGGCGATATCGATGAGTACCTGGTTAAAGAGATCGAGCACTTTTTCACCCGGTATAAGGATCTTGAACCAGGCAAATGGGTTCGCGCTGAAGGATGGAAGGATCGCAGGGCTGCCGAAGCTGAGCTGCAGGCTTCCATCGATCGTTTCCAGGGCTAGGCCCAACTGAGAACCACCTCATTTTGAAGGCATTTCGTATGGTTTTCAGCAATTTCGCCCAAAGACAATACTGAGGTCGCCTCACAATATACGCGTAGAACGCCGCGAGATTCCGGTCTCGCGGCGTTTCGTCGTGCATCCCCACAACGCATCCACGCTTGGCCGTCTAATATTCCTCGCTTCGGGTGTCGGGTCCGTGTAAGGATAGAACCATGTTTGTTGTGACGATGACTCAGCGCACCACCGAGCCCAGTGAACAAAACGTGCGGGCGTTACAGAAGGAGTTAGCGCAGCGTCTTGGGGCAGATCTGCCCGGGTCTTGGGCTGCGGATTCGACCATGTATCAGCAGGTTTTGACGTCGTCACACCATGTGGTTGAGATGGCCTTGCACGCGATGCGGTTGGGTACCTGGAATGTTGGTATCGGTGTCGGCTCGGTTGTTGAAAACGGCAATGGGCTGGACGGTTCGGGCGTCAAAGCCGCCGCTCTTGCCGTATCGATTGCGGCCAAGCAGGGCCAGCTGGTGCCGTTGCGGGTCGAGGCCGCCAAGCCGCCCCGCGGTGTCGAGCAGACGCAACTCGGCCAGCATACGCAAAGCGTCTTGCAGTTGCTGGGCCATATTGTGTCCCGTCGTTCCACCGCTGAATGGGCGGTCCTTGATCAGTTAACCCCGGGTGTTCGCGGTCAACAGCGTCGCGTGGCCGAGGAGTTAGACATGACGGTCCAGGCAGTATCGCAGGCCATTAAACGTTCCCTCTATAACACCGAGCACGACGTCCGAAGCGCCGTGAGTTTGCTGTTAGACCAAACCGGTGCGGCCGTCACCATCCAGTCCAATAGCGGCTACTAGTACTAGAGCAGCGTGCGCAGTACGGTGGCCAGACCGCCGTCGTGGACGGTGCCGGTCACTTCGTCGGCCACGCGCTTGACTTCTCGGGGCGCTTGCCCCATGGCGACGCCACGACCGGCCCATTCCAACATTTCGACGTCATTGAAGCCGTCGCCGATGGCTACGGTGTCGGCTTCGTCGATGTGGAGTACTTGGCGCAGCGCATCCAGTCCGGAGGCTTTGGTTACGCCGGCCCCGGCCACATCGAGCCACGCGTTGTAACCGACCGAGTAGGTAATGCCTTGTAGACCCAGTGCTTCGATGGCTGAGGCAAATTCTTGGGTCGATGAGTCTTGAGAGAACACGACCAGGCGCACGGCGGTGGCTTCTTCGAGTTCTTCGAACGTGACCCCTTTGGCCTGGACCCCAAAGCTGAAGTCCTGGAAGCGTTCGGTGGAAAGGTAGTTACCGTCAACGTCTTCGATGGCGAATTTTGCGGTGGGGATGCGCTCCCGCAAGGCATCGAGCACCGACGATGGGTCGAAAGTACTGCGCGCAACGATTTCAAATCCCTCTTCCAAGTCTGGATCAAGGCGCAAGGAGACACCGCCGTTGGAGCACACCGAGTAGCCCGAGTGCAGTCCAATGTCACGAATGATGGGCAGGGTCGCGTGGAAGGCGCGCCCGGTGGCGATGAGCACGTGGTGCCCGGCTTCCATGACATTCATAATTTCGGCACGCACTTCGGGGTACATGTGACCGTCGAAATCCACAATCGTGCCGTCTACGTCTAAACACACCATCTTTTGATTCATAACCACTAGTCAATCATGTTGGACAACGTTGCGATGAATCAGAGGCAAACCCGAATCAACGTGTCTTGAAATCTGGGATGACGGTCTTATGCGACGGGTTCCAATACGGTTTTGCCGCCCATGTATGGCTGGAGCGCTGTCGGCACGTTGACTGAGCCGTCGGCGTTTTGATGGTTTTCCAGGATGGCGACGAGCCAGCGCGTTGTGGCCAGGGTGCCGTTGAGGGTTGCCGCCATGCGGGTTCCGGCGCGGCTGCCATCGTCTTTGAACAGGCGTTCGCGGACGTTATGGCGACGGGTCTGGAATGTGGTGCAGTTCGAAGTTGAGGTGAGTTCGCGGTAGTCCTGTTGGGTTGGGACCCATGCTTCGCAGTCGAATTTTCGTGCCGCTGATGGTCCGAGGTCGCCGGCGGCGGTATCGATGACGCGGTATGGCACTTCGATTTTGGCGAGCATGTCTTCTTCCCAGGCCAACAGGCGCTCGTGCTCTGCTTCGGCTTCCTCGACCGTGGTGTAGATGAACATTTCGAGTTTATTGAACTGGTGGACGCGGATGATGCCGCGGGTATCTTTGCCTGCGGCGCCGGCTTCGCGTCGGTAGCAGGTCGAGTACCCGGCGAAACGGATCGGGCCGTCGGAAAGGTCCAGAATTTCATCGGCGTGGTAACCGGCCAGGGCGACCTCGGAGGTGCCGACCAGGTAGAGGTCGTCTTTTTCGATGCGGTAAATTTCGTCATCGTGTTCGACGTTAAAACCGGTGCCGCTCATAATTTCTGGGCGCACCAGGGTCGGGGTCATGATGGGGGTGAATCCCGCTTCGGCGGCCTGCGCCATGCCCATCTGGGTCAGCGCCATTTCGAGTTGCGCGCCGACACCTTTGAGGAAGTAGAAGCGTGAACCGGAGACTTTGGCACCACGTTCCATGTCGATCGCATCCAACATTTCGCCCAGTTCGAGGTGATCCCGGGGTTCGAAATCGAATTCGGGCAGTTCGCCGACTGTTTTGAGCACCGAGAAGTTTTCTTCCCCGCCCGCCGGGATCCCCTCGGCAATAAGGTTCGGGAACACGTTGTTCAGCGCCTCAAGCTCGCGTTGCTTTTCGTCGGCTTGAGCTTCGGCAATTTTGACGTTTGCCGAGAGTTCTTTCGCCGCAGCCAACAGCTCCTGTTTTTCGTCCCCGGAGGCCGGACCAATCTTTTTGGACAGCACTTTTTGCTCGGCCCGCAGGTTTTCGAAACTCTGCAGTGCAGCACGACGTTCAGCGTCGGCGGAGATGATCTGATCCACCAGTGATTCGTCGTCTTCCCGGGCTCGCTGGGAGGCGCGGTACAGGTCAGGGTTTTCGGCAAGATGCTTTACGTCAATCACATCCTTCAGCCTACCCGAGCCGGGTGTCGCCTACACTTGGTGACATGAATCCGTTAACGATTGTGCTCCTCGTCGTGGCCGTTTGCGCCATCGTGGCAGCAATCATCACTACCGTTGCCTGGCGGAAGGCTCGCGAGCGCGCCAATCGTGCCGAGTCCTTGCGGGCTGAACTGTCGAACCAGCTCACGCAAGCCTATGAGCTTCCGCAGGTCGCGTCGTCATTGGGTGTGCCAAAGCGTGTGGCCATGGTGTATAACCCGTCGAAGGCTGCGACTGACCAGGCGATGCCGCTGGTCATGCAGGCGTGCGGGCTCTTTGGGCTGTCTGAACCGAAGTTGTATGAGACGGATCCCGATGATTCGGGGTTTGCTGCGGTGCAACGGGCCAAAGATGATGGGGCCCAGCTCGTGGTGGTGACCGGTGGCGATGGTACGGTGCGTGCCGCGGCCAAAGCGTTGATGAGCAGCGACGTGCAGATGGGGATTATCCCCACGGGGACGGGAAATTTGCTGGCGCGCAACCTGCATTTGCCGATCAATGACGTCCAGGCGTGTATTTCGATTGCGTTTAACGGTGTGGTGCGCCCCATCGATGTGATTTCGTTGGATATGTTGTATGCCGATGGGACGCGGGAGAACATGGTGTCGGTGGTGATTGCCGGTGCCGGCTATGACGCGGAGATTATGCATTCGACGTCGGACAGGCTCAAGGCGGCCGCCGGATGGTTAGCCTATACCGAGGCAGGGGTACGAAATTTGCGTGGCAAACGGCATGCGGTGACGATCTCGACGGATGATGGCGAATCGAAGCGGTACCGGTTACGTTCGGCGATGATTGCCAACTGCGGGTATTTGACCGGGGGAATCAATATGGTCCCGGAGGCGGCCATCGATGATGGTTTGCTGGACGTGGCCTTGTTGGATCCGCGGCATCTGGTGGATTGGATTCAGGTTGCCACCGCGGCACTGAAACCCAAGACGAAAAGCCCGCGGGTGACGACGTTTCAGGCCCGGAGTTGCAAGATGGTGTTCGAAGAACCTCTGGTGGCGCAGATTGACGGCGACCCGATTCCAAAGACTCAAGAGATCGTGGCCAAGAATATTCCAGATTCGCTGCAGGTTCGGGTTCCACTCCCCAAAACACCAAACGAACGCGAGTAGCGTAAAGTCGCCGTGCCCCTCGCAGGGGCTTTAGCGATCCAAGATGTTTTGCACCCAGGCACGACCCCGCTGATATGCGTCATCGGTCGTATATGCCGGAATCGATGTGGGACTGTGTTCGGCGCGCGGGTAAGACCCCATGAAGCGCACGCCCGGGAACATCCGGTAGAGCGCTGCCAGTGCGGCGCCGACACGTTCTTCGCCCAGGTGGCCCTCGAGGTCAATGGAGAAGAAGTATTTGCCCAGGTATTCGCCGGTAGGCCGGGATTCAATGCGGGTCAAGTTGACGCCCCGGGTGGCGAATTGGTTCATGATTTGCACCAGGGCGCCCGGGTGATCCTCTGGCAGTGGGACGACGAGTGAGGATTTATCGGCGCCGGTGCGTTCGGGCAGTCGGCCTGGTCGGGCCACGACCACGAAGCGCGTCACCGCACCGGTCGTATCTTCAATACCTTCGGCGAGGATCGGCAAATCCAAGCTGCGGGCTAAGTGTGGGGCGCATACTGCTGCATCGTAGGTTGTCGCGTCGTCAAGCAGTCCGCGAGCGCCCGCGGCCGTCGAGGATGCTTGGGCAAATTCGGCATCAGGAATATGGGTTTGGGCCCAGCCGCGCACTTGTGCCCACGCGTGGGTATGGGTTGCCACGCTGCGCAGCTGGTCGAGTTGTTGTGGACGATCAGGGCGGCCCACCAGCATGAAACTGATGGGGACGAGCACCTCACCGACGATGTAGAGTTCCTCGCCGTTCGCGATTTCGTCCAGGGTTGCTGAAACCCCGCCTTCCACCGAATTTTCGATCGGGACGACAGCGGCTTCGACGTCACCGGACCGCACCTGATT
This sequence comes from Micrococcaceae bacterium, assembly GCA_013393415.1. Taxonomy (GTDB): domain Bacteria; phylum Actinomycetota; class Actinomycetes; order Actinomycetales; family Micrococcaceae; genus Yaniella; species Yaniella flava. The sequence goes on from JABXHI010000015.1 coordinate 13,031, forward strand.
CAGGGCGGCGATCACGGATCCTGCCGCGACTTTCTCTGCTTCACGGGCTTCGGGCACCCGTTGGAGTGCTGCTTCGGTGAATGTGCCTTCGGGGCCTAGATACGCATACGACTTCATGCTCGTCTATCTTACGCACACCATGGAGCACCATGCGCTTATGGCATGCTCCGGTGCGTTCGGCACGAATTTAGCGCACGATGGGCTCGGCACCGCTTTCGGACACCAAGGGCAGGTCGGCTTCGAGCCAGGCTCCGCATCCACCGGCCACATTGAACGCCGAATAACCCTGCATTTCCAGGTATGGTGTGGCCCGTGCGGAGCGTCCACCGGTTCGGCAGATGACGTAGTAGTCGGTGTCTGGGTCCAACTCTTCGATGCGCATGGGCAGTTGTTCCATCGGCATGTTGATGGCGCCCGGGATGTGTCCGGCGTCGAATTCGTAGGGTTCACGCACATCCAGTATGTGGGCGTTGTCGGGGACGTCGTTGACGCTAAATGTTTCAAAATCGCTCATGGAGCCCATCGTAAACCAGGAAAACGCCCAGCTGCCAGCAAAAGCCACCGCTTTCTTTCCACGGGCGTATAGAGTTATCGCATGACCGAAACTCATGCAATTGGCACGCTCAGCGCGCTCGAACTGCGCGACGCGATTGCCGCTGGCACGTATACGGCCCGCAAAGTCACCGAACATTTTCTTTCCGTCATCCAGCAGCAGTCTGCGCTGGGTGCATTCATGACGGTACACGCCGAGGCCGCATTGGCCCGCGCCGATGAGCTCGATGCCGCCTACACTTCAACCGGTGTGGTCGGCCCGCTGCACGGGCTACCCATCGCGTTCAAGGATGCCGTGAATGTGGCCGGGATGGTCACCACGTTTGGGTCCAAACTCTTTGCTGACACTGAACCAAAAACCAGTGATGATCCGTTGCCCGTCAATATGAACACCGCGGGTGTGGTGGTGACCGGTAAGACGACCATTCCGGAGTTCGCGCTGTCCTGCCATTCGGATAATGCGATTTCTGAACCGGCACGAAACCCTCGAAATCCTGAGCTCACCGCCGGTGGCTCTTCGGGTGGTGCCGCTGCAGCGGTCGCTGCCGGTATGCTTCCGGTGGCACCGGGCACCGACGGTGGGGGTTCCATTCGTATTCCTGCCGCAGCAACCGGCATCATTGGGCTCAAGCCCGGCCGCGGCACGATTCCCACGGACGAGCAGCGCGATGACGTCACCAATTTGACCACTACGGGCCCACTGGCGCGCACCGTCGAAGATGCAGGCTTGCTCATGGATGCGCTCGTCGACCCAACCCAGCAACAAGGCCGCTATGTCACGGCCGCTCGGGAAGGCAAGGAATCCGCAGGCAATCTGTCCATTGGGTACACAACCGCTGCCCCATTCCAGCCGGACTTGGATATCACCCTGTCGCAGTCGGCCGTTCAAGCGCTCACCCTTGCGGTCACACTGTTAGCGCGTGACGGGCTGTCCATCGAAGAGATGGATTTCTCGTATCTGCCCGACTACCACAAGAACTTCCAGACCGTCTGGACCAACGGGTTGACGAATATGCCGCTGCCCGAAGGTGCCGAGGAGAACATGGAAGCCTTGGCGAAGGACTTCCTCAAACAAGCCCGGTCCCGCACCCAAGAACAATATGAGGATGCCGTGGAGCGACTCACCGACTGGGCGAGAGATACGCGCCGCCAGTTTGGTCAATACGATGTCGTGGTCACCCCGGTCCTTGCGTTTCGACCCCCACCGGTCGGCACGTTTTCGGCCATGGAGGGACAACAAGACTACGAGTATCAGTGCAAATTCACGCCGTACACGTCGATGATCAATGTCCTCGGGCTGCCCGCCATCTCGGTGCCCGTGAAAGACGATGATGAGGGCATGTCCTGGTCGATTCAGGCCATCGGACGGGTTGGCACAGAAGACCAACTCCTGCGGCTCGCAGCGCGTCTCGAGACCCTTATCGCCGGGCAAAAGCCCGCGACATAGCGGCTCGTTGTTCGCTCGCACAGCAAATGTGAGCGACGTAATCACCGCACCGAGCTGGCATGACTACCCTTGTGGGTATGACGCATGAACCAGTTTCACAAAACACCCAAGCCTTTAGCGTGATCGACGACGGCATGAACTTCCACACCCGCAAATGGGTGAAACCAGAAGACCTCAACGCCAACGGCACCCTGTTCGGCGGCGCCCTGCTGCGCTGGATCGATGAGGAAGCCGCCATCTATGCGATCTTGCAGATGGGCAATCACCGGGCGGTCACCAAAATGATGTCCGAAATCAATTTTGTGGCTTCAGCCGTCCAGGGCGACATGATCGAGATGGGGCTCAAGGCCACGCACTTCGGTCGCACCTCCATGACGATGCGAGCCGAAGTGCGCAACATGATCACCCGGAACATCATTCTGACGATCGACAAGATCGTATTCGTCTCACTCGATGAGCACGGGCAACCCTTCGAACACGGATTCAACGACATTACCTACAACCGAGATCGACTCCCCACCCGGTCATAAGTTCCGTCGTCGAGCAGTACGCTTTAACTGTTATGTGGCGTCCGCACCTGGCCGTAGCCCAATGCATCCCAGAAGTCGCCGCGCACATAGCGCTGTTCTGGGTCCGGGTTGAAGTCCCAGTGGCGCACTTTGCCTTGTTGCAGCGAGTAGGCCACCAGTCGGCGCAGCTCTTGGCTCTTGAGGACGTCGGATTCTAGTTTTTCAGGGTCATAGCGCGAATCCAACTCTTTGCGCAATTGCTGGACGATGTTGACGTAACCCGCCGACGCCGCGACGTTCTGCAGTTCGTGCGGATCTGCCGCAAGATCGAAGAGCTGATCTGGGTCGCCCGGGCACACAATATATTTGTACTGCCCACGGACCAGAGTCAGCTGTGGTGCGTGCGTGCCTTCGGCCAAGTATTCGATGATGACATCGCGGTCTTCTGGTCCGGCTTTCCCATCCTGCTCTCGTCGTGCGGATTCCAGAAGTGACATCCCCGCGACGTCAGCTGCCGGTGCATCCGAGAGTTCCAACAGAGTGGGCATGAGATCAACCAGTGACACGGGATTCGCAAACCGTCCGCGCGGTACCAAGTGGTCGGGCCCATAGACAATCAGCGGTACGCGGGATGATTGTTCATACGGTGACATCTTGTACCACAGCCCTTTTTCACCCAGCATGTCGCCGTGGTCACTCGTGACGACGATGACGGTATTGTCCAACAGGTCCAGCTCTTCGAGCCGCTGACGGATACGACCGACCTGGTCATCGATGTAGCTCACGGCCGCGTAGTACGAGCGGCGGGCACGCTGTACTTCGTCGGCGGTTGGTTCTTGCTGGTCGAAACCACTCATCATCCGGAGCCGGTGACTGTGCGGATCATCCTCTGGGCTGGGTGCCGCAGGATATTTCGGCGCGGGAATATCGTCCTCACTGAAGCGTTCCCAGTGCTCTTGTGGCGGTTCATAAGGGTCATGCGGATGGATGAAGCTGGTGACCATGAGAAACGGCACGTCTTCACCGGCGGCCTGGTTGGCCCGCACCCGGTCATTGAGGTGGCGCAAACTCCGGAATGCGACCTCGTCGTCGAAGTCTTGTTGAACGGTGGCCTGTGATGGCCCGGCGGTGAACACCGAGTCGGTACCGTGGTACCACTGCAGGCGCTGGTCGAGGGGGCGACCCCATTCAGGCACCATGTCCAGATCAGCGGGGTACACGTCGGTGGTCAGACGCTCCTCGAAACCGTGTTCTTGATCGGGTCCGATAAAGTGCATCCGCCCAATCAACGCGGTGTGATAGCCGACGGCGCGCAAGTGGTGGGCAAAGGTCGGCATGGAGGCTGGAAAATCATCGCCGTTGTCGTAACAGCCGATCTCCGATGGCATCTGCCCGGTCATCATCGACGCCCTCGAGGGTGCACATAACGGGGTATTGCAATATGCCCGATCAAAGACCGCAGCTTCTTCGGCTAGCGCATCCATATGCGGTGTTTTTGCGGCGTCATCGCCGTAGGCTCCCATAGCTTGTGCAGCCATTTGGTCCGCTTGCACGACTACGATGTTAGGTTTCATAGTAAAACTACCTTTCACAACCGTTTGGAGAATTTGAAGAATGAGTTCCTGCTGCAGCCCAGACCGCGACGACAAGCCGACGGTTCCACATGACGCGAAAACGGATGAGTCCGCGAGTGTCCTGGAAGCGCTGGCGTCGTTGGCGACGGGTGAACTGCAGCTGGTGGGGCTGAATGGTGGCACCTTTTTGATGGGTAGCCAAGCACCGGATGCCTACGTGGAAGACTCCGAAGGTCCGGTGCGAGAAACCACCGTTGCACCGTTCGCCATTGCGGCCACGACTGTGACGAATGCCGAATTTGCCGCGTTTGTGGTCAATACTGGCCATGTCACCGATGCTGAGCTGCACGGCGATTCGCTGGTTTTTGCGGGCCTGTTGTCTGATCAGCTGCGTGCCACGACACCAGCAGTCCAGGCCGCCCCGTGGTGGCGGCAAACGCCGGGGGCTACGTGGTTGTATCCTGCCGGCGACGATGTGTCGGTGTTGGCGAAACCGGATCATCCAGTCACGCATGTCTCCCAACGCGATGCCATGGCGTATGCCCAGTGGGCTGGTGTGCGATTGTTGACCGAAGCCGAGTGGGAGTTCGCGGCACGCGGCGGGCTTCAACAGCAGCCGTTTCCGTGGGGTAGCGTGCGTGAACCTGACGGTGTTGCCAGAATGAATACATTTCCCGGCGAATTCCCGGATCGGCCCGGAGCGCCGGTCGGCACGGTTTCGGCCAGCGCTTTTGAACCGAATGCCTACGGGCTGCACAATATGACCGGCAACGTGTGGGAATGGACGTCGAGTTGGTTCACTGGTGACCAGCATGCTGCCGCGCTCCGTGGAGGCTCCTATATGTGCCACTCATCTTATTGTAGACGATACCGTACCTCGGCTCGCAGCTCGGCGACCCCGGATACGTCGCTGGGACACACCGGATTGAGAATCGGCCTCTCAAGGTAGCACTACCTCGAGAGGCCGAAACTGGCGGCATCACCGACTACTGCGTGCGGTCGGTGTCCTCCTTGGACGGTTCGGGCTGGATTTCGATGGTCCCGGTCTCGGGATCCCACCCGTCTTCCCATGTACCGGTGGCAAAGTCATAGCCGACCGGGTCGCCCTCCTCGTCAGTGCGCTGATACCACCCGGTATAGTCTTCGTGCTCGGAATCTGTGCCGCCGCTGGCGCCTTCACCGGGTGCGGTGGGCACGACGTCGAGCGCGAAGTTATCTCCGTACTTGTCCACGCCTTCAAGCACAGCTTGTTCGATGGCGTTGTCGGCGTAGCGATGACGTAACGCATACGGGTCGGTGCGCAGTTCTTTGATCCACGCCACGATAATCAGCAGCATGACGATGGCAAACGGCACCGCGGTAATAATCACCAGCGATTGAAGCCCCTCGAGGGCGGTCTCGTCACCAAGTAGCAGCATCACCATGGCGATACCGCCCATGACCAATCCCCAGAAGACGACAATGAGTTTTGGTGGATCTTGACGTCCGCGGGTGGTGAGAATCCCCATCACGACGGATGCTGAGTCCGCAGCGGTAATGAAGAAGATCGCCAGCACCACCATGATGACCAGTGGCAACCATTCGGAGTATGGCAGGTTGTCGACCATTGTGAACAGCACCTCGGGTGCCGCCATGTCATCGTGGAAGCCGGGTTTTCCTTCGCGATACATCCAGATAGAGGTCGCCCCCATGACGCCATAGGCGACAATCAGCAGCGATGACGGAATAAGAATAACGCCGAGGATGAATTGGCGGATCGTACGACCGCGGGAAATGCGGGCAATGAAAATGCCAACGAACGGCGACCAAGAAATCCACCAAGCCCAGTAATACACGGTCCAGGCGGATTGGAAGTCAATGGTCTCTTGTCCCCACGCCGCAGAGCGCGCCATCATGTCGAACAGCGAGCCGACGTATTCCGTGGCGGCTGACGGCAGCAGGTTCAGCAAGAAGAGTGTGGGGCCGAGGAAGAAGACGAGCCCCACGATACCGATGGTAAACACAATGTTGGTGTTGGACAGGTAGCGAATGCCACGAGAAACACCCGAGACCGCCGAGAGCACAAACCCAACCATCAACACGGCGATAATAATCGCCAACACGACGTTGGTAATCTCTGAGACCCCGGCGACAATGGTGACGCCTTCACCGATCTGGAGTGCGGCGATGCCGAGGGCTGCGGCAGTGCCGAACAAGGTGGCGATAATCGCGAAGATATCGACGAGTCGTCCCGCAAAACCGTCGGTTTGGCGAGCACCAAAGAGCCGACGGAAGATAGACGACATCAATAAGCTGCGGCCGCGACGATAGGCAACATAGGCGACAGCACCGCCCACGAGCGCATACATGGCCCAGGCGTGGATGCCCCAGTGGAAGTATGTTTGTGCCAGGGCGAACTGCATCGCCTCGGTGGATTCAGGGGCATTGGTCAGTGGTGGCGGACTGATGAAGTAGGTCAGGGGCTCGGCTGGACCCCAGAACATCACCCCGATGCCCAAGCCTGCCGCAAAGAGCATCGCGACCCAAGAAAAGGTTGAGAATTCTGGTTTGTCGCCGTCTTTGCCCAGAGGGATTCTGCCGTAGCGAGTAAACGCCAGCGCGAGCAGACTAAACAAGACAATGGTCGCGACCGCGCTGAACAGCCAGCTGAGATTGCTCGTCACCCAACTATAGGCCGCGTTGGCGACCACGCTGACATTTTCTGTGCTGACCAACCCCCAGATCACGAAGGCAACCGTCAATATACCGGCAACCGAGAACACGATCTTGTCGACGCTGTACTTGCGACGTTGCTCATCCAAGCTGATCCCCGGCACCAGCGCCGGGTGAATGTTATGTGGATAGTTCGGCCGAGAGTAGTCCCAGGAGCCAACGGACTTCCCCGCTTGCCGCCCAACTCGTTTGGCGTCCTCTTTAATACTGTCGTCTTCTGATGGCGGTCTTTCGGCCACGAACTAGCACCTCCAGCATGCTGCTTCGACTTTTCTGTTTTATGAACGCATCTACACTATCGCCCATTGTGGCCGATGGCGAACGAGAACAGGCACTGAAGAGTTCGGGAGGCGGACACGAGTCGACGAAACTCAGGCAAGGGTTATCCACAGTTGCGCAGATTTGCCTACGCCGCGGTCGCGTCCTCGGGCAGCATGGAGGAACACCAACACGAAAGGACGGTATGTCTCATGACTTCACCAACACCACGATCCTCAGCGAACCAACATCACGAGTTTGAATTCCCACTGACGGACGGCGAACTCGACCTGGATCAAATATCTACCCAGGATCTGACACGCTTGGTCTCGATTTTTCTTAGGGTCCTTGCTGACCGTCACACAGCAGACAGACAGTAGCCAGGAAGAGTTATTTCAATTTGTCGATGAAGCGGGTGCCCAGTTTGGGGTCGGGCGGATAGGCGGCTTCGAGCGTATCGAAGCGCGTCGGCTTATACAGGTGGGTGCGGTATTGCGAGAAGAGTCGGAAACTCTCATACCCGCCCCACGAGCCGAATCCTGCGTCGCCGGTGGCGGTACGGGGTAGCGCCGGCAGGGATGTTTGTATCGCGGTCGCGTTCATGACGGCCGCGCCAGCATTGATGCGATGCATAAAATCCCGCCGAATCCGACGTCGTTCTGAAAACAGGTAGGCGGCCGGGGCGTTCGGCATGGAGTTGGCGAATTCCAGGGCTTCGTCATAGGTATCCACGACGAGTATCGGCAGGATGGGACCCAGCACTTGTTCCCGCATGATCGCGGAGTTGGGGTGCACATCGGCAAGGATAGTTGGGGCCAGGTATGCCGATTCGATGTTGTATTTGCCGCCGTGGACCAGACGGGCCGGGGTCGCACCAACCGCACCTTTGACGGTGGCTTGAATGAGTTCGACGAGGTGCTCGGTATGTTCGGGCGTTATGATCCGTCCGAACTGTTGTGCCTCACCGGGATTGGAGCCATAGAATTCTTCGACCGCATCGATGATGGCGTCTTGGACTTTTGCTGCGACGTCGTGACCCACCGCGACCAGGTAGTCGGGGCTGACAATGTTTTGGCCCGCATTCGAGAATTTCCCGTAGGCAATGCGCCGTCCAATGGTTTTCCAGTCGTGACCGTCCGCAACGATCAGCGGCGATTTTCCTCCCAGTTGCAAGGTCACGGGGGTCAGTTGCTGCGCGGCGAGTTGATAGACGCGGCGACCGGTCGATTCGGACCCGGTGTAGAACAGATGGTCGAGCTCTTGGCTGGCCAACTCTTCGAGGGCACCGACTCCACCGGTGACCGTGACGATGGAGCGCGGATTGAGATACTCGGGCAGGATGGTACCCAACAGTTGAGCGGTTTTTGGGGACCGCATGGACGGCTTGAGCACCACGCAGTTGCCGGCGGCCACCGCGCCAACCAGTGGCGCCAACAGTGTGTAGAACGGGTGCGTCCAGTGACCTACAATTCCCACGGTACCAAGCGGCCGCGCTTTCACCATGGCTTTCCCGGGACGCAACGCATAGGGAATCGACCGCCTGTCGGGTTCCATCCAGTCGGTCAAATGCAGCATCGCATAGGAGATTTCGTCTTTGACCGGGACGAATTCGGTTTGATCGGTTTGGGCAGCCGATTTGCCGATGTCTTGCCACAGCGCGTCCTGAATATCTGTGGCATAGTCTTCGAAGAGTTCGCGCAGACCGCGCAGTTGGTCCATGCGGAAGGCACGCGAATGGGTCGCCCGGGTGGCGGCGAATGTTCGCAGCTGCGTGATCCGGGCGGTCAACGACTCTTGGGCGCCAGTGGTCATAGATTCCACCGTACGTCACTTCGCAGCGCCACTTGTGAAGCCACCCTGAACCATGTCAGCTAGACTTTTGCCATGGCTGCTGCGTCGCGACGGAAAACGGTTTGGGTTTGGGTAATTGTCCTGGCACTGTTTGCCGGTGCCGCGTGGGTAGCGTACTCCACAATTCGGTCCACTCTGCAGCCGTTAGCCGTGATCGACGATCCGTTCCCCGAAGAAAAGCACCGGCCCGAAGCATCTGATGAGCACCGCAGCGCGGTCAACTTTTTGGTCTTTGGTGAGGCTGCCGATAGCGTACACACGTTGTCGGTTTTTCATCTTGCCGACGGACGGCGTCGCATCGATGTGGTCAACTTCCCCACCCAGAGCGCTCATGTGTCAAATATTGATGACGCTGCAGCAACCGTCGCCGAGGTCGAAGACCTCACGGGGGCACGCATGGAGCATGTCATGCTGTGGGATCTGGAATTTATGGCTGAGCTGGAAGACGCGCAAGTCACCGCAGAAGAACTGTTGGCGAATCCCGAAGCACTGCAAGCACAAGACGTCTGGTCTTCAGTGTTACAGGAGGCCCTGGATACCCGAGATCCAGGCAGATTGAACTCCATGGCCAGCGCCCTGACACCGTATGTTGCAGCTGATCAAGACCTCGATACCGGCCGGATCACCGAATTGGCGAAATCCTTGCGGCATGTACCGGCTGAAAACATTGCTTCGTGCACGTTGCCCGAGGAGCTCTCGGGTACGCAGCAGGCGGATCTGGTCGAGTATTTTGCCACCGGAGAGCCCACGCGATGTGCTGAGTTATTCGGCTAGCTGGGCAGCGTCAGCAGGTGTTCGATCATTTCGGCCACCCCGTCGTCATCGCATGCCGGCGCGACCACATCAGCTTGGTCAAATAAGTCGGGGTGTCCAGAGTTCACCGCATATGAGCTACCGGCCCAGCGCAACATTTGCTCGTCATTACGTTGATCCCCGAAGGCGACCACATCATTGGCATGGATGCCCAGACTTGCCGCGTAATCGGCCAAGGTCGCGGCCTTGTGCACGTCGCCGCGCGAAATTTCGAGCAGGGCCATGCCGGGTGCCGAGTGGGTGACTTGAACCCGATTGCCAAAATGAGAGCGAACGGTGCGCAACAGGTCGTCCGGGTCATGCCCGATGACCTTGATCATCAGCTTCACCACGTCCGGGTGGTCAGCAAGGTGGTCGGTAATCGCCTCGGCACGGACCCGGCGGGCAGAACGTACCGCGACCGATTCGACGGGTTCATCGGTTGCCGAAGCGATGAGCTCCCCGTACCGGTCCCGCATGCGAGTACGCTCCGGAATAAATTCTGGCTCAGTGATGAGCCCGGTCAGTGTTTCCGCGGCGAAAATTGCACCGGTGTAGAGGCTGCGCAGTTCGTGAGTCACCTCCGCGACGAGGTGCCGGTCCATCGGGTGGGCCTCGAGCACGGTATCGGTGTTCATATCGTAAATAATTGCACCATTGGAGACGATTGCCGGGCCCATCGGTCCCAGCACAGGCGCCAGGGCGCTCATCCAGCGCATCGGCCGACCGGTTACAAAGGCGATGCCGATGCCATCATCGTGTGCGGCGGTCAGTGCTGCCAGCGTGCGGGGTGAAACATAGCCGGTGTGAGTTTCGGTGTACGGGATGATGGTCCCGTCCAAATCGGTGGCAATCAGTTGTGGCTTGGCCAGCGGGTGGCCAGTGGCGTCCCGCTCCACTTCGGCACCGTGTGGTGCCAAACGCTCAGGCATGCAGTAAGTCCTTTCCTTACCAAGAGATCGTATCGCGATTTGATCTAGGGAGCGTCATCCGTTGGCAAAGTCTTGCTCGCAACGAAGACCGTCTTCGAAACGACGCATGAGCAGCCCGGTCGCGTCGGCTAGGACTACACCCGGTATCTGAGTGAAGGTACGACAGAATCTGCAAAACATAAAACATGTTTCCTGCATTGCAGAAAACAGACTGAGCTCGAGACAGCGACTACCTGGCTATCGAGAAGACCGCGGGCGACGGCCCTTCGTCACGCCAATGAAGTCTTGGACGAGGTCCGAGTCGGCAGCTTTCCGCCAGGCCAATCCAACTTCCCAACCGGGATGGATGTCAGTTGGGAGCACGATGAGGTCTTTTTGTCCGAACATGCGTGCCACCGACGCTGGCAGCAGGCTGTAGCCCGAACCCGTCGCGGCCAATTGAATGGCCATGCGCTCGCCCGCACCGACTTGCTCAGGCGCATCGAGTGGATCCGTCACCGGCTCGGGGACGTAGTCTTCCGGATTCCAAAAGGTCTCGTCTTCAAGATCTGCAGCAGAGACGTCGCCATCTTCCTCGGTCCAAGCAGCCAATAGGTGGTCTTTGGAAACCATGATGACCGGCGCTTCGTCGTAGAGGCGAACCAGGTGCAGTTTGTCTGGATCCAGACCGTGGGCATGCATGAGTTGCTGCCACGATTGATCGGCACGCCAGCGCACATACCCCAACTGCGGTAGATACCGCGGCGGGTCGTGCGGTTGAAGAAATAACGTTTGGGACTGTTCATCCTGGGTCACCAGCTGCACATTCGAACCCCGTGCGGAATAGCGATGAATCCATTTGGACGGGGTCGCACCGGGAATCGTGGATAAAAATAATGTCTCGACGGGCTGGTCACTCATAGTCCTCTACTTTATGCCGATACCGCATAATCGCAGCCATGAATTAACTTGGAGGGTTCAGAATCTCCCACACAGTCGGCTAAGCATATCTCCATCGACTCACGATCACCACATCAAGCACTAAAAGTAACATACCCAGGTTATTCACAGAATATACTCAGCTATGAGTAGGCTCCTATTGAAAATAATCTTAGCGTCTTCCGGAAGATTAATGCGACACTCACATTATTATTAGCCTCAGCCGCCGTACTTACTCTCGGCCTGACAGCATGTGGGGATTCCCCCATGGCATCCCCTGCCTCTGAGGCCCCACCTGAAACTACCTCGGCCGCTGCCCCCGAACCCACAGAAGATCCTGATCTACCTTCGAATGACGACATTGAGATGTTCATATCGGCGATAGCATCCAGCAGCACCTCAGAACTAGAGGCCGCAACGGACCTCGTGCAGGCTGACTCCCCCGCAGCTAATTACCTCACATACTATTCACATAACGTCAACGCTCAGATCGATGCTGGTCTTTCTGGCCTAAACGAACCGGCAGATGTAGAAGAGTCAGACAACGGCTTTCAAACGTGCATCACTGAAGCGGGCGAAAAACACTGTACCTCGTATAGTGATTTTGAAGGCAAAGAAGGACTAATTACTGACTTTCAGGTCCAACAGCGTGATTTAGCTGATCGACTCGCGGTGGGCTCTGGGGAAACTATTTCTGGCCCAGACGGGTCTGAAATCGAGTTTGTTGCTGCCTACATGAACGCCCAGGACACGCACCTGCTACTTGCATTTAATGTCCGAAGCGGAAGCACTGAAACGAACCTTTCCACTAGTAGTTATCGCGGTGAAGACGGACGACAATCACAAGCCGAAGATTTCTACGGCTCTTGGGAACTCGCACCGGACTCGATGAGCTCGTACGTCGCAATGTTCCCGGACGCCTCACTGGGTGGCGAAGCGCATTTGGACATCTGGACCGAAACCAACGCTCCGCCGACCACTCTGACCATGCCTACGAGCGACTCCGAGTAAACTCCTGCGACATTAGCACGGGACGAAAACCGCAGTACAACGAGTCAATTAAAGACTGCCGCCCGGCGAATCCGTGAATGGATTGCCGGGCGGCGTCAAAGTCTCAGAGACTCACGAGCTCAGGCTTACTCTTCGTCTTTGGTAAAGGAAACGTCGAGGGTAATGCGAACCTTATCGGACACCAGGAAGCCACCTGCTTCAAGCGCAGCGTTCCAGGTGAGACCGAATTCTTCACGGGAAATTTCAGTGGTGGCTTCGAATCCCGCACGAGTCAGGTCGAAGACGTCAACGGTCTGGCCACCGAATTCACCTTTGAAGTTCACGGCTTTGGTGACGCCGCGAATGGTCAGGTTGCCGTTGAGGTCGAAGGTTTCGCCGTCAAAGTTCGCTACTTCGAGCGATTCGAACTTCAACATGGGATGGTTCTCGACGTCGAAGAAGTCTGCTGAACGCAGGTGCTCGTCGCGGCCTTCGTTGCGTGTGTTGATCGAGTCGGCCTGGACGTTTGATTCAACGACGGAGCCATTCAGGTCTTCGGTGAAGGTAGCGGTTCCGGAGAACTCTTCGAAGTTACCGCGAACACGGGAAATACCGGCGTGACGGACGCTGAACATTGCTTCAGAGTGTGAAGTATCGAGTGTCCATTTACCTGGGGTGACGTTAGCCATTTGTGCATTCCTCCATTGAGATTTTGTGCTGTCGCGTGGTGTTGTTTTCGGATGGGCACCACGTCATTCTGTACAACATGTTCCACCACGAAAATATTCCAGATTTGAAATACTTTGTCTAGTTGGCTGATCCGGTGAGCACAATGCGGGGTGTTGGCGGCTGAACTTTGATGAACTTGATACCTTAGGAACTATGTCGATCGAGCAACTTTCTGATTCCACCCAGGACTACTTGAAGGCCATTTGGCTTGCCCAAGAATGGTCAGATGAACAGATCACGGCGACCAGTATTGCCCAGCGAGTCGGGGTGACGTTGTCGACGACCTCGGATGCGCTGCGACGATTGCGTCGGTCCGGGTTGATTGATCATGCTCCGTATGGCTCGATTGAACTAACCGAGACCGGACGAGTGCACGCCATCGATATGGTGCGTCGCCATCGGCTGTTAGAGACGTTTTTGGTGCAGGCGCTTGGCTATACGTGGGATCAGGTGCACGATGAAGCCGAGGTGTTAGAGCATGCGATTTCAGATTTTATGGTCGACAAAATTGCCGAGTATCTTGGACATCCACATCGTGACCCACATGGCGACCCGATTCCCAGTGCCGATGGGATCGTCGAGCGACTGACGGCGATCTCGTTAACGAACCTCGGGGTCGGGGTGCAGGCTTCGGTGGAGCGGATTTCCGATGACGATCCGGCGCTGCTGCAGTATTTTGCGTCGCACGGTGTCGCGCACGGCACGATTGTCGAGCTGACCGAGGGTGCCCCGTTTTCGGATACGGTCACGTTGGTCGCCCCCGAGGCACAGCTGACGCTTGGCCCAGCCGCGGTTGATGCGGTGTGGGTGACCCCGCTTGGCACCTAGTCGCAGATGACGGTTGGCCAACCGGAGTACGCCCAGCTCCAGGATTCTTGGATTGCTGAACCTTCGGGTGGCGTCTTAGTACGGTTCACATCGACGGTGAAGCCCTGACGACCACCGGTTTCCGGGGTACATTCGTCATCGGTGTTGTGGATGGTCGGGGCTTCGGTGTAGTTATACGGATCCGACGTCGTAGTCGAAACATCGTAGTAATCCGAACCCCACAGGCGGGTATGGACCTCTGAGCCAGACAGCCACATTTCAACGATCACCGGTGCGTCGGTATCATTCTTCCAGCGGACGTTTACCTGGCCCTCCCAGTAGGTTGACTCGCGCCCCTGGGGGTAGCGTTCAAACCAGCGGGAGTGTGGTTTGTGCTCGACGATTTCCATTCCGCCCAGAAAGCCGGCGTTATAGGACATGGTGGCGATCTGTGATAGACCACCGCCGACCGCATCGGTCGCCACACCGGATTCAACAACACCCGAAGAGTGGTAGCCGTTAGCTTCGGTGACCGGGGCGAGCAACGAGTTGAGATTGAACTCTTCGCCCGGCATGACCACGGTGCCGTTAATGCGGTTCGCACCAACTTCCAGGTTCGCGGTTCGTGGGCCGTCTGAGGCTGGATACGGTGTGGCGTATTCGGCCACCGCATGATTGACGTCCCAGGCTTCGGCGTCCTCGGTGGTCACTTCGGGTTCGACTTCATTGAGATCTACCGTGATGGCACGGGTTGTTTCTTCCGCGTTGAGGTCGGACAGGATCTCGTCGACGACTTGTTCGCCATCGACACCGCTCCCCGATGAGCCGGGAACGACTTCAGGTTGCCCGGAGCCGGGCGCACCGGTGAGTTCCACGGTGGCGTCTTGGTTGGTCGATTCAAACTCATCGTTATTCTCGACCAAAGAGTCTGCCAGTGCTTCGCCGTCGAGGGTCAATACCGGAGCGTCACCGTCTTCGCTTTCTGTAACCGTCACTTCGGCTGCCGCACCCAGTTGGGCTGGCGAGAGTTCAGCGCTCGCGTCTTCGGCGGTGACGGTATAACTATCATCAATCAACGGTTGAGCGGTCTCTTCGACGTACTGCTCCCATTGCTCTGCCGAGACCGTAGGATCTTCGGCATCCCCGGGCGCCTCTATCTCGGTTTCTTCGCTCAACCAGGTGTCGTTGAGCTGCTGGGAGAGCTGGTCGGCGTCCACGGTGAAACCATCCACGGGTTCTGCATACTCGAGGGTGTCACCCTCATAGGTCACTGAGCCTTCGGTGGGGTCAAACGTCAACTGCTCGCTCAACCCGGCGACGGCCTCCTGAGCCGCAGACTCGTCAACGGAGGTGACCGCTGAAACGTGCGCTTCACCGAAGAGACGCCCCCATATTTCCACCGGATCAAAGGTCAATTCTGTCAGACCTTCCAGGGTGGCATCCACGTCGTAGCTATAGCCGGAATCAGCTGGCACAATAGCGGCCTCGGTCTCGGATGCGGTCACCGTGAGTTCACGGGACGCGCGAGCGCCAAGCTCGTCATCAAGGACCGGCGCGGCATCTTCGACGACCAGGCCCGAAACATCCACGCCTTCAACAGTCAGGGTTGCTGGCAGACGATCTTCAGTGGCATACGCGGTCGCGACATATCCGACACCCAGCAGTATGATCACGACGAGTACGATCCATGGCCAACGACGCTTCTTACGCGGTGCTTTCACGTCGCCGTCACGATCATCACCGGCGCCCGATCCGGCACTGGCAGCAGCACCGAACGCGGCAATCGGCGTGAACATTTGGGTTTGTTCGACCTCATCTTCCGCGGCGTTGCCGGTGTCGTGATCGTCCTGGACGACTTCGGTTGGCTGGTCTTGGCTTGGTTGGTCCCCGGGGCTATCCGTGGCCTCTACACCAGCTTGTTCATACTCAGGGGTCGCCGTGGGCTGTTCCCCCTCACGCAGGGCAGCAATTTGTTGGAGCATACGCGTTTCGGCGTCCACCTCATTCGGGGTGGCCTGTTCCGGCGCCGCGGTTTCGGGGGCATTGTGCTCTGCAGTGTCCTCGTCGTCGTGCTGAGACGGGTCGAGGTTGGGGTCGTGTTCGTCAGCCATATGTTCCACTCATACAATACGTCGCCGGGGTTCTGCTGGATCCCCGCCTAAAATATATGCAACTGTTACCTGCCACAACGTGACGTGTGCATCATCGCATTGTAGCTCACACGCCGCGGCTACTTAGAGTATGGCAATATACGCGGCTCGGTTAGACTTTTGGTGCGGCGTCGACGCACACATTCTGCCTGCCATGCGTGTAGCGCTGTGACACCGAACAACTGAACTCACACACGTCTTGCTGATCTCAAAGGACACTGCACATGACGAATTCGTCTTCACATGAACCGGTGGATCTGTCCGATCCAGCGGTCGAACCGCTACGGCTCCAAGAATTAGCGCAAACCCACCCGCAGCTGTGGGATGAGATTTTGCAACACCCCAATGTGTACCCCGGCTTAGCCGATTGGATCCGCGATCGCAAAGCGGAACAAGCCGCCCAGGCCCCTTCTCAGCCGACCCAAGAGCCGGTCGACGAGCCCGCTGACGACGAGTCGACTGAACCAGCGGCTGGCACAGATCCCGCTACAGCGGCCGAACCAGAACAATTCTCTGCACCTGCCTGGGCACAACCCTCCGGCGGCTCGACCAGTGAGCAGCAAGCAGAAACACCGGCTGGCGGTTGGTTCCAGAATCCGATTCAACCCGGCGATGAACCGACTACAGCATTTGGCGAACCAGAGTCCCATTCCGAGACCGCCCAACCGGCCTGGGGTGGTGCAGAACCACCACCCGGTGCGTCGTCTCCCCAGTCGGAGCCACAGCCCTTTGGTCAGCCGTCATCATTTGAGCAGCCAGCACAGCAAGAACCTCAGTGGAACCAGCAACCCTCTAGCGGCTTCGAACAGCACTCTGGTCAACAGTCCTTTGGATATGCCCAAACCGGTCAGCAACCATTCGGTCAACCACAGCAGCCGGGCTTTGGCCAGTCACAGCAGTACTACGGTCAACCCCAGTTCGGGGCCTCACCACGCAACGCTTCGAAGATCGACATGAGCGACCGAGGTACGTGGGGGCTCTTCGTCGCTGGCGGCGCCGCATTCCTGAGCCTCTTCGGGTTCTTCTTCACCCCGTCGACAACGGCCTATGCCCTGGCGGACATGTCGCATGTGGCCGCAGGCGGTTGGGTGATCCTGTTGTTGCTCATCGCCACGGTCGCACTTGCCGTGTTGGAACTGCTCCTACCATCGAAGTGGATGCGGTATTCGTTCATCGTCGTCAGTATTGGCGCAGGTTTTGCCCTGTTGGCACGGTGTTTCACACTCATCGGGTTCCTGGGCACGCGCGGTAGCAGCTTCTCGGTTGTGTGGTTGATCTTTATGGCGCTGGTACTCCTTGCCGGGGCCATGCTGTACTTGGCCGCACGCATCGAAGCAGGTCCATCAGCGACGCAGCCACGGGCTGCTCAACCGCAGCCATACCAGGCCACTGCGCATCAGCAGCCTGGCCAGTATCCACAGGGTGGTTACGGCCAGCACCAAGGTGGCTACCCGCAGAGCGGCCACCCTGGTGGGTCACAACAATTCGGTGGGTATCAGCCACCGCAGCAACCTGGTTCACCTCAATAAGAAGTGGCGCCGAGCGGCTTAGCCGCGGGACGACCCTGGCGAACTACTGCGGCGGTTCCCGGGGCGTCCGCCCGCGCTAGCGCGTTGACTGCTATTGCGTTGACCACCACGGCCTCGAGAACCTTGGCCACCGCGTTGACCACCGCTGCGCTGACCGCCACTGCGACCACGGGCATTGCGACTTTGGCCCTTGGAATTCTGCTGTTTACTGCGCTGCCCGTTTTGCGGGAGAGGTGTCACAATAGCCAAGCGGTCTTCGATTTCAGCCGGCGCCAAAAATGAGCGCTCGCCTGGAACCAGCTGATGCAAGACCTCATCCGAGGCGCCATTGGAGTGCACCGTTGGTTTGATCTTGGCGGCCTTCATGAGCTGGCGCACCTCACCCTGCAGTTGAGTGGACGCCAGCGTAATTACAGTGCCGGCCTGACCCGCGCGCGCGGTACGGCCTGAACGGTGCAAATACGCTTTGTGCTCGGCAGGCGGATCGGCATGCACCACAAGGGCGACGTCGTCAACGTGGATACCGCGAGCCGCAATGTCAGTTGCCACCAGGGTGGTAGCCGTCCCGTCATGAAATGCCTTGAGGTTCCTCGTGCGCGCATTTTGCGAGAGGTTACCGTGCAACTCCAGGCCGGCCACACCGCGCTGACGAAGCTGCTTGGCAACACGCTTGGCACCGTGCTTGGTACGCGTAAACACAATGGTTTGGCCCTGCGCCGCGCAAATACTCGTCAATGCGCTCAAACGGTCGTCACCATCGACTGTCAGCACGTGGTGGTCCATTTTTGCCACCGGGGAAGCTGCTGAATCGGCTTCGTGGACGACTGGATTCTCAAGATATTTGTTGACCAGTACGCCCACGCCGGCATCCAGTGTGGCCGAGAACAGCATCTTCTGCGCGTGTGCAGGCACCTGATCAAGAATGCGACGGACCATCGGCAAAAAGCCCATGTCAGCCATGTGGTCAGCTTCGTCGATGATGAGAATCTCGATGCCCGAGAGGTCGACGTGGCCCTGTCCAATGAGATCCAACAGCCGGCCGGGGCAAGCGACCAGCACGTCGACACCGCGCTGCAAGGCTTTCACCTGTGGGTTCTGGCCCACGCCACCGAAGATCGTGGTCGAAGAGAGTCCGGTTTCGGCACTGAGCGGTTCAAACGACTCAGCCAGCTGGAGTGCGAGCTCCCTGGTGGGCGCCAACACAAGTGACCGAGGACGACGTGCTTGAGCGGCACGTCCGCCGGTCAACCGTGCTGCCGTGGGCAACATGAACGCATAGGTTTTACCGGAGCCGGTGCGACCGCGACCGAGGACATCGCGTCCCGCCAATGAATCAGGCAGGGTTGCGGCTTGAATAGGGGTTGGAGAAGTGATGCCTTGGGGAGCCAAAGCGTTCACAAGGCCTTCTGGTAGCCCGAGTTTGGTAAAGCCGTTTGCTGGGGCGTCGGAAGAAAGCGCGTTGGAGGAACCGCCGTTTTTGGCGGTAGGTTGATATGAAGTCATGAAAAAATGAATCCGTCCGGGTGGAAGAAAATAGACCCGGCCCTGGCACTGGCGGCAGCGGCGATACAAAGGCAGCTCTACGCGGTACTGGCCGGCACCGGAAAAAGTTGATATCCGGCTGGCTACGATCACTCTACGCCATACAACCGCATCATGGCGAAACGAGCGAACACCACTAGGTCCAGGCCACACCAAACTCGGTCATACCGACAAGAAGTCCGGCAATAGCGCCAATGAGCACGACGGCCCACGCTGGCAATTTGGCAAAGATCAGCAACAGAAAACAGCTCAGCGCAATGACCAACGGCGCGATGCCGGTAATCCCTGAAGTGATGACGGGGGTGATGAGCGCGGCGGTCAAAATACCCACGACCGAAGCATTCGCACCGGCCATTGCGGCACGAATGAGCTTGTTATTGCGCACGGCGTTCCAGAATGGGAGCGCTGCCACCAGCAATAACATGCCCGGTACAAACACGGCGACCAGGGCGACCGCGGCCAGTAGCCACGCCGTCGACCCGGCGGCCATTTCAAAGCCAAGATATGCGGCAAACGTAAACAATGGTCCCGGGACGGCTTGTGCCGCACCGTATCCTGCCAAGAATTGTTCCTGCGTCACGGCCTCGGCAATGACCGGTTCACCCTGCAGAAGGGGCAAGACCACGTGTCCCCCACCAAACACGAGCGCCCCGGCCCGGTAGAACGCATCGGTAACACCTACCCAACCGTTCGCTGTGAACGCGGCCAGGAACGGCAATCCGGCCAACAGCACAACAAAGACGATCATGGCACCGATGCCCACGCGCTTTGACACCCGAAGCGACAGCGCCTCGGCGTCTTGTGTGAGCAGATCTCTACACCAGATCAGTCCCGCGATAATACCGACTGCGATTGCGGCAAGTTGGCCGAAATTGCCCGGAACGAAAAGAGCCAACGCTATCGCAACGACGCCGATGAGTACCCGCCTCAGGTCTGGCGTCAAGTTCTTCGCCATGCCCCATACCGCATGCGCGACCACGGCCACCGCGACGGCTTTGAGGCCCACCATCAGCCCCTGCCCAATCGGACCATCCAGCGACACCGCGCCGATCGCAAACAAGACCAAAAGCAGCGCTGACGGCAAGGTAAACGCGACCCAGGCTGCGAGCGCACCGACGTATCCGCCACGAATCAGACCGAGCGCAAAGCCGACCTGGCTAGATGCTGGGCCCGGCAGGAACTGACACAGTGCAACGAGCTGGCCGTATTGTTGTTCGGTTACCCACTTGCGGCGTGCGACCAGTTCATCGCGAAAATATCCGAGGTGTGCAACCGGGCCACCAAAAGAGGTGAAACCAAGTTTGAGAAAGGTTCGAAATACTTCTGCCGACTTCAGATCTGCGATGGCGAATCCTTCGTGCGATGTCCTCGACGATTTAGAGTGAACATCATCAGCCTAGCAATCGCCCGGATCTCACAGCGCATCGGAGGTACACATGACACTGCTCGATTTGAGTCATCCCCTACGTACCGGAATGCCCGTGTACCCCTGCGACCCTCAGGTATCGACCACCGCAGCGCTGAAACTCGAAGACGATGGTGCTGCCGTCACCCACCTGCAGTTTGGCACCCACAGTGGAACCCATCTGGACGCCCCGGCGCACACGGTTCCACACGGACGCACCGTTGATCAACTCGACCTCGAGCGACTCGTCGGTGCCGCCTACGTTCTCCAAGTACGAACTGAACACACCGCTGGTATTGCGGCACAGGTTATACGCCACGAAGACGTAGACCCGTTGCCCGAGGAACTGCCGGGCATCGTGTGCATTGCGACCGGATGGGACCAATATTTCTACGAGGAACTACGTGAGCAGCACCCGTTCATCGCACCGGAACTCGCACACGAACTTTGGCAACGAGGCGCCCGAGTCCTCGGCGTCGACACCCTCAGCCCAGACCCCACCTCAGATGAGGCTCATCAGGTACCTGTTCACGATTTCTGGTTGGGCAATGACGGCGTGATCGTCGAGAACTTGCGCAGACTCACCGTGCTCCCCCAGCAGGTATGGATGAGCGTACTGCCACTCAACGTTGAAGGCCTCGACGGCTCCCCGGTACGTGCAGTCGCGCGGCCACTGTAGCACTCACACTACAAACAAGAACGAACACCCAGCAGAATACGCAAACGCTTCCGCTCCATTCACAACGATTGAACGTTTCCGTCGCGGAGGAGTATAGTCTCGCGGGTGAAGCATCAGGGCCTTACCTCAGAATCAACGCCAGCGGCCACAAAGCCGCTGCGCACCGCGCGAACCTTTTTCGGTCAGCCGGGACCCCTGTCGACGTTATTCAGTGTCGAACTGTGGGAGCGGTTTTCGTTCTACGGCATGCAAGGCATCTTGCTCCTGTACATGTACTTTGAAACCGACCGTGGCGGCCTGGGTATTGATCCTGCCGTTGCGACCGGTGTGGTCGGCGCTTACGGCGGGATGGTCTACGTCTTCTGCATCATCGGCGGTTGGGTTGCCGACCGATTAATTGGCTCCGAAAAAGCCATGCTCTGGAGTGCCGTGTTGATCATGGCAGGTCACACCGGGTTAGCGCTCATCCCCGGTATCCCGGGGCTCATCACCGGACTGGTGTTGGTGGCCATCGGCTCCGGTGGACTCAAAGCCAATGTTTCCAACCTGGTCGGCTCGCTCTACTCGCGCGATGACCCACGCAGGGATGCCGGCTTCTCGCTGTTCTACATGGGCGTGAACATCGGGGCGCTGTTTGGCCCATTCCTCACCGGCTTGGCCCGCCAAGAGTGGGGATTCCATCTCGGTTTCGGGCTGGCTGCACTGGGGATGGCCCTAGGACTGGCGCAATATCTCTGGCGCCGCCGCGAATTGCCCGACGACGTACACCGGGTGCCCAATCCGTTGCCGAAATCGTCCTACCCGCGCTGGATCACAGGCGTTGTCCTCGCGCTGGTCGCTATCGGCATCCTGCTAGCCACCGGCGTGGTGAACGCATCGAACCTCTCGAACGTCACGGTGTTGGTCGCAGCGGTAGCCGCCGTCGGGATCTTTGCGTTTCTGTTGGCCACGTCGAACGTCACCACGATCGAACGCTCCCGCGTGCTGGCCTTTATTCCGCTGTTTATCGGCTCAGCAGCATTCTTCGCTTTGTTTCAGCAGCAGTTCACCGTGGTCACCATCTATTCGGATACCCGCCTGGATCGGAGCTTTTCGTGGGGCGATTTCAGTTGGGAAATGCCGATCGAATGGGTCCAGTCCATCAACCCGGTGTTCATTATCGCGTTCGCGCCACTCTTCGCTTTGCTCTGGACCAAGCTGGGCACTAAACAGCCGAATACGCCCAAGAAGTTTGGTATGGGCATTATTCTGATGGGATCCGCATTCCTGCTGTTCTTGCCGATGGTCACAACCGTCTCTGTTCCGGTGTTGTGGATCGCCCTCATTCTGTTTGTCGCCACCATGGGAGAGCTCATGGTGTCGCCCGTCGGGCTGTCACTGTCCACAAAACTGGCGCCGGTCCATTACCCGGTATTGATGGTCGCGCTCTACAACTTGTCCGTGGCATTGGGCACCTCGCTTGCCGGTTCCCTGGCCACGTTCTACTCCGCCGAGACTGAAGGAACCTACTTTGGGATCCTGGGAGCAGTGACCATCGGCATCGGTGTTCTCATGCTGTTACTCGTCCGACCGGTGCAGCGGGGCATGCGAGGAGTCAACTAGCAATCGGTACACTGCTGTCCTAAAACCAGGCATCTGCCAGCAACTGGTAGGAACGGTCACGTGCTGCGGGATCATACGCGTAGGTCACGGTGATGAGCTCATCGGCGCCGGTACGTTCCACGAATTCGTCGAGCTGTGATGTCACCGTCTGCGGCGACCCAACGGCTTTGATACGAAGCATGGGGTTTCCATCGGGACCGCTCCCGGTCAACTGATCCGGGTCCACCGGTGGCTGAATGAGTCGGCGCTGACCGGAGGAAATATCTTGGAACATTTGCTCGACCACAGTGAACTCCCGCTGCGCCTGAGCATCAGTATCTGCCACAAAGACGTTGATCCCAGCCATCACGTAGGGCTCATCCAACTGTGCGGTTGGCGCGTCGGCACTGAACGACTCGCGGTATACCTCGATGGCCTGGTCCAGCTGATCGGGCGCGAAATGCGAAGCGACCGAGAACGGCAGACCCAATTGGCCGGCGATCGATGCACCGTTGACAGTCGAACCCAGCACCCAAATAGGCACGTTGGTGCCCGCAGAAACGGCTGACACGATCGGCATACTATAGGCCGATCCGCTGTCACTAAACCAGCCCTGCAGATCGTAGATACTTTGGGCAAACGCTTGTGGTTCGGCAGAAGACCGACTCAGCGCCTGGGCCGTCCTCATATCCGTGCCTGGAGCGCGGCCCAGACCCAGATCAATGCGATCCCCGTGCATATTGGCCATGGTGCCGTACTGTTCGGCGACCATGAGCGGGGCATGGTTCGGGAGCATGACGCCGCCGGATCCCACGCGGATGGTCTCGGTGTGCTCAGCCGCCTGTGAAATCAACAGCGCAGTAGAGCTGGCGGCCAAATTCGGGGTGTTGTGGTGCTCGGCGAACCAAAGTCGACGATATCCGAGCTGATCGGCAAGACGAGCGGATTTCATTGATGCGTTGATCGCGTCGCGGGCTGTTGAGCCCTCAGAAATTGAGACGAGATCAAGAATACTCAGTGGTACAGACACGGCGTGCTTCCCTTCTATTGTGCAAGATCGGTGAGCAAAACAGGGCGTAATGCCTGCAGCCTAGCCGACGGTCTCAGCCTTGCGACACCGCACCGGACTTTTCAGGTCACAGGTGCACAACCACTTCGCATCGTGCCCGATGTTGATGTCGAAGGCTCAAAATTGGAATGCGCCCACCTGGACTCAGCGGAGACGCCGGAATCCTCAGCCAAGGATGTCACCGCGATCCTAAACAGGCCGATCAGTTGTTGAACTACGACAGAGGCTGCCTATGGCCTCTTCCAAGACGCCGTACGCAGCCCCGACGTATACTTGTGCCCAGGTTCTCCTGAGGAAATGACCACTATGAGGCGGACCCCATGGCAAATATCGCACAAGGACTGGCAGAGACACTTTCAAATGTTGGTGTGAAGCCCTCTTATGGCGCACCCATTGAGCTTGACGGGGTGACGATCGTACCGGTTGCAGTCACCAGTTTTGGTTTCGGCGCTGGCGAGGGCAACCCACAATCCAACAATGATGATGTCGAGGGCTCAGGTGGTGGCGGCGGTGGGTGCTCCGCACCTGTCGGCGCGTATATCACCCGGGACGGTGTGACCCGGTTCGAACCGAACACCATCGCATTGCTAGCGGTTGGCATCCCATTTATGTTTGTGACCGGTCGCGCCGTCGCACGCGTCGTGAAAGCACTGAAGCGTTAAACCCATAGGAACAATTATGGGACGACTCGTTGTCCCCGCCAGCTCCCCTCGTTTAGTCTGAACTGCCATCGGTGTTGTGGTTCAGCCGCTAGGTCCAGCCAATCTAGCCATGCAAGGTCCATACGAATCCACGCGAACCGCTCGAACGCCGATCGCATTTCGCTATCGTCAACCAAGGAGTACACATTTTCTGTGAGTGGCCTCCCAGGAACTTCAGGCGAGGCATAAAGCTGCCGGCTATGTGGGGCAAGTGATTCCCATGCGTTTCGTCGCTGGGCAGGATCTTCGACCACGTTAGCGGTCCCCTCAATGCGTAGCTGCACGGCGCTGTCATTATCTTGCAGGGTGAGCGCTACCTGTGGTTGGTCGCGAATTTCAATGACCTTCTGTGCGTTGGCATTTGTTGCGAAGAAGATCCGTTCAGGCGATTGGTCGAAACGTCGCATGATCACAGCACGGATGCGCGGTCCGCCCTCGTTCGAGATGGTTCCCAAAAAACCAACGGTAAATCCAGTGCCCTGCGTCGTTGCGAAGTCCAAGGCACTCCAGATTCGCTGTAGTATTTCCTCACTGCTCATCTGGCCCACTTCCGATAGGGATCAACTAGTAAACATTTCAATGGCGCGACATCCCAGCGGGGCAAAATCGAACAGATCGCAAAGGGAGAGTAGCTCCTCACTACAACGCCGAGCACCAAATCTATCTCGATGACCTAGAATAAACGGCGGCGCCCCAAACATCCTACGCACCCCGGCAGACATCCACCGCTGCGGTGAAGGTATTCTGAAAGAACATTGTCCTAAGTGCCGGGGTTTCTTATCGTGTCCCACCCCCTCGCTAGAGTTGGGGTATGGATACAGCGGTGTTAGTGGAAGCAAAGGTGCAGGAATTTGAGACCTTCCTGGCCGCGCTGCCACCTGCTAGATCCGAGGCAGACAATATTGATCGCATCCACAGCATTGAACGCGCTAAGCGGGCCTTATCGGCCGTCCAAGCCAAAGCTACCCATCATTTCGTGGAGCAGCGTCAAGCCCACGAGGCCGCGAGTAATATTCCCACCTCGATGCAGGTCAAAGGCATCGAAGCTGAAGTCGGGTTAGCCCGCGGCGAGTCCCCGTTTGTGGGTGCTGGGCTGACGCATACTGCTACCGCGTTATGCACCGTATTACCGCATACACTTGCTGCGTTAGAGACCGGACAAGTCAGCGAGTACCACGCTAAAATTGTGGCTGAGCAGACCAATCACCTGCGTGATGCCCACCGCCGAGAGATTGATGCGGCCATCAACGACAAACTCGGCCAAGCCTCCAGCACACGACTGCGCAATCTGATTCAGGGCCATGCCTACCGGTTAGATCGTGAGGCAGCTGATCAGCGGGCTGCGGACAATGCCCGCCGCCGACGCCGAATCTGTCTAGACCCGGCCGGTGAAGGCATGATGTACCTCACCGCAGAGCTACCCACTCACCAGGGTGTTGCGGTGATGGACGCGCTGACTAAAATCACCAATCAGCGCCTCGCCGCCGCCCGAACCACCAATGACGCCGAAAGTGACAGTGCAGACCAGCAGCTGGGCCGGGATCAGGTGATGGCCGATGCCTTCGTGGAATTACTCACTGGTCAATCCACTGCTGGTGCGGTCACTGCTGAAGTGGTGGTCATTATGCACGATTCCACACTGTTGGGTGATGACGACCTACCGGGCTGGGTCCTGGGCCAGGGCCCGCTACCGGCGGGGATGGTCAAAGACTGGTTAGCCAACCCAGACGCGGCAAAGTTTCTGCGGCGTATGTATACCCGTGCCACCG
>JABXHI010000016.1 GCA_013393415.1 Micrococcaceae bacterium
GGAAGTTCCTTCGCATATTCGGGGTTGGTTTGCACTTCCATCGAAACGCGAGCTCCCCATGCCTGTCCTGTGCGACACGCCCGAACCAATCACCAATTTCCGGTCCCTATCCGCGCAATCTCTTAGTGTCTGTGTTCGAGCTGGACATGACAGCATCTCCTCAAGGTCAGGACGGCAAGGTGCGTGGCCAATTATGATGCAGATCATACTGTATCAATCAAAAGTTGTATGCCGACTACCGTCGCGTTGGTGATGACCAGCACCGGCGCCGACTGTTGTACTGAGGGTATGTCTTTAACAGCACCTTGCCCACCTATGCCCCGGACTGGCCACAGCGCCATTGGAAAACTCGCGGTAACCGCTGCATAATGAGCGCCATGGGCATCGTCAATACACCACTCCAAGATCCCGGCGCTCCGGTAGGTCCCGCGGTCGGGGCCACCCGCCGTGCCATGTCGATCGGCCAGCACGTCATTGCCGTGGTACTGACCATCATCGGCATGGCACGAGGTATTGACACGACCGACGCACCGATCTGGCTGGTCATCGGGGTCGGCGTGGTGTGCCTTGCTTGGCATACCGCGGGGATCTGGATTCCCAAACGCACCGATTCCATCACCCCGATGCGCTGGTGGCTCATCGGGCTGGCCGTGCTGTGGGCGGGTGCCGTTGCGACGACTGCCGAATACATTTGGCTCGCATTTTTACTGTGGTTGCTCGCCGGGCACTTGCTACCGGGCCGCGGCGCAGTGGTCTTCTCGGTGCTCGTGTATGCACTGACCGCGGCTGCGCCACTGCTACATCACGGCACCACGAGTTACCCGAATCTTATCGGCCCGCTCATCGGCGGGGTGTTTGCGCTCGGCATCTCGCGAGGCTACCTGGAGCTGCTGCGTGAATCCGATGCTCGCCAACAACTCGTGGAACATTTGACCCGCGCACAGGATGAGACCGCACGACTTCAGGATGAACTCGCCCTGGCCCAACGCCACTCCGGTGCGCTCGCAGAACGCACACGCATCTCACGCGACATTCACGACACCGTCGCTCAAGGGCTGTCTTCCATTCGCCTCATTGCCCACGCGGAACAAGGGCGCATCGCCGACGCGAGCACCACAAAAACACTGTCCCACCTAGAGTCCGTCGCCACCGACGCGCTGGCCGATGTGCGCCGCATTATCGCCGCGTTGGCCCCTGCAGAACTCGATGATGACGGGTTGGCCACCGCGCTGCAGGGTATGTTGGAACGACTGAGCACAACCACCGGCATCCGCACCGAACTCCGCGCCGATTCCGCACTGCCCGCACTGAGCCCCGATGCTGAAGTCGCACTGCTGCGCGCTGCACAGTCTGCGCTGGGCAACATCCGGGAACATTCGCAAGCCACTCTGGCCGTGATGAACCTCATCGACGCGAGCGACGCTATCCGGCTGGATATTGTGGACGACGGGATAGGTTTTGATCCCGCTAGCCTGGATGCCGGTACCGAACGCAGCGCCAACAACTCGTATGGGCTGCGATTTATGCGCACCCGCCTTCGCGAACTCGGTGGCGGCCTCGACATCGAGGCGGCACCGGGCGACGGCACCAGACTATCCGCCTACCTACCCATCCGCGCCGCATCCAAGGAGACTCCATGACCATCACCGTGCTGCTCGTCGATGACCATCCCGTGGTCCGTACCGGTTTGCGCGCCGTGCTCGACACAGGCGATCAAGTATCGATCGTAGCCGAGGCTGCCAGTGGGGAAGAGGCCCTGACGCTTGCCGAACATTTTCAGCCCGATGTGGTGCTGTGCGACTTACGGCTGGGTGACGGCATCGACGGCATCGACACCACCAAGGCACTGCGGGCCATGGAACCCGCGCCCCACGTCCTGATTCTGTCGACCTATGATCGCGACGCAGAGATCCTGGGAGCCATGGATGCTGGGGCGTCGGGCTATCTGCTGAAAGAAGCGACCCCCGAAACGATCACCGACGGTATTGCACGGGTCGCGGCCGGCCAGACGGTCCTGGCTCCAGAGATGACATCGCGAGTACTGGCCGGAATGCGCAACCCACTACCAGAGCTGACCGAACGTGAACGCGAAGTCTTACGACTATTGTCCACCGGGGCCACCAACAAAGAAATGGCACAACAGTTGTTTGTCGCCGAGGCCACCGTTAAATCCCACCTCGTCCATATCTTTACCAAGTTGGGCGTCGACAACCGCGCTAGAGCCGTCGCACTCGCCAAGGAAACCGGGCTGATCTAGCCTGCCGGGTTCCAACCCTTTCGCTGCTGCACACCGGGCACTACCGTTGAGGGCATAACATCCTGTGTATTGAAGGGGTGAAAGGAGAGGAACGTTCATGACTCCTCGGAAAACTGGAACAGACCAGCAACCTCAACAACCCGATCCCGAACATGGAAAATCTCCGACGCGCATGGGCTTTTTCATGGTGCCAGTAGAACTTGTCGGCACCGTGCTGCTGATCGGCATGGGTGTACGGTTTATCACCGTGTCAGGCCAATCCGACATCATCGGTTACGTGCTGTTCGTGCTCGCTGCGCTCCTCGTATTTGATGCGGTTCGTCGCCTGAGAAGACTCTCGACGGGTCGCGACAGGTACTAGCAAGTTCATCGACACAGGCAAGATTTTCACAAGAATCAGCGGGCTCCTGGGTGACCGGGATGTCCGCTGATTCTTTTGTTTAAGCCGCGCTAGTCCAAGTGGTCCAGCGCCTGACAGGGATCAGAATTCGGATCCGCACGGTGAATATTCATCGCCAGACGACTCACCAGGTCCCGGAACACTTCCGCGTTGTCGTGCTCGCCATTGAGCCCGGCCAAGAGTTCGGCCTCCGCGGCAGCCACGCGCTGTTCGTAATCGGCAAGCAGCGTTCTGCCCGTCGGGGTAGACACAATTTTGCGCGAACGACGATTCCTTGTACTCAGGGGTGGGCGCCTTTAGTGTCAAAGGACATTCGTTTGCTCATCGGAGGTGAGTTGTCGTGACCGACCGAAACCCAGACCATCACGAGCAAGATCCCAACCGTATACCTGACGAAAAACCATTCGAGGTACCGCACGAGAATCCGAATCTCGATCCCAACCCTGATGGCGATCCTGACCTCGAAGGCGGCGGTGGCGTGCGGCCAGGCAGCACGCCACCAGATTCCCAGTCAGCATCTGCGACACCGTCGCATACCCCAAGTGCCAGTCCACCGCGGTCCAAAGCGATGTTGATCGTAATCGGCATCGTGGTGCTGATCCTCGTCTTTGTTTTTGTCGCCTACGCCATTGGCCTCTGGGACTAAACCCTCAGGCTGACACTTCCATGCCGCGCCAGACGATGTCGAAGGCTTCGCGGCACCGGCGGTGCGTGTCCGGGTCAGTGAGTCCCGTGCCGCGCACCACCATCTGGTAGTAAAACATGCCGTTGATCGCATCGATGGCAGCATCGATATCGAGATCGGCCCGGAGCTCGCCGCGTTCGATGCCCGTTTCAAGTGCTTCGACCATGCTGCTGCGACGTCGATGGACATGTGATGCCCAATAGGCTTCCTGGACATCAGGATGTCGCATGACCAATTCGAGGCGTTTCCGAAAGCGTTTGTGCGAGTAATCCTCGCCTACGGCGCGCTCGAGCTGATCGAAGATCGTCTCAACCAGCGCATCCTTGACGGTGGCGTGGTCATCCAACTCGAACTTCACCACTGCGCGACCCCGATCCAAGGCCGTGGCGATGAGCTGGGTCATGCTGGACCAGCGACGATATAGCGCTGCACGGCTGACACCACTGGCTTCAACCACCGCGGTCACCGTGATGTCTTCATCGCGATCAACCATGGCGGTCACTGCGTCGAGAATCCGCTCATCATGGTTCGCAATCCGGGGACGACCGGGCCCGCGAGACACCGCGCGCTGAGACCTGGTGGCTACCTCTGTCATGCAATCACCGCGCGCTCGCGCAGGGCGTCGATCAGTGCGGTCGATAGGCCAGCTTCATATAGTGGCGTCAGCGGGTCGCCGTAGCGTGCACGCAGGGTGGCCAGCGTGTCCGCCATGGACGCTTGGTCTTTCGCGAGCCGTTCGTCCGGGTCATCCGTACTATTTTGGTAGGCCTGAAGGTCGAAACCAGCCAGCGCCATGACGTGATGCATGTAGCTGCCGGTGCGTGTCATGATGGCCTCCAGATTTGGGTAGGTTGCGCGGTAGTCGGCAATGATCGTCTCGTCGTCGGCGCCCAGTGCCAACAGCAGTGCGGCTGCCAGCACGCCGGTCCGGTCCTTGCCTGCAGCACAGTGAAACGCGGTAGCACCTGGTGAATGCGCCATGATGGCCAACGCGCTCACGAGGGCGCCAGGTGCGGTTTCGAAGCGGGACACATACAAGTCGTGCATCGACGGCATGTCATTCATGGTGCGCAGCGGGGCAGCCGCGGCCACCGCTGCAACGTCACGATGCGGTGTGGTGGCCGAACCAATCGTGGCCATCAGCGGGACGTGGTGGTAGTTCACGACACGATCCAACAGTGGTCCGCGCCCGGTGATAAAAACTTCATCCCGAGATCGCAGATCAATGACGCTGCGTAGGCCCTCGGTCACCAGGGCATCGGCGGCGTCCTCGGTGATGGTCGCCAGGTCGTCGCTGCGCAGCGCAAATCCGGTGGCGATGACGCCGTCTGCGACCGGTGTCCCACCAAGGTCCCGTAGGTTGACGGGAGCGGAGAGGTCGATGGTTGGTGCTTGGGTAAGTGTCATGTAATTTTCCTTCGGATGATGGCGGATACCTGATCGATCACGGTGACCAGCAGGATAATGCAGATGACCATGGCGGCCAGGTGTTCATATTCGTAACGGTTCATGGCGGTGGTCAGTTCTAGACCGATGCCGCCGGCGCCGACCAGACCCAGAATGGTTGCCCCGCGGACGTTGCCTTCAAACAGCAGCAGCGTGTAACTGGTGAGCATAGGCATGGCCTGGGGCAGGATGGCGTATTGCACGATCTGGCGTTTCGATGCGCCAACAGATTCCATCGCGACGATGGGCCCGCGATCGACGGCTTCCATGGCTTCGGCGAATACCTTGCCGATGGAGCCGATCGATCCTACGGTCATGGCCAGGATGCCCGCGAACGGGCCGAGCCCGACAGCCGAGACGAACATCAACGCG
Source organism: Micrococcaceae bacterium (assembly GCA_013393415.1). Lineage (GTDB taxonomy): Bacteria > Actinomycetota > Actinomycetes > Actinomycetales > Micrococcaceae > Yaniella > Yaniella flava. The sequence continues at coordinate 5,161 of JABXHI010000016.1, forward strand.
AACACGAGATCCGGCAGGGAACGGATGACGTTCATCGTCCAGCGGCATGCGTAGTAGAGCCAGGTTGGGGCAATATTACTGGCGGCCCCGAAGGCCATCAGCAGTGACAGCCCGGCGCCGAGCGCGGTTCCGACGATGGCCATCTGCAGGGTTTCGATGAGGAGCAGTGAGAATTCCGGAAATTCGCTGAAGTCGGGCGGGAACATCCGGGAGATGAAATCCGCCATGTTCACGGCGCCTTCGCCGAGCTTTAAGAAATCGAACTGGGCACCATTGGCCGACCAGATGAACAAGGCGATGGCAACAACCGCACCGACCATGAACCGGGCCCGCGGCACCGTGAAGGCTTTTTCGAGGCGTTCGCGCTCGCGGTGTTTGAGTTCTTGCTCGGAGGAGGGTTGCTCTGTGGTCTTCTCTATCGTCGCAGACATTATTCGTCCTCCTCGTCTTCCAGTGCGTAGACGCCGGCAAGCTGTTCGGCGTCGAGTGCAGGTGTTGGGCCGGAAACGATGATTTCGCCGTGCCGCAGCCCGATGATTCGGTCTGAATGCTCAAGTGCTAGGGGTAAGACGTGCAGGCTGATCAGGACCGGAATGCCTTCGTCGTGGGCAATTGAGCGCAACAGTTCCAGCACACTTTTGCTCATGCGTGGATCAAGCGAGGCCACGGGTTCATCGGCCAGAATCACACGTGGGTTTTGCATCAGGGCACGCGCAATCGCCACGCGTTGCTGTTGCCCACCGGACAGGGTGCGGGCTTCCGCATTGGCTTTGTCTGCAATGCCGACGCGTTCCAGCAATGCCAGTGCCCGTTTGCGATCGGCGCTGCGGAAGGAACCGAACCAATTTGATGGGCCAGCGTTGTGCAGGCCGCCGGTCAGCACGTTGGTGATGACCGAGAGTCGACCGATCAGGTTGAACTGTTGGAAGACTTGGCCGACCTGGGACCGTAGTTCGCGCAGTTGTTTTTGACGCAGCTGAGTGACGTCGTAGCCGGCAGCGTTGACGTCTCCGGATGTCACCGGTGCGAAACCGGTGAGTGCTTTCATCAGGGTTGATTTCCCCGAACCGGAAGAACCCAACAGTGCCACGGTTTCGCCCGGGTAGAGGTCTAGGTTGACGCCGTCGAGTACCAGTGGTGCGTCGTCGGTGTAGCGAACCTTGAGGTCACGGACGGTGACTAACGGTCTTGCTCGACGATCCGTAGAAGTATCTGCGGGTTGAGTGGTAGTGGTATTGGTCGTCTCAACGGGCGGAGTGTTGGCTGTCATGCTCATCTCTATGCTCCTGTTGTCCTGCTGGATTAGCCCAGGTCTGAGATATCGACGTCGGCGACCGAAGCGATATCAACGAATGGTTGGAACAGTTCGTCATCCGGTTCGATGATCGGTTCGATGCCTTCTGGCATGCTGTCCATGTAGATGCCCAGCGCGTCACGGTTTTCTTCGGAGAAGAGTTTCGGTACGGCGTCGAGCAGCACCTCGCGTTTGGCGTCGCTCATATCGGGGTTGGTGAGTGCACTCATGCTGACCGGCATACCAATGGACTCGCCGATTGAGCGGGTTTCACCTTCCTCGAATGGAAACATGGGGCTGCTTTCGCCTGCCATTTCGGTGAAGATTGGGGAGGTACATGCGACATCGGCTTGCCCCTCATCGAGTGCCATGAAGCTGCGGTCGTGGCCGCCCGAGAAGAGTTCCTCGAAGTCTTCACCGGCGACCAGACCGGCTTCGGAGAGCATGTGAGTCGGCATGAAGAACCTGGAGCTCGAGGCGGCGTCGGCGAATGCGATGGTGGTTTCCGGGGTGATGTCGTCGAGTGATTCGATCGGGGAGCCATCCAACACGAGGCAGGTGGATGCGGGTTCGTCAGAGCCGGGCCAGGCGACCAGCGAATCAACTTCACCTGTGTTGACCGCAAGTGCGGATGGGAAGCCACTCATCAGACCGATGTCTTCGTGACCTGCGCGAACTGCTTCGATGACTGCTGAGTAGTTTGGTACTTCGGTGACGATGACTTCTTTGCCGGTGTACTCTTCGAGCAAGCTGACGATTTCGTCGACGGGAACCTCGGCGTTGGGGTCATCAGACAGTGGCAGGGTTGCATAGCGAATCACGTCGTCGTCGGTGGAGGAGCCGTCTGATGCTTCAGAGGAGCCGCCGCAACCGGTCAGGACAAGTGCGGAGCCGATGGCGAGTGAACCGAGAATTTTTGGTAGTGGAGAGCGCATTGATCTATTCCTTCACAACGAGAAAAAGAGGGGATGTCTGTGATGGCGACACTCTTAGTAGAGCGCAGAGAGGTAACCGCGAATTACGAGACTGCCGGTACGGTCGTGAAAGTTTCGATGAACTCTGAGTGACATAGGTGACCTGAATAACGAAACCGGTAGTTCCGGAACTCTGCCGAGTCAACAAGCGGAAGATGCTGTCAACTAAAAGTTGACGCCTGGTGTCAACCTTTGGTTTACTGGTGCTCATGGAAGCAATACTCAAAGCACAGCGCAATCTTGACTGTGCAAAGCAGCAGCTACAGATAGCTGTTCAGGAGGCTCGGAGTGCCGGGCGAACCTGGGCAGAAATCGGCGAGACGTTAGGCATTAGCCGCCAGGCTGCGTTCAAGCGTTTCGGAGAAGTCATTAACCCGGTCAACGGCCAGAAAATCACAGGAGCACCAATGTCGATGCACACCATCCGCGAACTGACTGAACGGGTCTTCGACCTCATCAGTACCGCGGACTACCAGCAGTTAGAACAGCTGATCCATCCAGATGTTCGTGAAGAACTCACCGCCGAATTGATCGCCGACACCTGGCAGCGCGTGTTGACCGATATCGGAGCCAAGGAAACCTACGACGACACCCACGTCGCGCTTCCCGCGGGTGAGCGAATCGACGACGATGAGCAGCTGCTAGGAACCGTTGTCGGTGTGACGACGTTGCACCACGAGGCGGGAGAGGCGATGGGCAGGGTGGCGGTCGACGACCAGCAGAAAGTGGTCGGCATCCTGATCCTGCCACCGGATCACGGGCCGGTACCGTTCTAGAGCAGCATCTGCGTCCGGGCGACTCGGGTTTCGGTACGCTGGGAAGCATTATGGGTGATGTGTTTGCTGGACGTTATGAACTTGTCGATCCGCTCGGGGAAGGCGGCACCGGTGTGGTGTGGCGGGTGTGGGACCACCGTCACCAGCAGTACGCGGCGGCGAAAGTGCTTCGTCAGGTTGATGCATCCTCGTTGTTGCGGTTCATGCGCGAGCAATCCCTGCGACTTGAACATCCACACATTCTCACGCCCACCGGCTGGGCGGGTGAAGACGATAAAGTCCTGTTCACTATGCCCATTGCCTCGGGCGGATCGGTGGCCACACTGATCAGCGACTACGGACCGCTCCCGGTGCGATTGACGGCCGAATTGCTGGACCAGCTATTATCCGCCCTTGAAGCAACGCACGCCCAAAATGTTATTCACCGCGATGTAAAACCTGCGAATCTGCTTCTGGACGCGACCGGCACGGGCCACCCGTGGCTGTGGTTGGGTGATTTTGGTATCGCGGCAGGTGGCGATGCGCCGCGTCTGACACAGGGTCCCTATACAGTTGGCACGCCAGGATACGTGGCGCCCGAAGCTTTCGAGCTCGGCTGGCAGCCGACTCCAGCCGCGGATCTCTATGCCGCCGGAATGTGTGCCGTGGAAATGTTGACGGGTGCCCACCCCGCGCCTGATGCTGATATTGCCACGCTGCTTGCAGCGGCACACCGCGAAGAACCGGTCCCAGATTCGCTGGTTGCAGTCGTCGCGCAACTGGGCCACGCTACTGTGAATGAACGATACGCGCATGCTGGAGAGGCTCGGGCCGAATTGCGTGCGACCGGTTTACTCGAACCACTCGAGGCCCACAGACTGCTCGGGGACGTCGAAGTCTTTGACCACACCCCGGCGCTGCCGCACGGGTGGAGTGAGCACGGTCCGACTGAAGTCGATGACGCTGACCCGTCAATTGCGGCGCCACCGATGGCCGCAGCCCCAACGGTGTCCACGATGCCGCCACCGCCCCCACCACAGCAACGCCACGAACCGGCCCGAAAGATGAGGGCCGTGGCGCTGGCTGCGATACTGATGGGTCTGGGGGTTGTGCTCATCGCGGTAAGCCTGTTCGTAGTGTTCGGCTGACTCGACGGTGCCCGGTTTTTTAGTATGAGGACCTGTTGCGGGTTTTCAATACGCGGTAGAGCACGAATGCGCCGATGACGAGGAGTAAGAGTCCCGCGATGCCGATACCAAGGAACACCGTTTGGGTCGTCGAAAGCCCGGTCCGTTCGGCATCTCCCACATTCGGGGTCACAGCTTCTGCTGGCTGGGTGGGCTCGGCGGCCACCGCGTCGTCGTCATCTTCGGTATTCGTTGCAGACGCCGTCGCGTACTGTGGCTCGCCTTCAACCTCGCCAAACGTATCGACGACCAGATCAAAGGGCACTGCGACCTGTTGGTCGGAGTTCACTTCGCTCTGGCTGACCAAAATGTAGTAGTCGCCTGCGGTGGAGGCAAATTCCATGTCGTTATGCCCGGCATTTGGGCTCGCGCGGTTTGCCCAGCGCACCGGATGGGTCATGTTTTGCCAGAGTTTTGGTTCATCGTAATTTGTCAGTCCGTAATACTTGCCCTCTTGGCCTTGTGCCTGCGTCGTGTGCTGAATGAGGCCTCGGTGAGGCGAATAGATCTGCAGTCGAAAGCCGCGGTCAACGGTCAGGTCTGGACCAAATTCGGCGCGGCCTGGGGTTTCGAGTTGGGCCTGAAGATGCTGGCCCCATTCGACCGGTATTTTGTAGACAAGTGATTCACCGGGGTAGATCTCGGACGAGTAGGCGCCGCCTGCTTCTAATGTCGGTGCATTATTGAACGAGTTTCCGCCTAGTAGTTCCTCGGACTGCTCTTGGTCAACCTCCAGCGACTGCCACTGATACTCATGAATACCCCCTTCGGCTACTGACGGCAGCTCAGTCATGTTGGCGACTTCGGGCTCTTCGGTCACGACAAACTCAACCGGCTGGCCGACATAGGCGTTAGGGTCCTCGTTGCTGATCGCCTCGAGTTGCAAGATGAGCTCGTCTGCACTGTTGCAGTCGGTCTCCTCTTCCTCAGGGTCGGGGAAGACGGTCACCTGGTCGGAGCGCACCCTCAGTGCTGCATCATTGGTGCCTTCATAGAGGTTGACCTGTGAACACAGTTGGTCATTGGTTGAGTAGGATCCGCCGCGGTAGGTTTCCCAGCTACCGGCATCTTCGGTGCCCAGTGCCACGGTGAGCGGGTCGAAGCTGCTCGTATCATTGTGAATCGCCGAGGCGCCGACGTGCAGCGAGGAATTTTCCATCGTGCGTGGGATGCGGTAATACTGTGGGCCCTCTTTCCACGTATCGACGTACTGGCCGGGCTCGAGTGCCGGCGCATCGGCGATGTCGGCTGCGCCCTCCACGGGCTCACCTTCTAACTGGAATGGTTGAAACGCGCGCAGCGACAGGCGCTGCAGGGTATTGTTCAGCGTTTCGGCATCATCGGCATCAAAATATTCACCATTGCCGGCTTGCGCGATGCATTCCAGATCTTGACGGGCCTCGTCGTCTACGCTGTAGCCGACCGTGTGGATTGCCAGATCAATGCCCTTGTCGGTGATGGTTTGTGCGACTTCGCACGGGTCTGGTGCGCAGTTCTCTTGACCGTCCGATACCAGTACGATGGTGCGGTTGCCTTCAGCTCCCAGGTCACCGGCGGCTTCTTCGAGCGCGTAGGCGATGGGTGTTTTGTCACCGACGGCATCATAGGAGTCGATCGCGTCGCGGAGGTCGTCGCGGTTGTCACTGCCGATTTCCACGGCGAGATCCGAGTCTTGGCACGCAGCGTCGTTGCTGGTCTCACCTTGTGCAGAGAAAACGCGGAGTCCAACACTGAGGTCATCATCGAGATCGTCGACCACGGAATGCAGGGCATCGCGAGCGGCCTCAATGCGAACCGTGTCAGAATCGTCCGATTCACTCATGGATCCGGAAGCATCCATGACTAGTAACAGTTCATTGTCTTCGGGGTTCGTCTCGACCTCTTCGAGGCTCGACATCAAGGTGGTGTGGCTTGGTGAAAGCGGAGGCGCTGTCTGGGTTGCGGGGGTGAAAGCCGCCATGAGAGCAGTGGCCAGCCCCATACCGGTGATGGATCGAAGTGTGCGAGGTGTCATGAGCTGCTTCCTCGTGGTGAGTAATCTATGTTTGCAATCGCAAATTTATAATGTTGCAACTGCAAAGTCAATGATGGTTCTGTGCGAACATTTTCTAGGATAGGGCAGGATTCTCCTCGGTTCGTCTCAAAACCGCTGCGTTACGGTATTTTCGCGTAGAATTTACTTCAGCAAATTGTTGTTTACTTGCGCAACGTTGGGGATGGGACTGTATGGGTGACAAAGTCGAGGACAATCGGCAGGCGCAAAGTGCCGCATATGGCGAACCGCTCAGTGACACTTTCGACCGGATCAAAGCCGCCTTCGGGCTGAACCAAACCTCCTTGGCCTCAGTCCTTGGATTATCTGCGCCCATGCTTTCCCAGCTCAATAGCGCCCAGCGCGTCAAGATTGGCAACCCCGCGGTGCTCAACAGAATGTATCAACTCCACGAGCTCGTGGAGCAACTCTCGAGCGGTCAAGTGGCGGCCCAGAATATTGCCGAGCGGCTCGAGGAGATCAAAACATCGCAGGCAACCATGGGTCGCACCACACAAATGATGGCCAGTCAGGCGCCAGATACTGCCGTGGTTGCAGGTATTCGAGGCCTCTTGCGCGCGGTGGCCTCCGGCACGGAGCTGCGGGACGCAGCCGAACAGTTAGCTGACACGCATCCCGACCTCGCCGAAGTGCTTCGCCTGTATGGCACCGGTCCGGCGCACCCGGCGCTGGAGCACTACGTCGCGCACAAGGACCTCTTTTAGTTATCACCTTGGTGTCAACGGTGGTCTCTTCATTTCGAAATGCCAGAGGGTTACGGTGGACTCAACGCAACCTTGTATTGCAAGGGTGAAAGGAGCGACAGATGAGTCCTCATAAATACACGAACTCACCCCAAAAACCCGAAGCCGCAAAGTCAGCAACCCGCCTCGGCTTCTTCGGACTCTTGGCCGAAATTGTACTGTTTGTCATGGCCGTCATTATCGGCGTCAGATTCCTGATTATGGGCAGCCAGCCCGGCATCGTGGCGTGGGTGCTCTTCGCCATCGGCGCGGTTCTTGCGGTAGACATGGTCCGTCGGGCCATCCGGGCGGTGCGCAGAAGCCGTGCTGCACAACGATTGGATGAGTAGGTCCATGGAGTACACCTTAAATAACGGTGTTTCGATGCCGGCCCTCGGTTTTGGTGTTTACCAAATTCCCGCTGATGAAACCAAAGCTGCCGTGACCGAAGCCCTGGGGGTCGGGTATCGCCTGATTGATACCGCCGCATCTTATGGCAATGAGCGCGCCGTCGGGGAGGCCATTCGCGAATCGGGTATCGCCCGCGAAGATCTCTTTGTCGAGACCAAAATCTGGATCAGCGACTATGGCTACGACGAAACACTGCACGCCTTCGACAAAAGCGCCGACAAGCTCGGCGTCGACGTCATCGACCTGCTGTTGTTGCACCAGGCCATGCCCGGTGAGTTTGCCCAAACCCTCGAAGCCTATCGCGCACTAGAAACACTCCTTGCCGATGGACGAGTCCGCGCCATCGGCGTCAGCAATTTCATGATCGAGCACCTCGATGCCCTTCGCGAGCACACCGACATCACCCCGGCGGTCAACCAAATTGAGGTCCACCCGTATTTCACGCAGTCGCAGGTGCGCCAGCACAATGCGCAATTGGGCATCCTGACCCAGGCCTGGTCACCGATCGGCGGGATCACCGACTATCTGGGCACCGGCACAACGACCTTCGAAGACGAGACAATCGGTCAAATCGCCACGGAATTGCATCGCACGCCCGCCCAGGTGATGCTGGCCTGGCACCTGCAGCAAGGCCGCGCCGCGATTCCAAAATCCGTCACACCCCACCGCATCGCCGAAAACTTTGACGTCTTCGACCTCGAACTCAATCCCGATCACCTCGACGCCCTCGACGCGCTGGATACCGGTGTGCGTGGCGGCCCGGAGCCTGATGACGTCACCCACGAAACCTTCGGTAAAACCATCCCCGAAGCCTGAGCTGGAATCCTCCCGTTCAACGGGATCACCTGGGCTTATGATTCAGCCGGCCGGCGCGCTATGCTGGGAGTTTGTGATTCAATACCCCCGGGTGAAGGAGCAACAGCTTGGGTCTGTTCATGGCCATCTTGCCGGTCCTGCTCACGCTCGGACTCTTAGCACTGCCCCGCATTCAGGCAGCGCTGCCGCCACTGCTTGGCACCATCGGCGCGGCCATCATCGCGCTGTGGTATTTCGGATCGCCCGCCAACGATCTGGTCACCGCGTGGAATGACACCTTCTGGACGCTCGTCAAAGTCTTGGCCATCATTGGCGGTGGCGTATTGCTCTCCGGGGTCATGGACCGCACCGGGGCGCAGCGCAAACTCGCCGATTGGCTCTCCGCCGGCGGCCCCACCGTCGCTTCGGCGCTGCTGATGGCCCACGGGGTGGTCCCGTTTTTAGAAACCGTCACCGGCTTCGGCGTCTCGGTGTTGATCGGGCTGCCGCTGTTGCTGTCATTTGGTTTCACCGCCTACCGCGCGGCATTGCTCACGCTACTCGGGCTGATGATTGGCCCGTGGGGTTCCATGGGCCCCGGCACACTCGTCGCCGCCGACGCTGCCGGGGCGCCACTGACCGATATGGGATTGGTCTCCGGTTGGATGAACCTCATCCCATTCGTCGTCTCCGGGATCGCAGCCGCCACGGTTGCCGGTAACGGGTACACAACCACGAAGCTATCTCGTGGCCAAAAATTCATGTGGGCCGGTATTGGTGCGGCGTCCGGCATCGTCGTCTGGGGTCTCACCATGACGGCCAACCTCCTGCTCGGAACACCCGTTGCAGGTGCCGTCGCCACACTTCTGATGGCCGTGCTGTGGTTGCTAGTCATCCGGCGCGGACGCCTCACGCCGGGCCCCGGCCGCTCGCTGATCCCGTACCTCATCCTGCTACTCGGCACGATCGCAGGCCAACTCATCTATCGATCCACCGACCTGGGGGCGATGGGGGAAATCCTCGCGTCGCCGGCGCTGTGGTCCACAACGGGTGCACTGACGGCGCTAACCTTCCTGACGATGTCGGACGAAGACACCCGCACCCTGCCGAAGGCATCACTGGTCATGTGGTGGCATGTTGCCATCCCCACCGCGCTCTACCTGTTATTCGGCGTCATGATGTCCGGTGGCGGGTTGGCCGACGTCATTGCAAGCAGTCTGGCGGAACTGGGCTCCTTCTATTTGTTCTTGATGCCCTTCGTCGCGGGGCTTTCCGGCTACATCACCGCCTCGGGTACCGGCGCGAACGCCATGTTCGGCGCCACACAGGTTGCCGCAGCCCAACAGTTGGCTGTCTCACCCCTGTGGACGATGGGCCTACAAAACTCTGCTGCCGGGTGGGCTATTATCGCAGGTCCAGCCCGCATCGAGTTAGCATTCCGCATGGCCCAGCCCTACCAACGTGCAGATACACCCGGCCCCGCGGTCACACGCGGTTCGCTCATCAAGGTTCTGTTGCCGATGGTGCTGGTCAGTCTGGCGCTCTGGGGCATCGTCGCCGTCGTCTTCTTGCCGATGACGGGTTAACCTTGACCGCAACCTGTTCATAAAAAACCTTATATTCTCGTGTATATAAGTGATATTGTGGTCACATGGCACACGCAGTGGGAATCATCGCAGATATCGTCGGATCCCGCGCGATGGCCGATCGAGCCGCGGCGCAACGAGCCATCCTGGCAACCTTTGAGCAGGTCGAGCAGGCTGTGCCGCCACGCCGATCCGCCTGGGCCACAGTGGGGGATGAGTTCCAACTTATCTGTGACAACTGGCAGGACGCTCTACGGATCACCCTGCGCACACAAGTATTGCTGCCAGACGACATCCAGCTGAGGTACGGCATCGGGCTGGGGCAGATCAACACCGTTGACGAAGGCGAGGCCGGCCCCATTCAAGACGGCACCGCCTGGCTGCATGCCCGCGACGCGATCCAGGACGTCGAAGCTAGGCAACAGCGCCTCGATGACTCGCGTACAGGTTTCCGCACCGATGACGACGATCTGACCGGCGCACTGACCACACAACTGTTGTTGCGCGACCACGTCGTGGCACGCATGAAAGCCCGAGAACGACGTCTCTTGGCCGCACTGCTCTTCGGCGCGACGCAAAAGGAAGCAGCCCGGGCCGAAAAAATCTCGCAGGCAGCCGTCTCGCAAGCACTCCATAGGTCCGGGGCTATGGCATTATTGGATGCCGACGACGCGCTTTCGATCACCGACGCCAATGCCCACAAGGAGGGCGCCTGATGCTTGCGGTGCTCACCATTCTGGCCGTAGCCATGACCGACCTCATCCGGCTGACGAAAGCCCACGTGTCCGCGCGGGCCGTCCAATTTGTGCAATTGGGATGGTGGCTGGCGGTTATCTTCGCTGCGGCAATCTGGGTCCGACCCGAAGCGTGGGTGGGAGCAGTCGCCGCAATCGTGGCAGCCGCGTGGTACTTCGGCGCCGAACGCATGGACCGGCCCAAGCAGGCAGACGATAGCGCACCGTCCACATCGGAGTTGTACGCGTGGACGGCGGTCGCGCTGGTCGTTGTAATTGCCGGATTCGCCTGGCTCGACGTCGTGGTCTTGCAGTCGTTCGTGCCCGCCGGACTCATGTGGCTGGCACTTGCCCTGTTCTTGACCCAGACCAGTAACCGGATCACCCGCGCCGTCCTGCTCCTTTCGGGACGCGGAGCCGACGAGGCTCCTGCCGCACCGGGGTCGATGCCGGCCAGTCGGCTCAAGGGCGGGCGCGTGATCGGCCCGCTGGAGCGGATCTTCATCATGGTGCTGACCGTGGTCGGTGCCTATCACGTGGTTGCAGCGCTCATGGCAGCCAAAGGCATAGTGCGCTTCCCCGAGATCTCCGCCGAAGCAAAACGCGACGATGCGCCTGCCGAAGTGGGATCCAAGGCTGAAGAGTTTCTCGTCGGCAGTCTCGCGAGTTGGGGCTTGGCCGGCGGCGCAGGGCTGTTGGCGTGGATGTTTGTTTAGCGAAAGGTGTCCGCAAAATGCGTTATACCTTGATGGATATAAGATGTTCTGTTTTGAAAATTTGGGTCAGGTACATGGAAACCCGGTGATCAAAATTTGAGTTTCGCTCCTGTAATGGAATATAGTTGTGGTCAATAGCTCCCCCGAAGCCTCTCAGCGATGCGCAACTCGGGGGCCCTTTTGTTTTCAGGTGCTTGATGGTAGTTCCTTTTTTGTCGCTGGATGAGCGAGTGGAGTACTTATACGACCGTGGGTATTTTCGCGTCGGAAGTATCCAAGATAAACATCGGAGGCGTCTTGAGGAAATCAACTTTCACTATTTTCTCGGGTATGCTAGAAATTTTCGCTATCTGGTCGACAAAGGAAGCATTTCTTCAGCAAAAGAACCTGACCTAGTATTTCAGCTTATCGATCTTGACCATACAACATCGGCGCATGCATAGGCGGGGCTGCGGAAGATGGAATGGGCATTACGAAACTCGGTTACGAAGCACTACTGTCAAAAATTCGATCCGTATGGCTCGTTCTTGGACGGCGCCCAGTACCGAGAACTGAGCCGTGAATATACCCATGAAGATCTCATCAAGAATATCTTGGATAATACCCTTAAGCATAGAGAACCGTTCGTCAGGGATCATTTAAGGAGTCGCGCGGATGAAGTAAGTAGTGGGGTGAGAGTACACCGTCAGTGACAGTATAGAATCCGACGATGGTGAAGATCGCGACGACGACTAACCCCGTCGTACATCAGAACTGAATACTGAACCGAACACGAATCAGGAACCGGCATCTGGTGTCTATACATCGGGTGCCGGTTCCGCGCGTTGGAGCGGGTGGCCGACCGCCCGAACTCTCGACACTACCGAGTGCAGCTGACACACTTGAAGTGGAGCCAATGTCGGTTTAAATCGACACCACAATGTTTAGGAGGCCCACCATGACTCAAGTGACCTCATCTGAAGCTCAAGAACAACTCCCCGGCTGGACGGTCGTCGACGGACGCCTTGAAATCAGCGTTCGCGCCAAAGACTTTGAAGGTGCTATCGAATTCGTCAACCGTTTCGCTGACGTCGCTGAAGCGCAGGATCATCACCCAGATTTTGATATCCGCTACAACACCATTCGGATGCGCGTGGTCAGCCACGATGTCGGCGGCCTGACCGATCGCGACATAAAATTCGCCGCCGAACTCGACAAACTGATCGAAGAGCTGGAACTCAAACGCCAGCCGAAAAAGATCAGCCGCACCCACATGGTCGTTGTCAGCCCAGACATTGAGGCCATCAAACCGTTTTGGAAAGCCGTCTTCGACTTTAAAGACGCCTCGGGTGCCGACGACGCCGAGATGCTCGTGGATCGTTCCGATGTGCTCGACCCAATCCGGTTCCACCAGCGCGCCGATACCACCATTCCGGCCGATGACGTGAATCCATCAGCGGGCCCCATGAGCATCCACGTGGATGTTTTTGTCCCCGCAGAGTTGGTCGAGGAACGAAAAGATGCAGCCATCGAAGCCGGTGGGAAACTTCTGAGCGACGCCGATGCACCCAACATGTGGGAACTTGCCGATGTTGATGGCAACCGCGTGTATCTGCGCAGCGAGTAGGAAATGTTGTGCTGCACGACCCGACGCAGGTTAGGCGATGTCGCGAACCTGTGTTGGCACGTCTGTACGTGTCCTTGAACGTCGAGCCGAAACCGGTTTGATAAAAGCACCAATGACCGCAACGCCCGCGGCAAATAGAAATGCGACTCGAAGATCGAATGCCCCCGCGATCATACCCATCAGCGGCGAACCAACCGCTTGACCCAGGGCAATGACGAGAAACGCGATGCCCACACCAGAGGCAGGGCTGTAGGGGTACACATTCGTCCCCCAAATCAGCAGCAGGCTGGTGAGCCCGATGTATGTGAGTCCAAATGCTGCGGCACCAAACCATGCAATGCCGGAGAAGTGCGGGAACACGGCGAAGAGGGCTGTGCCAAGTGCCATGAGAAGCATGGCGAGGCGCCAGGATTTCCGCAGCCCGAAGCGGTGGCCGACGTCTCGTGCCGCGGCACCGAGTGTGCCCACCGCACCGAGGAACACCCAGGCCACGGCGGAAGCGGTGTCGCTGAGCCTGCCCACCGTCGTCAACAGGTCACGGCCGAACGTCCAGATTGCGGTGCTGGCCCAGACCCACCATGCCCGCGGAGACAATCAGCAACCCGGACCCTTGGGGAAACAGCGGCTTAGGAATGAGATGCTGCAGTACTCCTGGCGTTTTGCCCTGAGCTGGTTGCCGTGGCACACTGCGTGCCACCCACATCGTCGCACCGGCGCAGACGAGTGCAAAGGCGAGCCACGCCGCACGCCAGTGGTCAAATGTCAGCAATGCGATCGGCACGGCAACCGCAACGCCCACACCGGTCCCGGCGTTGATAATCGTCTGGGTGCGATTGCGAATGTGATGTTGGACTGTATGGGCGACGGCGTGCGCTAATGGGGGAGATGCAATGCCGGTACTGGTTCCCGCAATGACTACACCCAGGGCGAGTATGATGGCGTTGGGTGCCAAGCCCACCGTCAAGGTGCCCAACGTGGCAATGCCGGACAATTCCCCGGAATGACAATCCTAAGGACGTCAGTGTGCTGGTGAGTCACAAACAGTCGATATCGGACGGCCAGTACCTATCCTGCCTGTGAGACTTAGTAGTAGCTGGTCTGGGACTAGCTGGCAGTATGGATGTCGGCCGTTGCTACCACCGGACGTGACTCGTATCCTGCTTGACCTTCAGAGTGTCTTTTGGCTGAATTGTCCGTTTGGATTGGTAGTGCGGCTGGCATCTGTCTGGCCCATGTCGGGTGACTTGATGAGAAGATTGTCCACCGTATCAACGGTGTGACCCGTCACAGGAATGTTCCGATGTGATGATGTACCCAGACTGGTACCGGCCGTTTAGCGGTCACTTGACCAGGCCCATCGCATTGGAGGTGCACTTACCACGTGTCCATCGTCGCAAGAACACATCCGTATGTTGTCGGTGTTGATACCCATGCTCGTAACCATGTGTACACGATCTTGGCTGCCAATACTGGCGAGCAGATCGATGCCCGAGATTTTCCCACGACCACCGCTGGGATTCGCCGGGCCATTGCTTGGGTGGCCCGGCGGACCGAGGCTGATGCTGATACCTTGTGGGTGATCGAAGGGGCTGCCTCCTACGGAGCTATTCTCACGGGCATCGTCGTCTCGCATGGCTACCCGGTGGCCGAAGCGCCGTGGATGGATGCCACCCAACGCCGCGGTGTCGGCAAATCTGATGCGCTAGATGCCCACCGCATTGCAGCGGCCACGTTACCGCTACCGGTGGACAAACTGCGCAGACCACGGCTCAACGACGGGGTCCGCCAAGCCATCCGGATCCTGGTGACCGCACGAAATTCTTTGACCACAGACCGCACCCGAGCCGTCAATGCCCTGACCGCGTTGCTGCGCAGCAACGACTTGAGTATGGATGCTCGCAAAGCGTTGAGTAAAACCCAGATGGCTGAAATCGCAGCATGGCGATCCCGTAACGAAGAACTCTCCTTGTCAATCGCCCGGGCTGAAGCAGTCCGGTTGGCCAAACACTTGCTAGCAGTCGATGAGCAGCTAGCTGCTAATGAGCGTCAGCTGACCGAGCTGGTCCAGATCAGTGAAGCCGCACCCTTACTGGAAGAAAAAGGGGTCGCTGCTATCAGCGCGGCGAAATGTTTGGCCGCATGGTCCCACCATGGCCGTATCACCACAGAGGCAGAATTCGCGTCATTAGCCGGGGCCAACCCAATCCCGGCATCCTCAGGCAACACCATCAGACACCGGCTCAACCGCGGCGGAGATCGTGCGCTCAATAGCGCCCTGCACATGGTGGCTGTCACCAGAATGCAACACGACGCAGAAACCCGAGCGTATGTCGACAAACGACGGGCCGAGCACAAAACCGATCGGGAAATCCGACGCTGCCTGAAACGGTACATCGCACGACGGATCTTCAAAGTACTCAATGCCTCAGCTGTCTCGATGCAACTGGCTTGACGGACATAGAAGAGTCAGCCAGTCCCAGACCAGCCACTTCCAAGTCTCACAGTGTGCTGGATCAATCCAAAGGCAGCGCGGATGCGCTTATTATAGCCGGATTGCTGCGGAATATACGGGAACACATCGGCCAGGTGTTCTCGGGCGTAGCGGACCCATTTGGACTCCGAGGACTCCCCGTGGGTGAGATGCTGAGCAATCGCCAAGCACAGCAATTCAGCATCGGTGAGCTGGTGGTTTCGACCACGCCGCACCGGTGGGTCGTAGGCTGGGATGACTTTATCAGTGATGAAAACGTACAGTGTTACCAGGAGGGTGTTTAAGTTTGTATTCACAACATATTCTTAACACCCTCCAACCCGCTTTAACAGGTCCGATCGACGCAAAAACTCAGAAATATTCACCCTCGAAACGCGCCGTCACCAACCCGCGAATTAGGACTTACTCATCTAGGACAGTTTTCGTTTTTATAAGGAACCGACATTTTTCAGCAATTGCTATGTATGTATGACTGTGACTGTTTACCTCCTTTGGTGGGCTTTCACAGCTTCATTCGGCGGGGACAGGATGTCAGGCTTTGGCCGCGACACCATCTTTTCGTCTAATCTTCCCGCTCGTCGTCATCGAGTGGTACATCTTGCTGCTGTTCGATCCAATCGACTTCGCTGACCGAACTGTCCCGCGTCTCCATGGGCGCTAACGTCTCGTCGCCCTCTCCTTCGCCAGAGATAATCTGCTCGGCCAGCTCCTCTTCAGGGACTTCTAGATTGACCTTTTTGCGTTCTGCCATCATGTCTGCTCCTTCCATTGGGCTCGAAGCCTAGCATTTTCGTCTTGCAAATTGAGCACCATCTCAACACCAGCGAGATTAAGGCCGGAATCGATCAAAGCCGTGACACGACTCAGACGCTCAATATCACTGCGACTGTAGCGACGCGTTCCGCCCTCTGTGCGGGCCGGATCCACTAAGCCACGTGTCTCATACATTCGCAGCGTCTGTACGCCAGCACCGACGATCTCAGCTGCAACTGAAATCGTGTACACGGCCCTGTGCTCATCGCTCTTTTCGAAGCGTTCTGAATTTCTCATCAACATTCCTTGCATCGCTATACAAGCTATGCTATAACAAATGTATAGTGGATGCTAGAGGTTTCCGCTACAGATCAACATAGAAAGGGGAGCAAACATGCTGATGCGTACCGATCCATTTCGTGAATTCGACCGCCTAACCCAGCAAGTCCTTGGCGGCAACGGGACTGCCGCTCGGCCCACCGTTATGCCGATGGACGCTTGGCGCGAAGGAGACACTTTCCACATCGAGTTTGACCTACCCGGTGTTGATACCTCCAGTATCGATCTGGACGTCGAGCGCAATGTTGTGACAGTAAACGCCGAACGTCCGAAACTCGATGACAACAAGGAACGCCTTGCAGCAGAGCGCCCCCGCGGCACATTTAGCCGACAGCTCGTGCTCGGCGACAACCTAGATACCGATAAGATCACGGCTAATTATGACGCTGGAGTACTGGCGCTCGAGATCCCCGTGGCTGAATCTGCGAAGCCACGCAAGATTGAGGTCAGTGACGGTGGAAGTGAACAACAATCGATCACACCGTAACCGGCTGAAGCTCAGAGAAAAGGAGGCACCATGATCAAGCTCAACAGTGATATCTCCTCACTATCGACCGGCCCCGCGTCTACTGCTGGACGAGACGGCGAAGATGAGTTTGATTGGATCGCCGTCACGGAGCCACCTTGCTAGTTATGAGCGTCCCCCGCGGATGCTAATTCGCTGACAAACATAGAAACACCCTCCAGAGGCAGCTGCCTCGCCGGCCCACACTTAGCTCGACCATCATTGGCTCGAAGTGTGGGCCGGAAACATTCCTCGGATTGTGTCACACATGTCGCTTGGACACTTACGGTAGAGTTGTCGCACGCGTTAACGAAAATGGACCGCCCGGCATGACTGCTGATTCTGTCTGGCTCCATGGCACTCTAACGGATAGGACCGTTCATGACCTCAGAACGCAAAAGGGTCGGTTTATCGTCGAGAGCCGCCAACTCAACGCACTATATCGATCAGAAAGGGCAATCACGACGCGGACGCTTCCTCAGGTGGTTCAGGAGCCCCGAAACCACTTCCGATCTACTACTGGCCATCAAAGCAGTCGTCGCTGGCACCTCCGCTTGGGCCATTTCTGTCGGTGTGCTGGATTCAGAAGTAGCGTTCATGGCCCCGTGGACGGCCCTTTTGACCGTTCATGCCACAGTGCACCGTTCGCTCTCGCGCGGCGCACAAACCGCAGTGTCTTCCACCGTAGGCATGGGCTTAGCCTTTGTTGTCATGCAATTTCTCGGCGTCAATATCTGGACGTTTGCGCTGGCACTGCTCGTGGGGTTATTTGGAGCCCGCATTTCGTGGATTCGGGACGAGGGAGTAGCTATTGCAACCACAGCCATCTTTATCTTCACCGCAGACGATCCCATGTTCGCCGAACGGTTCATGGAACTGCTACTGGGGGTAGGGATCGGCATCGTAGTAAACTTTCTCGTGATCCCACCACTCAAAGATCAACAAGCTGCCCGCTATGTCGACAGCATTAATCGACGCATGGGCGCTGTCCTAGTAGATATGTCCGATGAGTTTGCTGAAAAATGGGACACGGACAGCGCTGAAGACTGGCTCAAAGAAACTGAATCGATGAGTTCCGAATTAGAATCCGCGTGGCAGACCGTTCGGTTAGCCAGAGAAAGCCAGCGCAAAAACCCGAGGGCAATTTTCAGACGACGCCAAGGACCGCAACAAGATATCATCAGCTACGAAGAAATCCTCAACCGCGTCGACGAGGGCATCTCGCATCTGCGCAACCTGACTCGGACTCTTCGGGAAGCTTCCTACGATCTCAGCGAATGGGATACCGAATTCCGCGAAGGTTGGGTTGAAATTGCCCACGACGTCGGTGTCGCCATTGCAGACCCCGAAGGTACCGTAGAGACTGAACGTGACCGCCTCACTGAACTCGCATCAAAGATGTCCAGCGCGGATCATTTGCCCAATATCAACTGGCCTGCCTATGGGGCACTGATTTCCAGCCTGCAACACATTGTCATGATTGTCGACGACGTCGCTTCAGCGAGCGAGGCCCGCCAAGCCTCTCCGAAAGCAGCCGCCTAAGAACGCGGGCCACTAGACTAGGGTTTCGTTCGGGTCTGCCAGCGATGGGCTGACCAAGCTTGGCGAATGAGCCGGCGAACGATGATGATTGAGTTGGCTTGGGGGTGAATGCGTCGTTGTGACCATACCAAAAGAACGCTCCCCGTTGGAACGATCCTGATCAACTTCAGCGGCTCATTGCTCCTTGGCCTTGTGGGCAACGGCCTCGTACCTGCCCAGATCGCCACAACTATCGGCGGCGGGCTGCTGGGCGGCAACACCACGTTCAGTATCGCCAGCGTCGAGACCATCCGTCTCGCGGAACAACACCGCTACGGCGCGCCACGCTCACTGGCCTGGGAACTCTCGCAATCTGCACACTCGCAGCCGGCGCCGGGATCTGGCTCGGCGCCCTCCCCTAAAGCTGCCAAACGAAGCTGTAAAACCCCGCCAAACGAAATTAACAGTCACACGATTGAGGAACTGCATGTGATTGGTCTGCAAGAATGCCCACGCTCCCGCACAAAAAATTACGCTTCACAGGTCTGTGAACATCTCCCAGTGCAAACTATACAGTCCTGTGAAGTTAACCGAGGTGAGAAGAATTATGACAGCCGAAGAGAACGCAGCTGAAGTGCTCGATGTGCCTGAACTGACGGCCGGGGCGAAAAAGATTCTTGAAGTCGCCTCGGGCCTGTTCTATCAGCACGGTATTTACAACGTCGGGGTGGACACGATCGCCGCCGAATCTGGCTTCACCAAGCGCACGCTCTATGACCGCTTCGGTTCAAAAGACAACCTCGTTGCCATTCACTTGAAGGCGCGCCATCACCGGTGGTGGGCACGCATGGAAGAGCGTCTTGCGGCACATCCGCCTTCGCCTGCGTTGGCGTTTTTCGACTCTTATATTCTCGACGCCGAAACCTCGGATCGCGGCTGTGCCTTCATTAATGCGGCGGCCGAGCTGGCAACCGACCACCCCGGATATCAAGTCGTCCAGGCACACAAGGGGCTCGTGTTGCGCTACCTCATCGGGCTTATTGAAGACACGCATCCCGATTACGACGAGGCTGAGACCGTGGCAGAGCAAGTGTTTCTTCTGATGGAGGGTGCCATCGTGCATTTGGGTGTGGATGGTGACGATCGGTTGCTGCACAGCGCTCGAGATATGGCGAAGCGCTTGATTACCAACGGCGCATCTGAGGTCGAGCTGGCCTAGCTGTGATAGGCAAGCGCGCTGCGGCTGTGATTGGCCACCTTAATCTGTCAAAGATGCTCGAAAAACGTCGATTTCGTGGTTATTGACCATGAAAGCGGCGTTTTAATCTGTCAACATTCTGGTTTTTACCACAAAGTGACAGATTAGCGACCCCCTCAATCTGTCAATAATGCGAGAATTCCTGAATATTGTCAGATTAGAGGGTGCCTTAATCTGACAATCTTTCAATTTTGCCAAGATTTGAGAGATTTAGAGACTGCTCTCTTTAGACCGATGACCACCGCAATCTACCGCTGGGAGATGGCCGATAAAGACGGCAATCGAGCGATGAGCCCTCCTCAGGGTGCTGCACAATTTTCTATTGTGGGGCACATGACAAAATCGCATGGTCCACTATTCAGGGCCCTCGTTGTTACTGCGGCTTTTGCGCTGGTAGGAGTGGGGTGTTCCTCACCCCAGCCCGAAGCGAAACCGGAAACGCCCGCACAGCCCACAGCCGATGCAATCCCTGAACCGACTCCGACGGAAACTGTCGAAGCGAAAACTACCGTCGAACTTAGCGATGGCTATTTGACCTTCGACATCCCAGAGCCCTGGGACACCCAAATTGAAGATATGACGCAGACCATCATTGAGGAAGGATCAGCACCGGAATTTAATGGTCACACGGCACATCAGGCCATCATAACCAATCCCGAAGAGACCGTGACGCTGGACGTGTTCGCAAATATTCCGTGGCCGGATGTGGTGGCTTTGGATCCAGATGAAACCGAACTCCTCCATGCCGAACCACTCGACATCGGATACGACAATGCTGAAAGTGATGACCTGTGGCTGCGAGCTGTGATTGCAGAGAATCCTGCACTGGGTGACGCCAGACCTTCATTTGGGCTATTCGATGGAAGATTTGAAGACGAACAATACATCTTGGTTGTCGCACCATACGCTGCCAAGGCCGACCTGGGAGATCCCAAGACAGTTGACGGCGGCATGACTGCCTTCATCACGCCATTTTCAGAGTCAACTGCCGGCTCATGGTGGGATGAAATCATTACCATCGCAGCTGGGACCATTAATCAGTCTGCCGCTGAAGAACTCACCGGATTAGAAGGGCTTGAGGCCATGCAGGCGCTGGTAGAAACCGAGGAATATTCACAGTTGCTCGATTGGGTCAGCAGTTTTCGAGTGCACGTTGGTGAATAGTGCGGTCGTCCATGCCATATAAAAAAACTCGCGGAACGTTCCGAAGAACTGTTCCGCGAGCTCGAATAGTTGAGTCGGCCTATAAGGTGACCAGGGTGGCAACTTCTTCTGAGGTTTCCAGACGATTCAGGGTGTGCTTTTCTTCCAGTGCCGTCATCGTGGCTTCGTCTAGAGATTTTTCTAGCAGTGGCGTCTTGATGTAAGCCGGGCCAACGGCGTTGATACGCAGTTTCTGTGAATCGTATTCGGCGGCGGCGTTTTTGGTCAGACCAACTACACCGTGCTTGGCGGCAGTGTATGCGGCGTTATTCGGAGCGGCAACGGACCCGTGAATTGATGAAATGTTCACGATCGCGGACTTCTTGGCACCTGCCTCCAGCATCGCTGGAGTCTGATAGCGCGTGCCATACAGCCCGTCGTGGTTTAGCCGCGCTTGCCCCACGGGCCGCGAACGTAGCGGATGCGTCCAAAGGCGACGGTCATCGAGACCAGCGCGAGCCCGGCAAAGATGAGCAGGGTGACGTAGTACGGCATGACCGGCAGCAGCGCGGAAATGAACGTTGGGAAGAGGAACCCGACGTAGGTCAGGGCGTAGAAGAGTCCGGTCAGTCCTGCGAGGTCTCGTGGTGCGGCGATCATTTGGACCCTATAGAGCCCGGTGACCAGCACCGTGCCGTACCCAGTACCCAGCACGACGGCGGTGATGATGCCGGTGATCGGCCCGGCTTGGTAGGCGGCTAGGGCGGCGAGCGCGATGCCGATGGCGACGACCGCCAGGCCCAGTGGCAGGGCGCGGCCGTTGAGTTTACGGTCGATGCGCTGGGCAAACGGCTGAACGAAGGCCCCGACGCCGAGGGTCAGCACCGACATCATGGTCGCATACAGGGTGGTAAAGTCGCCGGTCGCATCGGCTAACACAAGTGGCATCAGGCCGTAAGCAATACCGCCGGCACCAAATACCCACGGCGCGGCGGTCGCGACTTTGATGAGAAAATCGGGGTGCTTAGCGCTCGGGGTGTGCAACTGGCGCAGCCAGGACTGCTGCGGTGGCTGTTGTGGTGCGGTGGCCCCAACCGTCTCGGGTGCCAGGGCGGTTGGGATGATGGTCAGTACCAGCATCGAGATCGTGACGATGAACGGCGTCATCGTGGGCGCGGGGACCCACTGGGCCAGCGCGCCGCTCACAGCGGCCCCGACGCCAAACCCGAGCGTCATCGTCAGGGACGGGCGACGAGCCCCGGCACCGGTAGTGGCCCGTGGATCCCAGTCGCGTGAGGAAAGTTCTTTGATCCATGAGGTGCCCACAGACATGCCGATGCCCACCGCGAGACCGGCGAAGAAGCGGCCGGTATACAACATGGACACCGAAGCGGCGCCCAGCAGGATGATGAGGTTGCCCAGTGCCGACGAGGCTAGTCCGACGAGCGTCAGGGGTTTGCGGCCGTAGACATCCGAGAGGGCTGCGGCGATGAGCAGGCCGGGGACGAGGCCGATCACGTAGGTGCCCAGCAGGAAGTTCGTTTGCCAGTCGAGTAGGCCGGCGTGTTCACCATAGAGCGGTAGCAGCGGGGTGAAGTGGTTGCCACCCCAGGCCATGAAAAATAGCGAAGGGACAGCCAGCACCCAGGGCGTCATGGTTCTCATGGGGCATCCTTCCGGTCGAGCTCTCGTTTAGTGTAACCCCATCGTCGATGCGCCGATGTGCGGACGGTAATATATCAGCCCAGAAAGTTCACGAATATCACGTAGGTCACGGTGCCCAGCCCGATTGAGACCAGCGTGCGTCGGCCCAGCAGGAGGTGGGAGGCGATGGTGACGCCGACGGCGACGAGTAGTTTCCACAACGCGGTATCGGGTGCCGAGGCGGTCGAGTGAAACAGCGCGATGGCCAGTAGACCGAGGATTCCGGCGGGCATCCACAGGGCCATGACGTTGACGAATGTGGAGTCGCGCAGTTTGGCCAGGATGGCAAAGGGCAGCGCACGCAGGGTGAACGTGACCACGAACATGATGGCCAGCACCACAATGATGTAGCCGGTTGCCGGGACGGTGGCGGCGCTAGCCGTCAGCAGGACCATAGAGGCCACCCTTTCGACGCGAAGTGAAGTACCGGATGGTCAGTAGCGCCATGAAGATGATCATGCCCGCGAAGATGATTTGATCCGGGGTGATGAACATTGCTGCGAAAAAGGCGATGGTCGCAATGGCCAGCGAGGGGAGTTGTTCGCGCGTGCGCACCGCATCCAGGGTCAGCGTGATGAACAGCGCCAGCAGGGCAAAGTCGAGTCCGGCGATGGTGCCCGGGATGCTCCAGGCAATGACCACGCCGACGAGTCCTCCGACGACCCAGTAGCAGTGCATCGAAATCTGCATCGACAACAGACGCGCGGCGGTCCAGCCGGTGGGATGGGCCGCGGTGACGGCGTAGGCCTCGTCGATCAGGGCGTGCATCGAGTAGAACTTCGCGATCGGATTCTTGATCACGTGCAAGGGGAAGGAAAATGCGTAGAACACGTGGCGGAAGTTCACAAAAAAGGTGGTGACGGCGATGGTGACCAACCCGGTGGTGGCCGTCATCATGTCGATCATCAAGAATTCGAGCGACCCGGCATAGCCGACGATGGACAGCCCGGGCACCGCCCATGCGGGCAGGCCGGATTGAATGGCTAACAGTCCCAGCGCAATACCCAGTGGGAACAGGCCCAGTCCGGGGCCGATGCCAAGTTTCAGGCCGGTAATGATTTCACGTCGACGGTTTGGTGGCGCAGTACCCGTCGTAGACCCAGTGTTCATAGGTCTATGTTCTCACCCAATCCGCACTGTGTGGGGTCGTGTTGCGCAACGTGGAGGCCGGCGCAAAGTTAAGCTATTGTTTGACCTAGGCCAAAATTGGCATAGGTCAAAACGAGAGGACGTTATGAACGCTCACAACCCGCAAGGAAAAACCGGACTCACCGCACCGTTTCGCGGTGGCGTGATCATGGATGTGGTCACCGCAGAACAGGCCAAAATCGCCGAGGACGCCGGAGCCACCGCGGTAATGGCCCTCGAGCGGGTCCCCGCAGATATTCGCGCTCAAGGCGGCATTGCCCGCAGCTCGGCCCCCGAACTCATCGAATCAATCATTGAGGCCGTCGAGGTGCCGGTGATGGCCAAGGTGCGTATTGGACATTTCGTCGAGGCGCAGATTCTTGAAACGCTTGGCGTCGACTTCATTGATGAGTCCGAAGTGCTCTCGCCCGCCGATTACGTCCATCACGTCAATAAATGGGACTTCAATACGCCGTTTGTGTGTGGTGCGACCAACCTGGGTGAAGCGCTGCGCCGGATCACCGAAGGTGCCGCGATGATACGTTCCAAGGGCGAGGCCGGCACCGGCGACGTCTCCGAAGCTATGAAGCATATTCGTACCCTCAAGGCGGAGATGGCCGCACTGTCCGCCAAGGACGACAACGAATTATTCGTTGCCGCCAAAGAACTGCAGGCCCCGTATGAGTTGGTGAAACAGATTGCCAAAGACGGTAAGCTGCCAGTTGACCTATTTACCGCCGGTGGCATTGCGACACCCGCCGATGCGGCGATGATGATGCAAATGGGCGCCGACGGGGTGTTCGTGGGCTCAGGAATTTTCCACTCTGATCATCCGACCGCACGCGCTCGCGCCATTGTGTCAGCCGTACAGCACTACAGCGACCCCGAGGCTGTCGCGGCAGCATCTCGTGGCATCGGGGACGCGATGGTTGGGCTGAACGTCGCCGATATCGCCGCGCCCCACCGCCTCGCCGAACGTGGCTGGTAGGGGCTAAAGTCAAGAACCTGTAGCAGGAGGAGCAGTTTGGTGGACCGCACGCGCGGCATCTCGGTGACCGGTGTGATCATGGTGATCGTGGCGACCTTTTCGCTGCCACTGGGTGCGGCCGTAGCCACCGAACTGTTCTCCATCGGCGGGGCATGGGGTGTCGCAGCAGTTCGTCTCGCGCTGGCCTCGCTGATGCTCTTAGTGCTCGTGCGGCCCGCATTTTGGCGGTTCAGCGGTGCCGCCTGGCGCGACATTATCCTGTTCGGCATCAGTATCGCCGGGCTCAACGGGTTCTTTTATGCCGCCATCGACCGTATCCCGCTCGGGGTCACCGTGGCCATCGAATTCGTTGGACCGCTCGCGCTCGCGGTCATCCTGTCGACCAACCGCCGCGACCTCATCTGGATTGGTGCCGCGGGCATCGGGCTGGTTGTGCTCGGTGTCGAGTCCACGACGGGCGCTGCATCATTTGACATTATCGGTGTGCTCTTTGCAGCACTGGCGGGGGCCTCGTGGGCGTTTTATATTCTGTTCAGCTCTCGGGTCGGTCAACACCTCCCTGGACTCCAGGGACTACCGGTGGCTACATTGGTTGCCGCACTCGTGCTGCTGCCCATCGACTTTACGGGTCTCGTCGAACTGAGCCTCACCCCGGAAATCTACTGGATCGCGCTGGTGATGGCCTTGTTGTCCTCGGTCATTCCCACGTCGCTGGAGCTGGCGGCCCTTCGACGACTTCCACGCCATACCTTTTCCATCCTGCTCAGTCTGGAGCCGGTGTTTGCCGCACTCATCGGTTGGGTGGCCCTCGACCAGACTTTTGGTGCACTGCGCGCGCTGGCCATTGTGCTCATCATCGGTGCGACGGTCGGCATGACGGCGACCGCGGCCAGGCTCAGTACCGAAGTGGTCGAGCAGCACGAGGCGCGAAACCACGAGTAGATCACGAAATGGTCACATTCTGGTCAAGACTTGGCTGCGAAAAAACGACGCTGCAGCGCGGGTAACCAGCCCGAACGGCATGCTGGTGCGTTACTAGAGAAGACAAGCTCGGATGGGTAAGTTCTCGCGTGTTCACTCGGCCTTTTACTCGTCTTGCATCCAGTCTATGCTGGCCCATATGCAGAAAACTCGCCCTAGTTTTGGAGTGCAAAAAACAGTGCTCATCGTGGCCACCGCCGGATGTCTCGCACTCAGTTTTGCGTCTCCACAACAGGCAGCGGCAACGGAAACGTCAAACGATCAGACTGTATGCCCTGCCCCGAGCGATGACGTCGAAACCGCTGACACCTCAACGGTCGAGACCGCATCGGAAGGCGAAACTGCGCCAGTTTTAGAAGAAGCTGAAGATAACGCCTTGCGCGTGGCCACCTACGATGCGAATCTGACTCGTCCAAGTGCCGGAGAACTCTTCGAAGAGCTCTCGGCACCCGGGACCGAAGATGCCACCGAAGTTGCCAACGTGATCCAGACCGTGCGACCAGATGTGTTGGTACTGACCGGCATCGATATTCACGGCGGAGACGAACTCGTCGACGCGTTCAATACGAACTACCTGGCCGTTGGTCAAGGCGACAACGGCGGCATCAGTTACCCGTACAGCTACACAGCGCAATCAAATGCAGGCGTGGAATCCGGCGCAGATCTTGACCGTGACGGCACCATCGGCGGCCCCGGCGATGCACTCGGCTACGGAGATTTCCCCGGACAGTCCTCGATGATCATCTACTCCCGGTATCCCATCGACACCGAGGGCGTTCGTGATTTCACCTCACTGCCGTGGTCGAAGATGCCAGACAATAACATTCCAGAAGACGTCACCGATCTAGAGCGCGACATTCTCCCGCTCGCCTCCGTGTCTCACTGGGACGTCCCCGTCGATGTCGAGGGCCAAACCGTCCACGTGCTCGCCTCATCCGCGGCAGATGCCTCCAACAGAGAAGACGGCTCGGCACGGAACCAAGACCAGATCCGATTCTGGCAAGACTATCTCGACGAAGACACCGACTACATCACCGACCACCGCGGCGACCGCGGACCACTGGCAGACGGCGAACAATTCGTCATCGCGGGCTCTCTGAAAGCCGACCCACAGGGTGACGGCCCAGCAAACCCCGATGCAATCAACAGTCTGTTGGAATCCGATGAGATTACCGACCCGCGACCAACACGTACCCTGGCTTCCAGTGCCCTGGGCGGCGGAGCACTCCCCGACGGACCAGGCGACCGGTACCACACGGCCCCCAGCCCAACTAGTGACAGCGACTCCTACCGGGCCGACTACGTTTTGGTCAGCTCAGATATGACCGTCACCGACTCCGGTGTCCTCGACACGGGTGGCGACGTCGCCAACGGCTTCTTCGGTATGCAACCCACCAACGGTGCCAACCACCTCGTGTGGGCCGATACCGTTATCAGTGACTAAACACGCTCGTGGAAATCGTCGTCACCATCATCGCAGCAGTACTCATGCTGCTCGCCATCATCGGCATCATCTTTCCCATCGTCCCCGGCTCACCCGTAGCCGTGGCCACCATGATCGGTTGGGCCTGGATACTCGGCTCATCAGCATCCTGGTCCACCGGCATCATCGCCGCAGCACTCTGTCTCGTCGGCATGAGCGCCTCACTCGTACTCACCGGGCGAACCATGCGGCGCGAACGCATCCCCACAGCGCCCATCCTGATCGCCACCGCAGCCGCCATCGTCGGCATCTTCGTCATCCCATTCCTCGGGCTGTTCATCGGCTTCGCGCTTGGCCTCTTCGGCGCAGAATACTACCGCCGACGCGACGCCACCGCCGCGATGAAATCCTCCATCCAAGCCATGAAATCCATGGGACTGGGCATGCTCATCGAAATCGGCTGCGTCATCATCTCGTTGGGTGTCTTCGGGCTCGGGACCCTGATCCACTTCGTGAGCTAAGCTCACAGATAACACGCCCGACGCGTTCGTTAGAGTAAAGGGCATGTACCCTGAAACCTTGGACACCAGCCACCGCGTCATCTGGTCCCACCCCGCACACGCGCGAAACACCGCCCTCGTGCTGATCCTGCACGACGCAGACTCCACGCCCGACACCGCAGCCGAACACACCTTCGGCCACCTGCCCGAAAACACCACCGGGTTGGCCATTCAAGCCGGACACGAAGCCACCTTCGGCCACAGCTGGTTCAACAGTCGCCAATACGCCAACCCCAACTTCCCCGAAATCATCGCCGCGGCACACCGCGTCTTCGACGCCATCGACGATGACGAATACGGCACCACCGGCTACACCAGCATCCAAGTGCTCGGCATCGGCCAGGGAGCCGCACTGGCCACCACGATGCTGCGTGTGCGCCCCGAAGCCATCACCGGGGTAGTCGGCATCAACGGGTACATCATCGATAACCCCATGCTCGCCGCCCTGGACAGTCCCGAAGCAACTATGACCAACACGCCGGTGTTATGGGTGGTCACCGGACAACCCGAGCCGTCGGCGGACTTCGCTCGCGATTGGTTGACAGGCCACACCCGGGTCATCGAGGCTGAAACCCCATCGGCCATCACGCCGTTTCTACTGCAGAATGGGAGCTGACCATGCCCAAGAACAACGACACATCCCACAAACCGTCCAAAGGTGCCCGCGGCGATAAGGCCGCCAAACGCGCTCAAAAAGTGCTCGGTAAAGCCGTGGATTCACAGGGCCGGCCCACCCCGGCATTCCAGCGCGGTGTGCTGGCAGCCATGCGGTGGCAGCGTCCACTGGTCATCTCGAA
This sequence comes from Micrococcaceae bacterium, assembly GCA_013393415.1. Classification (GTDB taxonomy): domain Bacteria; phylum Actinomycetota; class Actinomycetes; order Actinomycetales; family Micrococcaceae; genus Yaniella; species Yaniella flava. Next base: position 33,585 of record JABXHI010000016.1, read on the forward strand.
TCTGCGGCGTCTGACCAAAAAATATCCGCATGATTCACCCGATGAACTCGCCCAGCGGATCGGACGGTATTATGTTCGGTCACTGACCACCACGGGTGCGGCCGCCGGTGGTGTGGGTGCGGTCCCCGGCATCGGCACCGCCGCCAGTTTGGGTGCGTCAGCTGGTGCCGCCGTAGGGTTTTTGGAACTCACCGCGCTCTACGCTCAGTCCATCGCCGAGCTGGCCGGGCTGCACACCAACAACGATAAGGAATCCCAGGCGCTGGTGATGACCATCATGCTGGGTGAGGACGGCCGCGAACTGCTCAAGCAGGCCTCTTCTGGTCAGCCGGGCACCCGCTATGGCACCCTGGGGCCTGCCGCCTGGATCGCCTCGGGCATTACCGGGCTGACCGAACGCGCCTTTAGCGCCCTGTCGCGTCGTTTCATGACCACGTTGGTGAAGGGCGAGGCCGTGCGCTGGATGGGTCGGATGGTCCCATTTGGTATCGGGGCCGGTATTGGTGGTCTCGCGAACCGCAATCTGGCCCGCCAAGTGGTCATCCAAACCCACGAGACGTTCGGCAATCTGCCGCAATGGCATCACCTGCCCGAGCTGTTTGCTGAGCTCAATGCGCCGCGGAAAGCCAAACAGCAACGTCAGCTCAAAGCCGCCGAGGAGAAGGCCGCGATCGAATCGTCCAGCGTTACAGAGTGACGTCGTCGGCGTCGATGTCGTCACGCAGCCCGCGCCACACCGGATGACGGAGGCGGCCGGCTTCAGTGAGCCCGCCGAACTCGACTTCGCCCACGAGGTTCGGGGTCACCCAGTTGGCATCGCGTGCCTCGGCGGACGGAACCTCGACCGGCGGAGTCTTGCGGGCGCGTTGATCGAGCTGGTGTCGTAAGGATTGCAGCTGGTGGTCATCAAACCCGGTGCCCACCCGGCCCATGTAGACCAGTCCGTCGTCGCCGTGAGCCGCCAGCAGCAGCGACGCGAAGGTCTCGGCGCGTTCGCCATTGCCGGTGCGCCAGCCGACGATGAGCACATCGCGGGTCGAGGAGTGCTTGAGTTTCAACCAGGTTTTGGTGCGGCGCCCGGCCAAATACACGCTGTCGCGTCGCTTGGCCATGATCCCCTCGAGTTTGAGATCTCGACTCGAATCCATCGCCTCATCGAGGGTGCCCTCGAACGCGATCGGCACATAGATGTGCTCGCCCTCGGTCACGATATCGATCAGCTGCTCGCGGCGTTGCTCATACTCGGTGCGCAACAACGACTCGTCATCGTGGTGCAGTACGTCGAACACCATCAGATACACCGGAGTTTTGGCACGCTCACGTTCGACGTCACGGGGCTTGGTGAGTTTCATCCGGCGCTGCAGCCGGCCAAAATCAGGACGATTCCCGTCGCCCAGCGCCACAATTTCGCCATCGAGCACACAATCGGTCTCGACGCAGTGTGCCAGCTCGGCGAGTTCAGGATAGGTGTCGGTCATGTCGTTGCCGTTGCGGCTGGTCAGGGTCACCGCGCCGGGGGAGTCGTCGGTTGCCGCACGGACGGTAGCGATCGCACGGACCCCGTCCCACTTCATCTCAAACGCCCAGTCATCTTCGCCGCGATGGACGGTCTCGATGTTGCCCAGAGTGGCCAGCATGGGCTCGAGCTCCACCGGTTCGGCTTTCGCCGGTGTGTTCTCGTCGGACGTACCGCTCGGCTCAGAAGCGTCGGTCTTCTCGGTCTTGGAAGTCTCGGATGACGAGTCAGCCGGCGAGTCCTTCATCAGGTGGATCATCCAGTTTTTGTCGGGATCATCATTCGGTCCGTGGTCTCCGGTATTGAACAGTGAAAACTTCCGCACGCCACCCAGCCCACCGTCGGGCTGACCGTGCAACGTCGCCACAACCTTCTTGCCGTCCTCCCATTCCTCGAGTTCATAGGTACCCGAATCCCAGATGGTCACCTCGCCGCCCCCGTATTCATCCTTGGGGATGGTGCCTTCAAAGGTCGCATACTCCATCGGATGATCCTCGGTTCGGATCGCCAGATGGTTGCGCTTGGGATCCGTGGGCGGACCCTTCGGCACCGCCCACGACGCCAGCACGCCCCGGTATTCGAGCCGAAAATCCCAATGCAACGCGGTCGCGTGATGTTCTTGAATCACAAACGTCAATTCGTCGCCGCTGGTGCCGTGACGTTCGGGGATCGGCTCGGAGGTTTTGTCTGGATCTCGCTTGGACCGATAGACCTCGAGTCGGTCGTGGGGCATCTCGGCGGATGAGGTCTCAGAGGCGCCCGCGCTGTGTGCCAGCGGTTCGAGCAGATCGCCGAGGTCCTCGACGCGCTCCAACACCTCTTCGAAGCGTAAGTGTTCAACACGTGCCGGGTCGTCGAGCTCATCCCAGGTGCGCGGTGTGGCCACGGTCGGGGTGAAGCGCCCGCGCAGCGAATATGGTGCGACCGTCGTCTTGGACGCCGAATTCTGCGACCAGTCGATAAACACCTTGTTCTTGCGCAATGACTTCTTCATGTTCGACACGATCAACTCTGGATGATCGGTTGCCAGACTGCGCGCGAGCTCGCGGGCGACGTCGGAGGCCTGCTGGGAGGTTGCCGTGCCATCTAGGGGTGCATACAGGTGGATGCCCTTGGATCCACTCGTCAGCGGGTAGACGTCGAGGCCCATGCCGTTGAGTAACTCGCGCACCATGTGGGCCACCTCCACACAGTCGGCGAGTTCGCGGCCCTCACCGGGGTCGAGGTCGAACACCATCCGATCCGGGTAGCGATCATCGGACGTAATCGTGCCGGGATCCTTAGAACCGGGTCGCACCCGCCACTGCGGAATATGCAATTCCAGTGACGCCAACTGGGCGAGATAGGTCAGGGTCGCGGCATCCTGGATCAGCGGGTAGCGCTTGCGCCCCGTCGAATGCTTGATCGACCGCGTGGCGATCCAGGAGGGCGCATGGTCGGGGAGATCTTTTTCGAAGAACACCTGGCCTGGCTCATCGGGCGTGCCAACCCCATCGACCCAGCGCTTGCGTGTCGCCAGGCGATCGGTCGCATGGGGGATGAAATAGGGTGCGATGCGGGCATAGTAGTCGAGCACTTCGCCCTTGGTCGTGCCGGTTTCGGGGTAGTAGACCTTGTCGAGATTCGTTAGCGTCAACCGGTGGCCGTCGACGGAGACTTTCTGTTCCTTGGAAGACATGGACACCTCCTGTGCCGTGCATGCTACCTGAGCCCGCGGGCCCACACGAGAGCTCTAGGACGTCAGGACCCTAGCCAAAGAGTAGGTACGGCAGCTTTAATGGCGCCATGAGAGCAATCTGGAAAGGGTCCATTGCCTTCGGGCTGGTAAACGTTCCCGTGAAGCTGTACTCGGCCACCGAAAACCACGATGTCGATATGCACCAGGTGCACGACAAAGACGGTGGCCGCATCCGCTATGAACGCCACTGCGAGGTGTGCGATGAGAGTGTTGAATATTCCGACATCGATAAAGCCTACGACGACGGCGAGCACCGGGTGATCCTGACCAAGGATGACTTCGAGGCCCTGCCCGCCGAAGATAACGACGATATTGATGTGTTGCAGTTCGTGCCCAACGACCAGATCGACCCGATCATGTTGGAGCGTGCATATTTTCTGGAACCCACGTCGAAAACCCCGAAAGCGTATTTGTTGTTGCGCAAAACCCTCGACAGCACGGATAAAACTGCGATCGTCAAGATCACCCTGCGCACACGCACCAGGTTGGCGATCCTGCGCACCCGCGGCAAACTGTTGATGATTCAGACATTGCGTTGGGCCGATGAGATCCGTGAGGTGGATTTCAAGGGTGTGAATTCACGGGCGAAAATTTCAGACAAGGAACTCGAGATGTCCACCCAGCTCGTCGAATCCTATTCGGATGATTTCACGCCCGAAGAGTTCAGCGATGATTACCAAGAAGAACTCAAGAAACTCATCGATACGAAAATCGAACAAGGCGAAAGCATGGATCTGGAAGAGGCCTTCCCCGAGGACGAGGAAGAGGAGGACTCTGGCGGCGATGTCGTCGACTTAATGGAAGCACTCCGCCAGTCCGTCGATAACTCCCGGTCGTCGAAGAAATCTGGTTCCAAAAAGTCTGGTTCGAAAGTTTCAGATTCCAAGAAGTCTTCGAAGAAAAAGGCTAGCTGAGCGCAGCTGAGGTAATCGGCCTCGGGACACTCCGGTTGAGTGGATTGCTGACGCTGAACCGACGGTATGCCCTGAGGCTCATCTGGTAAATATATCTGTCAATGGCTCCCGTCTGCGTACACCGCGCACGGGAGCTGTTTGCGTGTATTTTCGTTTTGCGGATTCAACCTCTCAATCATTCTCGTCAGTCCAAGTCCCGTAGTGGCTTGTGGATAGTGGTTGAGTGTGTTGGTAGGTTATCCACAAAAGTAGCGACACACCATACACGCATCGATTGTATGTGATATATACCGACACCAAATCCATTACAGCAAGGAAAAAGATATGTATAACTCTTGTCATGTGCCTCAATTCACGATAGAATAGGGGCAATATCCCGACCAGTCCTTCCCGGTTTTTGGAAAGCCTTTGGTCTGTGTCTCCTGTGTTGAAAGGAATGGTGTCTCGTGAGTCTTGAGCAGACTATGCAGCGTTCCTCAGCGCTGGTAGCAGACTTGGAAGGCTTGTGTCAGGATCTTGTCGAGATGGATCCTGCCGGTTCTGAGGCTGAGGCCATTGAGTTGTTGGCTGTGCTAGAACGCAGTAAATCGGCGCTGTCGGCGGTCCAGGCCAAACATACTGCGGTGTTGGAGCAATACCGGTTGAATAAACAAGCCGCCGCAGGTGTGCCCAAAGATCGGTGGGGTACAGGTCTGGCTTCAGAGGTTGGGTTGGCTCGGG
>JABXHI010000017.1 GCA_013393415.1 Micrococcaceae bacterium
CACGTCGTTGAAGGCTGCCAGGATTCGGCCGGCCAGGGAGATATCTCGTGTTTCCAATTCCACACCGGCTTTGGCAGCGAATGCGCGCACGATGGGCAAGAAGGATGCTGTTGCCAACATTGGCGCTTCGTCGGTGTAGGTATAAATGATCTTCGACATATGTGAATAGTCTCCTCATGATTCAAGCGCCCGTAGGTGCCGGGCACCTCACAATTCCTCCCCTAATCTAACCCACCTGCGATGGCTGGCAGCTCAATTTGCTGTTTTTGGTCGGGAGTTAAGCCGCCTGCTAGAGAATCACCAAAAGACGGTCTGGCGACGCCCCATTGGATACCGCCAGACCGTCATATGGGTCACTCGTGTGTGATGTTAGCGCGACTCGCCTGCCCGACGACGCCACACCAGTGCTGAACCTATGGCCAGCGCCAACACGCCGCCACCGACCAACCATGCCAGCGCTGCCGAAGCACCGGTGTCCGCGAGGTTGCCACCGGCCTGTTCATTGGACGCGGCGTTATCACCGGACCCCTGTGCGGGGGTTTCAGGGTGTGCGGAGGCGTCCCCGCCGTCAGCAGCATCGGCGTTGTCCGAGCCTCCGGCGGTACCGTCTCCAGAATCTGGCTCGGTGCCTGGGCCCGTGCCTGGATCGCTTGGATTCCCATCCGGTCCCTCGTTTTCGTCTCCGGGACTGTCAGCGCCATCGCCTGAACCTTCGTCTCCCTCGTCTGACGGGAGCTCACCCTCGGCGGTGAAGGTCATCACGGGTGAGGCCACACTGCCACCGAACTCATCACTGACGCGGACATACCAGGAATGTTCGCCTGCGTCCCGGTCTTCCCAGACCATCGAGGCGGTGCCGGGTGTACCAATGCCTTCGACGGTACCGATTGGTACATCCGTGAGCACCTCTGCACTAAACGCATCGGTGGACAGTTGACGCGAAGTCGGTTCGATAGCCAACTGGTCATAGGAGACCTCGAACTGCTGATCCGAGTAGGGGTCGTCGCCCTCGACCAACAGGGACGGATCGTCAGAATTGTACTGCTCAAGTGACGGTGAGTAAGTGCGTACCATCATCTGCTCACCGACGTTGTCGAAGTGCAGCATGCGCAGAAAGCCCTGGCCGCCCTCTGGCAGACCCTGATAATCAAACAGCATCGAAGTGACGGTACGGTCAGCCTCACCGTCGCCGTTATCATCGAAGTCATCGGTGCGAGTGTAGGCGTCGTGGTAGTGACCCGACATGACCATGGAGACGTTGGGGTTGGTCGCGACAACCTCATCCATGATGCGTTGCGGCACCGGCCCCAATCCGCCGGTGGTCAACATGAATTCGTGCAGGTTCACAACACCCACACGGTCAGGGTGTGCTGCCAGGGTCTCGTTCATCCACTCGATTTCGGCGTCGCCTGGGTCCCAGCCCATTGCGATGACAATGAAGTCGATGCCGCCGGCTGAGAAGAGGTGGTAGCTGCCTCGATTGTCTTCATACGTGCCCGCGTACCACGGGTTATCGGCGTAGCGGTCGGCTCCGAAGTACTGGTTGAACAGCGAGTAGTCGACCTCACTGTTGAGCACGACGTCGTGGTTCCCGGCCAACACCGAGTACGGCAGACCGGCTTCATCGAGTTTGGCGTATTCGGGGTCAGCGTTCTCCCATTGGTCGTCCTTATCCATCTCATCGATTACGTCACCGGTGTGGAACAAAAACTGGATGTTCTTTTGCTCTCGTTCGGCGAGCAGGTAATCGTGGATGGCGGTCTGGTGATGTGGATAATCTTCGTTGTAGTACTGGGTATCGGATTCCCACGCCAGCGTGAAGTCATACTCGGAACGGTCAACATCGTCTGGATGCGCAGCTTCGATTTGGGATTCACGGGTGGTGAAGTCTTGGCCTGCAAACCCGTCGGAGTGCTGGACCAACACGGTCACCGTGCCATCTTTGGCGTACTGCTCGGCATCGACGGTGCCGCCAAGGCTAAAGGATTCCTCACCCGCGGTCTGTTGCATCGCCACCTGTGCTGCGGCCATTGTCCCGGGTGCATTGGCATCGTCCTGGCCGGTGATGTGACGGTCAATTTCGTCCCAACCCTGACCATCAGCGCCCAGTGCGTAGAGAGCCACTTGGGCGTCTGTTTCGGCGGCGCCGTCCCAGTTCAGGCGGATTTCTGAACCGTCGACGGCATCGTCGTCTACGTCGACCTCAAAGAGCTGGTATGGGAACTGGCTATCAGATTCCACCGTTGAGCTCAGACCATCCAGGGTCGTCATCGCTTCAACCTCGTCGGATGTCAGTGGTTCAGCAGCATCACGTTCTACAGATGCCGCATCGGACACTGTGCCAGACGAGGTGCGGACCGCATCCGAACTCAAGCCCGGACGCAGACCGCCGTAGAAGGTGGCATCCACCGAATCAGAGCTCGGGTCATCGACTTCAGCGGACAGTTCGACATCGCCGGCGTCAACCGTGGCGTCATCGCTTGGGGTCAGCTCGCCGATGGTCGGGTTTTCTTCTGGGGTGCTGAAGGTTACGCTGCGCTGGGATTCGTTACCCAACGTATCGGTGGCCGTCACATCCAGCGTGTGCTCGCCTGCTGCAAGGTCCACCGAGGAGGTCTCATAGGGTAGCTCAATGTCTTCACCGTTGAGCTGTGCCGCCACGGTCTCTACACCGGCTCCGGCGTCTTCTGCGGTGGCGTCGATCGTGATGGGTCCGCGGGCCGGTTCGTCGTCTTGCACGCCTGAGACATCAATCTGGGGTCCGGTGTTATCGACCTGCACGGTACGGCGAACACTGTCATCACCATTGGCCAGCGACGCGGCTACAGTGTGCTCGCCATCATCGACGGTGGTGGTATCCCACTGGTGGGCGGCACCGGTGAAGGCATCATCGGGAACGTCGAATGCAGCGTCATAGAATTCGAGCTTGCCGGCACTATCACCCATGTCCATCCAGGCCTGCGGGTCATCCAGACTATTCGGTGTCAGCGTGCGACCATCCGGCAGAATCAGTCGCGGATTGCGGATGCGGAAGTCGTCGTTATTCTCGTCCGGATCAATTTCTGGGGCGGCTTTGGTGCCCGCATAGATCGACAGCGTGACGTCGCGGTCATCGGTGAGGTGTTCTAAGGGCACCGAGGTCGAGATGGTTTCGACGTTCTGGTAGGTGCCCTTATCGAAAATCTCTAGGATCTCGTCGCCGGCCAGCACACCGTTGCGGAAATAAGCGTCGGTCTGGGTGGTTTCAAACGCGAAGACCGGTTCGGCTTCCAGTGACGCGGTGGTGTCAACTGCTTCGTCATCGATACTGAGGTCAACGGGTTCGTCAACCGAATCCGATGCACCGATGACGGCGGTTGTGCCTGAGACCCACTGGTCCTCGTCAAGGTTCAGACGAACCGCCGCATCGTCGACACCTTCGGCTGTGACACGCTGGGTGTCAGTGGTGAGCTCGTTGGTGCCATCCGAGACCGTAAAGGAGTAGTCGTAGAATCGTTTGCCGGTCAGGTCTGCTTCCGGCAATTCGTAGGTGTAGGTGTGGTCATCCCCGGCGCGCAACACGAACTGCTGTGCTGCGTCATCAGCGTTGGACTGCAGGTTCAATGTGACCGTGCGGACCTGGACGTCATCGGTGATGCGGGCGGTAAATGCCATGCCGGTTTCCGGATCGATGGTGTCAAGCGTCTGGTCTTCAACCTGTGGGGCTGTCGAATCGGCAGGGGCAGGAACCGCCGAGGCTGGGGCCTGCGCTGGGTGGAGGGTGCCCGGAGTTGGATCCGCGCTGTCCCACAGCTGCTGGTTTTGCAGATCTGCCTCGTCTACACCAAAGTGCAGGCCCTGATCGGTCTCGACATCACGGACACCGTCCATGTTGTAGTAGCCGGTGTTGATCGGGAAGCCGGTGTTGGTTTCAATTTGCACCCCGCGAGCTCCACCATTGGCCATGCCGCCAACCGAAATTTCGGTCAGGGTCTCCCCCATGACCAGCTCGGTGTCGTAGAACGCGTTGAAATCGTCGACGGTGAGATCGTCGTTAGCACCATTTTTGATCCAATACACCAGACTTGCACCCGGCTGCACGGTGACATCCGATGGCGTCGCTGCCCACAGCGCGTTGCTGCCGGTGTCGGGGTACAGGTAGTTGAGGGTGTAGTCCGCCATCGAAATCGGGGTATCGGTGGTGTTGGTGATCTCGATGAATTCGTAACCATCGGCACCGCCAACGTTGGTGGAATCGACCACGAGTTCGGTCAGCATTAGCTCAGCTGCAGTGGCCGGTGGCTCACGATCAGCAAACGGATCGGCCGGTTCTTCGGGTTCTTCGAGTTCGAGCGGTTCCTCGGCCAGCTGTTCGTCGCGGACCTGTCCTGGTGTTGGGGTCGCCAGTTCCGAGATCACTGTACGAGAGGGTTGGTCGCCGACAGTCGCCCGTCCAAATTCAACGCCTTGCTGAACTCCTGCGCTACCCGCAGGGTAGAAGGACCAACTGTCGATCTCGCCATTTTGTAAGACACGGATGCCTCGGTCACCACCATTGGCCATGCCTGGTTGACCTTCGACTCGAACGATACGCGCATCGTTGTCGTCGGCCATGCCGTAGAATTCGCGGAACTCATCGACTGTGTACGAAAACGAGTCGATATTGTCTGCGGTGTAGTTCAGCCACATCACCACGGTCTCGCCGGGCGCCAAGACCACCGGGTCTTCGTCTTCGCTGATGCTCAGCGGTACGTCGGAGTCTTGGTTGGCCGAGTCGTCGTAGCTATATGCGAAGCTGTACCCGGCTTCATCCAAGTTGATGGCGGCCTCTGAGGCATTATGAATTTCGAAGTATTCGAATTCATCGTGGCTTGTGGTGTTCGGCAGAATCTCGGTGACAACCAGCCCGGACGGATCCTGAACTTCTTGCTCAGGCTCTTGTACTGTTGCTTTTGGTTGCAGCGGCGTCGCCGCCGCCGAGGTCACAGCAAATGGCGACAGGGCGACCAAGCATGCCGCACTTAATGCGGTTACCCGGGTGCCCAATGGTTTGGTAGGCATCAATGATGTCCCTTCTACTGAGTGGAGCGATCGATGGCTCGTGAGATGAGCCTTCGACACCGTAAAGTAGCAAGACGAACACCAAGTGACACCGGGTTCTTCAATTATTCATGCACTGTTTTAATCTGTGACGACGGCCACACTGCATCACTGTGCAGTACAGCTGATATTGAGTTTATGTGCCTACGATGGGGTCCACAGTTCTGCTTGGTCGTAGTCTCCGGTGGCGTTGAGTTCGGCTTTTAGAAGTTGCGGGCCGGGTGCCCATTCATAGGGGTTGGCAGGAAACCATTGGGCAGCTGCTGTTGCCCACAACTGCTGGAATGCTTCCGGCGCTGGACCTTCGGTGCTAAAGACGACCCACTGTCCGGCGGTAATCTGCTGGCTTTCCATTCCTTCGGGTGGGTTGACGGTTGTGGCGACCGCATGCCAGTAAATCACCTGGGTGTCGTCGTCTTCGAGATATTCGGTCACGCTGAGTGTCCCCACCGGTTCCACATCCGACAGCGCGTAGAGGGCTTGGACTGTCTGTGCGTCGAAGCCTTGTTCGAATTGGCGAATCGCGTCGTTATCGCCCAGGTGGATGATGGGTACTTGGGTGGTGAAACCGACGAGTCTGAATGCCTCTTTTTCTACAATGCGGTATGGCACGTTGGTGCTCCCTTCAATGCTGATATGAATTTTCAGTTACGATTGAGAGTGCAACATGGCCCCGGGTTCACGAGCCTTCGACGGAGTGACGCCATGGAATGTTTTGAACGCTCTGCTAAAGGCGTCAGCTGAACCGTAGCCATACCGAATCGCCGTATCTAGCACCGTAGCCCCGGCCAAAATCTCGGCCGTTGCTGCAGTGAGTCTGCGGTTGCGGATATATTCCGAGAGCGGCATGCCGGCCAGTGTCGCGAACATCCGACGAAAATGATATTCCGACGTCAACGCAATACTGGCGAGTTCTGCCCCAGATACCTGTTCGGTCAGGTGATCTTCGATGTGGCTGATTGCCGCATTCCACGCACGCATAGTGTCCTCTCAATCACCTTCAACTGTAAGGAGGAATGCACGCTGCGGTCCGATGATCCGTGCCATCTTTGATCGGGTAGCTTATACGCTAGATCCCCAGAATGGTTTTTGCGATGAGGAAGTAGACGATGAGCCCCAGGGCATCCACCACTGTCGAGATGAAGGGGTTGGAGAACACTGCGGGGTCCACGCCGATCTTTGAGGCGATGAGCGGCATGATCGAACCGACCGATGCGGCCAGGGTACAGATGACCACCAGGGTGGCGCCGATGACCAAACCGATGCCCGGGTCAAAGAAGAGTGACGCGCCAATAAATCCGAGGGTTCCTAGCAGGAAGCCCATGGTGAGTCCCACGAGCGCCTCACGCGAAATGACACGGAAAAAGTCGCGGGGCGTCACCTGAGATAACGCAATCGCTCGGGTGACGGTAGTGGCCGCCTGGTTGCCGGTGTTGCCGCCGGTGCCGGTCAGTAGCGGCACAAAGAGCGTCAACACGACCATCGCGGCCAGGGTGTCTTCGAAATAATCGAGCACTTGCACCGTCAACACGGCACCGATGCCGAGCACCAGCAGCCAGGTGACACGGGATTTCACCAGGTGTAGCACGGAGGTGGACAGATATGGTTGCCCGAGCGGTTCGGCACCACCGGAACGGAAGGAGTCTTCGGACTCTTCTTCTTCCAAAATTTGTTCGGCGATGGTTACGGTGAGCATGCCAATGAGTCGGTCGGCTTCATCGACGACGGGCAGTGCGTCGACGCGTTCGTGGAAGACGGTACGCGCGGCTTCTTCGACGTCATCGTGGGCGCTGATCGTTTCGGTGGCTTCCATAATGTCAGCGACCAACTGATCTGGTTCGGCGCGAACGAGCCGTGGCAGATGTACGAGCCCGAGGACTTTGTGCGTGGTGGACCCCACCGGCAACACCGAGAGGTTGCCGACTTCGTGTTCGGGAATATTTACATCGCGGACAATATTGAGTGCGGTAGCCGCGGACATTTCGGGGGCGAGTTCTTGGGGCACGGCCGCCATGCGTCGGCCCACGGAGTCTTCCGGGTAGCCCAGAATGCGCCCGGCGGCTGCCCGTTCGGCATCCCCCAGGCTTGCCAGGAGTCGTTGGGCGACTTCTGCTGGCACCTCATCTGCCAGGCGGGCCTGGGTTGAGGCTTGCAGTTGAGCGAAGAGGTCCTGGGTGTGGTCATCGGCTAATCCGTCGATGAGGTCGGATTGCAGGGAAGGTTCCATTGTGCTGAACACTTCCACGGCGACATCTTTATCGAGCAGCCGAAATGCCACGGGCATCAATGATGGCGGCGTTCTGTCCAACACTCGTTCGACCACGCCGGTACGCATGTCGCGCAGCAGCTGCGCTGCAGCCGCATATTCCTTGGCACGGAGCAGGTCCCAGAGTTCTTCTTCTAGCTCTGCGACCGATACTTCTGCTGACTCGAGATCCGACATGCGTACCCCTTTTGTGGCTGGGTGGCTCTGGGTTTATCCGTGGTAGAAGTGGCGAGCACCGGTTAGGTACATGGTGATGCCCGCTGCGTTGGCGGCCGCGATGACGTCATCGTCGCGCATGGAACCACCGGGCTGGACCACGGCACGGACACCGGCATCCACGAGGATCTGCAGGCCGTCGGCAAATGGGAAGAAGGCATCTGACGCAGCAACTGAGCCGGTCGCCCGATCCGGTGCGTCGTCACCCGAGACGTTTTCAGCACCCCCGGGGGCCGAGACTTCTTGTGACCCGGTCGAGGCGGTGCCCAGAGTATTCGCACGTTCGATGGCCAAACGGCAAGAATCCAGGCGATTGACCTGCCCCATCCCAATCCCGACGGCTGCTCGGTCGGCGGCCAACAGGATAGCGTTGGACTTCGGTGCACGCACCGCCTGCCAAGCAAACACCAGATCCTGCATGACTGCTGGGTCGGCTGGCTCACCGGCCACCAGTTCCCACTGCTCTGGGTTGTCGCCGGGGGCTTGGTAAATGTCGGTTTCTTGAACGAGCATGCCGCCAGAGATCTGCTTGAACTCGGTGGTATCCAGGTCAAAACCATCGGGCAGTTGCAATAAACGAATGTTCTTTTTGGCCGAGAGGATCTCGCGGGCTTCGGGGCTAAACCCTGGTGCCACGACAACTTCGGTGAAGATGTCTTTGACTTGATTAGCCATAGCTGCAGACACAGGACGGTTAGCCGCAATGACACCACCGAAGGCCGAGACGGGGTCGGTTGCGTGTGCTTTGCGGTGTGCATCAGCGATCGCGTCATCGGCATCGTGGGATGCAACGGCCAGCCCACACGGGTTGGCGTGTTTGATCACGGCGACGGCCGGTTCGGTGAACGCGAAGGCTGCACGAACGGCGGCATCGGCATCCACGTAGTTATTGAAACTCATCGCCTTGCCGTGCAGCAGGCTCGCCTGGGCAATACCCGGTGCCGAAGTGCCCGCGGTGTAGAGTGCGGCGGGCTGATGCGGGTTTTCGCCATAGCGGAGTGATTCTTGCAGTTGCAGGGCGTGCCCGGCATAGGACGGATGATCGGCATCGTCGAAGTGTTCTGCCATCCAAGTGGCCACCGCGGTGTCATAAGAGGCGGTGTGGGCGAAGGCTTCCACTGCCAGACGGCGACGTTGACCCAAGCTGAACCCACCATTAGCGACGGCGGTCAGGATTTCGTGGTAGGCATCTGGGTTCGTCACGATGGCCACCGACCCGTGGTTTTTGGCCGACGCGCGCACCATAGTTGGTCCGCCAATGTCGATCTGTTCGATGGCTTCTGCCTGGGTTGCACCAGAGGCAACGGTTTCTACAAACGGGTACAGGTTGGCGACAACCAGGTCGAAGGCCTCGATGTTGTGTTCGGCCAGTTGGTCCATGTGCGCTGGCTGGTTTTTATCGGCCAGCACACCCGAGTGGATAAACGGATGCAGCGTCTTGACGCGTCCGCCCAACACTTCAGGGAAGCCGGTGACCTGTGCGACTTCGGTGACGGGAACACCCGCGGCCTGGATCATCGCGGCGGTGGAGCCGGTCGAGACGATCTCTACCCCGGCACTCGATAACCCCTGCGCCAGTTCGGCTAATCCGGTCTTGTCATAGACGGATACGAGCGCGCGCTTTACCGGGATTTGATCCAGCGTTGTGGTCACAGGGTACTCCTTCTGTGGTCTTTCGACACCGATGATGATTGCGATCTACTTGCGCCATTCTAGCGCGGGTTGGCATATGGTCTGATGAGTTCGACGGGTGTGGTCCCCTGAGCCATGCACCGCAAATTGTCCACGAGCATCTGGCGCTCGGCGACCTTGATTTTGTCGTGCAGGCTCGTCACGTCATCAGTTGGATCAATGGTGACGGCGCGCTGGTCCAGGATGGGACCGGTGTCGACGCCGGCGTCGACAATGTGCAATGTGGTGCCGGTGATGACGACACCTGCTGCGAGCGCATCGGCCACGGCATGGGCACCGGGAAACGCCGGAAGTAACGCGGGGTGGGTGTTGATGAATCGGCCGTGAAAGCGGGCGATGAAGGCTTCGCCGACGATGCGCATCAGGCCAGAGGACAACACCACATCGGGCTGATACGTCTCGACGGTATCTGCCAGTGCTGCGGTCCAGTCCGCACGGGAAGCATAGGAGTGGTAGTCGACTACGAAGGTTTCAATGCCGGCGGCTTTGGCACGGCTCAGACCGTAGGCCTCGGGGACATCGGAGCCTGCTGCGACGATATTGACGTTGAGGTCACCGGCTGTCACCGCATCAATGAGTGTTTGAAAATTCGAACCGGAACCGGAGAGTAATACCACCAAGCGCATAGGAACCAGTCTAAGCATTGGAAAGCTACACTGGGGTATTGAGCCACACAAGTCAGGAAGGTGCCGTACGGTGACCGAGGAAGAACAACGATCCGAGAAACGCAAAGTGGCCGATGCAATTTTATGGATCGTCGCCGCGCTCGTCGCGACCTACGCGGCCTTGGCACTACCACTGCCGTATAAAGTCGCGGCACCGCTGTTTGCAGTGGCCGGTATCGTGGCAGCTATCCGTTTGTTCCGTCTGGCGTCGAAGGGTCAGCACACGATGTTGGTGTGGTTAGCCGGGACCGCCGGGCTCGTGGGATCACTGTTCTACGGTGGTGTGGCCACGTCGCAGATTATCATGTGGCAACCCACCCAGGACTACGAACACTGCATGGCCGATGCGTTGACCGATACGGCCCAGGCCGCGTGTGACACCCAGTATTCGGAACGACTCTGGCTTTAGTCCTCGGGCACGGTCTGACGGTAGTACAGCGCGCCGCCGCGTAGGGGCGCCAACGCGTACCCGATAGCCGAGCCGATCCCAATGTGGGCGGCAAATAGGGCCGCGGTGGTCAAAGCCGGTGCACCGATCACGCTCAACGCACCGATCGCCCACGATCCGCCGGAGACCAGCATCACCGCCAGACACAGCACTCCGGCCACAAGGCCGATGGTGGTACCGGTGGCGAGCACCGCCACGGTAATGGCAGTTGGGTGATTCGGAATTTTTGCAATCACAAAGTCTTCCAAATGATTCTCACCCTCATCAAAGAACCACCAGCCCGCAAGCACACCGGCTAGGCCAAGGAGTAATAAGAGCCACCAGTGGGCCTGCAGACTCTGTTCGGTTGGCACGGCCGCGAAGATCGGTAATGCCGGCAGGGGTCCTTCCAAAGTGCCAGCGGGTGACACTGTGGTATTGCCGATATCGAATCCTGCGCCGGTGAGATAACTCATCGTCCAGGCGGCCACATTGGGCAGCACGAGTATTTGCAGCAGGGTGACGACTAGCCCGCCGACAACCCCGGCGTCGAGTCGCTGATAGACGTCGGTGACCTCAGCCCAGTGGATGCCGATTTGAACGGTCAGCACGATGGAGGCGATCGCCCACCCACCGGCCAGTGCAATCACCGCAGCACGTAGCAGTGCCCACAGGTAATGGTTGACGTTTCTCGCGGCATCGGAGAATCCGTCGACGCGCTCGGCAATCGCCTGTGTCAGTGGTCGACGGAAGTAGCTCAGCACGCCCCAGGCGTAGCCGATACAGAACACACCCCCGGGGATGATCGTTGCCACCGTCGTATTGATGATGACCGATTCCATGTCGACCAGGGTGATGGTGCCCCAGACGAAAAAGGTGAATGCGGCAATGGCCCCCAGCGTCGGCTGCCAGAGGTTTTTCAGTTGCGAGGCTTTAGCTAACCGTGCCCCGGTTCGATGAGCCAACCACAACCACAGCAACAACAGGCCCAGCGGAATGAACCACCAGGTACCCATGACTTCTTCGGTGTCGAGGTTGAAGAATTCCAGTGGCACGCTGTAGCTCGAGAGCCAGGTGTAGGCGCCAATCGCGCCCGCATTACCCAGCGGCATTTCTGCGAACGCTCCGGTGAGCCACATGATGGCCAATGGCACGACGATAATGGCCGCACTGATGAAGGCAGCAGCCAGTGCCTCGACGATGCCCTGCAGCCACAGCGGCATCGGAAAGGATTTGGGACGGGTCGTGGAATTGGTCATCACCTTCTATGGTGCCACTTGTCGTCGGCTTGAGGTCTGATCGGCGCGATGTACCAGATGACTGTGAGGAAACTCTGCGCAAAAATTCTGCAACGTTGCACACCACGCCGCGTTTTCCCTTAGGATTGGGGCTGAGACAACGGCTGTCTGGGTGCTAGCCGTGTCGTATCTACCGGTGTCGCCGAGTCAGCAAATGAAGAAGTTTGAGGAAGGTTGCGATATGGAAACCGGTTTAGCCCAGATTAGAGAAGAAGTACTGCGCCGAAACCCAGGCGAAACCGAATTTTTCCAAGCGGTCGATGAAATTTTCGCCTCGTTGAGTCCGGTCATGGAGCGCCATCCTGAATATGTCGAGCACGGCATTCTGCGGCGCATGGTTGAGCCTGAACGCCAGATCATTTTCCGCGTGCCCTGGGTGGACGACAAGGGCGTGGTGAAAATTAACCGCGGATTCCGCGTGCAATTTAATTCGGCACTTGGCCCGTATAAAGGCGGGACACGCTTTCACCCGTCCGTGTATTTGGGCATCATGAAGTTTTTGGGCTTCGAACAGGTGTTCAAAAACGCGTTGACCGGTATGCCCATTGGCGGAGGCAAAGGCGGCGCAGATTTCAACCCGGCCGGTCGTTCCGAGGGCGAAATCATGCGCTTCTGCCAGTCCTACATCACCGAGCTGTACCGCCACATCGGCGAGCACACCGATGTGCCCGCGGGTGATATCGGTGTGGGCACCCGTGAAATCGGCTACATGTTTGGCCAGTACCGTCGCATCACAAACCGTTTCGAAGCCGGCGTGTTCACGGGCAAAGGCGTGTCCTGGGGTGGCTCACTGGTGCGGCCCGAAGCAACCGGCAACGGTGTGGTCATGTTCGCCAATCAGATGCTCAAAACCCAAGGCACCTCGCTCGATGGTGCTACGGTGACCATTTCTGGTTCCGGCAATGTCGCGATCAACGCGATCGATTATGCCCAGCGTCTCGGGTCCCGGGTCATTACCGCATCGGATTCCTCCGGTTATGTGGTCGATGAACAAGGCATCGATATTGATCTACTACACCAGGTCAAAACCGTTGAGCGCGGCCGCATTTCGGACTACGCTGAGCGCCGCAGCCAGGCTCGCTTCATCGCGGATGGTTCCGTCTGGGATGTGCCGGTGGATGTGGCTCTGCCGTGTGCCACGCAAAACGAGCTCAATGGCGACGATGCGGTCACCCTGATTAAAAATGGGGTCAAAGCTGTGGCCGAAGGCGCGAACATGCCCTCGACACAAAACGCGATTCACACTTTCCGCGACGCCGGGGTCCTCTTTGGTCCGGGCAAGGCGGCAAATGCCGGCGGTGTAGCCACATCCGCACTGGAGATGCAGCAGAACGCATCACGTGACACGTGGAGTTTTGATTACACGCACGCGCGGTTGGAAGAAAACATGGAGGATATCCATGATCGCTGTATTGCCACCGCCGAAGATTTCGGTCACCCGGGCGACTACGTCACCGGAGCAAATATTGCCGGCTTTTTGAAGGTTGCCGACGCGATGATTGCCCAGGGCATCATCTAAGACAGTTCGAGTGTGGCGACCTCAGCCCGCTGTTCAGGTGTGAGGCGGACCGGCATACCGGTTTCTTCATGCACGAACACCATCGTTGAGGTCGCTTTTACCGCCACGGCATCGCCGTCATAGAAGCTATACACCACTTCAACCGATGCACCCTTGACCTTGTCAATGCCGACTTCCACACGGATCGGCAGGCCACGGTAGGGCATTTGGCGGCGGTATGTGACGGTATGTTCAGAGATCAGCGTCATCACTTGGTCATCAACACCCGCCAGCAAGTTGATGTGCGGCTGCGGGTTCGTACCATCAATGTGGCCCGTGCCAGAAGGAATGCCAAACACCATGACGCGGGCCTCTTCCATCAACCGAACAATTTGGACGTTGTTGATGTGCCCGTAGGCGTCCATATCGCCCCAACGGACGGGTATATCGATGACGACCATGCTTCCTCCTGTTTACTCCTGTGTGTGATGGGGAATGTCTTGGGTAAATTGTGGGTAATCCGCGCGCAATTCGGCGACCGTGAGCTGTTCTTCGGCGGTCACCGATTGCGGCCACGCCAGCGGCGGATGCTCACGCGGCGGCAGGATCCCGGAGTTTTCTAGTTGGAAGGACAGTGCGGCACCATCTGGGCCATACGCCCACGAGATGCCGGGGGTAGCACGCTGCGTTTCTTCGGCTCGCCCACCGGCCAGCAACGCTTCAGCCGCAGAGAGCTGACGAATCGCAATGGCGTCCACCTGACCGGGATGATGGTGGGCAAAATGTGTGTAAATTTCTGGATCGTGCTGACCATCATCGCCAATCAGCGTCCAGGTCAACTGCGGAAAATCATCGGCCAACCGCGCCAGGGCGTTGACCTTATGCGCCAACCCGGAACGAAACCAGCGGTCCTCGGTCGGCCCCCAGGACGTCAACAACATCGGCCCCAGCGGGAAGAGGTGGCGCGTCATAAACCTCGTGAGCGTATGTGCCACATTCCAAGGTCCCGTCGACACATAAAATACCGGGGTTCCCGCATCTTTTTCGGCTAAGCGATTCAGCATGACCGGCATCCCGGCCACCGGCCGCCGAGCGTGTTCATCGAGCAAAAACGAGTTCCATGCAGCCGTCAGGGGCCGTGGCAGGGCGGTCACCCAGACGGTGTCGTCGACATCGCAAATGATCGCGTTGGTGGCGGTGTCATCGATAATCAGTACGTCTTGGCTGCTCGATTCCGCGCCCTCGACGTGTAGGGTAACGGTCGCCCAACCCGGTGTCAGCTCGGTCTCAACACGTGCATCAACAACCCCATTGCGATCGGCTCGCACCCGGTGACGTTCACCGTTGACCTCGATGACTACCGGGGCATAGGCAATCGGCGGGGAGACGAAATTCTGCCAGCCGCGCACGCCGTCGCGCAAAATCTGGGTAACGTACTCGGCTTCGCTCCACTCGGGCTTTGACAGCAGCACTCGCGAAAACACTTGTACCCACCGTCGGGAACCATACCCGGTAAAAGACAAGATCCGCGGTGTGTCGCCGCGTCGTCGGGCGCGTTGGCGCCGCCGTTTCTGAAAACTGTAATACCCCAGGGTGGCCAACTGCTCTGGCGGGGATGCATCAGACCCCGCAGCGGGCTTGCGCCGCGGGATACTGGGAAAACGATAAGATTTACGACGTCGCGCCATAGTTCTGCTGGTTCCACTTCCTTGCGTACCCGATCAGTCTAATGCCTTTTGTCACAGCTGGTTTATGGTGGGAGGTATGTCTGATTTGCGTACTCAAGCGCTCTATGCGGCCCGTGTCGCCGCCACACAATTGGCTGAAGCTTTTGCCACCGGTGAGGTGGTGGCCACCACCAAAACCAACCGGCATGATCTCGTCACCGCCTGGGACCAACACATCGAAGGCCTCGTCACACAGCACTTGGCACGTGACGGAGCGGTCTTTTGGGGTGAGGAGACCGGACGGGCCACTGCTCCTCCCCCCGGGAGCATCGAATGGATCATTGACCCCATTGACGGCACCAGTAATTTCGTCCACGGCTATCCGGTGTTTTCCATCTCGATCGCGGCCGCCATCGACGATGAGGTCGTGGCCGGAGTTGTGGTGGACCCCGTCACCGGCGCTGAGTTTTCAGCCGATGCGAGCGGGGCATATCTCAACGATGCACCCCTGACCGCCCGTCCGACTCCCCCACACGATACGCAGTACAATCTGGTGACGTCTTTTCCCGCAGCAGAGATATTGCATCGGGCACCTGAAGCAAGTCAGCTCTTTGGCCAATTGGTCACCCACTATTCGACTGTGCGCCGACTTGTCTCGGGTGCCTTAGAGATCTGCTATGCCGCACGCGGTATTGCCGACGTCGTGCTCGGGGTGGACACCAAACCCTGGGATGTGGCGGCGGCGTCCTATATTCTGCGACAGGCTGGCGGGCGGTACCACACCGGTGTTGCCGGGCCATCGCACCTGGCCCCGCATTATGTTGCCTTCGCGCCGGGCCGTGAATCGCAGCTCGTCATGGAGGTATTTCGTCAGCTGCAACACATGTGACGCTGCGGTGTCGAACGGTAGCGTGCGCGATCAGAAACAGTGACAATAGAGGATATGAGCGCCTACATGTTTGAGCACGAAAAAGACCAGTCGGTTCTACACCTCGATCGTCAGCAGATTGAAACACTGCTTCGCAATACTCGTCACGGACGGCTGGCATTTCTGGCCGAGGGACAAGTCGAGATTTTCCCCGTCAACTACGCCTTCGACGGCCAGCACCTGTATTTCCGTACTGCCCCGGGTGCCAAACTCTTAGCCGCAGAGTCCCGTGCGATGGTCGCGTTTGAAACCGACGGCATTTTGCCCGATGAAGGCTGGTCTGTGGTCGTGCGCGGTAGGATCGCACCGGTCGCAGAAGCTGATGTTGACTACGTTCGCGGGCTCGGGTTGTCTCCCTGGGTACCGACCTATAAAGATTTCTTCGTCTCCTTGAGCATCGAAGAACTCTCGGGACGGCACTTTATTTTCGCACGCCAGCCAGAACGTAGTGATGCCACGGAGTTTTCCTATGACCCAGAACAGGCTGCTTCAACCCCGCCGGATGATCCGGATCCGACCCGACTGTCCCGCTAGGCGACCCACATGGTGACCACACCGGTCGTGGCGATCAGGACCGCCATCACCGTCATCCACACGATCGCCCAAAAATCGGGAGCCACCCGTTCATTGGCGATACCGCTGGTCTGCATGTCATAGCGCCGACGCTGCGATAGGTGAATCAAGACGGCACCGGTGATGGCAATGACGACCGGGAGAAACACCATGGGCCCCACCGAGGGGTACCAGCGGATTAACAACATGGCCACCACAGCGGTGGCTAACGATGTTCTGCCCCAGGACAGCACGGTACGTTCCGGTTGAACACCGGGGTCCTCGTGCCGGGCGGCGAGTTTAGAACCCATTGGTGAGCCAAATAGCGACCAACACCGTCACTGCTGCAAGTGCACAGACGATGGCGATCAGTGGGATCCAGATGGGCAACGGGAGGGACCGTTTTTGCCGCATGGCCGCTTCTACACGTAACCACCGGATAGCCGCCGAGGCCGCAAGCAAGCCGCCCAGCACCAATAAGGTGGTGCCGAGTACTTTGCGGGCCGTGGCGTCAAAGAGTTCTTGGGTAAAGGCTTCTACCGCAATGCCACCGGCCAACAATGCCAGTGACGTACGAATCCAGGCCAGAAACGTCCGTTCATTGGCCAGGGTGAAACGCGGATCAGGATCGTCGCCGTCGCTCAGTGCGCGCGGCACTGCCCTCGTGGTCTTTTGTGGTGGTGAGACGTCGCCTGAATCCATAATCCACAGTGTAGTACACCGAGTTTTATCCAACGGGGTAAGGTGAAGCCCGAACAGTATTGGCTGACCGATACGAGGAATGAGCATGACCGGTTCAGAGTATGAGCATGAAGTGACGGTGGCCGCCGGGCCAACCAAATCACAGATCCGCCGATGGCGACGGTACTTGGCCGATGAGATCGCGGAAGGCCAGATTTATCGAGACCTTGCCGAGCGCAGTGAAAAGCCCGAGAAAGACATTTTGCTGGGCTTGGCTGACGCCGAGGATCGTCACGCCGAGCACTGGCGCAACCTGCTGGGCGAACACGCAGCAACACGGCAGCGCCCGAGCCTGCACCGAGCCCTGCTACGCACGCTGGCGCGCATGTTTGGTTCGGTCTTCGTACTGGCGCTCATGCAGCGAGCCGAATCGCACACCCCCTATAAGACTGACTCCGAAGTGCCACGCGAGATCGCCGCCGATGAAGCGATCCATGAAGAAGTCGTCCGTGGTCTTGCGGCCCGTGGGCGCGAAACCATGGCTGGCAATTTTCGTGCAGCCGTATTTGGTGCCAATGACGGGCTCGTCTCCAACCTCGCGCTGGTGATGGGCATTGGCGCCACCGGCGTGGCCCCATCCGTGGTGCTGTTCACCGGCATCGCAGGCCTATTGGCTGGAGCGCTGAGCATGGCTGCCGGCGAATACGTTTCGGTACGCTCCCAACGTGAACTCTTGGAAGCCTCGCACCCAACCCACGTCACGCTGCGCACCGCGAAGCACTTAGACATCGAACAAAACGAACTAGAACTGGTCTATCGTGCCCGCGGGATGACACCCGAGGATGCCAGCCACCGTGCCTTAGAACGCTTGGGCTATTTGAAATGCGACTGCAACCCAAGTTTTTCGGCGCGCCCCGATGGCTCACAAGGTCCAGAAGCAGAGCTCAGAGAACAGGAATTCGAGGCGGTGGGCAGTCCATGGAAAGTCGCCGTATCATCATTTCTGTTCTTTGCCACCGGTGCCATCATTCCGGTACTGCCCTATCTTTTCGGCGCCACCGGGCTCACCGCTCTCATCTGGGCGCTGGGTTCGGTCTCACTGGCGTTGATCATTACCGGCGGCATCGTTGGGCTGCTGTCTGGCGCGTCGCCATTTAAGCGAGCCGTACGACAACTGGGCATCGGCATCGGAGCTGCCACCGTCACCTACCTGCTCGGTTTACTCTTCGAAGTGTAGAAGTTCACCTGGTGACACGATACGAATTGCGCTTTTTAGAATGGTCACATGCTTGAAGCCCTAGCCGTCCTCGCCCCGATGTTTCTGATCTTCGGGATCGGGTATTTCGCCGGATACTCCCAACGTTTCAAACACGGGGCCGCAGGGCTCAACAATTTCGTCTTCTCAATTGCCCTGCCCTGCTTTATCTACATTTCGATTGCCACCGCCGAGCTGCCGGATGCTTTCCCCTGGCAGGTCTGGGTACTGGCATTCGTATTTCCTGCAGTGTTTGCGGTGGTTGTGTACTACGCCACCCGATGGCTGGCTCCGAAACACGCAGACCAAGCGGCTCCACTGTCTATGAGTGCCTCCTACGGCAATGTCGGGTACTTCGGTATCCCGATGACCATCGCCCTGCTGGGCCCCGAGGCAGCCGTGCCAGCGGCGATCGTCCACCTCTTGCACAATCTGGTCTTTTTGATCGGCTACCCCGTCCTGCGCGGCGACTCCGACCAGGACCACTCCAAGGGCACAGAAAATCAAAGACACCAAAACACGCTGCAACGACTCGGTCGAGAAGTCGTCTCGAGGGCATTGCTGAGCCCCGTCACCATCTCCACGGTATTAGGCGTCGCCGTGGTGGCACTGAACATTCCGGTACCCGACATCATCACCGGCAGTATCGAATTGATGGGGGCCACGGCCATCCCCCTGGCATTATTTTCCGTGGGCATTGCCATGCACCCTGCACTGGCAAGCTTGCGTTCCGGCGGACTGTCTATCGCGCTGGTCCTGAGCGGCATTGGACTCAAGAACGTGATCTTCCCGTTGGCCACGCTCGGACTAGCATGGGTCTTCCGTGACGACATGGGGACGGGTTGGTTTGGCACGGTGCTGCTGATGGCGGCGATGCCGATGTCGACATCGGGCTATATTCTTTCGGAACGCTATGACGAGTCCGGGGATATGGCAGCGGCCATCCTTGCTGGCACCACGATCCTGTCGATTGTCACGGTGCCTGTTGCGGCCGCGCTGCTAGGCTAGTCGACGAAAAACTACCGTACGGTGGGACTGTTACCTGGTTGGGCAGTAATGCCCCCATCGGCATACTCCCGCAGGGCTTGGTAGACGGATGCGACCGCCGGATTGCGTAGCGATTCTTGCCGTACCACCGCCCAGTAGGTGGCCGGGTGCGCAAATTCCTCGCTCAAGACGTTCACCAAGTCTGGGTGGGCATCGGCCACGAAATCCGGCAGCAACCCGATCCCGGCGCTTTCCAAGGTGGCCGTCAAATGCGCATACACGTTGGTGGAGGCAAGCCCCGGACGCATCTGCGGAAGCTTGGTCAACGCCGCATCGAGATCCTGGACCAACAGGATGGCTTCAACATAGTAATTCAGGCGGTGCTGCCCCAACTCCTGCAGCGTCGCAGGTCGACCATGCTGGTCCAGATATGACTGAGTCGCATACAGCTTCAGCTGATACTCCACCAGTGGTCGCTCCCAGGCGCGCGGCACCTCGGGTTTGCCCACCACAATTTCTAAGTCCAGTCCGGAACGGTTTTGACGGGCCCGCTGTGTGGAGGTAAATAGCTCGACGTCGAGGCCGGGGTGCTCACGCTGCACCCGAGCCAACACCGGCACAGCAATGTGGCCGGTAAACGCCTCCGGAGCGCCGATCCGGACGGTACCGGTCACAGCGTTCGACGTATCGTCCGAGACCAGTTTGGCTAACGACTGTTCAATTTCCTCGGCAATTTCAAAGACCTGTCGACCTTCGGCGGTAATTTCCCAGCCGGATTGCGAGCGCAGCAACAACCGTTGACCCGTGACCTTCTCCAGGCCGTTGATCCGTCGAGAAACGGTGGCGTGGTTGATTCCCAACGAATCTGCTGCGGCGGTGAACCGACCGAGCCTGGCCACCGTCAGAAACGTCATTAACGATGGCAGATTCGTGTGCAGTTCTTCCCAGTCCATGGTTGAGAGTGTACTTGACCATGGCCACACCGGGCTCGGTTTCGCCGCTGTATCCACTGGCTGCGAATTACTGCAGATCAGGATTGATGGAGATGACCCCGCGTCCCCGAATCTCGCGTGCATCCAGGGCTCTATATGCGGCGTCGGTCTGATCGAACGTGAACCGATTCGTAATGAGTTGGGCCATATCCACTTTGCCCTCAGCTGCCAGCTCAATGACGGCGGGCATCGCAGTGGAGACTGTCGCCCCATACGACCCCATGATTTGGATCTTGCGGCGCACCACATGGGCAATCGGTGTATCGAGTACATGGCCAGGTGGTGCAATACCGGTCAGCACCACTCGCCCACCATCATCGGCCAGCGAGACAGCTTGTGTGACGGTGGCTTGTGTTCCGAGTGCTTCGAATACCTTATCCACGCCGTGCCCAAGTTCGGTGGTAATGACTTCGAGGGGGTCTTGTTCCCGACCATTAATGACATCGGTGGCGCCGAGCTCTTTGGCAAGCGCCAGTTTGTGATCATCAAGGTCGATGACAAAAATACGGGAGGCCCCTGCAGCCGCAGCGAGATGCGTGATGGACAAACCGATACCACCGGCTGCCACGACCGCCACGGTGTCACCTTCCACGACCCGGCCAGTTTCAAACACCGAGCCGTATGCGGTGAAAATACTGCACCCTAAAATCGCAGCGTCCTGGAGGCTCACGTGGTCAGGCAGCCCAAAGACTCCGGATGCCGGGACCACCGTGCGTGAGGAATGACCGGACATCGAATACATCGCCACATCGGTCCCGTCTGGCCGATGCATACGGGTGGTCCCGTCCAACAGACGACCGTTAATGCGGTTGTTCTCGAAGAACACTTCGCAGATCTCTTCCAGTCCATCGACACAGTGCCGGCACGAACCGCACGGCATGATGAACGAGGCGACGACCCGGTCCCCCGCTTTGACGTGCTCCACATCGTCACCAACGTCGACAACAACACCAGACACTTCGTGTCCAAGGACCGCGGGACGGGGAAAATTCACTTCCTCTTTGATGACGTGCAAGTCGGTATGGCACACCCCGCAAGCCGCCACATCGATGAGGACCTCGTCGGCTTTCGGCGCATCAAGCTCCAGCGACTCGGCAGCGATGTCTGGGCTCGTTGTGCTCAGCACTTGCGACGTGATTTCTGTCATGGCCTTCGTCTTCCTTCGTGAACATGCGATGGTGATTCAGTGTTGATTGTGTCGTGAAGCACACGATTCTGACAAGTCCCTTTCATCGCCACATAGCCGCCGATCGAGGCACCACAGCGCGCTTGCAGCGCAGATCCAGCAAGTTCACACATATACACACCGGGTGTGCGGATTATCGATTCGACCGAGCTCCTGGAAACACCTAAGCTCGTTCGGTGAGATATATCACCTATGCGTGATGCAGCTGACAAGTACGTTCAACGGAAGTAGGACCCCATGGCAATAGGACTGATCGGGATTTTCGTTTCCCTAGCCCTTTTGATCACCTTGGCCTATCGAGGCGTTTCGATCATTATCGCCGCCCCGATAGCCGCGCTGGTGGCAATGATCACCTCGGGGATGCCCCTGTTAGCGACCTATACCGATATCTTCATGCCGGCCATGGCAGGTTTCGTTGGAAGCTACTTCCCTATCTTTCTGACCGGTGCAATCTTTGGCGCCCTCATGCTCTTCTCGGGCTATGCCACAGACTTGGCCAATACCATTACCCGGTGGCTAGGACCTGCCAGAGCGGTGTTTGCCACGGTGTTGACCTCGGCGTTGATGACCTACGGCGGCATCTCGGTGTTCGTCGCGGTGTTCGTGATGTTCCCGTTAGCCCGTGAACTCTTCCGGGTCGCCGATATTCCACGGCGTCTCATCCCAGCGACCATCGCGCTCGGGATCCTGACGTTCACCATGACGGCCATCCCCGGTGCACCCCAGGTCCAAAACATTATTCCCGGACAATTCTTCCAAACCAGCACGTTCGCCGCCCCCGCACTCGGCATCGTTGGCGGAACCCTTGTGTTTTTGGTTGGCATGTTCTGGCTGGAGTTCCGCAAGAAACAATTGATGCGCGCTGGTGAAAGCTTCAACGACATCACCACCCTGGAGACCAAATATGGCCGCGGCGCCGACCTTGGCCTCACCGCAGACAACGCACCAAACGGTCACTCCAACAGCGAAGCCTCCTCCGAGGCCACCGCGACTACCACTGCGACTTCCGCAGTGAAAGCGCCTGTCACCACTCGCAAGGAGATCGATTATGGTGACGAGGATCTGCCGGTAGCGGCCACCACGACACAGGCACCGCTTGCCCCGACCAACCACTTCTTCCCGTTCATCCCGCTGCTCCTGGTGTTCATCGTAAACTTCAGCGCCACACAACTCGTTTTGCCGAACTTGGACTGGTCGGTGTTGGAAGACGATGCATTCGGCGGGATCACACTGTCAGACCGCTCTGCAACCTGGGCCGTCATCCTGGCCCTGCTGGCTGCCATTATCTCCATTGTGCTGCTGAACATCCGTCGTGCCAAAGAACTCTGGCAGGCATTCGTCGACGGCACGAAAAATTCACTGCAACCAATCTTTAACACCGCTTCGGAAGTTGGCTACGGGGCAGTCATTGCGTCGCTTGCGGCATTTACGATTGTTCGCGACGGCATTTTCGGGATTTCATCCAATGCACTGGTGACATCGGCCGTATCCACGTCAGTCATCTCCGGCGTGACTGGCTCAGCATCGGGTGGCATGACCATTGCGCTGAATGCCTTCGGCGAGGATCTCCGAAACATGGCCGTAGATCAGGGTATATCTATGGAGGTCATGCACCGTATCACGTCGATGGCTTCGGGTGGTCTCGACTCCATGCCGCACAACGGTGCGGTGATTACGCTGTTGATGGTCTGTGGTCTCTCGCATCGAGAATCCTATAAGGATGTCTTCATGATCACGCTGGTCATCCCGGCCCTGGTGACCGCAGCACTCATCGGCGGCATCTTGTTGATTGGCTAAGTACTAGGCGGCGTCGACTATTCTCGTGGCGAAGTGTTGATAGCGCGCCGCGACTTCGGTCGGCGTCAGCTCCCCCGCTGGGTTAAACCACTGCGATACACCGGTACACATTGTGATGACCGCGGTGGTGGCCTCGCGCGGGTGTGCTGTCCCAAACAGTCCTTGCGCGATCCCCGCATCGACGATGTCATCGAGTGCCTTATGTTGACGATCGCGTAGTGAGATATGGTGGCTGCGTGCTTGCGGATTCAAGGAGCGCGTCTCGGTGATGGTCGTCGACGCTACCGCCGGACGGCTGGCGTGAAACAGCACTAGGCACTCGATATACAACTGCAGCTGTCGCAGAACCGAATCACCGGCTTCGACCAAGGCCATTTGTGTTCGTTCCCATAGGTCAGTCATGGCATCCTGCATAATGGCGACTAACAGGGCGTGCTTGGATTCATAATGATGGTACAAACCGGGTACCGAGAGTCCACTGCGCTCGGCAATCTGGCGGATCGACGTGCCGTGGAAGCCCTTTTCGACGAAGCACGCCAGCGCCCCGTGCAGGATGGGCGGTAGGTCATCGTGCACATAGCGGCGCCAGTATTCAATCGGCGGACGCGGTACAGCGAGGTCTGCGGCAGTCTTGGCCATGGCGTCTTCACTTTCTTGACACATTCTGTGAGCTGATCCACAATGATAACACCGAGCGATCGATCGGTCGAAGGGCTGTGCGTTCTTTACCGGATAACCACGAAGGAACCATATTATGTCAGAACAAAAAATCGTCGTACTCGATGGTGCGCGCACTCCCGTTGGAAGCTACGGGGGCGTGCTGTCGACCGTCGATGCGTACCAACTCGGTGGCCGCGCCATTTCGGAAGCACTCGTGCGCACCGGTGTTGACGGCGATAAGATTGGTGACGTCATCATGGGCCAAGTCGGCCAGGTTGGTCCCGATGCCTATAATGCCCGCCGCACTGTCATGGAAGCTGGTCTCGGCGATGATATTCCGGCGTTCAATGTGAACCGTCTGTGTGGTTCCGGGCTGCAAGCTGTTTGGTCGGCGGCTCAGGAACTGCACTGGGGCGGTGGCGACTATGTGGTTGCCGGTGGCAACGAGTCGATGTCGCGTATGCCGTTTTTGGATTTCAGCTCGCGCGGTAATAAGCGTCTTGGTCACCGGACCGTACTGGATGGCACCATTGCGATGCTTACCGATCCGTTCTCTAACGCCCACATGGGTGTCACCGCCGAGAATGTGGCGGCCAAGTACGGGGTATCCCGCCAGGAGCAAGATGAGTTCGCGGCAGAATCACAGCGTCGTGCCGCCACGCCCGAAGCTCAGGCGGCCTTTGCCGAAGAACTTATCCCGGTCGAAGTGGATCGCATCGGCACGGTCGATACAGATGAGCACCCAAAACCCGATACGACCGTTGAGAAACTTGCTGGCCTACGCGCCGCATTCCAAAAAGACGGCACCGTCACACCAGGCAATGCATCAGGCATCAACGATGGTGGCGCCGCGCTCGTGCTTGCGAACTCCACCCTTGCCGCCGAACGGGGCCACAGTGTGCTGGGCTCGCTCGAACACGTCACGGTTGCGGCGATGGATCCAAATCTCATGGGCTATGCGCCGACGCTTGCGCTGCAGAAGATGTGGGAGCAAACGGGGCTGACCCCGGCTGACATTGGTCACGTAGAGCTCAATGAGGCGTTTGCTTCGCAGTCGCTGGCGGTCATCCGTGACACCGGGTTGTCGCTGGAACAGACGAACCCCTACGGTGGGGCGATCGCGCTGGGCCACCCAATTGGCGCTACCGGCGCTATTCTGACGCTGCGGGCCCTATATGCCATGCGTCGTAATAATCATGAGTACGTGGTGGTGACCGCTTGTATTGGTGGTGGCCAGGCATTGGCCTTGCTGTTCAAGAACGCCGCATAGTAGCGACTGCTGAACGTACTGAAGCCCAAGCTTTTCGCTTGGGCTTCAGTGCTATCCGATGAGATCAGATGGGCAGTTTAGAGATTTTTGAAGATCTCACGCATCTTGTCGGCGGCTTCGGTTGGTGTCTGGCCAACTTGTACACCGGCTGCTTCAAGCGCTTCACGCTTGGCTGCAGCGGTACCCGATGAGCCAGATACGATCGCACCGGCGTGACCCATGGTCTTGCCTTCTGGTGCGGTGAAGCCGGCGATGTAACCAACAACTGGTTTGGTGACATGATCTTTGATGTATTCGGCGGCTTTTTCTTCCGCGTCGCCACCAATTTCACCAATCATGATGATGGCCTTGGTGTCGGCGTCCTGTTCGAATGCTTCCAGCGCGTCGATATGGGTCGTACCAATGACCGGGTCGCCACCGATACCGATAGCAGTCGAGATACCGATCTCGGAGAGCTCGTGCATCATCTGGTAGGTCAGGGTACCTGACTTGGAGACCAGACCGATTGGGCCGGTGCCGGTAATGGTGGCCGGGGTGATACCTGCCAGTGCAACATCTGGTGTGATGATACCGGGGCAGTTTGGCCCAATGATACGAGTCTTTGGTTTACCGTTGGCATCAACGTTCTGCTGGGACGCAGCGAAAAACTCTGCGGTGTCCTGAACAGGGATGCCCTCGGTGATGACAACCATCAGCCCGATTTCGGCTTCAATGGCTTCCATGGCAGCATCTTTGGCAAATTTTGGTGGCACAAAGACCACCGATACGTCTGCCCCGGTTTCGGCCATGGCTTCTTTGACCGAACCGTACACGTTGAGTGAGACGTCATTGCCCTCGGCGTCGACGTGCTCGACAGTTTCGCCAGCACGACGAGCGTTGACGCCGCCGACGATGTTGGTACCAGCTTTGAGCATCAATGCGGTGTGTTTGGTACCTTCGCCACCGGTAATACCCTGGACGATGACCTTGGAATCTTTATTGAGGAAGATCGACATTTTCTTATCCCGTCCTTATTTGTTCGCCAGCTCGGCTGCCTTGACAGCGCCTTCGTCCATGGTGGCCGCGATGGTGACCAGCGGGTGGTTGGCTTCGGCCAAAATGGCACGGCCTTCTTCCACCTTGTTACCATCCAGGCGGACAACCAGTGGTTTCGTGGCAGCATCGCCCAAAATTTCCAGGGCCTGCACGATACCGGTTGCCACCTGATCACAGGCGGTGATACCACCGAAGACGTTTACGAATACGGAGTTGACGTCTGGGTCACCCAGGATCACGTCAAGACCATCGGCCATGACCTGTGCGTCAGCGCCACCGCCAATGTCCAGGAAGTTTGCTGGTTTCACGTTGCCGTGAATTTCACCAGCGTAGGCAACGACGTCGAGTGTCGACATGACGAGACCAGCACCGTTACCAATCACACCAACGGAGCCTTCTAGCTTCACGTAGTTGAGGTCTTTGGCTTCAGCTTTCGCCTCGAGCGGGTTTTCGGTGCGCTCGTCAACCAGATTCGCGTGCTCTGGCTGACGGAAGATCGCGTTATCGTCAACGGAAACTTTTCCGTCGAGCGCGATGAGTTTGCCTTCACCGGTCAACACCAGTGGGTTGACTTCGACCAACGTGGCGTCTTCTTTTTTGAAGACGTCGCCAAGTTTGACCAGTACATCGGCGATGTCGCTCTGCAGATCGTCAGCGAATTTAGCTTCGGCTGCGATCTTTTCGGCGACCTCACGGTTGAGGCCGGTGCTCGGTGAGACTTCTACACGGGCCAGATCATCCGGGCGCTCTACAGCCAACTGCTCGATGTCCATACCGCCTTCGACCGAAGCCATGGCCAGGTAGGTGCGGTTGGCACGATCCAGCAGGATCGAGAAGTAGTACTCTTCTTTGATGTCAGCGCCTGCAGCGATCATCACCTGGTGGACGGTGTGACCTTTGATATCCATGCCCAAAATTTCTTTGGCATATTCGTATGCTTCGTCAGCGGTCTTGGCGACTTTGACACCGCCGGCTTTACCGCGGCCGCCTACTTTAACTTGGGCTTTGACCACGGTCACGCCACCGAGTTTCTCGGCGGCGGCTTTTGCATCTTCCGGGGTTTCGGCAACGATCCCAGCAAGCACAGGAACATCGTGTGCTTCAAAGAGATCGCGTGCCTGGTACTCATACAGGTCCACGGGTGGCAGTCCTTTTACCTCGACAACTTATTGAACGAGATACCCGGCACAGATTATGTCCGAGCATCTGCGAGTTCGGCTTCACGCCACAGAACTCCTAAGGCAATACCTTAGTCCACTGCGAGCAACGTTCCCGAATAATGACTCATATTCGACCGCATCACAGCTTCGTCAGCGGCGCGTAGCGCAGCAGCAAGCGCTTTTCGGATTCTGCGAACTGGACGACGGCTACCGCTTTCTGTCCAACACCTTGGACTCCGGTCACCACGCCCTCTCCAAACGTCTTATGTTCGACCATGTCACCGGCCGCGACCGCGATAACTTCTTTATTCGGATCGACGGCAGTGCGCTGGTTCGGTTTGGTCACCCGGGCCGTTTCTTGCGCCGCGGTAATACCTTCTGGCGCTGCTTTACCGTACTGATTCGCTGCAGGCGATGCACCCCAGTGTGAGCCACTGAAGCGTTGCGCATCTCGGTATCTGAATCCTCGTGGCCCCGCATCTTGGCCAAAGCCACCAAAAGCCGGCCCAAAACGCGACGTTGCTGGTGAACCTTTGCCCTCGCGCTCCCATTCAATGAGTTCAGCTGGGATCTCGGCGAGGAATTGGCTGGCCGGGTTAAATTGGTGCTGCCCCCACATGCTGCGAGACTCTGCACGGGAGACAAAGAGTCTCTCACGTGCACGAGTCAGCCCAACATACGCGAGCCGTCGTTCCTCAGCCAGTTCTTTTTCATCGGCCAGAGAGCGGGCGTGCGGGAAGATGCCGTGTTCCATCCCGGTCAAAAAGACCACCGGGAATTCTAGCCCCTTTGCTGTGTGCAGCGTCATGAGCGTGACCTCGCCCATGTGGTCTGCGAGCGCTTTACCTTCTTCATCGGTGGCGTCAGGCAGTTGGTCTGCATCAGCAACCAGTGCGACCTGCTCCAAAAAGTCTCCGAGTGTGCCTTCTGGATTGGCCTTATCGAACTCGCGGACGACGCCGACCAACTCACCGAGGTTTTCGGCACGTGATTCGTCCTGCAGGTCCTTGGAATTGCGCAGTGCTTCCAGCATCCCGGTCTGTTCCAGTACGGCCTCGAGGATGGTGGCTACCGACTCTGTCGCGGCAACCTGTTCGATATCATCGAGCAATTGAACAAACTTTTTGACGGAATTCAGCGACCGGGTAGCGAGACCGCCCGGTGAATTTTCAGCATCGCGAAGTGCGGCCATAAACGTCGACTGACCACGGGCCTGATGTGCAGCGATGGTTCCTTCGGCACGATCGCCAATACCGCGCTTTGGTTCGTTGAGAATACGACGCAGGTTCACATCGTCGTCAGGGTTATCGACCACTCGTAGGTATGCCAGCGCGTCTTTAATTTCTTTGCGGTCATAAAATCGCGTGCCCCCAACGACTCGGTATGGGATACCGGAGGCGATGAGTCGTTCCTCAATCGAACGTGACTGGGCGTTGGTGCGGTAGAAGATGGCCATATCGGCGGGACGATAGTCGTGGTTGTCCATCAGATCGTCAATGGTGTCTGTGATCCATTGGGCTTCACGGGATTCTGATTCAGCCGCGTAGCCGGTGATCACTTCCCCGCTGCCCTCATCCGTCCATAAGCGCTTGATCTCGCGCGATGGATTCTGTGCGATCACCGCATTGGCCGCGTCAAGAATTGTTTGGGTCGAACGATAGTTTTGCTCGAGCCGAATGACGGTGGCATCCGGGTAATCGTGTTCAAAGTCGATAATATTGCGAATATCGGCACCGCGAAACGCGTAAATGGACTGATCGGAGTCACCCACAACCGTGAGTTGGCCGCCGTCGGTCGTGACACCTTCGGGCTCACCCGGGGCACCGGTGAGTAAACGCACCAGTCGGTACTGGGCGTGGTTGGTGTCCTGGTACTCATCAACCAGCACAAATCGAAAGCGACGACGGTAGTCATCCAAGATCGCGGGGAATGCCTCAAACATGTGCACGACGTTGCCCAGCAGATCGTCGAAGTCCATGGCATTGGCACCCCGCAAGCGCGATGTGTATTCCTTGTAGACCTCAGTCACAGCCTGATGCCACGGATCAGCTGGAGCGGTCGAGGAGAACGCATCATCGTCGACAAGTTCGTTTTTCAGTGACGAGATCTTATTTCGGATGGCTCTGGGCGCGAAGCGTTTTGGATCCAGATCAGCGTCTTTCGCGATCTGAGTAATCAGGCGTAACGAATCATTGGCATCATAAATCGAAAAGTTCGATTTCAGACCAACGTGCTTCGCTTCTCGCCGCAGAATACGCACACACGATGAGTGGAAGGTCGAGATCCACATCTTGGCGGCATCCGGGCCAACGAGTTCACCAATCCGTTCGCGCATTTCCGCAGCGGCTTTATTTGTGAAGGTAATGGCCAAAAATTCGTGCGGGCGGGCATCTCCGGTTGCCAGTAAATGCCCGATGCGGTGGGTCAGCACACGCGTTTTACCAGAACCGGCGCCCGCGACGATCAGCAATGGCCCGCCTCGGTGCTGCACCGCCTCAGCCTGTGACGGGTTCAGCCCGGTGACCAAATGCTCGGCCGAGGCATTCAATACCTGTGCCGGGTCCTCGGCTGGAGTCTCGGCAGAAAAAGCAGGACGAAAACTGGGTAAAGAAGTCTGGTAGGCCATAGGCCACAAGTCTAGCGCCAGGTGACTCAAATGCTGCGGTATGTTCGCCGGCTGTGGAGAACACCGAGGCGCCGTCCACGCGAACTGAACTAAGATGAACTACAGGTATTCACAGAACCCTGGAGGACGTGTGGCGAGAAAGCGCCGAGCTAAAGACTACGAGGCGGACCAGTCGGCCCAACCGCAGTCGAAAAAACGTGCCGAGCGACCACGCTTAACCGCGGCCCAAGCCAAAGAGGACATTCGCCGGGCCAACCAACAAGAAGGCAACCCGGGCATCCTCGTGTTTGCGGTCCTGGCCGTCACGGTGTTCATGGCGTTCTACTACCACGTCCTCGCTTTGCAAGGTATGCAACAGCTCACCGGCGGGATGTCGATGCTCGACCACCGTCTGTCTGGGTTCAACGTGACTGACGTCGAACAGCTCTCTGATCGCATGGACGATGCCGCCATGGGGCAGTACAACTGGGTACACATCACTGCTGGCCGCATTTTCCCCGTTTTGATGGGACTCAGCGTCATTGCTGTGGGCCTCTGGACCCTTCGTTTCAAACTAGCTAAATGGGGTGCAGTCGTCGCTGCCATCGGCTATGCAGCGCTGGACATGTGGGGGTCGATGACTCGAGAAACAGCACTGATGGAAAGCACCCAAGCAAACGTTTCCGTCGCCTCGACGCTGACCATCCTCCAGTGGTTGTTCCTGGCCCTATTGGTGGTCTGGATCGTTGCCATGCTCATTTTGAAGTTTATCGGGCGCAATAGCCCGGGACTTGCAACATCGATGGATCCCGACCGCGAGATACCCTAAGATAGCCTGGGTATTATGGCCATCAGCCTCCGTAGCTCAGTTGGATAGAGCATCCCTCTCCTAAAGGGAAGGTCGCACGTTCGAATCGTGTCGGGGGCACCGTTACTCTTGGAGATGCAGCACCTTGTTAGCGTGCAATCGATAGGCCACTGATGCCATGACTTCACGAATCCAAGCAATCAACGGCGGGTTGAACTTGACGGGAGCCATGAGATCTCCGGTAGATGAGGATGAATAACTGGTTGCTTCTCCTATCAGTTTTTCACGGCTTTGTCAAGTCCCGGGTTTTGTGGAGGGTCTGCGTATTTTCATTTCTAGGCTGCCGCCGAAGTGTCGGTTTCGGTCCAGTGGTAGTCGGTTTCGACTTCAGCCGGGGTCTGGTAGTCGAGCATGGAGTG
>JABXHI010000018.1 GCA_013393415.1 Micrococcaceae bacterium
CCGGGTTAGATCACTACCAGGTCCGCCAATACACTGGCTGGTATCGACACATCACCTTATCGATGTTCGCCCACGCGTTTCTCAGTGTCATCAGGGCTAAAAAGGGGGCCCAAATCCAGGCACCGGGGCTCTGGTGAGACTGTCCCTGCCAGAGATCCGACGATTGATCGTCAAGGTCGTCTGGAGCCACACGCCTGACCCGGACCACGTCCTGCGAGCCTCATTATGGCGACGTCAACACCAATACCGGGCCCAGCAATATCACTACACAGCACGCGGCCACACTTTACAAACACGACTGTAGTACTAAGGGCACAAAGATCAAAAATGCCGTGGCACTGTGCTCCGATTGCAATTGGTTGACTTGCTGCTCCAGCTGATCCTGCTCACCGGAGTCCAATACATCGGACTCATCTACGACGAATGTTCCCGGCGGGATGGTGACTGGTTCCGTAGCTTGTGCCGGCGTGACAAAGCCGAACATGAACAGCATCGACGTGAGAAGAGCTGTCCCAATTGTTCTGAGGATTATGGACCCACCTTTATCATGGACTGGGTATCGGATCCTAAGTTTAGACAAGCTCAAACTATCGTGGGTGTGCGATGACGCATGCGCGATCATGTTGTGCTTCAGGCTGATTTCGCGGACATCGCGACTCGATGCGACGTGACCGACGTGCGTCCCTACCCAGCTTCCCACTTAACATCCCACAGTAGGAAGATGGTGGGATGTCAAGTGGGAAGCTTGGATGAAGAGTCGCACTCCGCTGCGGTTATTCTGCGGCGAGCCCTTCGACCGGGGACATTTTCGCTGCCCGGCGTGATGGGGCGACCGAGGCGATCAGCCCAGCCAGGATCGCCACGAGAACTACACCGGCGACCTCAAGCCACGGCCAGGACACGTCAATCCCGCCCGGCGATATTTGCGCGAAGATCGCATTGGACCCGGCCCAGCCGTAAAACATCCCGAGCAAGCTCCCGAGGATCGCTCCGATCGCGCTGATCAGGACCGCCTCCCAGGTCAGCATCGCGCGAAGGCCACGTTTGGTGAGCCCCAGCGCTCGCATCATCGAGTTTTCGCGGGTTCGCTCCAGTGCTGACAGCGCCAGCGTATTGGCGACTCCAACGAAGGCGATGAGCACGGAAATGCCGAGTAGTCCGACGACGGTGAGCATCACCGCATCGATGGCCTGCTGATACATTGCCCGCATGATCAACGGTGAGCTGACGTCATTGGGTGACAGTTCAACGTCGGCAATCATGTTGGTGATGAGTTCTTGCAGATCCGCCTGGGAGATATCCTCGTTTTCCACCTTGAGCCAGACCACGACGGTCCCGGCGGTATCGATCGTCAATTGTTCGGCGGTTGCGGGTGAGACTATGGGCGTGACCGATGGCAAATCAGATTGCACTGTGTCGAGCTCGACCTCGCCGTTGTCGGTGGTGACGGTCAGCGTCTCGGCCTCGTGCTGTTCAGGAACCAGGACGGTGCCGGGATCTTGCAGCGCTTGGGCTTCCGCCTCGGAAATGTCAGCCGAGATATCTGCCAGCTGCATCGGGTCCGCGGTCATGACTTCACCGGTATTGGACCAGGGCTCGTCGATCGAGCCGACCGGATACAAGGGTTCAGCATCGGCAACGCCCGTGGTGCCGGCCAACTGTTCGACGGTCGAATCGATTTCGCCGCTATCGGTGGGGTCCATATCGGTCAGCTGTGCATAAACGTCAACCGGGTACTTCGTGGCCAGCATTTCGTCGGTGTTTTCTTGCGCGGTGCGTCCACCGGTGATGATCATCGCGACCAGCGTGGTGCCCACGATCAGTGCGGTCGCGGTGGCCGCGGTGCGAGACCGGTTGCGAACCGAATTGAGTTGGGCCATCTTGCCTGGCACACCGGTTATTCGCGTGAGCCAGCCCAGACCGTAGACGGCCCCGGGCACGAACAACACGCCCACGGTGAGAACCCCGATAAACGAGATCGCGCCGCCCAGGATTGCCGCGCCGATGAGCCCTTCGAACGCGAACCATATCAAGGCCGTGGTCCCGACGATGAGCATCAGCGCACCCAGCACCAGACGCAATGCTCCGGCTTTCGAACCCAGGGTTGCAGCCGGGACGGGGCGCATCGCTTCAAGTGGCGAGACGCGCATGGCTTGGGACGCTGGCATCCAGGCTGCCAGGACGGTGATGACAACACCGGCGAGGAGCACCCACAGGATGTTGGGTTCGATGCCGAATGTTGCTCCGGCCATCCACTGTTGTGCCAGTGCGATCAACCCAAACATCAAGCCCACCGCCAGACCAATACCGATGATGGACCCAATGAGCCCGACCAACAGGGTCTCGGCGAGTACACCCTTGCGGATTTGGCCCCGCGTGGCACCAAGAACACGCTGCAGTGCATACTGACGGGTGCGTTGGGCAACCAACACCGAAAACGTGTTGTTGATGACCAACATCATCACCAACAGGGCGATGGCGGAGAACCCGCCGAGCACCACGCCGATCGCATCGAATCCGAGCGTATCGACCAGCTCTTCGGAGATCTGGACGTCCGGAGTGTTGACGGTGGCCGGGATACCCGCGGCATCCAGGGCGTTTTGTACCTCGATCATGACCTGGTCGATGTCGCCGTCGACCCGCAGCAACGCCGTCGTGTAGGTCGGCATCTCGGCAGTGAATTCGGTGAGTGCGTCCGGGGTCATGTAGGCCATCATCGCGCCCACGACCGTAGGGTCCATGGATTTGTCCATGATGCCCGAGAGCGTGAATTCGTGTTCGCTTTCATCGGCGATATCGCGAATCGTGACCGTATCTCCAACGGACATCTCATGCCGCTCGGCTGCGTCGGTGTCCAAGGTGATCTCGTCATCGGCATTGGGCAGTTCACCCGAGGTCAGCGGGGCAGAAACCAACGAGGTGTCCTGGGGAAGATTGGTGGTATAGACGAAATCCGAGTCAGCATCGAACGTCCCCTGCTGCTCTGAACCCTCGGGGAGGACCATGGCCGTCGCATTATTGATGAGCGGGTACACCTCCTCAACGCCTTCGACGTCCTCGAGGGTCCCGGAATCTTCGAGGGTTCCGGCTACATCATAGAACTGGGACTCGGGATCGCTGAGGACCTCGTTGTCTGCTTTGATGAGCAGATCCGCGTTGGCGTAGGTGCTGCCCAACATCTGTTTGGTGGTTTCGTTCGCCGATGACGTCACGAGCAGCGACCCGGCCAAGAACATGGTGCCCAACACGATGGCCACGAGCACGGCGACATAGCGCCGAGGGTGAAGGCGCAGTTGACTGATAGCAAGTTTCCACATAGTTATTCACCCAGTTCTGCGAGCGCGGCGAGCACGGAGTCGGCGTTCGGATCATCGAGATGGCCAACGACGGCGCCGTCTTTGAGCAGGACGACTTTGTCGGCGTAGGCGGCGGCATGTGGGTCGTGAGTGACCATGATGATGGTCTGGCCCATGTCGCGAGCACTCGAGGCCAGCAGTTCGAGGACCTCGGCGCCGGTATTGGAGTCCAGCGCGCCGGTGGGTTCGTCGGCGAAGACCACGGCGGGCCGGGTGAGCAGGGCTCGAGCGACGGCGACGCGTTGTTGTTGTCCGCCCGAGAGCTGATGGGGTTTATGTGTGAGCCGGTCGGTGAGTCCCAGGGTGTCGACGATTTGGTCGAACCAGGCTTCATCGACTTTGGCACCTGCCAGATCCAGTGGGAGCACAATATTGTCTCGTGCGTTGAGCGTTGGGACGAGGTTGAATGCTTGGAAGATGAACCCGATGTGGCTGCGGCGCAGCAGGGTCAGATCGTGGTCGCTCATGCCGGTGATGACCGTCGAGCTCACGGCAACCTGCCCGGCGTCCACGGTATCGAGGCCCGCGAGACAGTGCATGAGTGTGGATTTTCCGGAACCTGATGGCCCCATGATGGCGGTGAAATCCCCGGGGCGAAACGCTATGGAGACGTCGTCGAGGGCGGCAACCTTGGTGTCTTCGGTGCCGAATGTTTTGGTGATACTTTGTGCCGCAACGGCGGCTGGTGCTGTATTAATCGTCATGGTCCCAGTGTGTTCCAGGACGCCGTTGAGTGAATCACCAGCTGAGACGATCTTTGCTGGCTGGCATCATCCTCAAGGATGACTCCGTCCTACGCCTGGGCGACGACACCGCCCTTTTTGATGGTGATTTGCCAAGAGGCTTCGCCGGTGTCGTGAAAATCGGTGACTTCGTGACCGTCGTCGATGGCCCACTGCGGGATCGTTTCGGTGCCCTGTGTGCAGTCGAAATC
The DNA here is from genome assembly GCA_013393415.1 of Micrococcaceae bacterium. Classification (GTDB taxonomy): domain Bacteria; phylum Actinomycetota; class Actinomycetes; order Actinomycetales; family Micrococcaceae; genus Yaniella; species Yaniella flava. The sequence continues at coordinate 4,291 of JABXHI010000018.1, forward strand.
GATGACCAGATGCTGCCCGGGCTCCAAATCCGCCATGACGTCCTTGGCCTCAATAAGCGGGAAGGGGCAGACCGCACCGAGCGAATCCAACGCGTAGTACCCATTGCCCAGATGCCGAGCTTTCTCGTCGACCGTTTCGAGGCTGATTAGTCCTGTGGCCACTTGCATGCCCGTCGGGCCGGCACTCACCGCTGGAGTGCTCGTCGACGTGGTGTTTAACGCCACGGCGTTTTGTGCTGGACCGGTTGTGCCAGCGCTGTCATTGGTCGTGGTGGTCTGCGGGGTTTTGGCTGGAGTGGCAACCGCAGGATTGAGCCAGAATTTGGCGCCTACCCCGATACCGATCGCAATGAACAACAGGGCGATCCAGCCTTGGAAGCTAAACAGACTGGTTTGCACCATGCCGTTGCCCACGGTGCAGCCACCGGCCAGCGAGGCGCCAACGCCCATGAGTAGGCCCCCGCCCACTGAACGCACGGCGGTCTTGGAGTCGGGGGTGCGAACGCGGAATTCGCCCGTTGCTTTTGCAGCGAAGAACGCACCGACCAGCAAGCCGAGGACCAGCATCACACCCCAGTCGATCAATCCTTCATCGCCGGTGACGGAGTACTGCAGTGAGTTCGCCGTCGGGGTCGTGATACCCAGACCGCTGTTGCGTCCGGTAGCTGCCGAGAGCGGCCAGGCGATCACACCGATAACGCCGATCAAGGCGCCTGCCGTGTAGACATTGAGCGGCCGTTTCCACCGCGGCTGGTTGTTCAGTCGGGCGATCTTGGGCCGTTTCGCGTCCTGTGCACGGAAGTGCCGCACCAGGAAGAAGGTGAGGATGGAGATTCCAGCGGCGAACCACCACGGCGATACCCCCAGCGCATCCGGAATCGTGGTGAGCCCGGTGTCCCAGCTTTTCATCCAACCGTCGAAGCCGTTCAGCGCACCGTATTTCATGGCCGCTGCCGATACCGCATACATGGCCAGAGCGATCCATGAGCCGACCAGACCTTCGGCCGACCGGTACCAGGTTCCTGACGCGCAGCCACCGGCGAGGATAATGCCCAGGCCAAAGAGGAAACCACCGATAATGACCGCGGCCGGTGCAAAGCTGCTGTGCTCGGGCGCAATGACCCCGGTCGAGGTCAGCGCAGCCAGCCCGAGTGCATGCACCGAGATGACCACGAGCAGTGCGACGAAGGTTCGCCACGATCGCTGCATGAAAATGTCGCGAATCATGCCGGTGACACAAAATCTGCCGCGTTGCATCACAATGCCGAGGACAGCACCGATGAGTAAGCCTGGAAGAATCATGTGTCAAACACTAGACCGGTGAAAAATCGATCTGAAAATGCCCGACAAAAATCGTCATACACGCTCGCTGGCACTGCTGCACACGGGCGTATGATGGTGAGCCGATCGTCGTGTGAAAGGTGAGGGGTTTTCGTGTCCGTGGTGCTGGCCGCTGTGCCAATCCTCGTGGTGATCGGGCTGCTGTTAACCCGTGTCCCGGCGTGGGTGCCACCCGTTGCCGGCGTGTTGGCGGCAACACTGATTGGGCTGTGGGCGCTCGATGCGCATGCGGCGGAGTTGACCGAAGCGGTCGGCGATTCGGCGGCAACCCTGGTGAAAGTCCTGGCCATCATTGCCGGTGGAGTGACCCTGGCCCGGGTCATGGATCGCACCGGGGCACAGAAACAGTTGGCCGACTGGTTGGCCGCCGGGGGAGCGTCTCTGAGTTCGGCGTTGATGATGGCCAACGGTGTGGTGCCGTTTATGGAATCGGTGACCGGATTCGGGGTGTCACTGATCATCGGGCTGCCGTTGACGTTGGCGTTTGGTTTCACCGCCTACCGGGCAGCGTTGATCACCCTGATGGGCATTGTGATTGGTCCGTGGGGTTCGATGGGTCCCGGCACCCTACTGGGCGCTGAACTGGCCGGTGAAACCTTCATGGATCTGGGCGTCGCCACCGCCATCGTCAACTTCCCGGCCGTCATGATTTCCGGTGTCGTCACCGCATTCATCGCCGCCCGCTCCGCCAAAGTGCGCGGCCTGATGCTGGTGGGTTACTTATGTGTGGGCGCGGTATCAGGCCTGTTGCTCGGCGCGTTGGTGCTGGGCTCCAACCTGCTGCTAGGCACACCCGTTGCCGGTGCGGTAGGCGCCGCCATCATGAGTGTCGCCTGGCTGCTCGTGGTGCGCAAGGGCAACTTGCGGCCCGGCCCCGGTGGCTCGATCATCCCGTATGCCGTACTGGTCTTTGGCACCATTGCAGGCCAGCTGGTCTCCTCGGTCGTTCCCATCGGCTGGCTCGCAGAAGTTATCGCCAGCCCTGCAGTCTACGCGTTCGCCGGGGTCGGCGTTGCGCTGGCCCAATACCGGCAACCCACGCCCGGGCTCGCACACGACGCCTTCCGGCTGTGGCTGAACACCGGCGTGCCCACCGCACTGTACATCCTGTTTGGACTGGTGATGCAGGGCGGACACATTGCCGAAACGCTCGCCCAATCCCTAGCAAATCTGGAGGACGGCTATCTGTTCTTGATGCCGGTCATCGGCGCGCTGGGCGGCTATATGACCGCCTCGGGCACCGGCACCAACGCGATGTTCGGGCCCACCCAGGTGGCCGTCGGCTCCCAGTTGGATATTCACCCGCAATGGTCCATGGCGCTTAATAATGCTGCTGGGTGTTGGGGCACGATTGCGTCACCGGCACGTATTGAACTGGCCTACCAGCTCTCGACCGGACCATCACTGCACGACGACGGCCCACGCGTCACCCGTGGACGTCTACTCGCCGTGACCGTCCCCGTCCTCGTGGCATCCGCGATCTCCTGGGGCCTCATGGCATACTTTGTGTTCCCCGGGCTCGACCCGCTTTAGACTACTGGTCAGAGTCTTCCGGCGAACCAGCGGCATCGTCCTTGAACGCCTTGAACACCAAGTACGCCACCGCAATACCGATCAGCACGATACCGATGACGAATGCCAGTATCGAAAAGTACCCGGTGAAAAAGTTGATCGCCAACGACGAGCCCAGCACCAGCGCCCCGATGATCAACATCATGCTCATCCCCACCGTGGCCGGTTTTGCCCGGCGTGGGTTGGCTAAGTCCTTGTCGTTCAATCCTCTGCGTGGTTCCATAGGGTTATTATCTCCCGGTGCCGGGCGCTACACAATTCCGGTGCGATACGCCAGCACCACCGCCTGCACCCGGTCGCGCGCCTGCAATTTGGTGAGCACCTTGCCCACATGGGTTTTGACCGTTGTCCCCGAGACAAACAACTTGGCGGCAATCTCGGCGTTCGACAACCCTTCAGCCATCGCCTCGAGCACCTCGCGTTCGCGGCCGGTGAGCGTGGCCAATGCCGCGAGGTCGGCATCGTAGTGGCCCGACGACGTGGCACGTTTTGGGGTCACCAAGTGTTCCAAAAGCCGTTTCGTCGTCGACGGCGCAATGACTGCATCCCCGTGATACACCGAATCAATCGCGCCCAATAGCTGCTCGGGTGGGGCGTCTTTCAGGAGAAACCCGCTGGCACCGGCATCAATGGCGTCCAGGGCGTACTCATCGAGATCGAATGTGGTCAGCACGATGAGCTTCAACGCGTCGTTGACTTCCAAGAGCGCCTTGGTCGCGGCGATACCGTCCATCACCGGCATGCGTACATCCATGAGCACCACGTCGGCGTCACGAATATGGGCCGAGCGGAGGGCTTCTTGACCATCGGAGGCCTCACCGGTCACCGTGAGATCGTGTCGGGAATTGATCAGCATCGACAAACCGGAGCGGATGAGCAGCTGGTCATCCACGATGGCGACTTTGATTGGTTGCATACTATCCATTCTCATACGGCAGATGTGCATGAACGCGAAAGCCACCGCCAGCTTTCGGACCCGCCGAGAACGTGCCGTCATAGAGTGCGGTGCGTTCTCGCATGCCGACTAACCCCTGGCCCGCATTGTCGTCTTCGGTTGAGCCCACGCCGTCGTCCTCAATCGTGACCGAGACGCCGGTATTTCGCCAGTGTAACGTCACCGTGGCGCTGGCTTGTTCACCGGCATGGCGGGCGACATTGGTCAGCGCCTCCTGAACAATCCGATACAACACCAGCTCGGCTCCGTCGGCGATCGCACGGGAAGGCTCACCCGTCTGATGGAAGACAACTTCGAGACCCGATAACCGAACGGTCGCGATGAGTTCTTCAATATTGCCCAGCCCGGGCTGCGGTGTCGTGTCGGCCCCATCGGTATCTCGTAGCACTCCGAGCAACCGGCGCATCTGGCCCAGGGCCTGGCGGCCAGTATCGGAAATCGTCTCCAGCGTACGCGGGGCGACGTCCGGATCTGCTTTGGCCGCGTATCGTCCGCCATCGGCTTGCGAAATCATCACTTGCAGCGAATGAGCGACGATGTCATGCAGCTCCCGGGCGATTCTGTTGCGTTCATCGGCGGCCGCCAGTTCACGCTCCTGCTGTGCCTCGATGCGCAACTGTTCGGTGCGGGTCTGGAGCGTTTCCATGCGCACGCGCCGGGTGCGCTGGATGTTGCCGATCGCCCAGAACAACACCACCAGCGCGATGACGGGAATGCTGATCGGGATGGCGTAGAACGCCCCGGTTGGTTCAATGATCTCGTCGGCCTGGTATGCATTCGAGGGGAAGAAGTGCGGCAACATCGTGACTTCGACCGCGTATAACCCCGCGCCCACCAGCGCGGTGACAAACCCAGCGATCGAGGCCCACCGGGGTGCTAAATGCGCCAGGTTTTGCACCGTGACGACCACCATGATCATCGATGGCATCAGCTGCGGCCCGAGGAACAAGTGGATCAGCGAGCCCACGACGACCAGCGCGGCCGAAAGCACCGGATTCGTCCGCCGGATGATCCACGGCGCCATATGCAACACCAGGATGGACCCAATCACAACATACAGCGCCCACTCGGGCCAGCCGTACACGAGGATGGGAAACGTGGACGACGTCATCGCGCCCGCCGAGGACAGTAACATCAGCCCCATCAACGGCAGGATGATGAGCCCATCGGCGATGCGCGGATACTTGCGCCACAGGGTGACTATTCGGTCAAAGAACTTCACGCGCACCAATATATGCGGCCATCAGGCCCACGCGCATCATTCCTTATGACGATTCCCAGCTAACCACTCGACAATCTCAGCGGCCGGGCCGGTCTTGGCCTTCAGGTACCCGGTGCCAGCAAACAGGTGTGTGGAACGTGGGTCGCGAGCCTGGATTGCTGCCCGTTTGATCGGCACCGTCAGCGCATTGACCTCCGGATACACCGCGGGTGCCGTCAGCGACATGAATTCGTTGAGCAATGACCGCGACACGCGTCCCGAATAGACCCGTGTCAGCTGGGTGACGCCCGACCGATCCTCTTGCAGCATCTGCCGGTGCACGGGGTTCGACCCGGCCTCGTCGGAGAGCAACAGCGCGGTACCCACCGATGCCGCCGACGCTCCGTGGGCCAGCACGTCTCGCACATCCTCGGGCGTGGCGATCCCACCGGCTGCAACAAACGGCACATCTACCACGGCATTGACGTCATCCAACAGGGCGGGCAGCTCCAAGGTCTCGGGTTCGCCTAACGGATCATGTACCGAGCGATGTCCACCCGCTTCGGGGCCTTGCACCACGAGAAAATCGGCGCCGTGCGCTACTGCATTGTGAGCCTCAGCAACCGACGTGATGGTCACACCAACTTGCGTGTCCGATGCGTGAAGTCGTTGGAACACTGCTGGCGCGGGCAGCCCGAAGGTGAACGTGACGATGGGCCATTCAACCGCGGCCTCGAGTTTCGCGTCCCAATCATCCGAAACATCTTCGCCGGCCTGTTCGACCGTCGGCAGTTCAACTCCGAGCCGCTCGGCGAAGGGCATGAGTTGTTCCCGAAATGCCGCAAGCTTTTCGCCGCGCTGCGCACTGCTTTTGGCAACATCAACCGCGGTGTTTGCCGCATCCGGCACGAACAGGTTTACGCCCACGGCTCCCGCGTCCGCCACCGACCGATAGTCCTCGACGATCTGCTGTGCGGTTTTGTTGCCGCCACCCAGAAAACCGAGGGCGCCGGTTGATGCGACGGCGCGCGCTAGTTCGTTTGACGACGGGCCGCCGGCCATCGGTGCGGCAACGATTGGGTGATGAAATTCCATGATGAACCTTCCCTTTTACACGAGACTATGACAGCAGCCGTGGCTCATAGTCGGGTTATTTTGCGAGCTCCTCGTAGGCTTCTCGATTCTGTTCGATCAGGCGCTTCGAGATCGCTAATACGTCTTCGTCATCAGCTTTTTGTTCTCCATCCATAAAACCATCCTATTCCGTCAAGCTAGTGATGCTCCGAGTGCACCACACCCGACCCGAGGTTGAGTGGCGCAGGATCGTTGAACACCTAGAGTATTAACCGACCACTCGCACCATCGATAATAACCACAGGTGAACCATGTCTGAGCCAGCAGGGCAGCACGAAGCGCTTTTCGACTTTGAATCGTCGGAACCATCAACGAACGACGACGCTGTTGCAGACCCGGCTGACGAGGCGCCGCTAGGGCAGGGGGCCCTCGAACTCGGCATCGCGATCCCGACGCCATTTAGCGAACCTGAGATTGATGACAAGGTCGAAGCCGAAGCGCAAGAGGCCAACGACGAGGTGTTAGAGAACCCGGAGAACTCGCCGCGGAAGCACCCCAATAAGGTGAGTTTCTATCAAGAACCTCAGGACACTGCCCGACTGCGGGGCGCGGTTTTGCACACCATGATTCCCGAGGGGCACCGCTCGTTGAGCCAGTTTGTCATCCGTGCGGTGATGAAGGAAGTCCAGCGGGTGGAAGAAAAATATAACGACGGCGATCCCTTTCCGGCGGTTGCGGCCCACGAGATGCCGCAAGGACGTCCACAGGGCTAAGGTTTTTCCCACCGCGAAGCAGACGCAACGACATCCTGCAGTTATCTGACGTGCGAGAACTACACCAGTGTAGCGACATGTGTCACATTGCGCACTAAAGTGTGCTAGAGACATCACTACACTGTGAAGGAGTCAGAGATGCAGTCGTTAATCATGGCGGTTGTTGGCGTTCTGATGATGCTGCTTGGATATTTTTTGTACTCCAAGTTTTTATCAAAACGGGTATACAAACTGAGCCCGGACTATCGGACGCCATCACATAAATATCAAGGCGGGGTCGATTACGTCCCCACGAATAAGTGGGTCCTGTGGGGCCACCATTTCACGTCGGTTGCGGGTGCCGCACCGATTGTCGGTCCCGCGGTCGCGGTGATCTGGGGTTGGTTGCCCGCGTTCTTGTGGGTTACCTTGGGTACGATCTTCTTCGCCGGGATGCACGATCTCGGTGCGCTGTGGGCCTCGGCTCGGCACAAGGGTCGTTCTATCGGCACCTTGTCGGGCCGCTATATTGGTGGTTCAGGGCGCGTCCTTTTCCTTGTGGTCATCTTTTTCTTGTTGTTGATGGTCAACGCGGTCTTCGCTGTGGTCATTGCGGATCTACTGGTCTCCACGCCGACGGCGGTCATTCCGACCTGGGGTGCTATTGCTGTAGCCCTGGTGATTGGCCAGGCTATCTATCGGTTTAAGTGGAATCTGCCGCTGGTGTCGATTGTCGGTGTTGTCGCCCTGTACGCACTGATGGTGCTCGGCGATCGTTTCCCTGTTGAACTCCCGGAGACCATTCTGGGCCTTTCGGCTTCGGCGTTCTGGATCATCGTGCTCTTCCTCTACGCCGGTATCGCCTCGACGTTGCCGGTCTGGATGTTGTTGCAACCACGTGACTATATTAATGGCCTGCAACTGTTTGTTGGTCTTGGGCTGTTGTACTTGTCCATTTTCATTTCGAACCCAACGGTTGTCGCGCCCGCGATCAACCAGAATGTCCCGGAGGGGACTCCCGGGATTATGCCGTTGCTGTTCGTGACGGTGGCGTGTGGCGCCATCTCGGGATTCCACGGTGTTGTGTCGTCAGGCACATCTTCGAAACAGCTTGATAAAGAAACGGACGCTCGGTTCGTTGGGTATTTCGGCGCAGTTGGTGAGGGTTTACTTGCCCTGGGCACGATTATCGCTACGACGTCGGGCTTTGCCACGCTCGCTGCTTGGGAAGAAGTGTATTCCGCCTTTGAGGAGGGTGGTGCCGCTGCGTTCGTCGATGCAGGTAGCACTATTCTGAATGCTGGGCTGGCCATTCCGGAGAGTCTGTCGGCCACAATTCTTGCCACGATGGCGGTGTTGTTCGCTGCTACGACGATGGATACCGGTGTTCGTTTGCAACGGTTTGTGACAGCGGAGATCTTTGAACTCGTTGGGGTGAGGCTGAATGTCTTCTTGGCGACGCTGATCACGTTGGTGACGGGCTTCGGTCTAGCGTTCTCCGCAGGTGGCGATGGCCGTGGTGGCATGATCATTTGGCCACTATTTGGTACGACCAACCAGCTGTTGGCTGCGCTGACGCTTTCGATTTTGGCAATCATCTTGTTGCGTACGAAGCGCCCCGTCTGGCCGGTCATCATTCCGCTGGTATTCGTTTTCTTCGTGTCGATGTATGCGGCAATCATCCAGCTGGGCACGTTCATCGCGGATGGTCAGTGGCTGCTCGTTGTCATTGACGTGATCATCTTGATAGCTGCGGTATGGGTCGTACTCGCTGCGATCAGCAGTATGGTCCGGACGAGGAACAAACCATTAGATCTCGATGCGGAAATGGACGATATCGAAGCGGGAACTTCGGTCTAGCAAATTATCCAGACGCAATCTGCCTCCGGTCCCATCCTGGGTCCGGAGGCAGAGTCGATTGATTAGCTGACGCGGAGTCGATGGCCAAGATTGCGCGAGACTTGGCAACTCGCCTGGCTCATTTTCTATGTGTTCCAGTAGACGTTGCGGAGTAGGGGTTGGTAGGGGTCGAGCCATGGTGCGGGTTGGAAGAACGTCATGCCGTGGTGTTTGACGATGCGCCATTTGCCGATGTGGATGGCCCCGTGGTGATGAGCGCATAGCGTGGTGGCGTTGGGTTCGTCGGTGGTGCCGCCGTGTTCCCATTCTTTGATGTGGTGAATCTCGGAATAGATACCGGGCACAGTACACCCAGGCGCCTGGCATCCTCGATCTCGGGCTAAAATGGCGCGGCGTTGTGCTGGGGTGAAGAGCCGCTGGGTGCGCTTCTGGTGCAGCACGGTATCTGGTCCGTCCCAGATTTGGCCTACGAGTTCGGCGTTGCAGGCCAGGATTTCAGCGTCTTTGGGGTGCATGGGTCCGTGGTTGATGACCTCTGACTGATACGGCGTCCATGGGACGGGATGCACATACCCATCCGCATCAGTGCCCGGGTCGTCGGGTGGTGGTTCGTGGCAGTCTGGTGCCTTCGACTTGTTGGGGTTGGGTGCGGTGATCACTGGTGGCAGGATGCCGTCGACTCCGGGCGGCCGCTGTGCTGCGGTCGGTAGTTCTGGTAGGCCCAGGGTGTGGTGAGCTGTCTGGATATCTTGGACTAGCACTAGTTGTGCGCTGGATCCGTGGGATTTTTTGATGCCCACTTCTGTGGGGTCCATGGTTAGCAGGGTGTTGAACATGCCGATGAGCATGGCCCCGAGTTTCTGGCCGTTACTCATACGTTCGATGGCATTCAAATGTCGCGAGGTGACCGGGTTACCGTGCTCGTCTTCGGCGACAATGGCATCCGGGTTGGGTAACGGTGGCTCACTGTCAGGGGTGAGCCCCAACGGAGCCATATCCGGCTGATGTATTGGATTCCCGTCATGCGATGCCGTGCCCGTCTCCCAGAGCGGCGCACAGTCGGCGGGTGCATCGCCAGGATCACTGTCGGTAGTGGCTTCCAGCGTTGAGTCCGCGGGATTGTCAGCGGCTGTGGTCTGTTGCTCATCACGGTCGATCGAGGTTGTGTCTGATGCGTTGGCATCTTTTGTCGGTTCTGCTGCGTCTTCTGGCTGTGCGTTGTCGGCGGTTTCATCGTGATCGACTGCGGCGACTTCCGATGTGCTGGAATCTGCAGAGTTATCTGCTACGTCGTTGGTTGGCTCGCCAGGATGGCCTGTGTGGAACAGTGCGGCGATTCCGTCGGGGATGTCTGGTGGGGTGCCGTGGTGGTTGAGCATGTGGAGTTTGAAGTTTTTGAATTGCGCATACAGGTCTGGGGTGGCGTGCATGCTGATGTGGCCGCTGCCATCGGCGTTGTCGCGGGTTTTGATCGCGTTATCGGGCTGTTTGCGTAGCGTTTGGGAGGGTGAGGGCCCATCGGGGTTCATGGCGTGTGCGATACGATCCACCCACCGTTTTTTCACTCTGGAGACTTCATCGGGGGTGGAGGTTTCAGCGGTTTCGGCCAGGGTGGGTTCGAAGGCTTGGAGGACGGCGTTTTTGTAGTCGGTGGTTTGGCTGGTTTTGGCGGCGTAGTCGACTAAGTCTTGGTCCATGGCAATGAATCGGTCGATATTTTCTGCTGGGATTCGTCCGTTGATGAATGCGGCGGCCATGCGCGCGAAGACGGGGAGGTTGGCGGCTTCTTCGGGGTTTTTGCCTGGGGCCAGGGTCACATAAGCGGCCCGGTCGATGTGTTTGGCCGCGGTGGCTGCGGAGAGTTTCATCGTGTCACGCAGGTACTGTTTGGCATCGGTGAAGCCGCTGGTGGCAAAGGGTGCACCGAAGTAGGTGACTTGGTCGTGTTCGACAGCTTGGAAGTAGCGGGTGTAGTTGGCCATCATCACATCCGTAGACTGCGTGACTTGTGACAGCATGTCCCCAATCGCTGGTAGCGAGTCGTAATAGCGTTCTGGTGGCACCACGGTGGCTGGTGTCTTCGAATCTCCAGCGCTGTCTGTATCGTCGTGGCTGGTTTCATCACCGGTTTGGGGCTGGTAACCCGACCAGTCAGAGCCGGCGCCCTGGGAGAACGTGGGGAGCTCGGTGAAGGTGCTGGGGTGGGCCATTTTCTTGCCAGCATATTGCAGAATAAACGCTGCTGCGTGCAGGGCTTCACCAAGGGAAGCACCATCGAGCTTTTCGGGGTTGAGGAGGTCGGTGGGACACGGGGTACCGATGTTGGGCAAAATCGGGGTGTGGTCCACAACAACCTCCTCTCAGCCGAGCAAACGATGGGTGTTCAATAGTCGATGATGTTGGCTTCTATTCTACCTGCCGCCCGTATTGTTGGGCAAGGTTTTGGTGTGTTTTGTTGGACGATTTAAGAGAGTTTAACATTACATAATGTTGTGTATCATGTGGTGATTATTCGTGTTTGGTGTGTCGTGTGTTTTGTGGATAACCGTATGGCGTGTTCAGACTTTTCCACACCCCACGCGACACGGTTGCAGAACACCCAAAAATCCGGATAATACGTCCAGTTTCTCGAGGAAAATATTGGTTCACGAGCGTTCCAACCGCAAAGAAGCTGGCCGGAACACCGTCCAGAGCAGCACATGAGAACCCAGCAGCGACTGCACCCGGTTACAGCAGCGATTACACCGGTTAGGAATCCCGTGCCGACGAACCTTTGACCGGCTCGGGCAAGTGCAGCCGGGCCAAGACTGTATCAGTATTAGCGGGCTGTCGGGGTCGAGGTTATTGAATCGTGAACGAGCTTAGGTTCTGGTGCCTTGAGCAAGTGAGACGTGGTACTCGGCGATATTGCCGAGGGCGGCGCGGCTGACTCTCGGGTAATCGAACGCTACTCTTGGGGCTTTGTTAGACCGATAAACATTTCTTCGCGCAGGACCCCTACGTGAGCTTGGGTGATTTCTACTGCTTTGAGAGAATCGTTTGTGCGGAAGGCTTCGATGAGCTCGCGGTGCTCGTCCAGTCGGGGCTGAATTTTCTCCATCGGATACGGCACGAAGTATTTGTGGAGACTGTGGTAGGTCTTTAGATAAGCATCAGTTTCTTGTAATTGGGACATGTTCGCGCAATGTCTGTGGAACTTCACGTCGTACGCATGATGCTCGTACCAAGTTCGTGATCTTTCAGATTGTTTGGTTAGTTGCTCGAGTTTGTGGCAGTCGGCTTCGCTGGCATGCTGGGCGGCTGCGAGCATGATGGTCGATTCCATGAGCGAGCGTTGATCGATCAAGAGCCGGATGGCGGAGGCTGCTGAGTGATAGGCGGCTGTAGCGTCGCCGGTCTCTTCTGGAAGGTTTTCAGCAACAAATGTTCCTCCGTATCGTCCCCTTTTGCGAACTAGTACGTCTTCCTCAACGAGTTGTTCTAGCGCTCGTCGTGCGGTTGCTTTCGAGACTTCGAGGCCGACGGCTATATCTTCGAGATGCGGCAATTTTGTCCCCGGGGATAGGAGGCCGGACTCAATTGAAAGGCGGATTCTCGCCCTAACGGTGTCGACGGCTGAGAGTCTGGTTAGTGCTTTAGCGCCCGGCGACGCGTGGAGAACTTCTGATATCGAGGGGTACGTGGGGCGTGCGTCAGACATGACATGAGTCTAGCGAGTTCGAGGCGCATGTTGACTATATCTTGTGAGCTACCTTATATTGTTCAAAATGAGCGTTTTAAAACTGCGCTTGCGAAATGAGAGGGTTTTGTTGCTATGCGTTTTACCGTGGCCTTGGCACAACGTAAGCCAATTTTTGCGGATGCTCCGGTTGAAGCCTTTGCTGGAGATGTCCGCGAGACATTAGAAAAGTATCCAGAAGTGGACATGCTGGTGTATCCCGAATTGCATTTGCATGGAACGGAACACCTACCTGAAAACCAGCGTGAGGATGCTGAACGAGCGAAGGCAGTGACACTCGATTCAGCGCTTGTGCGATCAGTTGGCGAGATTGCCAAACGTCATCGCAAATGGATCTGCCCAGGGTCGATCGGCGAAATCGCGGATGGCGAGTTCTACAACACCCAGTTGCTGTTCGGTCCGCAAGGCGAGCTGGTCGCGCACTATCGCAAGATGTTTCCTTGGCGGCCATTTGAACCGCATGAATACGGAACAGAATTTGTCACCGCTGAAACTGAGTTTGGACGCGCAGGTCTATCAAACTGCTACGACGCTTGGTTCCCAGAGCACTCCCGTCACCTCGGCTGGCTTGGCGCCGAGTTCGTGCTCAATATCGTCAAAACGACTAGTCCGGATCGCGAACAAGAGCTTGTCTTGGCTAAAGCGAACGCAATTGTCAACCAAAACTACATGCTCTCAGTTAACTGCGCGGGGCCGGTGGGCCGAGGCCGGACTATCGCGGTGGACCCGGAAGGGTATGTGCTAGGTGAGCTGGGTGACGACGAGGACACGTTGGTCGTTACTGTCGACACGAATCGACTTGCCCGGATACGTCAAGTTGGCACCCGCGGCACAAACCGCTTGTGGCACCAGTTAGATGGCGGAGCGAAAGATATCGAACTCCCGATGTATCAGGGCCGCCTGAGCCCTGATACATTCCGACCACACACAGATGGGAAATAACATGCCACAGCAAACACTGATTCGCTCGCTGAATCTCAGATCACTGGTCATTTTCGGCCTGGCGTATATGACGCCGCTGATTGTGATCGGTACGTTCGGGGTCATTGCCTCGACCACTTCTGGCGCCTCTGCCGGAGCCTATGCTTTGGCTACCGCCGCTATGCTTTTCACTGCACATTCCTACGCTCGAATGGCGAGCGTATACCCGGTATCGGGCTCGGCTTATACGTATGTTCGCTCAACTATGGGCGCCAAGCCCGGTTTCTTGGTGGGTTGGATGACTCTGCTGGATTACCTGTTTCTGCCGATGGTTATCTGGCTAATTGGTGGCTCGTATCTTCAGGCCCAGTTCCCCGCGATCCCCCTTGCTATCTGGATCATCATTTTCATTGTTATTACAACAACAGTCAACGTGATTGGCGTGCGAGTGGCCGATAAAGTCAACGTCGTCCTGATGACCTTTCAGGCACTTGTGCTGGCATTGTTCGTACTATTTTCCGTGGTAGCAGTGACGAGCGAAGATGGCCTACCCGGGGTCTTTTCTGTGGCACCGTTTCTTGGTGAAGCCGGCGAATTTACGCCTGTGGTGGCGGGCGCTGCTGTGGCTGCTTACGCGTTTCTTGGCTTCGATGCAGTCACCACGATGTCGGAAGAAACAGTTGAACCTCGAAAGACTGTTCCAAAAGCTATCATGCTGATCGCATTGATTGGAGGCGGTATTTTCGTCGCCGTCTCCTATGCGGTACAGCTGGTGCATCCGGGTGGAGTATTTTCGAACGTCGACACGGCAGGTTTTGAGATTGCGACTCGCATAGGGGGAGCCGCGTTTGCGGCAGTATTCATTGCCGCACTTGTGATCGCACAATTCACCTCAGGTATTGCCGCTCAGACGGCCGGATCACGACTGCTGTATGCGATGGGCCGCGACCGTGTCATGCCGAAGATTTTTGCTAAACTGGCACCGAGATTTGCTACCCCGGTAATCGCGATTGTCGCTATCGGGGTGGTCGGATTGATCGCATTGGCCATGGACGTCGCCACTTCTACTTCCTTCATTAACTTCGGTGCCTTTATCTCATTTGCCATGGTCAATGTTGCAGTGTTGGTCTATTGGTCACAACGACGTCGTGCAGGTGAGTATCTCAACGCACTTGCTTGGGTTGTTGCTCCGTTGGTAGGTGTCATTGTTGTGCTCATGCTGCTCACGCAGTTGGACATCCATGCAATCACGTTGGGTACCAGCTGGTTGGTGATCGGAGTGATCATCCTGGCGGTCCTCACACGCGGTTTTCGGGCAGATCCACCCGAGACGGTTGAGGAACTTGCAGAGAAAACGGAGGTTCAGTAACGCGAAGCGACGGCTAAATCGGGACGGTTGTGGCGTTTCGCAATCTCACCGAGTGCATCTTCGGCTGCTGCAGCCAGGACGCTGTTGGGATCGACGACCAATCGTTGGAGCCGGTCAATGGCCTGATCGTGTTGTGGGGTGGCCGTGGCGCCGAGTGCCTCGGCCGCCGCGACGCGTACGTGAGGATAGGCATCATCGGCCAACAGCTCGACGACGTCGGGAACCAACTCGAGCTTGTGATGCTTGACGAGTTGGGCAGCGATTTCACGAACCTGCCAGTCCTCGTCGTGCAGAGCAGCCTGGACGGCGGGAGCGGCCGTGTGATGCCACGCATGCAAGAGTGCTTGGCCTGCCCAGACCCGAGCCATATAGGGTTCGATGGCGTCCATCCCACCGAGCAGTTTGATGTCGGGATCGGTCTCGTCGCCGGGCGCAGCGTCACCGGAGAGTAGCCTCATGGCCCAGTCGACGAGCGTGGTGTACCCGAGTGTTTCAACGGCGGTCGCGATTCTGGTGGTCACGGGTTTGGCGAAGTGGTCTGGAGTATTGGGCGAAGAGTGTGAAGAAAAGGACATGTCTCTATTGTGCACCCAACAACAGGTGGTAGTTTAGGACGTATGCGCTCGCGAAGTTCTATTACCCTACACTTCCGGGCTGAAGCGTATGATCACCCTTCGGGCTACGTGGATGCCGGTACGGTGATGAGCTGGTTGGATAAGGCAGGCTATGCCGCCGCGGCCACCTGGGCCGGGTCCAATGTGGTGGCAACCTATATTGGCAATATGCGCTTCGGCCATCCGGTGCCGGTTGACTCCCAGATCACGGCGCAGGCCAGGTTGATCTATACCGAGGGCTCGCAGATTCATGTGCAGGGCCGGTTGGCGTTGCCGGATGTCTTGAACGATGACGGCGAGCCCACCGTGGCGACGTGGGTGGTCATGGTCTACGAGGCCGTGGATACCAAGGGTGAGACCAAAGAAATCAAGCAGTGGGAGCCACGCACCGATGCCGGGCATCGTCGTCGTGAAGTTGCTGCGGCTCGCGCGCTGGAACATGCTCGCGGTGAAGACGCGCTGGGCCAGGTGTCGTTCCCTGATCCGGATGAAACCAACGCCGAGGTCGTGCTGTTGTGCTTTATTGCCCACGCCGCCGAGGTCACGCCGGGATTCCGTCTGCAGGGCGGTTCATTGATGAACTGGCTCGACGAGGCAGCCTACGTGTGCGCGTCACGATGGGCGGGAAAACCCACCGTCGCGGTTTTTGCCGGTGGCGTGCAGTTTTACCACGGCGTCTACGTGGGCGATATTGTAGAGATCGAAGCTCGCGTGGTGCACACGACCGAACGTTCCATCTACCTGGTGGTCCGTGCCTGGTCGGGGAAACCAGAACAGCGCGATCTCCATCCGGTAGCTCAGTCCATTGCGATCATGGTGGTTGCAGGCGACGGCAAGGCCGAACCGGTGCCAAGCTGGCAGCCGCAAACCGCGGCAGAACAACAGCTGCAGCGCCACGCGATCGATCTGGTATCGATGCGCAATAAAAACGTTTACGAATGGTCCACGGTCGAAATCCCCTAAACGAGGGAAACACGTGAGACCCCGGTAGGAGCACCGTGCTCAAACTTCTGGCGCGTTTCGCGCGTCCTTATAGCGGCCAAGTCCTGGCTGTGATCGTCCTGCAACTGGTTACTGTCGGTGCGATCCTCTTTCTGCCTGCCCTCAACGCCCAAATTATTGATGACGGGATTGCCACCGGTGACACCGGGATCATCTGGCGGCTGGGCGGCATCATGCTTGCCGTCGCCTTCGTGCAGCTGGCAGCCGCTATCTCATCGGTATGGTTCGCAGCACGAGCGGCCATGTCGATCGGTCGAGACCTACGCGCCGCGATCTTCCGGCGCGTCTCTCAGTTCTCCACGCACCAAATGTCACAGTTCGGGCCGGCAACGCTCATCACCCGCGCCACCAATGACGTGCAACAACTCCAAATGGTGACGTTGATGGCGATGAGCATGCTGGTCATGGCACCTATCATGGCCGTCGGCGGGGTCGTGATGGCGCTGCGCGAAGACGCCGGACTCTCCTGGCTGGTGTGGGCCGCCGTCCCGATGATTGTCGTCATCATGGTGGTCGCGGGTTGGCGTATGATGCCGCTGTTCCGCAAGATGCAAGAGGCCATCGACGATGTCAACCACACCCTGCGTGAGCAGATCACTGGCATGCGCGTGGTCCGAGCGTTTGTGCGCGAGGACTATGAAACCCAGCGTTTCACGACGGCAAACCATCGCCTGACCGACCTCGCGGTGGGCGTCGGCAAAATTTTCGTCCTGCTGTTCCCACTCATTTCGCTGGTGCTGCATATCGCCACGGCTGCGGTGTTGTGGTTCGGTGGACTCCGTGTCGATGCCGGACTGGTCGCGGTCGGTTCGTTGACCGCCTTCATGCAGTACCTGTTACAAATTCTCATGGCCGTCATGATGGCCACCATGATCTTCTTGATGGTTCCCCGCGCCATGGTCTCGGCCAAGCGCATCAACGAGGTACTGGCCACCGAACCAGAACTGGCCGAAGGCACCGTTGACGCAACACAGGCCACCGGTCACCTGACCTTCGACACCGTGAGCTTTTCCTATCCGGGAGCCGAAGCTCCCGTACTGGAAGACATCAGTTTCCGCGCGACGCCGGGTCAGACCATCGGCATCATCGGTTCGACGGGGTCGGGCAAAACCACGTTGCTGAACCTCATCCCGCGGCTCATCGATACCAGCAGCGGGACCATCACCATCGACGGCGTCGATGTGCGGGATTACAGTCGCGAGGCCCTGTCGAATATCGTGGGCATGGTGCCACAAAAGGCCTACCTGTTTTCGGGTACCGTGGCGTCCAATGTGCGCTTTGGTGCACCGGATGCCTCCGATGACGAGGTGTGGCGGGCCCTAGAGACCGCACAGGCGAAAGACTTCGTGGCGGTGCGAACCTCCGATGACGCGACCGGCCTGGACTCGTCCATCGCGCAGGGCGGCACCGATGTGTCGGGTGGTCAACGCCAACGCCTGGCCATCGGGCGGACGCTGGCTGCCCAACCCAAGATCTACCTGTTCGACGATTCGTTCTCCGCCCTGGATGCCACCACGGACGCCGAGCTACGCCGTGCACTGGCCACACAACTGACCGAGGCAACCCTGTTGATCGTGGCCCAACGCGTGGCCACCATCAAAGACGCCGACCACATTCTGGTGCTGGAACGCGGGCGCATCGTCGACGCTGGGACCCACGACGAACTGCTCGACTCGAGTACCGTCTACCAACAAATCGTGGCATCGCAGGTGGGGCATGGCTGAGACAATCGATCCGGGCCGTACGGCCACAACATTCTGGCCCTCGGCGCGCCGTCTGGCCGGTGTCTTCGCGCCCTATAAACCGCAACTGATCGCCGCCGTGCTCCTGACCGTGGTGTCGGTCGTGCTGCAAGTCTGGGCACCACTGGTGCTGGGCGAGGCCGTCAACGTGCTCTTCCACGCCCAGGGCATCGATTTCGCGCGCCTTGGCGAACTCATTACCCGCGTGTTGGCCATGTATGTCGTCGCAATGACTCTGATGTGGCTGCAGGGACGCATCCTGATCATCATCGGTGTCCGCATCACCTACGTGCTGCGCCAGGATGTCGAACATAAAATCCACCGGTTACCAACTAACTGGTTCGATGGCACCCAGCGCGGGGATCTGCTCTCGCGCACCACCAATGACGTCGACAACATTCAAACGGCCGTGCAAAACACGGTCTCATCGCTGCTCAACGGGTTGCTCACGATCATCGGCATTACCATTATGATGTTCACGCTGTCCTGGCAGTTGGCACTCATCGCACTCATTGCCGTGCCGATCGCGGCCGCCGTCGTCGGCATCATCGGCAAGCGCGCCCAAAAGCTGTTTTCCGCCCAGTGGGCCAACACCGGCAAGCTGAACGGCCACATTGAAGAAGCCTTTACCGGCCACGATGTGATGACCTTGTTCAACCGCACCGACGCGATGATCGCCGAGTTTGATGCGCATAATGACGCCGTGTATCAGGCCAGCTATAAGGCGCAGTTCATTTCGGGCATGATCAATCCGATTATGCAGTGGGTGACCTACCTGGGCTACGTCGGGATTGCCGTGGTGGGTGCGCTGCGCGTGGCGGCCGGTGCGATGCCACTGGGTTCGGTCACCGCGTTCATCCAGTACTCGCGCGAATTCAACCAGCCGCTGGGGCAACTGGCCGGGCTGGCCAATATGATCATCTCCGCGGTCGCCTCGGCCGAGCGGGTGTTTGAGTTCCTCGACGCCGAGGAAGAAACCGATACCGTCGGTGAGCTGGACGACGTCACCGGCGACGTCGAATTCCAGCACGTCGAGTTTAGCTACGACGACTCCGAGCTCATCACCGACCTGAACCTGCATGTGACACCGGGGCAGTTGGTGGCGATCGTCGGGCCCACCGGAGCCGGGAAAACCACCCTGGTCAACCTGCTCATGCGTTTCTACGACGTCGATGCGGGACGGATTGTGCTCGACGGGACCGATATTGCCACCGTCTCGCGGGCTGCGTTGCGCCGACCCATCGGTATGGTACTCCAAGATGCCGTGCTGTTTTCGGGCAGCATCAAACACAACATCGCCTATGGCAGCCCGGATGCAACAGACGACGAAATCGTTGCCGCAGCGCAAGCAGCCCGCGCCGATCATTTCATCAACCAATTGCCCGATGGCTATGACACCGAGATCAGCCTGGACTCGGATGTGATCTCGGCCGGGGAGCGCCAGTTACTCACCATCGCCCGGGCATTTTTGTCGAATCCGCGACTGTTGATTCTTGATGAAGCGACATCCTCGGTGGACACCCGAACCGAAGCACTCATCCAAGAGGCGCTGGCTATGCTGCAACAGGGCCGCACCTCATTTGTCATCGCGCACCGGTTGTCGACCATCCGAGCCGCCGATGTGATCGTCGTCATGGATCACGGCGACGTGGTCGAACAAGGGTCACACGATGCGTTGCTGGCAGCCGGTGGAATGTACCATGATTTATATACTGCCCAAACCCAGCAACACCTCGAAGGAGGCCGGTGAGTACTTACCCGACAGGCTGGCCAGGCCAATATCCAACCGGATGGCCCCAACCACAACACGGTGGCAAACACTCGAAAGCCGACGATAAAACCGCCTCGGACCCGGGCAAATTCCACTGGGGTGACCTTTTAGGGCTGCTCGTCTATGTCGGTGGCTTTGTGCTGGGTGGCCTGCTGTTGGTCTTTTCGATTCCCGGGGTCACAGAATTCGGTGCCCAGGCCTATGGGCACGAGCCGATGTCCTTTGACGATGTACTGACCTCCGAGACCATGCCCGCCTGGTTTTTGATGTACTCCAACGTGGTCCTCTACGGCATCACCGGGATCATCCTGCTGGCCGTCTCCTGGCGACCGTTCGTGCAATCCTTTCGATGGTTTGCGACCTGGTGGTGGGTCAAAGTCCTGTTGCTGCCGGTCATTTGGCTGGCCACGCTGATGCTCACGTCGTTCATCCTGGTGATCTCCGGCCAGGAAGGTGATGTCTCCGCCAACCAAGAAGCCGTTGAACAGGCCGCGGGCGAGTCCTCGCTGATCGTGTCCATCCTCATTATGGGATTG
This sequence comes from Micrococcaceae bacterium, assembly GCA_013393415.1. Taxonomy (GTDB): domain Bacteria; phylum Actinomycetota; class Actinomycetes; order Actinomycetales; family Micrococcaceae; genus Yaniella; species Yaniella flava. The sequence goes on from JABXHI010000018.1 coordinate 24,740, forward strand.
GTCGGCCCGTTTGTTGAAGAGTACATTTTTCGTCACGTGCTCATCGGTAAACTCGGACGCTGGATTCCGACGTGGGTCACCGTGCCCATCTCGATTATCGCGTTCACCATGCTGCACTTCATCGGCGATCCAAACGCGTCCTTCGCTTCGGTGCTGCCGTATATGTCGATGGCCATCGCCTTTACCGCGGTGTATCTGATCTCGAAGAAGTCCTTTGCCTACGCGTGGCTGTCGCACGCCTTCAATAATGTGGTGTCAGTGCTCATGCTCGAGTTGACCAGCATGGATACGGGCCTGATCCTCATCTAGATGGCGAACTCATCCCAGCGGTCACTGACCCGCCAGATTCTGGGCTTAGCGGTTCCGGCATTTGGTGCCCTGATCGCCGAGCCACTGTTTTTACTGGCCGATACCGCGATGATCGGTCGGTTGGGTGCCGCCGAACTCGCCGGCGTCGGTCTGGCCGCGGCCATCGTCCAAACAGTCACCGGGCTGCTCATCTTCCTGGCCTACTCGACGACCCCGGCCGTGGCGCGGTTCCTCGGCGCCGGGCAACTAGGCAACGCCCTGGCCCGCGGACGCGACGGCATCTGGTTAGGCCTCGGGCTCGGCGTCGTCCTCGGGATAATCGGCTGGTATACCGCCCCGCTGCTGGTCAACATCGCCACCCCCGATGCCGCGCCACACGCCGTGGCCTACATGCAATACTCGATGCTCGGGCTGCCCGCGATGCTCGCCGTTCTCGCGGCAACAGGCGTACTGCGTGGCCTCCAGGATGCTACCATCCCGCTGATCGTCGCCGGCGCCGGATTCGGGCTGAACATCCTGGGCAACTACCTGCTCATCTACGTATTCGGCCTCGGCGTCGCTGGCTCGGCCATCGGTACCTCCGTCATCCAATGGCTCATGTTCGCCGTGTATGCGGCCATCCTCATTCCGCGCATGCGCCGCTACGACGTGGGTTTTACCCCCACGACGACGGGCTTGCGCGCCACTGCCCAGGTGGGGTCGTGGCTGCTGGTCCGTTCCGCCTCGCTGCGTGCGGCAATCCTCGCCACGGTGCTCACCGCGACCGCACTGGGCACCGAAGTGCTGGCCGCCCACCAGATCGTGTTCAATGTGTATTCGACCATGGCGTTCGCCCTCGATGCCCTGGCGATCGCGGCCCAAGCGCTCATCGGCAAGGAGCTTGGCGCCTCCAACGTGACCGCCGTACGCGCGCTGACTTCGACCATGGTCCGCTGGTCATTTGGCTTCGGGGCCATCACCGGCATCCTGCTGGGCATCGCGTCGCCGTGGTTACCTCACGTGTTCACTACCGACCCGGCCGTCATCGCGGCGACCACCGCGGGGCTCATCGTGCTGGCCATCTCCCAGCCACTATCCGGCTACGTGTTTGTGCTCGACGGGATCCTCATGGGTGCGGGCGACGCGAGATACCTCGGGCTCATCGGGATCGTCAACATCGTGATCTATCTACCCGCACTGTATGTGCTGGCTGCGCTCGCCGATGACGCAACCCAGGTCGGCGCTGTGGCCTGGGTATGGATTGGATTCGCCGGCGTATTCCTTGCCGCGCGGGCGCTGGGACTGTGGTTACGTATCCGTCGCGACACCTGGATTCGACTCGGCGCGCAATGACTAGAATGGAACCGACATGAGCCAAAAAATAGACCTCGATATCACCTCCGTCATCTACCGGCCGGTACTCATCCGCGCCGGCGTGGCAGCACTCTTTGGTATCGCCACCTTCCTGTTCCAAGAACCCTCCGACGCCGTCGTCAACTATGGCAGTGCGATCTTCTTCTTGTTCTCTGGATCGGCGATGTGGGAATACCTGCGCCGCGACCCCGTCCCCGAGGGCATGCGCTCGCCGCTGTCGCTCATCGCAGCGATATGGATGCTCACAGCACTCACCCTGGTGGGACTCCAGCTCGGCGACGTGTCAGCGACCGTCACGTGGATTACCATTGCCGCGGGCCTAGGGGTGGGAGGCATCGCCGAAGTCTGGGCGTGGACCTGGCGCAAGAGCTTCGCGCCAGCCCGAGATCACCTCATCGCGGGCATTGTCGGGATCATCACGGCCGGCCTGCTCGCCGCGATGCAAGATCTGGACTACCACCGCATTTTCGGTATCGCTGGAACCTATGCGCTCGTCGTCGCCGTGCTCTTTGCTATCACGGGGATCGGGTACTGGCTCGACACCCGCAAAGCGGTCAAAGAGGACGGGTATCAGCCACCAGCGCCGTAGCGTGTCGGCTGAAATTTCGCCCACAGCCCGCGATTTCTACGTTGTGTAAAACAGGCGCTAGAATAAGCCCCATCGACCTTCCATAGGAGCAACTCCGGTAGCCGGAACACACCATGCCAGATTCACCTAAAAAACCACGCGGCGGATTCAAAGGCGGCATCAAGATCCCGCTGGTCTTTTCGTTTGTCGTCGGGCTCATCGCATTTGTCGTTGCCACAGTTGTGGGCACCGGCGGACTGAATAACCCCGACCATCCGCTGCGTCTCGACATCGGACTGATCGCCTTCGGTGTCGGCGTCGCAGCGACACTCGTCGTCGTGGCCCTGCTGCAATTGACCGGGCGCGAAAACCCGGACCACATCTCCGAGGGCTCTGGTATCAACCGCTCTTCTGAAGAACTGCACCGCGCCGCGATCGCCAGAGCTCGTGAACGCATGCGTCGTGAACGTGCCGAAGCAGAACAAGCAGAGCAGTCGAGCGACGAGACGAGCTCAGAAGAGCGCTAGGACACATCACCGAGTCTCAGTGGTATCCGGATGGTCGAAATATGCACCTGATGAGATAGCTTCCTCAGTAAGTGCGTCGAGTGCTCGCATACGTGCTTGGTGTGCACTCTGTTCGTGGATCAAGAGATGCTCAGCGACTTCTTGGTTGGTGGATGGCCCATGTGTAGGCATAAAACAACGCTAGCCGACGAACGCAGCATTCGAAAGCGCACACCGTATAGAAAAGCCTGAGCTGTAGACAGCTTCTTGCCAACGTGTTTAGACTCAGCGACACAGCAAAGCACGCCCCGCAACATCGATCGCGAGGACCCATGCGAGCAGTCACCTGGCAAGGCCGACGAAATGTTTCCGTCGAAGAAGTGCCCGACCCGACGATTCAAGAACCTACCGACGCCATTATTCGCGTCACCTCGACCGCGATCTGCGGCTCCGATCTGCACCTCTATGAAGTGCTGACCCCGTTCATGACACCCGGTGACATCATCGGCCATGAACCGATAGGCATCGTCGAAGAAACCGGCTCCGCGGTCGATAATCTGCAGCCCGGCGACCGAGTGGTGATCCCGTTCAATGTTTCGTGCGGAGATTGCTACTACTGCCAGCGGGGGCTGCAATCTCAGTGTGAAACTACCCAGGTCACGGAATACGGCACGGGCGCAACCCTGCTGGGCTACTCGAAACTCTACGGCTAACTTCCCGGTGGGCAGGCAGAGTATTTGCGGGTACCCCATGCCGATTATGGACCGATCAAAGTTGGTCATGAGCTTTCCGATGACCACTACCTCTTTCTCTCCGATATTCTGCCCACCGCCTGGCAGGCAGTGAAGTACGCACACATGCCGGAAGAAGGCGTTCTGGGTGTGCTGGGACTCGGACCGGTCGGTCAGTTCGCAGCACGAATCGGTGTTCAGTTGGGCTATGAGGTTGTTGCGCTGGAACCGGTGCCGGAACGTCGTGTCATGGCCGCCCGCCACGGTGTCACGGTTGCGTCCGAGCACGCCGAAGCCGCCCAATTGATCAACGAACGCACCAATGGTCGCGGAGCTGACGGCGTGGTCGATGCGGTCGGCATGGAATCCCACGGCAACCACGTGATTGCTGCGCTGCACAAAGCCACAACGTATCTCCCGGACGCGATCGGACAAAAAGCACTGCAGAACGTGGGGCTCGATCGGACGTCCGCGCTGAACTCTGCACTCGAATTAGTCGGTCGTGGTGGGACCGTCTCGCTCAGTGGTGTGTACGGAGGTGCTGCCACGCCGATCCCCATGCTGACGATCTTCGACAAACAACTGACGATTCGAGCAGGCCAGTGCAATGTGCGCCACTGGGACCAGGACATCATTCCCTATGTGGAAGATTCCGCGGACCCGTTAGGCGTCACCGATTTGGTGACCCATCGGCTGCCGCTCGATCAGGCTCCAGAAGCCTACCGAATGTTTCAGAAGAAAGAAGACGGCTGCATCAAGGTCGTGCTGCAACCCTAGGACGAGGCGCACCAGCCCACATACATACTAACTTTTCCGAACGGACGTGAGAGACATGGCAGATATCAATATTCCCGGTAAACCAAGTTCCGTCGATCCAGAATTGCACAACCCAGAAGATCAACCGACCCGACCAGAACAGGATGCCCCTTCGCCAGGCAAAGCCGATCAGAGCGCTCCTGCGGTCCGATCAGCCACGGGTCAACAGGTCGGCAGCGATGAGGACAGCCCACGGGCCCAGGCTGATATGTATTTGACCACCTCACAGGGTGCGCGGGTGCGGGACACGCACCGGTCACTCAAAGCCGGTGAACGTGGTCCAACGCTGCTGCAAGATCACCACCTGCGCGAAAAAATCACCTCTAGACTCAAACCGTCAGTGCAACACCCCTAGTACTACAGTCGCTTTTATTTTTGGTGGTGTCGGCGGTTTAATCGGACAGTGCTGAAATGTCGTGTTAATTCTGTCGTATGAGTGAGAATATTGGTGTGGCAGAAATCCGTGAATGGGCCCAG
>JABXHI010000019.1 GCA_013393415.1 Micrococcaceae bacterium
ATAGCATCTCAGAGGTGCGTCTTTCTGACTTGGAATAGTGGTCTCAACACTCACTATTTTCCCACGTCAAAGACGCACCTCCACGTTAAAACGCCGTAACCACACCCAACTCATCGGTGGATCAAGGTTAAAGTCAACCTAATATGTTGTTCTTATAGATTGATTGAGGGAGTAACCCACTAGTCAAAAGTGGAGTATTCCATCAGTCGGTAGTGGAGTAATCCACTATGCAGGGGTGGAGTAATCCAGGTGTTACTCGTGCCAGCCGGGGTGGCTTATCGGTGTCCAGGCGGAATTCATGTAGTTCCACTCGCGATCTTAGGGCCGTAGCTAGCGGCTTTCAGGGGCGCTGTGCCCCCGGCAAGGATTCACGGACTTCGATCCAGGTGTCGAGCTGACCGGCAAACTTCGCGGCAATCTCTACGGCTCGCTCACGGTTCTCGACGCGAATTGCCCAGACTCTGGCAGAAGGCTTCCCGCCTTCGTTATAGAACCCGTTGCGAATCTCTGCATCGGGGCCGACCACGATCGCATGCGATTCCGGATCAAGCACCTCGACCCAATCAAGCTCGGAATGTACAAAGAGTTCATCTTCGAATTGTGCGAGAAACGCCATTATTTCTTCACGCCATGCCGGGCTGCGCTGACGCATTTCATCCTCACGAATATGCCATGACAACAGGTAACGCATTGTGAACTCCTCACTGAGAGACCGAATCACTCATTGAACCTTGGTAGCTCTATGTTCCCACCACGAGTCAGTAGTGTCGACTGTTTGTGATCGACCATCATGGCAAGGGTGGTTGGCTTACCTTTGCGCTTCAGCTTGATCCCGCAGTACGTGTTTCAGTAGCTTACCGCTGGGGTTCCTCGGCAATTCGTCGACTGTGTGCACAAAGCGTGGCGCCTTGTATCGTGCGACGTGTACAGACAGGAATTCCTGCAGTTCGGCTTGGTCTAATGGTTCGTCATCCGAGGTCGTGACAAACGCAGTGACCTGCTGGCCCCAGTCTGGGTCGGGTTTGCCAACCACAGCCACATCGGCGACTCGAGGGTGTTGGGCAATGGCTTCTTCAACTTCCAGGGAAAAGACGTTCTCTCCGCCCACGATGATGATGTCTTTGAGACGGTCGACTATATAGAGGTAGCCTTCATCGTCGATTCGCGCGATATCGCCGGTGCGATACCACGGGCCCACAAACGCCTCACGCGTGGCCTCTGGATTGTGTAGGTATTCTTTCATTCGGGTATCGGATTTGAACCAGATTTCACCAGTTTCGCCCGGGCCGGCTTCGGTGTCATCAGCTTTAACTACGCGCATATCGACGCCGAGCATCGAATAGTTGCCGACACTGCCGGCCTTCCGGAGTTGATCTTCCGGGCGCAGTTCAGAACCCGCCGGGCCAAGTTCTGACATTCCATACAGTTGGCGGTGTGTTCCTGGTTTGTAGTTGTCGATGATTTTCCTGGTTGTTGCCTCATCGATGGGGGCACCACCGAAAGTCCAAGACTCCATGGTAGAAAAATCGTAGTCTGCAAAATCGAGACCTGATTTAGCTGCAACCTGCAACGGCGCAATAAACGCGATGCTGGGGCCGAAGAAAGCAGTGGCACGCTGTGTGCCCAGCATCTGCATGGTTTCAACCGGATGGTATTCCCGCTGTAAAATCACGGTCCCGCCAACGAACAACGTGGGCATCGTGCTGACGTTGAGTGGTGCCGAATGCCAGATAGGCATAGCTACCAGGGTTCTGGTCTCGCGATGGTGGTCAAGTGATAGTGCGATCAATGGCAGTAGTCGCGAAATCCCATCGTGGGTATGCACGCACCCCTTGGGCGAACTCGTCGTTCCGGAGGTATACAGGATGAGAGCGGGGTCTTGATCATTCTCGTGTTCTTCTTCGTGCGGGACGAGCTCGCTGATTTGGTGGAGTAAACCGGATTCGTGGTCGGTGGTAGTCCAGTCGATCTGTGGCGCCGCCTGGGTCGCGATCCCGTGAAGTTCTGGTGACACGACACCGAGCGTTGCCCCGCAATGATTCAGCATGTACTTGGCCTCGGGTACTGCAAATTTGTGGTTGATGGGTACGAACACACCGCCCAGCATCCACGTCGCAAATGCCGTGATGAGGAATTCAGCTTCGTTGTAGGTCATGGCAGCAATGGTGGAGCCTTCGCCTGCACCCTTGGACTTGAACAGTGATGCTGCTTTTGTGGCATCGTCGTGCAACTCACGGTAGGTCCATGTCTGCCCGGTAGTCACCAGAGCTTCTTTATCAGGATGTCGGATGGTGCCTGAGGTCAATACTGCATTGAGTTTCATCTGTTCTCCCGAGCTAGAGTCGTGGTACAGTTCACATTGAACCACGATTCAAAGCTTGATGGAAGACCTAGAAAGAAGTTTGTGTATGTATCGGGCCACCGCAAACACGCGGGCAAACGCTCGACTGCGGCGTGATGGTATCGCAGAAGCTGCGCGCCACCAGATTGCAGCTGGGGGCTTCGCCTCGGCAACAGTCAAAGCTGTGGCAAAACGCGCACATTGTTCTACCGGACTCATTTACCAGTACTTTTCAAACGCAGAAGAACTCCTCAAAGGCGCGTTTGCCCATATTTCTGATTTTGAATTAGCCGTCTTTGAAACAGGTTTGACTAAGTATCAAGACGTCGGCGACGCCATGGATGCCGGGGTGGAGATATTCATCGGTCGTTCGTTGGCCGGAACGCAACTGGCTGATGCCTTGCTGTTCGAAGCTTTACCCTCCCTGGTAGAAGAAGAGCGGTTGTTTTTTCGAAGAAAATGGGCGCACGTCATCGCACAGCGATTAGACAAAGGTGTTGCAGCAGGACAAATCTCGCCACAGCACACGGGCATGGTTAGTACCGCGATCACCGGTGCACTTTCGGAAAATCTGTTACCTCGTTTACATGTCAGCACCAGCAGTGAAACAGAAATACCAGTGTCAAAGTTTGTCGCTGAGTTGCAATTGCTGTGCAGAAAAATGATCGGTCTCCCACCCCGATAGACGGAGGAAAACTATGACAACGTTTCCAGAAACCACACACTCGGTCACGAACCAACCTGCCCCGCGCGTTGAAATCAATGAATACACCGCGAACAGTGCGCTGATGGAATCGGTTGCAGCATTCGCCCCAGACGCCGATGACCAGGTACTGAAAACCATTGGCGCACATGTTGGCACCGAGGCATTTCAACGTGACGCGCAGATTGTAAATACTCAGACTCCGGTCTTGCAGAGCCATGACCGCTGGGGACAGCGGATTGACCACGTTGCATTTCACCCGGCCTACCACGACATCATGCGCGATTCACTGGGCTATGGAAATCACAGTTTTGCATGGCAGAACACTGGCCAAGGCGCAAATGCTGACCGAGCCGCACGGTTTTCCCTCTTTGCTCAGATTGAACCGGGACACACATGCCCAGTATCGATGACGCACGCTGCTGTGCCCTCATTGCTTGGGACTGACTTGGAAGATTTTTGGGTCCCGAAACTCATCAGCACGGACTATGATCCTCGCTTGATTGACCCCGCCGAGAAAACATCCGTGACATTCGGCATGGCCATGACCGAAAAACAAGGCGGTTCAGACGTCCGTGCGAATTCCACGGTAGCTGAACCGAGCGGTGATCATTACATGTTGACAGGGCACAAATGGTTCTGCTCTGCCCCACAGTCCGATGGATTTCTGGTGCTTGCTCAACTGCCGCAGGGCCTTAGTTGTTTTCTCGTGCCCAGGGTCCTACCCGGCGGCGAGCGCAACCCATTTTTCATCCAGCGACTCAAGGATAAGCTGGGCAATAAATCAAACGCATCATCTGAAATCGAGCTGAACCAGACGCACGGATGGTTGGTGGGAGAACCTGGCGGAGGAGTTCGCACAATCATCGAGATGGTGGCCCGTACACGCCTAGACTGCATCATTGGTTCAACAGCTGGGATGCGTCAATCTGTAGCTGAAGCGGCATGGCACGCAAGGAGCCGACAGGCCTTTGGCAAGACGCTGATTGACCAACCCCTTATGCGCTCGGTATTGGCTGATCTGCAGTTGGAGTCTGAAGCGGCCACATGGACCATGATGCATTTGGCTGCGGCCCATGATGATGACTCAACGGACGGACAGGGCTTTCGTCGAATCGCCACAGCCATTGCGAAATACTGGATTTGTAAGCGCGGCCCGGGCCACGCATACGAAGCATTGGAATGCTTAGGCGGCAACGGGTACGTCGAAGATTTTCCACTGGCACGTCGTTACCGAGAACAACCGGTACTCGCCGTGTGGGAGGGATCCGGCAACGTAATGGTATTAGATGTGCTTCGGGCCATGGGGCGGGACCCGCGTAGCGCAAAGCAGCTCCTGGCATTCTTCGAAGGCGCCCTCGGCCGTAGTACGGTCTATGATGCGCGTTACGAGCACGTGGCTTCAGAAATGCAGCAAGCGTTGAACACAATTTCGACGCAAGATGCAGGTGCGATGGAGACCATTCAGCGCAGGGGCCGGGTGCTGGTCGAAGAGCTTGCGGTCATGCTCCAAGCAGCAGTGCTCATTCGATACGTGCCAGAGGACGTCGCTAACGCGTTTGTTACCGCCCGACTGAGTGAAAGTCGAGGCCGAGAATACGGTGCGATGCCCGACGGCGTAGCGCTTGAAACATTGGTTGAACGGGCATAGCCTTCCCTTTGTCGGGCTATATGCGGCTTCGCGAAACGACGCTCGCTCAGGCTTCGGTCAGGAGGAGTGCGTTTCTTGCAGATCGTTAGCAAGCTCCGCTATCCGTGACCACGGAAGAACTTTCCGTGCGGCGGCAGCACGGCTGCGTGGCGGCACGGTGAGGGCTTTTTCGCCGGCTTCTTGGACAATCTTTGGGTCCTCATCGAGGGCTTCAGCGATCCATAAGATCATCGCTGGATTCAGCAACCGGTTGTAGGTGGTGCGAGCATTAGCGTTCGGGGTATTGCGAGAGTACGCTCCAGCACCTCGTGTTACTTGTGAAGCAAACCAGACTAGAACGTGTTCCTTCTGGTTGTGGTACCACTTGCCCGTATCCTTGCTTAAGCCCTTTTCGCTCGGAGTTCCAAGCATCTTCGAAAGCCATGGTCATCGGCTGGTCTGCTGCCCGTCTGCTGAGTAATCGCACAAAAGTATCAACATGAAATTCTGCTGGTCTAGAACTATTCATGGTCTCAGTATGACATCACCATGTTGGCGTCTGAATGAAACGCCCCGAGCGCACTCCCACGATGGACTGGAACGCGAGGATAATACCGAGACCGATGACGGGGATGACTGCGCCGGAGAGCTCGAGGCCAAACCCAAAGGCGAGTGGACCCGTCGAAGAAATTGCCAGGCCAATCGTCGAGGTGACGGCGGAGACCGAGGCCGCATGCTCGGGCGATTTTGCGTACTGGACGACTTGGTCATACGAGACTCCCAAGCACAATCCTTGCGAGATCCCCAGCAGGATGACGACCGGTAATGCACCATCTGATCCCATCGTCAAGAGTAAGGAAACCCCGGCGATGGCGACCACCGGTGATGCCGGCGCCAGAATATGTGCCCAACCGCGTCGCATGGCCGTCGGTGTGAATAAGGCAAAGGGCAAGGCCAAGATATTCAGTAATGACGCATAGCCACCGGCCGCACCGGCGGGAAGATCATCGATGATGAACAGGGTGGGCAGCCACGCGGAGGTGGTGTAAAAGGTCAGCGAAGTGATGCCCAGGTATGCTGCCAGTGCCCAGACGCGGAGATCTTTCAGCGTCGACTTTAACCCTGAATCGATACTGGGTGTCGGCACGAGGCTGGTGGGAGCGGTGGCTTTGCTATGACGGTTTGCTGAGCGGGTATAGGCGATCCATAAGACCAGGGCAATCACACCGCAGAGGGACCACAGGGCGAGGGTCTGTCGCCAATCGGAGCCCGTCGTCGTCATCATGGGAACTGTGAGTCCGAGTGCCATCGCGGGCCCGAGGCTCAGCGCCATGGTGTAGACGCCGGTCAGCGTGCCGCGTCGTTCGAGTCGTTCACCGGCGATCGCAGCGGGACCCAGCACCGTGCCCAGCGCGATGGCACACCCGAGCAGGACGGTCCCTGCAAATAGTGTTGGGGTGCCCGGTATTGAGCGGATGAGTGTGCCGGCAATAATGCCCACCAGTGCCAGAGCGATGACGCGGTGGATGCCGAACCGGGTGGCCAGCCGCGGTGCGAACGGGGCGATGACGAGGGTCAGTGCCAGCGGGATCGTCGTCAATAGGGAGACGAAGGTTTCGCCACTGTTGGTGTCGGCCTGAATGCTGGGTAGCAGTGGTCCCAGCGCGGTGGTGGGGATGCGCAGGTTCAGCGCGACAAACAGGATCGCGAGGATGGCGAGCAACAACGACCCGTGCTTGGCGCCGGCGGTGTGCTGGGAAATTACTCGGCGTCCCGGGCAAACACTTGTGACGTATCAAATGGGTCTACGCCCAGCACGTCATCGAGTTCGGTACCGTTGACGGTGATGTTCACGTTTTCAGTGCCCGCGGTGGAGGCGGCGGTGCCGTAGAGCTGGGCTTGAATGCGGTAGGCCTCACATTCACCCCGGATCACCACGTCGCCGGTGAGCCCAACGTTGACTTCGTCGCCGTCGACTTCAATGTTGGAGAGTTCGAGTGTTTCGGACAGGGTCAGCGAGTTCGTGACGGCTGGATCACCGTGATAGTACTGCGAGTCATCCAGCAGAAATTCGATGGCGGCCGCGGTGTGTTCTTCCGGAGTTTCCGCCTCAATGGGCACGGTCGAAACGGAGACCAGCGTATCGGAGCATCCGAAGGTGGCCCCGTCGACGCCGTTGGGAAAATGCGTGCCGGAGTGGGCGACCATATTGACAGCCAGCGGCTGGAAATCGTCATCTGGGTCAACCGTCGGCTGGGCTTGTTGGCCCGAAGATCCGTCGGTGTTGTCGGTGCCGGTGTTGTCTTGAAAGGTTCCACATCCCGCCAGCAGCAGGGCTGAAGCGGCACAGGCAGCGAGGGCGGGAAACGTTCTCAAAGTTGGTTCTCCTACGGGCCGCGGTCGCGGCACGGCAAACAGTTGTGGTGTGATTCTAGCCGGTATTGTTCGCTGAACTAGTTAAACATTCTGCGCGTAGGCTCGGGTGGCATAGAATAAAAACTTCAGATTTGTTTTGACTTTGAGGTTTCCAGCATACCGATGAGACACAGTGCACCACACGGTGAGGCGTCCGGGCCGTCGTCCCAGCGCATCGACACCGGATTTGACCAGCCGCGCCCGATGCGGGATCGGTTGGGCGACCCATTTGTAGGTGGCGGCGTAGGCAAGGTCGCGGGCAGCCCGGTGGAAACCGGTTTGGGCTCGGCCCACGGCAAGGCGATTCTTTTGGGCGAGCACGCGGTGGTGTACGGCGCCCCGGCGATTGTGTTGCCGCTGCTGGATTTGCAGGCGACCGCTTCGATTCGGCGCTCTCGGCGTGGCTATATTACCTCTGACCTCTATACGGGCCCGCTGGCATCGGCCCCGAGGCACATGGGACCGGTGCTCACCGCGCTACGAGTCTCTGCCGAACAGTTGGACGTGCGTGCGGATCGGGTCGAGCTCATCTTGCGTTCGACGATCCCTTTTGAGCGCGGTCTGGGGTCGTCTGCGGCCACATCTGCCGCGGTGGTCCGTGCGGTCGCGAATTTAGCGGGGGAGCGGTTAAGCGCGGCCCAGACTCACGACTTGGTTCAAGAGGCCGAACACGTGGCCCATGGCACCTCATCGGGGCTGGATGCTCACGCGGTGCAATCGATGACGCCGCTGCGCTTCCAACAGGGCAAACCCACCACGGTCAAGGTGGCCGATAAGTGTACGTTCGTCATCGCCGACACCGGTACCTCGGGTTCGACCGCGGCCGCCGTCGATGGTGTCTCGATGCTGCGCGATGTGCAATCCCGCGTCGTGGACCGAGTGGTCGAAGATCTGGCGAACCTCACCGACGATGTCGTCTATTCACTGGGGCTGGGCGATCCGTTACGCGTTGGCCAGTCCATGCACGAGGCCCACTCGCTGCTGGCCTATCTCGGGGTATCATCGCCGGCGCTCGATGCCGTGGTTGCCGCCGCACTAGAAGGGGGCGCCTACGGTGCCAAACTCACTGGTTCCGGCCTCGGCGGTTGCGTGCTGGCCGTCGTACCCGACCAAGAACAAGCCGGTGATGTTGCCGCCGCGATGACCGCGGTGGGCGCTACCCGTACCTGGACCACCACGTTGACGCCCAACGACTTTGACCTCATGACGGCCCCCACCGCACGGGTGCCCAAGGGGGAGTTCTAGTGGCCGCTGTTGCTCGGGCACACCCGAATATTGCCCTGTTGAAGTACTGGGGCAAGGCCGATGACGAGCTGATCATTCCGGTGGCCGGTTCGATGTCGATGACCCTGGATCAGTTTGCGACCACCACCAGCGTCGCACTGACCACCGACGCCGATACCTTTAAACTCAACGGCACGCTCGCCGATGCCAAAGCCACCGGGCGTACTACCGTCTTCCTGGATCTGGTTCGCGGTCTGGCCGCCGAGGCGGGACTCGACACCGCCGACGCATACGCCAACGTGGTGTCGACCAATGAGGGCCCAACGGCCGCCGGTATGGCGTCATCGGCTTCTGGTTTCGCCGCCCTGGCCACCGCTGCGGCCGCAGCCTACGGGCTCGAGCTCTCCACCAAAGATCTCTCCCGATTAGCACGCCGCGGTTCGGGGTCGGCCTCGCGCTCGCTGATCGACCGTTTCGCCGTGTGGCACGCGGGCACCTCGGACGCCACCAGCTATGCCGAGACCATCTCGGCCCCGGATATGGCGATGGTGTCGGTGACCGTCAACGCCACGGCCAAAAAAGTCTCCTCGCGCGACGGCATGGTCGCCACTCGGGATACCAGCCCGTATTATCAGGCCTGGATTGACACCACCGAGGCCACACTTGACGAGATGATCGCCGCTTGTGCTGCCGAAGACTTCACGCGCATCGGGGAGCTGACCGAAACCCACGCCCACCGCATGCACGCCGTCATCAATGCCACCAACCCGCCCATCCGCTACTTGGCGCCGGTCTCATGGCAAGTCTTCGACGAAGTCGCAGCCATGCGCGACGACGGGCTCGAAGCCTATGCGACCGCTGACGCCGGACCCAACGTGGTGATCATCTGCCGACCTGATGACGCCGCCGCGGTGGCCGCACGGGTTGCACCCTTCGGCGAGATCACAACATTCGCCCCCGGAGTCGGCGCCCACCTGGTGGACAGCGCATGAGGCCACTGCCGTTTCGGGTCGATGCCCCCGGAAAACTCTATGTGGCCGGAGAATACGCCGTCGTCACGCCCGGACAACCGGCCATCCTCATCGCCGTCGACCGGTACGTGAGTGTCACAGTCACCGAGGCTGCACCCGTCGACGGGCCACCGACCGCAGAACTGCTGGCCCACGAACACGGTGTGGCCGCAACCGAACACAACTCGTGTGGCACCGACTACGCACTGGCCGCATGGCTGGTCATGGACGCGTTGCGCGCTGAACGCGGCATCAAACGCATCCCCGCCGACCTGCACTTCAGTTCGACGCTGCGCTCAGATACCGGCGAAAAATATGGGCTGGGCTCTTCCGGAGCCGCCACGATGGCCGTGATCAGTGCCTTCAACGAGCTGTATGACCTCGGGCTGACCGTCATCGAAAAAATACAACTGGGCATGCTGGCCTCGATCGAGATTTCTCCGAAATCCTCGGGCGGCGACCTCGCGGCCGGTGCCCTCGGCGGCTGGGTCTACTACCAATCCCCGGACCGCGATAACCTGGCGCGTGTGCTGACCGAGAGCTCGAGCGTAGAGGAGGCGATGACGGGGCCGGCCTGGATTCCCATGCGTGCCCGTCGCATTCCCACTCCTGCTGACGTCCAAGTACTCATCGGTTGGACCGGCAGCCCGGCCACGACGGATCACCTGGTCTCCCAAGCCACCAACAACGGCGACGGGCTGAACTGGGACGACGCATTTCTTCGGCCATCCGCGGCGAACGTGAACGCGTTACTCGAGGCACTGGCCGACGAAAAGTTTCCGACCATCCACGCGGGCATCCGTACCGCACGCACCCTGCTGGCCCGCATGGCACGCGGAACCGGCACGCTGGTCGAAACCCCGGCGCTGACCAGCCTGATCGAAACCGCCGAAGCCTTCGACGGTGTCTCAGCGAAAACCTCGGGGGCCGGTGGTGGCGATTGCGGTATCGTATTGGCCGAACCCTGGGTTGACCCGGCAGCCATACACGCCACGTGGCGTCAACACGGCATCGAACCGCTCGCACTGTCCGTGACTCAACTGGGCGTCGGGGTAAAGGAGTAACGATGGCACAATCCCGCAAAGACGATCACATCCGGTTGGCCGCCGCCCAACAAGAACAGCTCACCGGTGCGCCCAACGCCTTCGACGACGTCGACTTCATCCACCACGCACTAGCTGGTATGAACGCCAACGACGTCGATATCTCCGCGAGGATCGGCCCCTGGACGATGCCCTCGCCGATCTACATTAACGGGATGACCGGTGGCACCGACACCGCACTACCCATCAACACCGCCCTGGCCAAAGCCGCCGCGGCAACCGGAGTGCCCATGGCCTCGGGCTCCGTGGGCCTAGCCCTCGACGACCCGGCCACCGCAGAGTCGTTCACCGTCATCCGGGAACACAACCCCGATGGCATCGTCTGGGCCAATTTGGGCGCCGGACGCACCCTGGACCATGCCAAGGCAGCCGTCGAGCTGCTGGACGCCGATGGCCTACAAATTCATGTGAACCCCATCCAAGAAACCGTCATGCCCGAGGGCTCTCGGAATTTTTCGGCCTGGCTGGAGCTGATCGAAGACATCGTGTCCGGGCTGGACGTACCGGTCATCGTCAAAGAGGTTGGCTTCGGGCTCAGCGCCAAAACCGTCCAGCAGCTCTATGACATCGGCGTGCGCATCGTGGATGTCGCCGGCAGCGGTGGCACAAACTTTGCCCGCATCGAAAACGATCGCACCGCCCACCCGTCATCGGTCATCGATGCCCACGCGAGATTCGACTGGCTGGAACCCATGGGGCTCACCGCGATCGACTGTCTGCTCGACATCGCCGGCGTGCGCGAACTGGCAACCCAACCCGATCTCACCGTGGTCGCCTCGGGCGGTGTGCGCAATCCGCTCGACGTGGTCCGCGCCCAAGCACTCGGCGCCAGTGCCGTCGGACTTGCCGGGGTCATGTTGCGAGTGGCCATGGCCGATGGGGCCGCAGGTGTCACCGAGGTCATCAACCTGTTCACCACCCGCATCCGCCAGCTCTACGCGCTCCTGGGAGCAGCCGATGCCCACGCCCTGGGTTCAACCGACGTGGTGATTACCGGTCCTAGCGCCGAAAAGGCCCGCGGGCGAAATATCGACGTCACACGGTTCGCTGATCGTGTCAGAATTTGACCAAGGTAGACCAACCCGTCCACAGTAAAGTACAGCTCGTACAAAGGAATGCCGTGATCGATCCAACACCGATTGAACCTTCGAAATCAACGTATAACGACACCTTCACCACCGCCGTACCAACCCGCTGGGTCGGACCGCTGCGGATGAGCGGTGCCGCATTCGACGGGGTCGAAGAAATCGATGTGCCGCTGGCGACCTACGAAACCCCGCTGTGGCCATCTGTAGGACGTGGCGCCAAAATCTCGCGCATGCTGACCTCGGGCATCACCGCCACCGTCCACGACGAACGCATGACGCGCTCGGTGCTGTTTACCGCCACCGATGCCGGGGCAGCCCAGGCCGCCGCCGAGACCATCCAGGCACGCTTCAATGAGCTCGCCGAGGTTGTCACCGCGGGATCACGGTTCGCGCAACTGCTGGAGATTCATCCCGAAATAGTCGGCAACCTGTTGTTCGTGCGGTTCGCATTCCTCACCGGCGACGCATCGGGCCACAATATGGCCACCGCAGCATCTGATACGCTCATGCCCACCATCTTGTCGTGGAACATCGGACTGTCCTACGGCTCGATCTCCGGAAACTTTTGCACGGACAAAAAGGCCACCGCCGTCAACGGCATCCTCGGGCGCGGTAAAAAGGTCACCGCCGAGCTGATCATCCCGCACAGCATCGTCGAGCAGAACCTGCACACGACAGCGGCAAAAGTCGTCGAACTGGTCGTCACCAAAAACTATGTCGGCTCCAATGTGGCCGGTGCCATCCGCTCAGCGAACGCCCACTTTGCCAATATGCTCTTAGCGTTCTACTTAGCCACCGGACAGGATGCGGCAAATATTGTCGAGGGCTCCCAAGGATTCGTGTGGGCCGAGGACCGCGAAGACGGCTTGTACTTCGCCGTCACCCTACCGCACCTGATCGTCGGCACCGTCGGCAACGGCAAACACCTGCCCTATATCGAAGAAGCCATGGCGCGGATGGGGATCGGTGCCACTACCCAACCCGGCCAAGATTCGCGTAGACTAGCTAGCTTGATTGCAGCGAGTGTGCTGGCTGGCGAACTGTCGCTGCTGGCAGCCCAGACCAATCCGGGTGAACTGATGCAAGCACACGTTGCCTACGAACGATCCGAATCGTAAGGCCCGAGCAACAAGGAGACACGCGTGAAAATAGGCATCCACGATTTGGAAGTCGCCACCTCCCACTACGTGCTGGACCTCGATACCCTGGCCGAACACCAAGGTATCGACCCCAACAAGTATCGTCTCGGACTGGGCCAGGACGCCTTCTCCATGCCTGCCCCGGATGAAGACATCGTCACCATGGCCGCCGAAGCAGCCCAGAAGCTGTTGGCGCGTCATGACGTCGGCCAGGTTCGCCAGGTGTTGTTTGCCACCGAATCCTCCGTCGATCAGTCCAAAGCCGCCGGGGTCTACCTGCACGAACTGTTGGGCCTACCCGCCAACGTGCGATCCATCGAACTGAAACAAGCCTGCTATTCAGGGACCGCCGCGCTGCAGATGGCCGTCAACGCCGTCGCCCGGAACCCCGAAGAACAGATTTTGGTCATCACCTCCGACGTCGCGCGCTACGCGCTGGACACCGGGGGTGAGCCAACCCAGGGCGCCGGCGCCGTCGCGATGTTGATCAGCGCTGCCCCGCACCTGGTCGAAATCGAACCCGGCTCGGGCTTCCATACCTCTGACGTCAATGATTTCTGGCGGCCAAACGACTCGACCACCCCGTTCGTCGACGGGCAGCTCTCACTTGACGCCTACCTCAACGCCACCACATCGGCCTGGGATGATCTCGCAGCACGTCGTGCATTACACCTCGAGGACATCGACAAGTTCCTGCACCATCAACCGTTTACCAAGATGGCTCGCAAACAGCTCGTAGCGCTTGGTGAGCACACTGGGACTCAGCTCTCCGAGGACCTCATCGAAGAGTCGATGTCGTATAACCGCGCACTGGGCAATACCTACACGGCGTCGTTGTACTTTGCCCTGACTGCCCAACTGCACAGCAACGATCAGCTGGCCGGCAAGCGTCTGGGCTTCTTTTCCTATGGTTCCGGCGCGGTGGCCGAATTCTTTACCGGCGTCGTCCAAGAACACTACCGCGACCACATCTACCCGGACCACGTGGCGCAACAGCTTCAGGATCGCGTGGCACTGAGCTACGACGAGTACCGCGGGCTGCACCAGGCCTACGCGGCCACTTCCCAGACCTTCAGCACACAACCCACCACCAATGCACCCTTTCGGTTGAGCGGCGTCACCGAACATCAACGCCGCTACGAGGCACAGTGAACTCTCCATTCGTTGACATCCAAGCACTCGTCGCCACCTTCGGCGATACCATGACCGAACGCGGCCGCGACTACGCCGCGGACGACCGGGTACTCACGCTGAAATTCAACGAAGAAACCGGCCGTCTAGTGGGCCGTGTTCGAGGCTCCGAAGACAAAATCTGGCGGGCTTCTGTGACCCTGCGCAAAACCGACGCCACACTGGGCGGCATTGCGGTCTGGGACGTTGACGGGGCCAGTTGTAGTTGTCCCGTCGGCGTCGATTGTAAACACGGAGCTGCGCTCATCTTTGATTCGAACGAACGTGCTGTGGCATCCTCCGATGTGCTGACGGCCGCTGATCTGGAAACGAGCCCACAACCCGAAGAGTCCGGTAACGGTATTCCAGGGCTGCCGTGGCGCCAAGTCGTCACCGAACTGCTGCCGACGATCGATTCAGATCAGGAATTCACCGACGTCGCCCTCGGTGTCGAAATCGATGCGCTCCACACCGAGCCGTCTGGGTACCGCACCCGTTTTATTTGGCGCGAGGCCAGCGGCGCCGATTTGGAACATCAGAATGATCTCACGGTACGCTTGCGCCCCTTACGCGTCGGCGCGCGTGGCGGCTGGATCAAAGGCAACATGAACTGGACGATGTTCGACCTGCCGTTTCACCAGTCGGCTCACGGTGAATACCAGTTTCTGCCGGAACAGCACGATGCCCTCCACGAGCTCAATCAGCTCTATACCTCATCGGTCTCCTCGCTGGGTTCCAACGACGTCATCACCCTGGCCACCATCAACATGCCCCAGATGTGGGATGTGCTGGCCAAAATCGATAATGCCGGTGTTCCGCTGGTGCCGTTGCAAAAGATCATCAACCGCGTGTCCATCACCGAACCGGCACGCATTATTTTCGATGCCACCGAGACTGATCATGATGACGTTGCCCTGTCCATTCAGGCGCAGCTGCCATCTGAGACGCTCACCCCGTCGGGCACGCTGGGCTCCATCGGGCTCTATACGATCGACTTTTACGCGGATTCAGCGACCGCGGACATCAACGTCATCCCGGTGGCGCAACCGCTGACTCGTACCGTGATGGATCTGATTGATTCACCCGAGCCGATGCTCATCCCCGCCGATGACACCCAAGAATTCTTTGACACCATCTATCCGCTGTTGGCCGGCGTCATTCCGTTGGCAAGCCACGACCAGTCCGTCGAGCTCCCCGATATTCCGCCGTCGACCCTGGAACTGACGTTGGAGTATTACCAGGCCACCCATCAGGGCGAACGCCAGGATCACGTGCGTATTTCCTCGCGCTGGGACTATTTGGGCACCGAAGATCAGTCCGAACATCAGCACCAGGTGCTCGCTGATATCTCGGATGACCTCGAACTCGCTGCGATTCCCGGCAAGACGACCCTGGTTGGTGCTGATGCCGCGCGTTTTGTGGATGAAGCCCTCCCGAAACTGCAGCAGCACGAACACCTACGCATCGTCGAAAACGAAACCCGTCCGGCCTACACGCGTCTGACCGGTGAACCCCACATCGTCATTAATGCGACCCAGTCGGAGAAGAACGACTGGTTTGATCTGGGTTTCCAAGTCACGATTGAAGACCGCACCATTCCGTTCCGCCAGCTGTTCATCGCGCTGGTGCGCAACCAGGACAGTTTGTTGTTGACCGATGGCACCTATTTCTCGCTCAAGAACGAGGCGTTTGACCCATTGCGGAAACTCCTCGAAGAAGCCTCGAGCATGGACGACTTCGGCGCCGAAAACACCTCGATTTCGCGGTTCAACTCGACGTTACTCGACGACGCGGAAGATGCCGCCGACGCGTTCCATGCTGATCCTGCCATTATTGAGTGGCAGCAGGCTTTGGCCGTGTTGCGGGATGCCACCGATATTCCGAAACTTCAGGTACCGGAAAAATTACAGGCCGAGTTGCGCGACTATCAGCAGGAGGGCTTCGAATGGCTCTCGTACCTCTATGATCTTGGCTTGGGCGGTATTCTGGCCGACGACATGGGCTTGGGGAAAACGTTGCAATCCTTGGCGATGATTGCCCGTGCTAAGTCGAAGGGTGAGGACAAACCGTTTTTGGTCATTGCTCCATCGTCGGTGCTGCCGGTGTGGCGAGATGAGGTTGAACGGTTTGCTCCTGATCTGCGCGTGGTCGCCGTCGATGTGTCGAATTTGCGTCGTGCCGAAACGCTGGCGTCGATTCGTGAGCGTGCGGACATTGTGGTGACGTCGTACGCGATTGCTCGCTTGGATGAGGACTACCTGGCCGAAGAACCGTGGGCTGGTCTGATCTTGGACGAGGCACAGTTCGTCAAAAACCATCAGACGAAGGCGCACCGGGCGATCCGAAGTTTCCGTGCCGGGTTCAAACTGGCGATTACGGGTACTCCGATGGAGAATACACTGTCTGATTTGTGGTCGATCTTCCGGCTCGTGGTGCCTGGTATGTTGCCACGGTTTGCGAAGTTCCGCGACGATTATTTGCGTCCGATCGAGGCTGGGCAGCGGGTTGCTCGCACCGAGCCGGGTACCAATGATGATGTCGAGCAGCAGGTGCAGCAGCAGACCCGGTCTCGGGAGGCCATGACGAAGTTGCGGACGAAGATTCGGCCGTTCATGCTGCGTCGTACCAAGGAATCTGTCGCTGCCGAGTTGCCTGATAAACAGGAAATGGTGCTGCAGGTTCAGATGGAGCAGGAACACGAGCAGCTGTATCAGCAGATTTTGCAGCGTGAGCGGAAGAACGTGTTGAACTTGGTGTCGGATATGGATTCGAACCGGATTTCGATTTTCCGTTCGCTGACGTTGTTGCGCATGTTGGCGCTGGATCCATCGATTGTTGATGACCAGTATGCACATGTTCCGTCATCGAAGCTTAACGACTTGATGGCACGGTTGACTGAGATTCTGCCTGAGGGCCACCGCGTGTTGATCTTCTCGCAGTTCACGTCGTTCCTTGCGCGATTGGGGCAGCAGCTTGATCAGCGGGATATTGACTATGCGTACTTGGATGGGTCGACGCGCAATCGCGGAGACGCTGTTGATCAGTTCCGTTCTGGCGATGCTCCGGTCTTCCTGATTTCGTTGCGAGCTGGTGGTTTTGGTTTGACCTTGACCGAAGCCGACTATGTGTTCCTGCTGGATCCGTGGTGGAACCCCGCTGTTGAGGCTCAGGCTGTTGACCGTGCTCACCGTATTGGTCAAGACAAGAACGTGATGGTCTATCGGATGGTTTCGAAAGGCTCGATCGAAGAGAAGGTCTTGGCCCTACAGCAGCAGAAGGTTGAGATGTTCGCTGCATTGACGGAGGACGATACTGCCTTTGCTTCCAATGTCACGGCGGAGGAAATTCGTGCCCTATTTGATGACAGTCCGGTAGATCTCACGGAGATGACCGACGATGAGATTGAAGACTCAGCCAAGTAATGCTGTCCAGTTGGGTGGGGACTACACCTTAGTGCCCCAGATTAGTGCCCCGGTTTCATCCTTGGGCGTCGTCTGACTGGGAGGTATGGCCGAAGAGGTTGAAGGATTCGTCGGTACTTGTGCAAGTCAGCCTGGGCTCACTTCGGCGTCGCTTTCTAGGTGTTCCAGTAGACGTTGCGGAGTAGGGGTTGGTAGGGGTCGAGCCATGGTGCGGGTTGGAAGAAGGTCATGCCGTGGTGTTTGACGATGCGCCATTTGCCGATGTGGATGGCCCCGTGGTGGTGCGCGCATAGCGTGGTGGCGTTGGGTTCGTCGGTGGTGCCGCCGTGTTCCCATTCTTTGATGTGGTGAATTTCGGAGTAGATGCCGGGCACAGTGCAGCCAGGGGCTTGGCATCCGCGGTCGCGGGATAGAATGGCGCGGCGTTGTGTGGGGGTGAAGAGTCGGTGGGTGCGTTTCTGGTGGAGCACGGTGTCTGGTCCGTCCCAGATTTGGCCTACGAGTTCGGCGTTGCAGGCCAGGATTTCGGCGTCTTTGGGGTGCATTGGTCCGTGGTTGATGACCTCTGACTGATATGGGGTCCAGGGCACTGGCTTCACGTACCCATCATGTGGTGAGGTGAAATCGTCATCGGGTGGTGGTTCGAAGTCATCGAGAGCGATTGAGGATTTGTGGCAGTCTGGTGGGCTGGAATTGTTGGGGTTGGGTGCGGTGATCACTGGTGGCAGGATGCCTTCGACTCCGGGCGGTCTCTGTGCTGCGGCCGGTAGTTCTGGTAGGCCCAGGGTATGGTGAGCCGTTTGGATATCTTGGACTAGCACTAGTTGTGCGCTGGAGCCGTGGGATTTTTTGATGCCCGCCTCGGTGGGGTCCATGGTCAGTAGGGTGTTGAACATGCCGATGAGCATGGCCCCGAGTTTCTGGCCGTTGCTCATCTGGTCGATGGTATGCAAATGTTGGGCGGTGACGGGGTTGCCCTGTTCGTCTTCGGCCACGACTACGTTGGGGTCTGGGAATGGCCCGTCTTCACTATGGAAAATTGTCGGCGCAGTGCCCAACGGGCCTGCTGGAGGAGCATCAGCAGTGCTATCAGTAGTGGCTTCCAGTGTTGAGTCCGCGGAATTGTCAGCGGCTGTGGTCTGTTGTTCATCAAGGTCGATCGAGGTTGTGTCTGATGCGCTGGAATCTGCTGCTGAGTTTTCTTCATCGTCTTCGTCGTGTTCGACTGCGGAGACTTCCGATGTGCTGGGATCTGCAGGGTTATTTGCTACGTCGTTGGTTGGCTTGTCAGGATGGCCTGTGGGAAACAGTGTGGCGACTGCTTCGGGGATGTCTGGTGGGGTGCCGTGGTGGTTGAGCATGTGGAGTTTGAAGTTTTTGAATTGCGCATACAGGTCTGGGGTGGCGTGCATGGAAATGTGGCCGCTGCCGTCAGGGTTGTCGCGGGTTTTGATCGCATTATCGGGCTGTTTGCGTAGCGTTTGGGAGGGTGAGGGCCCATCAGCGTTCATGGCGTGTGCAATACGGTCCACCCATCGTTTTTTCACTCGGGAGACTTCATCGGGGGTGGAGGTCTCAGCGGTTTCGACCAGGGTGGGTTCGAAGGCTTGTAACACGGCGTTTTTATAGTCGGTGGTTTGGCCGGTTTTGGCGGCGTAGTCGACTAAGTCTTGGTCCATGGCAATGAATCGGTCAATATTCTCCGCCGGCACCCGACCATTATTGAACGCAGCAGCTAACCCCATGAACACGGGCAGGTTGGCGGCTTCTTCGGGGTTTTTGCCCGGGGCCAGGGTCACATACGCTGCCCGGTCGATGTGTTTGGCCGCGGTGGCTGCGGAGAGTTTCATCGTGTCACGCAGATAGTGTTTGGCGTCAGTGAACCCACTGGTGGCAAAGGGTGCACCGAAGTAGGTGACTTGGTCGTGTTCAGCGGCTTGGAAGTAGCGGGCGTAGTTGGCCATCATCAGATCTGCGGCGCGATTGATTTGAGACAGCATATCCCCAATCGCGGGCAGTGAGTCGTAATACCGCTGAGGCGGGACGACCTCTGCTGGCGTCTTCCCCTGGTCGTTATCACTGTCTGTATCGTCGTCATGGCTTTCACCGGGGTCTGCATTGTCCGCGTGGTAGCCGGACCAGTCAGAGCCAGCACCCTTCGAGAACGTGGTGACCTCGGTGAACGTGCTGGGGTGGGCTATTTTCTTGCTGCCGATTTGGGCCAGGATGGCCATGGCGTGCATGACTTCACCAAGGGAGGCCCCATCGAGTTTTTCGGGGTTAAGGAGATCAGTGGGACATGGGGTACCGATGTTGGGCAGGATCGGGGTGTAGTCCACAGCAGAACTCCTCTCACATGAGCAAACGATGGGTGTTCAATAGCCGGTGGTGATGGTTTCTATTCTACCTGTCAGCCCTATTATTTGGCAATACTTTGGCGTTGTTTGTTGGACTATTTAAGAGCGTTTACCATTGCATAATGTTGTGTATCATGTGGTGATTATTCGTGCATGGTGTGTCTCGTGTTTTGTGGATAACCGCATTGCGTGTTCAGACTTTTCCACACTGCAGACGACACGGGTTGCAGAACACCCAAAAACCCAGATAATTGCCCAACCGACGGCAGTTGCAAGCGTTTCTAGACATGCCAAATTTGGGCATGCTGAATTCAGCCCTTATCTGAGGGAAGGAATGATGCGTCTGGGGTGTTAACGAGTTAGTTTCACGGTCACGGTGTCGCCAACCGAGCCTTGTCGTCCGGCGAGCACGATATATTTATCCACCACTTCAACGGTCGTGGAATCTTCGGTGACAGCGGTGACAACACCGGATACTTCTCCGACATCACCCAATAAACTGGCGACTGAGTCGGATAGCTGGGACGGATCCAACTGATTGGACGGGCCGAGGTCCAGTATTGTGCCGTTCTCGACCACGGCTAAACGGTCGGCGAGCGTCGATGCCTCACTGGGATCATGCGTGACGTATATTGCCGAGGTGTCGGTCTCCTTGATCACTCGTCGAATATCGACTGCCAGGCGTTGGCGCAGCCCACGGTCGAGTGCAGAGAGTGGTTCATCGAACAAAATGACGGACGGGTTGATCACCAGACACCGTGCCAGGGCCACCCGTTGCGCCTGGCCGCCAGAGAGCTCGGTGACGGCACGGTCGGCGAGTTCAGATATCTGCACCATGTCTAGTGCGTCGGCAACACGACGTCGACGCTCCACCGCGGGCACTTTTGCAGCTTCGAGGCCATAAGCCACGTTGCCGGCGACGGTGCGGTGCGGGAAGAGCTGGGCATCCTGAAACACCATGGTGCAGTCGCGCAGGTGCGGGGGAGTGGGTCGACGGTCGTCGTCATCGGTGGTCTTCCCAGCAATGGTGACGGTGCCACGTTGTGGGTGTTGTAGCCCTGCGATGACACGCAGCAGCGTGGATTTCCCGGAGCCAGAAGCGCCCAGCACGCCGAGAATCTCCCCGTCGGCCAGTTCGAGATCGACGCCGGTGAGCACCCTGTTGCCGTTGGGATAGGTCAGGTGCACATTGGTGACTTCGATGGCGTTCATGTGAATCTCCTGAGGCGTGGACGGATGCGTTCGCCGAGTAGTAGTGCGATGGATGCGACAATACCCAGCACGACGGCGGCGGCCAATGCCATGCCGAAGTTGTCGGCGCCGGGTCGGCCGAGGAGTCGCACGATGTAGATGGGCAGGGTTTGATATTCGGGGGACGCGAGGAAGCTGGTGGCTCCGAATTCGCCGAGGCTTACGGAGAAGCTCAGGCCCGCGGCGAGTCCGACCGCGCGGAGTATGTATGGCCCGTCGATGGTGGCCAACACGCGCGCCGGCGAGGCGCCCAACACGGCGGCCGCCTGGCGTTGTTTCGGGTCGACGGCGGCTAGCACGGGGATCAGGCTGCGCACGACTAACGGCAGCGCGACGACGGCTTGGGCCAGTGGGACGAGCATGCCGGATTGGCTCAGGCTCGGGTTCCACGCGTGCAGTGAGACGAGGAATCCGAAACCGATGGTCACTGATGAGACACCCATCGGCAGCATGATGAAGGTGTCTAGCAGCCGCTGCCCGCGAGCCAGTCCCGGGTGTTTGACCTGGCGTGTGATGACCAGCGAGAGGAGGATGGCCGCGACCAGGGTGATGACGGTGGCATCGAGCGCGATTTTGACCGAGTGCTCGAGCGCTTGGGCTGCGGTGGTGCCGCCGGCGAATCCCGTGCCGGGCGAGGTGAGCAGCAAGCGGTAGTTGTCTAGCCCATAGCCGTCATCGGTGGCCAGTGACCGTTCGAGCAGTGTGACCATGGGCCACAGGATGATGACGATCACGGCAAAAAGGGTGATGGTCAACGGCAGCCAGTCGGTACGGGATAGTTTCTGTCGGCGGGGTTGCTGCAGGCGCAGCGCGGTCGTGGTGCGATGGGACAGTCGTTGGGTGAGCCAAACCGACGCGAGCACAAACACCACCTGCAGCGCCGAAAACACGGCGGCGGTGCGCAGATCGAGGAACGCTTGGGTTTGCCGGAATACTTCGGTTTCCAACGTGCCCACGCCGGGGGAGCCCAGTGTTCGCACGAGCGAGTACGCAGTCGAACAGTACAGGAACACAAGCCCGGCGGAGGCCCCAATGGCGGGTGTGAGTGCAGGCAGGGTAATGGTACAAAACGCCCGTGCCCGTGACGCGCCGAGGCTGCGGGCGGCTTCGACGGTGCGCGGATCCAGCATCTGCCACAGGCCACCCACTTGCCGGGCGATGAGGCTGATGTTGAAGAACACCATGGCCGCGACCACGGTCCACGTGGTTTGGTCGAGTCCGAGGAACCCGAGCGGTCCGTTGGTGCCCAACAGTGCGCGGAAGGCCACTCCGACGACGACGGTGGGCAGTACGAATGGGATGAGGGTGACGGAACGCAGCACGTTGCGGCCGACGAAATCGGTGCGGTACAAAATATAGGCGGCGGGGATACCGAACAGGACGGAGCCTAAGGTGCCCAGCGAAGCCATCGTCAGGGTGTGGCCGACGATGGCCCAGGTGCGGCCGGTGGTCAATACGTCGCCAAATGTGTTGAGGTTCAGGTTGCCGGCGTCGTCGGTGATGCCGCGTACCAGCATCGCGCCGACGGGCCAGGCGAAGAAGATGGTGAGGAAGGTGAGGACGACCGCGAGCGCGGCGCCCCACCCGAACCGGGTGAGCACGTTTAGTTGGCGTTCTCGTAGAGCTCGGTCCACTCGTTCAGCCAGGCATCCCGGTTCTCGGAGACCTCGGTCAGGTCAGCGCTGATGGGGTCATCGGCCAGCTGCGCATACTGTTCCCATTCGCCGGGCAGTTCGACGTCGTCATCGACCGGGTACATGAACATTTCCTCGGGCAGCGATGCTTGGAATTCGGTGCTCAGCAGGAATTCGATGAACGCTTTGGCGCCTTCAGGGTTGGCGGCTTCCTCCAATACCCCGGCGTATTCGACCTGATCGGTGCACGTGGCGGTGATGGTCGAGGTGCGACCTTCTTCGGCTGACGGTGACGACGAGTAGGACAGTACCAGCGGATACTCACCGTCACTGGTGGAGGTGAAGTCACTGTAGTAGGCGTCGGACCAGCTGGAGGCAACCTTGGCGCCGTTGTCCAGGAGGTCTTGCCAGTAGCCTTGCCAGTCATCTTGGGCGGTCGCCGTGGCCACCAAGAAGGCGAGCCCGGGTGACGACACGGTTGGGTCGGTGGTGACGAAGAGCCCCTCATATGCGGGATCGGTGAGGTCAGCCAGCGTTTCTGGGGGCGCGAGGTCGGCGTCTTCGAACCACGCATTGTCCATGTTGACGCACACTTGACCGCGGTCGATCGGCGCTAGGTGGCCGTCTGTATCAGTTCCGACCGTGTAGTCTGCAGCGCCGCCCAGTTCGACGTCGTGGGTGGTGAGCATGTTTTCTTCGAGCAGTGTGGGTGCCGAGTAGTTGTCGATGCCATAGACCGCGTCGACGGTGGGATTGTCCTGCTGCAAGATCAGTTGATTCAACACGGCTCCGGCATCGCCTGGCGACGTGGTGGTGATGGTGTAGCCGGTGTCTTCTTCGAATGCCGTCACGAGTTCTTCGGGCACATTGAACGAGTCGTGGGTCATGACCGTGACGGTTTGGGATGCGTCGTCGGTGGCATCGGGCGCTTGGTCGGTCACCGAGCAACCGGTCAGTATCAGCGTGGTGGCGGCGAGCGCCGGGACGAATTTTTTCATGAGGTCCTCCTGTCGTGTAGGAGGGCACGCTATGCGTGGAGAGTTACGACTTCCTCCGCCAGTATGAACTGGAATCAGGTTCGAGGGTCTGCGCGAGCACTCTCAGCAGCTTCGTTGGGCTGCTCCCCTGTCGATGTCCCCAACCTACCGCATTGCCATGCCCTGCGCATTGTTGGCCCACAGTGTGACGTTATTTTGCTTCGTGGCCCTGTGGGACGGCGGCTTGGGCGCGTCGGGTGCCGACAATATCGACGATGGCGACGACCATGGCCAGGGCGACCATGAGCATGATGAGGCCGAAGGCGCCGACGAATGCCCAGTTCCAGGAGTAGGCGGCGGCCAGCCCGAATAGCATCGAGGTGATGAGCGCGGTGCCGATGGAGGTGCCGACTCGTTGGCCGGTTTGCATGACGCCTCCGGCCACCCCGGAGACGTGTGCGGGCACTTCGATCAGCGACAGTGTTTGGTTGGGCGAGATAATGAAGCCCTGTGCGGCACCCATCAGTGACAGCGTGAGGATGAGCCACCAGATGGGCCAGTCCCAGAGTTGGACCCCGATGACGACGAGGATGGATGATCCCAAAGCGGTCAGGGTCACGCTCATGCCCCAGGCGACCATTGCGCGACCGGTTTTCAGTACGTAGCGTCCGGCGATTTGGGAGGTTATCGAGGTGGCAAATGCCGAGGGTAGGCCCACGAGTGCTGCGACGAGTGCCGAAATGCCGTGGCCTGTTTGTAAAAAGATTGCCACGGTGACCCAGACGGAGGTGGAACCGGTGAAGAAGAGTCCAATGAGTAGGGTGCCGTTGCGGTAGGCCCGGTTTGTGAACAGGTTCATGTCGACCATGGGCGACCCGCCGCGTCGTTTATACCGGCGTTCCCACCACACCCACCAGGTCAAAATCAGCAGGCCCACGGGCAGCATTGCGAAGTAGATGCCGCCTTTATCGAGTTCTAAGAAGGTCCACATGACCAATAGTGCACCGAGGGTAAAGGTGATGGTGCCGATAGGGTCCAGATCGGGTTTGGTGCGTGCCTCGTCGGTCACGCCTTCGGGGACGTAGCGTTGCCACGCCGAGGTCGGAAAGTTGCGATAGGCGAAGTAGATGGCGGCCACCGCGATGGGTACGTTGACCAAGAACGTCCAACGCCAACCCCAATCGGGGCCCAGTAGTGCGATGAGTCCACCGCCCAGGACGGGACCGATGGCTACCGAAACGCCGACAACGGACCCGAATGAGGCGAAGGCCCGTGCACGGCGGGGCCCGTCAAAGAACTGTTGGATGAAGCCCACGGTTTGTGGGTTCAGCAGCCCGGAGCCGAAGCCGGTGATGAAGCGTGCGACGATCAGCATGGGGCCGTTGAGTGCGAGTCCGGCGATCAGTGATCCGAGCCCGAACAGCCCGAGTCCGGCGACAAAGAGTTTGCCTCGGCCAAGGGTGTCGCCGGCGCGACCACCGGCGACCAGCAGCACACCGAAGGCGAGCGTATAGCCCGAGAGCACCCACTGAATTTGGCTGGTGGGCGCATCGAGTGAGGCTTGGACGGAGGGCAGTACCACGTTGATCGAGGAGATCGACAACAGGGACATGAACACGGGTACCAGCACCACCACCAAGATGGCTCGTTGGATACCGGTCATTTTTTCTGTGGTCAAGACATCATTATTTTCTGGAACTGACTTGGGGTTGGGGCAGGGTGACGGCACGCATGGAAGCGCCGTGGTCAAAGAGATCTTGGGCCATAAAGGAGACGACCCGATGTTCCGGATAGAGTCGGCTCAACAATTGGCGGGCCTGGTCGTCGTGTGGGTCCACGAAGCGCGGCACGATAATGACGTCATTGAGCACCAGGTAGTCGATGTAGGACCAGTTGACCGGACCGCGCATATCCGAATGCGTTTGCGGGGCCGGCATGTCAATAATTTCTAGCTGGTTGCCGTTGGCATCGGTGGCTTCAGACAGGATCTCGCGTGCCTGGCTGGTGGCGGCGTGATCCGGATGGGTCTCGTCGGGCTGGGTGTGCAGCAGGACGCGGCCGGGCGAGTGGAAGGCGACGAGCTGGTCGATGTAGCCACCCCAGCCGGCCGGTGCTGCACCGCGGGTCAGGCCAGAGGGTAACCAGATGATGTGGTCCAGCCCCACATCGCGGCGGAGCTCGCGTTCGACGGCACGCGTCGACCAGCCGGGGTTGCGACGCTGATCGGTCAACAGGCGTTCGGAAGCTATTGCCGTACCGTTGCCGTCGGTAATCCAGGAACCGCCCTCGGAAACCATCATCGATAGGAGGCGCTCGCTCCATCCAGAGGTCGTCGGGCGCAAATCCATCAGGGTGCCGGGCAGGGTATCGTCCAACCCGTATTCGACGCCTGGCAGCCGGCCAAAACCGTTAAAGGTAAAGTCGACCATCCCTAAAACACGACGTGGTCGACGGCCTCCGTTGGACTGTGGACGACGCGACACGACCATCGTCGGACCGGTACGGCGCAGTGCCGCATTATGAAAAGGGATCACCATGGTGTCGAGGCTCGAGGAGGCGTAGGAGGACACCGTGTGCTGATCATCCGGATCAACTAACAGCGTGACGGGCACATACTGGTTGATGGTCTCGGCCAGCCGCGTCCACGCACGACGTGCAGAAGATAGTTGCCACATGGCAGAAAAATTCACGGTACCGGCGCGAGGAAAATGCATCCAGACACGTTGGATTGGTTCCGTTTCGGCCGGGGTAATCCACCGTGACCCTTGAGCCATCAGGCATTCCTCCCTTGAAAACCGGTTGAGTGAGCGGAACAGTGCGTTGAGTTCCCCGGATAGTGTACCGAACCAACCTGAGAAGTCCCGGAACGCGCAGCGATCTACTATCTTGTCATCCTACTAGTTCCGGCGTCGAAAGTCGTAGGAGTTTTCCGCCCGCGCCAGCAGGCGTCACGGACAAAACCTCGATTAGACTAGCTGCGTTGTGTCCCAATTCATGCACGTCCACGAGGATTCTTGTTGCTCTACGCATTGCTAGGCGTCGCCATCGGGGTGTTGTTACCGAATCAATCTGCGGTCAACAACCGGCTGCGCGCTTCGGTCTCCACCCCCTGGGTCATGGCCGTCATCTCGTTTTTGGTCGGTACCATCTGCTTGGCGGTCCTCACCTGGGCCACGGTCGGCACCGTCAGCTTCGACGCCACGCTGTTCATCACGCAACCCTGGTGGTTGTGGATCGGTGGGCTCGTTGGTGTCGTCGGGATGACCACCACCGTCTTATTACTACCTATTTTGGGCGCACTATATTCGACGGCGCTGAACCTGACCGCTCAGGTCATCACGACGATGGTCATTGATCATTTCGGGCTGTTTGGCGTTGACGTCTACCGTGCCACGAGCTGGCGACTGACCGGGGCGCTCGTCGTCGTGGGCGCGGCACTGCTGGCTGTCCTTGCCGGTCGAGCCCGCCCGCAGCGTCAGGGCGCCCCGTCGCCTGGCTGGTACGTCATCGGCATCGCGGTGGGTGTGTGCTTTGGTGGCTCATCGTAAAAATGAGTGTAGTTGGTGTCTGAATCCGCCGGTGTCGAGCAGTGCTCTGGTGATGTAATGCATGAGATTACGGAAGCCTAAGGCTGTGCCGCGCAGGTGTTCGATTCTGCCGTT
>JABXHI010000002.1 GCA_013393415.1 Micrococcaceae bacterium
GGAAGGCGGCACCATGGAATGGGTTGATGGCAACATCGGTTCGAAAGTCACTATGAAGTACCCGGCCGTCTACCTGACCGGTGAGCACGCGCAGGGTGAGACCCTCACCATGGCGTTTGCAGGTGCTGGTCAGTACCAGGATACCGGTTCCAAGATGGTGCACTTGGCTCCAAACACCAAGTCAAACATCATTTCGAAATCCGTAGCCCGTGGTGGCGGACGCTCTGCTTACCGTGGACTGGTACAGATCACCGAGGGCGCCAAGAACTCGACCAACAACACCGAGTGTGACGCGCTATTGGTCGATACTATTTCGCGTACCGATACCTATCCTTACATCGACATTCGTGAAGACGATGTGACCCTGGGGCACGAAGCAACCGTCTCCAAGGTTTCCGAGATGCAGCTCTTTTACCTCATGAGCCGTGGTCTCTCGGAAGAGGAAGCGATGGCAATGATCGTCCGTGGCTTCGTCGAGCCGATTTCGCGTCACCTGCCAATGGAATACGCAATGGAATTGAACAAACTGATTGAACTGCAAATGGAAGGATCGGTGGGCTAAGCGTGGCCAACACTGACGCAACTATACTTGAAGACGGTCCCGACCTCCTGATCCCAGGCATGGGTGAAGAGGGCGAAAACCTCGTCGTCAAACAGGCCGACGAGCAGGCAGCCGAAGCAGAAGAGCAGAAGTTCGGCACGTCGCGCGCCGATCGCAAGACGAGCTTTGACCTTGCCGATTTCCCGGTACTCACCGGTGAAGAAGAAGATTGGCGCTTCACGCCACTGCACCGTCTTGCAGGTTTACACCTTCCAGAAGGTGACGACAATTTACTGACTGGTCCAGCACCAACGGTCAATGTAACAGAACATGAAGGCGTCTCACTTGAGACCGTTGCACGCGATGACAAGCGTCTCGGATCGTTCATGGTGCCGGATGATCGCACTTCTGCTGCCGCATGGGCCTCATTCAAAGAGGCAACCGTTGTGACTATTGCAGACAACGTGGAGCTCGAAGAACCCATCACCATTTCGGTTGAAGGCAACTCCACCGAACCCGCGGCACAGCACATCCACGTCGCTATTGGCGCAAATTCCAAAGTCAACTTGGTAATTAACCAAACTGGTAATGCAGTCGTGAACCAGAACATGGAATTCGCTGTAGGCCAGGGAGCAAATGCCAACGTCACTTCCATCCAGGCATGGGATGACGATGCCGTCCATGTTGGCTCACAGCAGGCCTCCCTGGGTAAAGACTCCACGTTCAAACACGTGGTCATCACCTATGGCGGTTCACTGGTTCGTTTGACTCCAATCACTCGCTTTGCAGGAGACGGAGCCACTACGAACATGTATGGTTTGTACTTTGCGGATGCAGGACAGCATTTGGAGCACCGCATCTTCATTGATCACTCGACCGATAACTGCACCTCCGATGCACTCTACAAGGGAGCACTCCAGGGACAGGGTGCCCGCACAGTGTGGGTCGGTGACGTACTGATTCGTAGCAATACTCAGGGAACCGATTCCTTCGAAAAGAACGAAAACCTGCTACTGAGCGAAGGGGCCCAGGCAGACTCGATTCCAAACTTGGAAATTGAAACCGGCATCATCGACTCCGGAGGCCACGCTTCCTCTGTCGGCCGATTCGACGAGTCACAGCTGTTCTACCTTATGGCTCGGGGGATCCCAGAGCCGCTTGCTCGCAAGCTCATCGTCCGCGGTTTCCTCAACGAAGTTATTCAGCGGATTGGCATCGAGGACGTCGAACAATCCGTGACCGATGTCATGGAAAACGAAATCGCCGGACTCGAGTTCTAGAAACCCCACCTGTAGCCATTACGAAAGACCCGTGATCCGCGGGCAACAAGGAGACTTAGACAACAATGTCAACACTTGAGATCAAAGACCTGCACGTCAGCATCGAGACTGAGCAGGGCGAAAAAGAGATCCTCAAAGGCGTCAGCCTGACCATCAATTCTGGTGAAACCCACGCCATCATGGGCCCGAACGGTTCCGGTAAATCCACCATGGCCCAAGCCATTGCAGGCCACCCTTCGTACACCGTGACCAGCGGTGAAATCCTGTTGGACGGCGAAGACGTGCTGGAAATGGAAGTCAACGAGCGTGCACAGGCCGGCCTTTTCCTTGCTATGCAGTACCCGGTCGAAGTACCCGGCGTATCAATGACAAACTTCCTGCGCACGGCCAAAACAGCGCTCGACGGCGAAGCCCCATCGATCCGTACCTGGACCAAAGACGTACGTGGTGCCATGGACTGGCTGGAAATGGACTCAACCTTCGCCACCCGCAACGTGAACGAAGGATTCTCCGGCGGTGAGAAGAAGCGCGCTGAAATCCTGCAGCTCGAACTCTTCAAACCAAAATTCGCCATTCTCGACGAAACAGACTCCGGCTTGGACATCGATGCACTTCGCATTGTCTCTGCTGGCGTCAACCGTGCACAGGAAAATAACAACATGGGTAGCCTACTCATTACCCACTACACCCGTATCCTGCGCTACATCAAGCCGGACTACGTCCACGTCTTCGTCGACGGAAAGATCGTTGACTCCGGGGGCGAAGAACTTGCCGACCGCCTAGAAGACGAAGGCTACGTCAACTACGAAACGACTCAAGCACCCGCCTAAGTCATTTCTGATATTGTGCACAGCACACGGATCAGGAGGTACCATGACCGATACTGTTGCAGAAACACCATTGGAAGACGTTGAGGAAGCCCTCAAAGACGTCATTGACCCCGAACTCGGTGTCAACATCGTCGACCTGGGCTTGCTCTATGGTCTGAACTACGCCGACGACGGCGCACTCATCGTGGACATGACACTGACCACTGCCGCCTGCCCGCTCACCGATGTGATCGAGGACCAGGTTGGCCGTGCAATTGAGACCATGGTCGATGAATGGCGCCTCAACTGGGTATGGATGCCACCATGGGGTCCGGAACGGATTACCGAAGACGGCCGCGAACAAATGCGCGCACTCGGCTTCAACATATAAACCAAACGGTTTTTACCAACCGGTCGCAAACCACCTGGTGGTTTGCGACCGGTTGGTCGTTTAACCACCTACACTAGATACGGCCCACCACGACACCTTGAAGGGATACTCATGCTGACAGTTGGCGTAGATGGCTCGGCACTCGGCAACCCAGGACCAGCAGGCTGGGCCTGGTACATCGACGACTCCAATTGGCAAGCAGGTGGATGGGAGAATTCGACCAATAATCGAGGCGAGCTCTCGGCGATCATCAAGCTCTTGGAAGCTACCGCAGACACAGACCACGACCTCAGCATTCTGGCCGACTCCCAATACGCCATCAACTCCATTACCAAATGGCTGCCCGGTTGGAAGAAGAAGGGCTGGAAAAAAGCCGACGGTAAACCGGTGAACAACCAAGACCTGATGATTCAACTCGATGAACTGATGAGTGCAGCCAAAGCAGCCGGGCGCAAAATAACGTATCAGTGGGTCAAAGGGCACGACGGTCATCCACTGAATGAAGCTGCTGACTCCCGAGCCAATGCGGCGGCCAAGGCGTTCCAAGCCGGCAAGCCAGTAAAAACCGGTCCGGGGCTCACACTGGACAACAACGCAGAAGGCCTCGCCGAGCGAATTGATGACTCCGAACCTTCTCTTCAACCCGATAGACGCGCCGACACGACATCAACCGGTTCAACGGCAATGGTCACCGTGCATACATCCCTGGATCGATCGCTGGCCGATGAGATCGTGACACGCGCTCAACAACGCGGCGTGACACCACACCAAGAACTCGCAGCGCTCATTCAAGCCGGTATGAAAACTACATACGGCATCGGTGAGTGAACAGAATCGTCAAAATCGCCGGGCTTGCCTAAACTGAGGTTGCCCAACTTCTAAACCATATTCTTTGAGGTAGTACATACATGATTTCAGCACAACAGCTGTCTGTTGTGGTCGGCTCCCGGACGCTCTTGTCCGACGTCACGTTTCACATCAACCCCGGCGACCGCATTGGCCTCGTGGGACGCAATGGTGCCGGCAAAACCACATTGACCAAAGTGCTCATGGATGAATTCATCCCAGCGACTGGTACCGTGATGCGTTCTGGAACCGTTGGTTATCTGCCTCAGGATCCGCGCACCGGCGACCTCACACAGTCGGTCCAAGATCGTATCCTATCGGCGCGGAATCTTTCAGAACTGTCACGTCGTATGCAACGCGCCGAAGAAGAAATGAGCTCCACGGACACAAAGCTCATGGAACGTGGCATGCGACGCTACCCAGCGGCAGAAGCAGAGTTCATCGCAGCAGGTGGTTATGCGGCACAAGCCGAAGCGGCCTCGATTGCATCAAACCTAGGTCTTGAAACGAGCATCATGGACCGTTCGCTCGACACCTTATCCGGCGGTCAGCGTCGACGCGTTGAGCTGGCACGGATTTTGTTTGAAAAACCAGACACCATGATCCTGGACGAACCGACCAACCACTTGGATGCGGATTCCGTCATATGGCTACGAGACTATCTCAAGACCTACGAAGGTGGGTTGCTGATCATCTCTCACGACCTTGATCTCATTGATGAGGTCGTCAACATAGTCTTTTTCCTTGATGCCACACGACAGGTCATCGATATATATTCGATGGGATACCGTGCCTACCTGAAGCAGCGAGAGGTTGATGAACGCCGACGTCGCCGCGAACGGGCGTCTGCTGAAAAGAAGGCTGCGGCACTTCATGCGCAAGCCGACAAAATGCGTGCTAAGGCAACCAAAGCCGTAGCTGCTCAGAACATGGCCAAACGGGCCGACCGCATGCTGGCCGGTCTGTCCGAAGCCCGCGTTGAAGAAAAGGTCGCAAACCTCCGTTTCCCAACGCCGGCACCGTGTGGCAAGGTGCCACTTACCGCATCCGGGCTCACGAAATCGTATGGTTCAACGGAAGTATTTACCGGTGTCGACCTCGCCATCGACCAAGGATCACGCGTTGTGATTCTTGGTTTCAACGGTGCCGGAAAAACGACGCTCCTGCGTTTATTAGCTGGCCAAGACGAACCCGATTCTGGTCAGGTCGAACCAGGCTATGGCCTCAAGCTTGGCTACTATGCTCAAGAACACGAGACCTTAGATATTAACCAGTCGGTCCTGGACAACATGATGTCTGCCGCACCCAATCTCGATGACACAACGGCACGCACCGTCTTGGGTTCGTTCCTGTTTTCTGGCGATGACGTCTATAAATCAGCAGGTGTGCTGTCCGGAGGGGAAAAGACCCGCCTCGCATTAGCAACCCTGGTAGTCTCCGGTGCCAACGTACTCCTCTTGGATGAGCCGACCAACAACTTGGATCCGGCGTCCCGCGAAGAGATTCTCTCGGCCATTCGTAGTTACGTGGGAGCAATCATTTTGGTGACTCACGATGCTGGTGCGGTTCAAGCACTTGATCCAGACCGTGTCCTCATTCTTCCTGATGCCGATGAAGATATCTGGTCTGACGACTATCTGGAGCTAGTAGAGCTCGCCTAAAAGCTGGCGAGAGTCATCGTCTATTCAACAGCGGTCAGCTGTTGAGCATCGAGTCTTCGATTTCCTCATCCGTCATGCGGCCTTTACGCCGTTTGACGGGTTTGGCTCGCTCAACGCGATACGCCGAGATGAAGCCATCTTCTTCTCGTTCGCCGTAGATCTCGTCTTCACGATTGCGGACGGCTTTCTGATACGCCAACCAGCCCCACACGACAAACCCCATAAGCCCGAACGTGAACCACTGCATTGAATACGATAAGTGCGGACCTTCATCGCGTTGTGGTTCAGGCATCTGTTGCGGAGATTCAGCTGGAGCTGGGGTTTCTGAAGCCATCAACCCATACGCCTCGTCTGCGATCTCGTAGTCCAGCTGGTCATTTATCATCGGCAGATTAATTGAGGCGACCTGCCCATCAGGAGCACCTCGATCAAGCGATTCTTCGCCGGGCATCGCCCGAACGGTGATCTGAGTTTGGCCCTGTGGAGGTGCCGGAACGTTTTCCGGAGCCGAGGCATCCGCACCGAGCGGCAACCAACCACGGTTTACGATCACCCGATCACCTGTATCCGTCACAAATGGGACGAGAACCTCGAAACCAGGTCGTCCAGCGCGCGGTCGGTTTCGAGCAACCAACGTGTCTTCTTCGAGATACTCACCCTGAACGGACACCGGTGTCCATTTCTGTTGCTCGGTCATGTCATCAAAGAAGTGACCGCCCTCTGCATACGAGATGGGTTCGGCATCATAGTTGGCGACGATTGTATTGATCTCGTCGACTTTGTCCATGCGGCGATCCATTTGCCATTCGCCCAAGAACACGGTGGCTATGGCAAAGATAATGCAAAAAACAAATCCACCGATCCAAGGACCAGACAACAGAAACCGGAAATTCAACTTCGGTTTTGTCACTGCGCCTGGGTTGTGTTCATTTGTCATGGAAACTATGTCACCTTGATAACGGTTGGATCTCTTTGAGAAATGCTCGTGAGGATAAAAAGTCTGCCAAGAATTCACGGTGCTCGTCGCAGGCTAACCATATTTTACGACGTTCTGTGTCGTGAATTTTGGGATTATTCCACAGTAACTGCCACACGGCGCCTTCGGTGCAGGACTTGCGCGAACATTGCAGTTCGGTTGCCTGCGGTTCGACCGTGGCAGAACCGGTTAGCATAAGGTTACCGAGAAGATCAGGACCGTGTGTCATCATTATCCTTCTCATTTTCGCCCACATCGGCCGCTCGGGCATCCGATTCCGCGGAAGGCGAGGTTCCGATGTCGGTATCGTCATGCACCACATCGCCAACAATGACGGTATCGTCGTCAGATGGCTCCGCGTCTTGCGAGGCTGCCTCTAGTGCGGCTTGCTGTGGAGGAATCGGCTCAATAGAACGTCCATCCACTTGTCGAATATTATTGGCGATTTGCACACCGATCCACGGGGCGATCATTCCGGTAACGAATACGGCGATCTGCAACCATCCATCGGTTATGAGTACGACGAACAACGAGGCAATCCGCACTCCGATGGTGATGGCGTAGAAACCGTTCTTGCGTTTCGCATCGGCTACAACGGATTCAGATGCGCCCGTGATCAAATACACTTGATCATCGTGTTTTTTGAACTGACGGGTAGACCCACGATGACTTCGCCGGTGGTGCGGGGAGGAGGTTTTCGATTGATCCGTCAAACCGTCTCCTTTCACGCCGCTTAGTTTTCAGGCACGAATTTTTTCGTTGCATTTAGGGGTTGCAGTCTCCATTGTCTCATTTTCCCGCCTAGAGTAGGGGCAAAACATCGTGATCAATCTAGAGGAGTAAATGTGGCGCAAGGCCGAAGTGTATTGGTGACCGGAGGGAACCGGGGGATAGGCTTAGCAATCGCTCAAGCCTTTCTTGCTGAAGGCGATCAAGTGGCCGTCACGTCACGTTCTGGTGACGGGCCCGAGGGGGCGCTCACTGTCAAAGCTGATGTGACAAATATGGAATCGATCGACCAGGCGTTCGAACAGATCGAGCAAGTCCACGGTCCTGTCGAAGTGTTAGTGAACAACGCTGGCATGAATAACGACCAATTGCTGATGCGGATGTCCGAAGAAGACTTCGAGCAGGTGCTGGACACCAACTTGACGGGTTCGTTCCGCGCGCTGAAACGCGCGACTCGCGGGATGATTCGGCTCAAGAAGGGCCGGGTCATCTTCATTTCGTCCGTCGTTGGCCTGTACGGTTCTCCTGGCCAGATCAACTACGCGGCATCAAAAGCCGGACTCGTGGGCATGGCCCGTTCTCTGACACGAGAGCTGGGCTCTCGCAACATCACCGCAAATGTGGTCGCTCCCGGCTACATCAATACGGAAATGACACAAGCGTTGGACGAGGATCTGCAGAAGCAATATAAGCAAGCTATTCCAGCCGGGCGCTTTGCGGATCCAGACGAAGTAGCCAACGTGGTTCGTTGGCTCGCATCGGATGAAGCTAGCTATATTTCAGGAGCAGTCATCCCGGTGGATGGCGGCCTAGGGATGGGACACTAAACACATGACACAGACTCAAGACTTAGCACAGACCGGTGTGATCGTGACCGGTTCATCGCGCGGTGTCGGCGCCGCGACCGCGCAATTACTAGCTGGACGTGGTGCCGGCGTCGTCATTAATTATCGTCAGAAAGCACCCCGCGCCAAGAAAGTCGTCCAACAGATCGAAGCAGCCGGCGGCCAGGCTGTAGCTGTTGGTGGAGACATCACGACCGAAGAAGGTCGCACGGCAATGATCGACGCCGCGAAGGAATCCTTCGGTGGTCTCAATGTGCTCGTCCTCAATGCCTCAGGCGGCATGGAGTCAGACCTCGGCGAAGACTACGCGCTTCGCTTGAACCGAGACGCCCAGGTCGCCATGCTGGACGAGGCAGCAGCCGTGATGCCACGGGGCGCCCAAATTGTGTATGTGACCAGCCACCAAGCGCACTTCATAGATGATGTTCCAACCATGCCCGAGTACGAGCCAGTCGCAAAGTCCAAACGCGCCGGTGAGGTGGCCCTACGCGAACGCATTCCCGACCTAGCGGAGCAGGGGATCGGTTTCGTTGTTGTCACCGCAGACATGATCGAAGGCACGATTACAGCCACACTCCTCAACCGAATGAATCCAGACGCCATCGAATCACGTCGTGAGGCAGCTGGCAAACTCTACACAGTAGACGAATTCGCCACAGAAATCGCTGCCCTCGTGGGTCGAGACGACCTCGAGGTTGGTCACACAGAATATGTTGGTGGGGCAAAAGACTACTTCGAACAGCTCGAAAAGAACTAGCCCATCACCGCACTTGCAACGGCGCCGGACATATTAGCCGGCGCCGTTGAGCGTTTAACAGTCGTCAGAATCCAAGCACCACGCGAAGGACTTCGTGGGTGGGAACCTCAACAATACAATCTGCGTGGTCTCGAACAATAGGTTTCGGACAAAACCCAACACCATAGCCAGCAAGTTCAAGCATGTCTAAGTCATTTGCACCGTCACCCACCGCAACGGTGGCTTCTAACGGGATATCATGATCGGTTGCCCAACGGCGCAACATAGCAGCCTTGGCAGCACGATCAATAACCTGGCCGGTGACTCGACCGGTTAACTTTCCTTCAACGATCTCGAGTGTATT
Organism: Micrococcaceae bacterium; assembly: GCA_013393415.1. Taxonomy (GTDB): domain Bacteria; phylum Actinomycetota; class Actinomycetes; order Actinomycetales; family Micrococcaceae; genus Yaniella; species Yaniella flava. The sequence continues at coordinate 9,179 of JABXHI010000002.1, forward strand.
GGCAGCGAAGCCGTCGAGCCCAAGTTGTGTGGCCAATGGTTCCAATGCGTGGGTGAAACCACCTGAGACGGCATAGACATAACCACCAGCGGCTTGCACGGCCCTGACGAGTTCTCTTGCACCGTCATGGAGGGTCGCTGAGGAGGCTACCTCGTCAAGTACCTCGACCGGAAGATCTTCTAACGTTGCAACACGGTGATGCAACGAGTCGGCAAAATCTAATTCCCCACGCATCGCACGTTCAGTCACCTCGGCTACCTCACGTTCTTTCCCGGCATGCGCTGCTAAGAGTTCGATGACTTCTTCGTGAATCAGTGTGGAATCGACGTCGAATACGACCAGTGGTACCTGTTGCTGAAACACTTCAACCTGTTGAGCCGACATAATGGCCGAAAACCAGTGCTCCGGAAGGTCTTTAAGGCGGTGAGCCGCCGAGATCCACCGATGACCTGTGAATCCCACACCTTCGACGATTTCTGCATGTGCAGGAACACCATCTAACCGTGCGTACCCCATGCTGTTATAGACCACCACACGATCACCGATCTTCATGTTGGCTGTATTTGTCGGCATACCGGTTCCTTTCACCAAATCGTCCTGCATCTAGCCTAGTCTGGATCGTATGAGTTCACCCGATCTGACCCAATCTGCAACTATCGCACAGCGCCCCATCGTCTCACCACACGAATTTGAACCCATGGAAGACTCTGTCGTACACATGTCACGTGTGAGCCTTCGCAGAGGCCCCAATACGTTACTCAATGATGTGTCGTGGATCGTAGAAGAAGGTCAGCGTTGGATTGTGATGGGCCCGAACGGCGCAGGGAAATCCACCCTGATGAATATTGCAGCAGCGCGTTCTCATCCTACAGTCGGTAATGCAGCGGTCTTGGGCGAAACCTTGGGTGCTGTGGATGTTTTTGATTTACGGCCATCTATTGGGTTGTCTTCCACATTGCTGGCAGAGCAAGTACCGGGGAATGAAACTATCCGCAACTTGGTGGTGACTGCCGCCTATGGTGTTACCGGTCGGTGGCGTGAAGCATACGAACCGGAGGATTTACAGCGGGCCGAATTTCTCCTCAAACGGTGGGGGCTTGCCAACTATGCTGAACGCCGCTTCCGCACCCTGTCAGAGGGTGAGCGCAAACGCGGTCTCATCGCCCGGGCGATGATGACCGACCCCGAACTCCTGATTCTTGACGAGCCAGGCGCAGGGCTCGACCTCGCGGGACGTGAGACACTGGTACGTTCGTTGTCGCAGTTGGCAGCAGACCCATTCTCGCCGACGCAAATTTTGGTGACCCACCATGTTGAAGAAGTGCCACCCAACTTTACCCACGCCATGCTCTTGCGTGACGGTGACGTCGTTTCTGCCGGACCTATCGAGACGGCGCTGACCGAAGAGACGCTCTCGGATGCGTTCCGTCTGCCCTTGAACGTGTCTCGCAATGCCGAAGGTCGTTTTACGGCATTTGCTCGCACCTAAACACGTTCAAGGAGTCCCATGGAATTTTTGGGCTTGGAGTGGTGGCAGGCGCTGCTCGTGCTGCTCGCAGGGTTTTGGGCCGGGACGATCAACTCGGTCGTCGGATCAGGCACGCTGGTCACGTTTCCGGTACTTGTATCAGTCGGTTTTCCACCGGTTACCGCACAAATGTCCAACGCCATTGGCTTAGTTGCCGCCGGTTTCTCAGGCACCTGGGGATATCGACGAGAGCTCCGCGAAGCCGGCTCTATAGCGAAGCGGCTCACATGGGCCTCTCTTGTCGGCGGCGTGATTGGTGCCACGCTGCTGATGTCCTTGCCGCCCACGGTATTTGACTATGTGGCACCGATTTTGATCGTGGCGGCAATCCTGTTTGTCGTATTCCAACCGAAACTCAATGGGTGGGTCCGGAGACGTCGCGAGGCAGATGGCGATGAACCGATCCATCCACAGGTCTCGCCAATCCCAACCGGCCCTGTAACGCCCACACTGTTCATTCTGGTGTTTCTGACCGGTATCTATGGCGGCTACTTCGTGGCCGCTCAAGGCGTGCTGCTCATGGGCATTCTCGGCGTGTTCCTGACATCGGGTACGTTAGTGCACGCCAATGCCATCAAAACGTGGTTGTCACTTGCCGTGAATCTCATTGCTGCAGCCGGCTATTTGGTGTTTGCCTTCGACCGTATCGATTGGACTGCGGTATTGCTCATTGCGGTGTCCTCACTCATCGGTGGGTCCCTAGGAGCCCGAATTGGACGTCGCATTAGGCCAAACTTGCTACGCGGGGTCATCGTTGTTGTTGGACTGGCGGGGCTGTTCACCATGGTGCTGCGACTACTCAACGGGTAAGAACCTGGCGTAAACTCGCTGCAGCAAAGAGATGATAGTTCGGCGAAAAACATGTAATATGTAGCTTTGGTCTCCAGACCGAAATATACCATTCTGTCTTCGTGCTGCTGGCAAAATCCAGTGGCACCAACGAAGGAACTAGACATGCAACAAGATATTCACCCTGATTACAACTACGTAATCTTCAATGACCTGGCATCAGGCGAACGCGTCCTGACCCGTACCACCGCAACTTCTGAGCGTACTGCTGAGTGGGATGACGGTAACACCTACCCGGTAATCGATGTTGAAATTTCAGCTGCTTCGCACCCGTTCTACACCGGTAAGCAGCGCATTTTGGACACCGCTGGCCGCGTCGAGCGTTTCAATGCTCGTTTCAAAGGCTTCGGTGGCAAGAAGTAGCCTGAAGGGTATTTCTATCTAAGCTTTAGAACAGCGCCGCACCTGTTGGTGTGGCGCTGTTTGTTTCTTGGGATGATCTACGGACTACAGCTGTTCTTGTTCACGACGCATTCTTGCTGAAATCAACGTCACGATGGTCCCGATCAGGGAACCAATGAATGTTTCAAAGACCCTATCGACCACCAGTATCTCGGCTGGTGTTGGGCTCGAAAGGCTGACCGTCAACAGTGCCAGGGGAGTCACTGCCAACATTGCCACGCCGTAGTTTCGCCCAATAAGTAATTCAGCTGCGGCCTGTAGCAGTATTACGGCTGCAATAATAGCCAACGTAGGTAACTCCAGCCACAACAGTACAGCCGCAACCAGGACGCCTAACGACGTGCCCGTAAAGCGTTGCAGACTGCGGATAAGCCGTGAGTCGATCGCTGCACCCTCCAGCACAACGCTTGCCGCGACCATGGCCCAGTACCAGTGGTCATCATCGAATGTCTGTCCGATGAGTCCGGCTAAAAGTGCTCCCACTCCCACGGTTACTGGGACAGACCAGTCAGCACGAAACACCGCCGGTTGCAATGGCCGAAAGACCTTCGTCCAACTTCGGGTTCGAAGTAATCCAAGCACAGCGGTCAACAGCAATGAGAACAACACCGATGCGCTGGCCACGACAAGTACCTGGGCTACATTGATCCACTCAGCGGGCATAGTTGCCACGGCCCCTGCAGCAAATACGGCGAAGGTTGCCCCACCTGGGTGCCACCTGTACCCACTCACCACGCCGGTCACCAACGTGGCTAACAGTGCCACCACCATGATTCGCACGGTGATGTCTGTATCCAGCACAGATAATAGGGTCCCCAGCAACATCGAAGTAATGAATATGATGCCGGCACCCAATTGCATACGAATTCGGTCACCGTAGTAATGAAAACGGCCGTACAGCGAGGCTAACGCTCCGAACGACGCATAGATGGACAAATCCATGCGACCCAGTAAGAACAAAGTGATCAGCGGTACAGCGATCGAGGTCGCCGCACGCAGCGCAACGCGGTGTGCGCCAGCGTGGGGCCCAAAGGCTAGTGCGGATTGACGGGTCTTTCGGAGTGGAGAAGTCTGCGCACCGAAGAGATTGTTTTTAGCGTTGGTAATATTCGTCTTCTCCTAAGATCCCGAAGTAGCCCTGTCCTTGAAAGTGATCTTCGTCCTCGGTACGGATCGGACCGCCCTGGCGAGAATCGAGCACGGAGAACACCGCTCCAATAATGCCGGAGACGCTCATAATGATCGCTGCAGGATTCGCGATCGCAGAGCCTGCACCTTCCCAACCGGAGCCAAACAGGACCGCTACCAAGGACGTCGCATGGTCATGAGAGCCCGCGGAGAAGATGGTCCCGTCGGGCAAAAAGAGCCCTACGATGAACGCGTTGAATAAGGCGATCCACAGCCCGGCAACAGACCGTTTTGTCGGTGTGAGACCTCTGGCCGCTGGTACCCCGAGAATGATTAATCCCACTGCAATAAGAATCAACGGCAAAAGGATCGTCATAACCCAAGCGACGAGGACGGTGTTCCCGATAATGACCCGAGGTAAGACAATCCAAGCCGCCAGTAAAAAGGTGGCAGCCCAGCCGCCATAGATCGCGACTTTATGCAAGCCGGTTGGAACAGACTGTTCTGAAACTCCCATAGTCCTAGCGTAGCCTGAACGATCCGTGGATGAAGCGGCTGCGTGATCTCTATGACATGCCGAGGCGTCGTCTTCACGTGGATGCTGGCTCGTATGAAGAAAAACGCACAGCGAGCTGTTTAGCAGACGTAAACTGGGAACATGACTGCTCAAGATACGTTCGATGCCAAGCAATTACACGGTGAGTTTAAGGTCCCCGGCGGGAAACTCGTGGTCGCTGACCTGGATGTGACAGAAGGAAAAATTAGTCGAGCAAATATCAATGGCGATTTCTTCTTAGAACCCGATGAAGCACTCGATGACATTAACAGGGCACTGACCGGGCTAGATTATGATGCTGGACACGGCGCGATCACGCAAGCTGTAGAAGCTTCCGTCGACGAGTCGACAGTCATGTTTGGTTTTGACGCGTATTCGATCGCGACTGCTGTACGGCGTGCGACGGGATTTGCGACGCGATGGGAAGACCACGAGTGGGAGGTTATCCTCCCAACCCAGATCCCAATTTACACTCAGGTGGCCTTGGATCAAATACTCACCGAAGATGTGGCCGCTGGTCGTACACAGCCTGCTATGCGCTTATGGCGTTGGCCGATTGAAGACCCTTCAGCGGTCATCGGATCATTTCAAAGTTATAGCAACGAAGTCGATGCCGATGCAGTGGCAAAACACGGTATCAAGGTTGCACGCCGCATTTCTGGTGGCGGGGCTATGTTCATGGAAGCAGATAACGCAGTCACGTATTCCCTCTACACACCAACCTCTTTAGTCGACGGTATGAGTTTTACTGATTCATATCCGTTTTTGGACGCTTGGCTCATGGAGGCACTCGATCGCATGCAAGTCAAAGCGTTCTATGAACCGTTGAACGATATTTCGACCCCGGAAGGCAAGATTGGCGGTGCTGCACAAAAGCGGTTGGCCGCTGGTTCGATGTTGCACCATGTGACCATGTCCTATGACATTGACGCACAGAAAATGACTGACGTGCTGCGTATCGGACGAGAAAAAGTCTCAGACAAGGGCATTACTTCAGCCCAATCCAGAGTGGACCCACTCCGGAGACAAACGGGGATGGCCAGAGCCGAGATCTGGGATGTCATGGTTCGAACCTTCACCGAACGCTATGGTGCGACAACACGCGAGGTGACAGACGATGAACTAGCACGTGCCGAAGCTCTAGCAGAGGAAAAGTTTCTCACCCGTGCATGGATTCAACGCGTTCCATAAACGCGTCAAACCTATTTTTTCTTCGTACTTTGTGCAATTAAACGAGCTAAAATATCGGCCCGTCGTTCGATGACGATGCGCCGGAGTGCACCCGCCGCATCCTGGTATTGCGCCAACCATGCGTCGATGTTTACCAGGATCGGGTGTTTTACTTGAGCTGCCGGACCGCCCTTGACGGGTTTGTGAGTCATCGGGAAGAGGCCGTTGATGGTTCTGGTTGCTAAATTATTCGACCGTGATTCCCAGATGCTTATCAAGCCCTCCAGCAGTGTTTGGAACTGTTCGGCCATAAATTCTGGCTTCGAGGTCGCCAGTCCTCGTGCGGTGGCGGTGATCTGGGCATTGGATAATGGTGTGTCGCGCGCATCAACGCCGTTGAAGACTTCAAGCCACAGTTCGGCACGCAGCGCCAGGTCGGGAAGTGCTGCGACAGCTGTGCGATACCGCAATTCATTCGTCGCGGTATGGGCAGCAGCCAATTCGTCATCCAGGCGGGCCAAATCAAGACGACCCAGCGATGCGAGACTCGTGAGCAGAAGCCATTTGAGCTCATCGTCGATCTGCAAACCGGGGGAGAGCTCGGAGGATTCGTCGCCTGCAAGTAAAAACGTGGCTTCGGCGGCCAGACTATCTGTGCCTTCTGCCAACTGTGCAAGAGCTCGTGCCGCCGAGCGCTGCCGATCGGAACCCGCCTCGAGCACCACGAGCGCATCCATCAAGGCCGTGCCGAGTTCTTTGGTAAGACGCTTCCGTTGCGATGCAGGAGCATACGCCTTGAGTGCCATCACGGCTTGTTCCAAAACACGCGCATGCATGGAGACATCGACAAGGCTATCGCCCAGTTTCGCCACGGCTCGAACAAAGTCTGCGGCTGGCATTTCGGCTTGTCGCACCATGGTCCATAGAGACGACCACACGGTGGCGACCGCGGTTGATTCGGGGTCACGGATTGGATAGTTGGTCACTGCGTCCAACGATGACTCGTCAAACGCGACCTGAGCATACGTCTGGTCGTGGTCATTTACTACAATCACGTAGGTCTGTTCGAGCGGAACCCTGAGATCACCAATGTGGGCAGTGGATTTGCCTGCTGGGATGATGACGTCAGACCGACTAGAGTTTTCCAATTCGTTGACTGCATTGAGCGTGAAGACGGAAACATATAGTTTGTGGGGCCGCAGTACCGTCTGACCGGTAAGTGGATCCGTAGCGTCTTGGTGCACAGTTACCGTACCATCGGTGCTGACTGTGGCAGAGAGGGTAGCCGGACCGGAAGTTTGCAGCCAGGCCCGCGACCACGCTTGCATATCACTGCCTGACGATTCTTCGAGCGTGCCTAAGAAATCCCTTAACTGGGCCGTGGAGTAGCCAAAGCGTTGAAAGTAGTTTCGGCAGGCTTCAAGGAACGCATCTTCACCAACATAGTGAAACAGTTGCTTGATGACCGCTGCACCTTTGGCGTAGGTGATGCCATCAAAGTTCTGACGCGCCGCCTCGAGGTCGACGATGTCTGCGACGATGGGATGAGTCGTCGGATATGAGTCTTGTACATACGCCCACGCTTTGCGTTGATGCGCAAACGACTGCCATGCTCCCGGCAACTCGGTCGCATCAGCCACTGCCTTGGAACCAAAGAAGTCGGCAAACGCCTCTTTGAGCCACAAATCATCCCACCATTTCATGGTCACGAGGTTGCCAAACCACATGTGCGTCATCTCGTGCATGATGGTGGTGGCTCGGCCCGTGTGTTGAGCAATGGTGGCTCGGGAAGTGAAAATATATGCTTCGTTGAAGGTCACTAAACCGGGGTTTTCCATGGCGCCAAGATTGTACTCGGGCACAAAGGCTTGGTCATATTTGCCCCATGGATACGGCAGTTGGAATTGCTCATGAAACCACGTCAGACCGCGTCGGGTATGGTCGAACAACTCTTCGGCATCAACGTGGTCTATTAAGGACTGCCGAGCAAAGATACGCAGCTCGATCGCTTCGGCGCAGGTCGACTCGTGACCGGCCCAGGTCTCTTCAAAGGTCGCATACGGTCCGGCTAAGAACGTGGTGAGATACGTTGAGATGGGTTGCGTTGGGGCAAAACTGACTCTGACCGTATTATCTGCAACCTGTGTACGTTCGATTTCCTCCCCGTTAGAGGCCAGCACCCAAGTGTCTGGCCCGATCATAGTGGTGCGGAAGACCGCCTTAAGGTCGGGTTGCTCCATGTTGGGATAGACGCGACGCGCATCGGCGGGCTCAAACTGGGAGTATAAGTAGACCTGTCCGTCAACCGGATCGACAAAGCGGTGAAGTCCTTCGCCAGAATGCGAATACTGACTATGAGATTCTATAGTGACGACGTTCTCCTGCTGAAGATTCGGCACCAGGATGCGGGCGCTACCCACCACCTCGTCAATGTCGAGGATGTCGCCATTTACGTTGACCGATGTGACCGAGTCGCCCAAGTAATTTAGGAAGGTAGCCGAGCCCTCTGTATCGGCTGTGAAACGCAGCGTGGTGGTCACCGGATAGGTGCTTTGGTTCAGGTCCATGGCATCGCGCAGGTCAAGTTCAATATGATAACTGGCAATCTCGACCAGCTCGGCACGAGCGTAAGCCTCGTCGCGTGTTAGACGGGCATCATCAAGGAGGGCGGTATTCGACATGGCTCTCATTCAATCACCAGTAGCGTTCTCACCGCACTATGTAACAGCCGCTTGTGCACCATCGACTCACGAACACGTTGTTCCGACACAAACATGCCGCCGTTACAGCTATAACGACGGCATGTTGTGAGGGCTATATCGGCACAGAGTTATTTTTGACGTGCGCGGTATACTTTTTCAGGGACCGGCAAGTCACCGGATGCACGAAGTCGGCGATAGTACTCCATCGCTTCGTCTTGACGTTCCTGTTCCACACCAGAGGTGATATCCATCCGTAAGTGGTGTTGGTTGTAACCGAAGGAATCCACCAGATCCTGAGCATGCGGACGCAACCGTGCCGCCAACCGGTTTGTGTACTGACGCAAAATACGAGCACGCTGCTGAGAGAGCTTGCCGTATTCGATGAACCAACCCAAATCGTCTTCAATCGTCGAAAGCGCGAAGAGATCACGCGTCCAAGTCATGATCTTCTTGGTCTCGTCATCCTTGATGCCTTCTAGTGCCTCGGTAAAGGCTTCCCACTGCAACAACTGTGCATGCGACTTCGAAGCTTTGATGAGATCGTATTGATTTTCGTTGAAGACGCGGGCCTGTTCTGCTTGCGACTTCTTCGCGACTGGACGCAATGCTTCGGCAACCTCGGCGACCTGCGTGCGCACACGATCAGTGAACAGACTTCGTTGTACGTCTGTGTCTTTAAGCCAGGCGGCGGAGCGCCGATCTGAGCCGACGTCGCTGACTTGCTGAACCACCCGACGCAGTCCCGAGCGTTGGTAGAGCGTGTTCTCGGCCCGTTCAGCCACGTAGCGTGTGAGCACCTTGAAGGAGGGGTTCGACAACTCTTTGGAGTAATCACCCAACAAACGGCGTCCAACTAGCTGCAACAAGACGTTGTTGTCGCCTTCAAAAGTGGTGTAAATGTCGAGGTCATCGCGCAGCGCGTTGAAACGGTTCTTGGATGCAATATAACCCGCACCGCCTGTGGCCTCACGAGCTTCTTGATAGGTATCCATAGCATTCCAGGTGGTGACCGCTTTAATACCAGCAGCTAAGGTCTCGAGTTCCTGCCGGTTTTCATCGGTATCATCTGCACCGGAAAACACTTCGTGAAATTTTTCCAAGAGATCGTTGGTCACGAAAATATCGGCGTATGTGCGTGCTAGTCGGTCAATGAGTCGTCGCTGGTGCAAACCGTAGTCCAACAATACTTGTTCTTCGATATCGGAGGCGGCGTTGAACTGACGACGCTGATTTCCATAGCTGACGGCACCGGTTAGAGCCAAGGCAGAGGCATTGGCGGCGGTGGTGGCCAATGAGACACGACCCTGAACCAATGCGCCAAGCATAGTGAAAAATCGACGCCCTGAGGATGGGATCGAGGTGGAGTATTTTCCAGTGTCGTCAACGTCACCAAGTTTGTTCAGGAGGTTGGTCCGCGGGATACGGACTTGAGTGAAGTGCAGACGACCATTATCGACCCCGTTGAGGCCACCTTTGAACCCATCGTCTTCGCCGCCGACGCCCGGCAAGAAGTTGCCGTCGTCATCACGCAGCGGCACAAAAAATGCATGCACCCCATAATTGACGTTCTGGGTGATCAACTGAGCGAACACGACGGCGGCTTTGCCATGTACGGCAGCATTGCCAAGGAATTCCTTCCAAGCGGCCTTGAACGGGGTGTGGATTTCGAATTCGTCATTTTCTGGGATGTACGTGGCCGTCGTGTCGATGTTGCCGACGTCGGAGCCGTGACCGATTTCCGTCATCGCGTAGACACCTGGTAGTTCCAAATTCAGCACGCCCGGCAACCATTTTCTATGCTGTTCTTCATTTCCCAGCGTCAGAATTGCGGAACCGAATAGTCCCCACTGCACCCCGCCTTTAATTTGCATGGAAGGGTTAGCATGGAACATCTCCGCAAAACCCGCAACATTGGCGCCAGGGTTTTCTTTGCCGCCGAACTCGGTGGGGTAGGCCTTACCGATGAGCTTACGGTCGGCCAATTCATGAAGTTGTTTCAGCGTCAGGTCGCGCTGTTCTTCTTTGGTGAGGTTGAACTGGTGATGAAAGACTGGCTCTTCCATTATCTTGCGAATCTGACGGCGGTCTTCTGCCCATGGACCAAGGAGGAGTTCTTGGAGTGTATCCTGGTCGAGTCGAAGGTCCTTATGTTGTGACGACATTAGTGCTCCTGTGTCTTGTGAATGGTGATACCAGATGAGTCGAGGCCCATAAGCAGCCAATCGGAGATGCTCTGGGCGAGTTCTTCTGCGCTGAGACGGTTTGGGTTTCTTTGGGTGGTTATCCACTCTTCACCGGCAGCTCGCACGAATCCGACAGCAGCAATTGCCCAGTAATAGGCTCGATTCGAGCCACCTTGTTCGCTTTTATACTGCGGCAGGACGTGCTCGACGCTGCGTTGCAGAAAGCGCGCCATATTTTCGCGAAAGATCGCCATGCCGGTGGGGATAGCCGTTGAAAAGTTGTATACGTTGACGGAAGAGTTCGCTAACCGTAAATATGCCAGCACCATCGTGAACAATCCGTCTTGCGCGCTCGGAGCTGCCTTACCGGCTTTTTTGAGTTCTGACTCCATAAAGTCTATGGATGCTTGGGCCACTGCCTGTTGGAGACCCTTTTTATCCTCAAAATAGCGATAAAACACGGACTTTGACGTCCCGGCATGAGAGGCGATTTCTTCCATCGACACGTCGGGCCCAATAATGTGGACTGCAGCACGTGCTGATCGAATGAGATCGTTTCGACGTTTACGACGGTGCGCAGCCCAGCGCGTATTGCGCCCGTCGGGAATTGGTGTTTCAGACATCTTCACGATACTGAGAGTATCAGGTAAACTAAGGCGTCGTAAATACACTGACCAGTAACCAAGACATTGCGAAAGAGACTTTCATGACTTCTACATCAAATGCGGCAATCGCCGGAGGATCCCTCCGCCCGGCAGTAGTTCTCGGCGGAAACAGAATTCCTTTTGCACGTGCTCACGGAGCATATGCGGGAGCATCCAACCAAGACATGTTGACGTCAACGCTCGAAGGGCTGATCGCGAGGTACGGACTCCAAGGTGCACAGCTTGGTGAAGTCGTGGCCGGCGCAGTGATGAAGCACTCAGCAGACTTTAACCTGACCCGCGAATCCGTGTTGGGCACGTCCTTGGCAGCACACACCCCGGCACACGACGTCCAAACCGCCTGTGCGACCGGTATTGAAACCGTCGGAGGTGTGGCGAATAAGATTCGTCTGGGCCAAATTGATTCAGGTATCGGGGGAGGCGTCGACACAATTTCTGACGCGCCGCTGTCGTTCAACGCCGAAGCACGGGAGTTGTTTATGCAGCTCAATCGGGCTCGCACGACTCAGGACAAAATTAAAATTGCGCTGAAGCTTCGACCAAAACACTTTGCACCGCTGGCACCGCAGGCCGGCGAAGTTCGCACCGGGCTGTCTATGGGTGGACATCAAGCGCTGACCACCCACCAGTGGGGGGTCAGCCGTACAGAACAAGACGAAATCGCGATGAACTCGCATAACAATATGGCCGCCGCCTACGAAGAAGGGTTCTTCAACGACCTGATGACCCCATTCCGAGGACTTGACCGGGATAACAATATGCGTCCCGGTTCCACACTAGAGTCTCTGGCCAAGCTCCGTGTTTCATTCGGCAAGCAATTGGGTGACGAGGCCACAATGACCGCTGGCAATTCGACCCCGATGACCGACGGGGCAGCTGCAGCACTGCTCTCATCGGAGGAATGGGCGCAAGAACACAACCTGCCGATTTTGGCAGAATTCATGGACTTTGAAGTGGCAGCTGTCGATTTTGTCAACGGCAACGACGGGTTACTGATGGCCCCAACCTATGCCATTCCTCGCATTCTCGACCGTCATGACCTTGAACTCGGTGACATCGATTTCTTTGAGATTCATGAGGCCTTTGCGGGCACTGTGGGCGCCACCATCAAGGCCCTGGCTGATGAAGATTACAACAAGAACGTCCTGGGTCGCGACGGTGCGCTGGGCGAGATCGATCGATCGAAGCTCAACGTCAAAGGGTCGTCACTGGCGGCAGGCCACCCATTTGCTGCAACCGGACCACGCATCGTGGCTTCCCTCGCCAAAATGCTCAATGAAAAAGGCACCGGCTCACTGGGACTTATTTCCGTTTGTGCCGCGGGTGGCCAAGGCGCCGTTGCGCTGATGCGCGGACGCTAAACGACGAATTGGGATCAATCTGAAAGGACGAATGGACTCTATGTCACAAACAGACGGCTACACCCGGTTCGTCAACCGGCCCCTCGGCAAACAAGTTGCCAAAACTCTTGGGCTGCCACAACCAGTCCCACTGCGACGTCATCAAAAAGGCGATCGATTGGTCACAGGCCCCATCCTCATCGTGGGGGACTCTGAAGCTGCGGATGCTGTGGCACAACAGCTGTGGGCAGAAGATTACGATGTTCGTCGTGACGCTGGCTTGAAACAAAAGTTTTCAGCCATCATCGTGGCGTTCGACGAGATACAACATCCAAATGACCTCTCGGCACACGTTTTAGCAGTTGGCGATGCACTTCGCGGTCTGGGGACAAACGGGCGAGTCATCACCATTTTCCGCGACCCTCAGGGCCCGTCGGTTGCCACAGACCCGAATGTTGTGGCCGCACGGCACGGCGTGGAAGGCTTCACTCGATCGTTGGCCAAAGAGATGCGGCGAGGTGCAACGACCAATGGCATTGTGCTGGCCGAAGACGTTGACATGACCGCCCCCTCTGCATACGCCGCGCTGCGTTTCTTCCTATCGGGTCGTTCCGCCTATGTGGCCGGGCAGTTCCTCAATGTCTCTACTGCTGCCGGCATCACGCCTGAGGATCAAGATGCACCACTTGATGAGAAAGTCATTGTGGTCACCGGCGCTGCACGCGGTATTGGGGCTGCGATTAGTGAAACTTTAGCTCGTGACGGAGCCACGGTAATGGGTATCGATATGCCTTCGGCAGGTGAAGCACTCACCAGCGTCATGAACACTGTGGGCGGTATCGCAGTGCAAATGGATATCACCGCACAAGACGCCGGTCATCAATTACTGCAGAAGGCAGCGCAACGGTTTGGTCGGCTGGATGGCATCGTGCATAACGCGGGCATCACGCGCGACAAACTCTTGGCCAATATGGACGATAGCAAATGGGACGCGTTGCTGGCCGTCAACATCGCGGCCCCGCTGCGGATCAACCAGCAGCTCGTGGCAGCACGCGGTGAAGGCGTCCTTGCCGACAATTTCCGCATCACCTCCCTCGCATCCACGTCTGGCATTGCAGGCAATCGCGGCCAAACAAATTACGGCGCAGCCAAAGCAGGGGTCATTGGCATGTCCGAAGCACTTGCGACAACGCTGGCTGAAACTGGTGGCTCCATTAACGCCGTCGCACCAGGCTTCATCGAAACTGCCATGACTGATGCAATGCCCACGGCCACTCGAGAAGTCGCTCGACGCATGAACTCCTTACAGCAAGGGGGCCGCCCGGTCGACGTGGCTGAAGCCATCGCCTTTTTCCATACCGACGCTTCCGCCGGGATAAACGGTACGACGTTGAGAGTCTGTGGCCAATCAATGGTAGGGAAATAATGTTGGAACCAAATATTGTCGACTCCAATCCGAAACCGGAAGACCTGCGAGTCATCCACATCGGTGAAGTGCCTTCACTTTCCTCCTCTTACGCCAAAGTCGCCGCGGGAGTAATTCGTCCCAAGAAATCCAGGACCGTGAGTTTACCCGGCACTCGTTGGGAGACCACAGCAGTCATTCCGCGGCAACTCGTGGATGAATACAACACCGTGTTGGGAGCATCGGGCGTCGTGGGACATAACTCGGCGCCGTCGCTGACAGCTCATATCACAGCATTCGGTTTATCTACCGCCATGATGGCAGAATCGCGATTTCCCATTCCGTTATTGGGCATGGTGCACTTGCAGCACAAGGTGTGGCATATGTCTGATGTGCCAATTGATCAGCCGGTCAAGATTGCCACGTGGGGGCAGAACTTGGCGCCGCATCACGCAGGCACGACAGTAGAGATTTGGGCACAAATTTTTGATCCGTCCACCGATAAGCTGCTGTGGCAGTCCATGGCGCTGTATTTATCCAAGTCCGTGACGCTGCCAGGCACAGACAAACCCCCACGTCCAGAACGCCAAGCGTTCCAGCCGCCACCACTGACGGGGGAGTGGCAGCTACCGAAAGATATCGGTCGACGCTACGGTGCGGTGTCGGGGGATCGCAACCCAATTCACCTGTCCAACCTCACGGCGAAAGCATTGGGGATGCCCGGAGCAATCGCACATGGAATGTATGCTGCCGGCAAGATGCTGGCGGGACGCGAAACAACAGCCCGATATACGTGGGCGATCGAATTCGCCTCACCAATGCGGTTACCGTCGAAGGTCGCCATCAACTATCGCCAAGAAGGCGACAAGCAATTGGTGACCGGGTGGAATGCCAGACAAGAAAAACTACATTTCCTAGCAGAAATCCGCTTGCACTAACCGGCAATCCCATGCAACGGTCGTTGCGGCGCCTGTTTTGAGGCCGCAACGACCGTTTTGCTATGACTAGAAGCACTTTGTCGCGCTGGTCGTCGCAACAGTCGCATATACGTCCACCATGCGCTCGGCCATGACAGACCAAGAAAACTGGGCTGCATGTCGAGTCGCTGCCTCACCGTAAGCCTTCCAGCGTTGCGGCTGCTCTACTACTGTCGCGAGTACATCAGCCCAATGTGCGGCATCCAAGGAGTCGATGAGTTGACCACTGACGCCATCAGCGACAGCCGTCGCGAGTCCACCGCTATTGTGCGCGATGACCGGCGTGCCACAAGCTTGTGCTTCGACCGCGACTAAACCAAAAGACTCAGACACCGACGGCATCACCACAACCTCGGAGGCACGCATATAGCTTGCTAGGGCCGGGGGAGTGACCGGAGGTGAAAACGAACAGTACTGTGCAACACCCAGCGTGTGGGCCCGCGCCGACACATCGTAGTCACCGCTGCCCGAGACTGCCCCGGTGAAGTGCACGACTGGCAACCAGTCGAATCCGCGCTCCCGAAGCACAGCTAGGGCGTCTACGATGACGTGTGGTCCTTTATACGACTGAAGACGGCCTGCAAAAAGTATTTTCGGTCCCGCCTCTGGCTCCCGGCCCGGCCATGTGGTGGAGCCTTCCGGTTGAAATACCTCGTGGTCTACCCCTGGATGCACTACCTGAACGCGATCTTCCGGGGCGCCAGAATAATGCACGATTTCGGCTTTTTCGACAACGGTGTTGGCGGTGAGAACATCGGCTCGAGTCGCAAGGAACGCTTCGTGTTCTACGCGGTGGTTGGGTTCAGTTCCTGGCGCGGAACTATTCTTCGTCGCACCGAGTGTATGCATCGTATGGACTACGGGGGCTTCCAGCCGGGGAGATGCTTCCAGTGCGACCAGCCCGGATAACCAGTAGTGAGAATGCAAGATGACGCGATGCCGGGCGTGCTGTCTCACGGAAGCGACCAACGCATCAGCAAACGGTGTGGTGACTTCACGCAGTGCTTCTTTCGGCAAGTCAGGGTCACCGGCTGGTAGGTACACCACTTGCGAACCCGTCGTCTCGTCTACCACCACAGTAGTGTCCCCAGCCAAGGTTTTTCGTGTGAAGCTCAGCACTTGATGGCCGGCGGCAATCAGCGCATCGCTGAGGTTTCGAACATAGACGTTCATACCGCCGGCGTCACCTTGTCCAGGCTGCGCCAACGGCGAGGTGTGCATGGAGACCATGACGATGGTGAGTTGTTCGCCCAAGTTGTCCTCGACTGGTACCGAAAATAACGTCCGTCTATATTAAACAAAATGATCGAGACTAGGCGATACCCTACGTCCCGATCACTTTGCTAACCGTGCGCGGAGGGGGACTTGAACCCCCACGAGCGATAAAGCTCACAGCGACCTCAACGCTGCGCGTCTACCAATTCCGCCACCCGCGCTGGTGGTGTATCTCCGAACTAACGGAGAAGGCAACAGCGATAAGCATAACACATTTTCTAAGGCACATGCACCATGGTCGTCCCATGTCGTGTTCGATAGGCTGACGATATGGCTGAACACATTGAGAGCGCCCCGATTGCGCCGGGCACATTCCGAGATCGGGTCGCAGAAATTACTCGCGATCTTATACGTATTGATACCACCAATTACGGTGGCAATGATTCTCGTGGTGAGCCAGAGGCTGCCGCGTATTGTGCGCGGCTCATGGACGCGATGGACATGCATCCAGAAATTGTGGAATCCGAGCCGGGCCGCACCTCGGTCGTCGGCAGAATGAGGGGCTGGGATACACAAGCTCCAGCACTGGTGCTCCACGGCCACATTGATGTCGTACCTGCCGACGCTTCCGAATGGTCTGTCGACCCGTTTGCTGCAGACGTCATCGACGATGTGATCTACGGGCGTGGCGTAGCGGATATGAAAGGCATGGATGCGATCATGCTCACCTCGTTGGAACACCTCTATGCCAACGGTCAGCAACCTCGTCGCGATATCATCCTGGCATTTTTTGGCGATGAAGAAGCCGGGGGAGTCTATGGCTCCGGATGGTTGACTGCCAACCGACCCGACCTGTTTTCCGGCGCGACCGAAGCGATCTCAGAAGTCGGCGGATTCACTGCCACGGTGGCCGGCAAGCGCGCCTACTTTCTCCAAACTGCAGAAAAAGGTATCGCGTGGTTGAATCTCACGGCGCGAGGCGCCCCGGGGCACGGCTCCGCAGAGCATGTTGACAATGCGGTCACGAAAATGGCCGATGCCATGTCAGCAATCGGTCACCATGAATGGCCTTTGCACTACACCGAGACGACCCGTCATCTGATGGAAGAAGTCTCTCGGCTGATGGGGGTGGATTTTGACGAGACGAATCCGACCCCACAACTCGAGGCCATTGGTTCTGCGGTCACCTTCGTCGCATCCACACTTAGGAACTCATCTAATCCCACAGGGTTGACTTCAGGGTACAAACACAATGTGATACCCGGTAAAGCCGAAGCAACCGTTGATGCTCGGCCGCTGCCAGGTCAAGACCAAAACCTGTTAGATACGATTAGCCAGCTTGCCGGAGCAGACGTCGACGTTGAGTACGAACATGCCCGTCAGGCAATTGAAGCACCGTTTACCGGTCAGCTCGTGGATGCAATGATCAACGCCATCGCCCAGGAAGACCCAGAAGCGGTCGTGTTGCCGTTTATGATGTCCGGCGGTACGGATAACAACGCACTGTCCGAACTTGGCATCGCCGGTTACGGCTTCATCCCCCTGCAATTACCGGCAGACTTGGCGTTTCCCAAACTTTTCCATGGCATCGATGAGCGCATGCCCATTGATGCACTGGACTTCGGCGTGCGCGCATTGCTACACATTTTGGAACCTACTCACTGAAAGATTTTGTAAGGAGTCCTATGGGATTGCCGTATTCGAAATACCAACCGCAGATCGATGCGGTACTGACTCACGAGGTGCTCTCTGGCATCCGTGAACGCGCCAGCTATTATGACGAACACAATGCCTTTCCCGACACAGACCTCGAAGTGTTGAAAGAGGCCGGATATTTCGCCGCGTTCGCATCGATTGCTGACGGGGGACTGGGGTGGAACTTCGCAGCGGTGGTCGACGCTCAAAAGCAACTCGCCGCACATGCACCAGCCACCGCATTGGCGGTCAACATGCACCTTATTTGGTCTGGCGTCGCCGCCATTTTCAACGCGACTGGTCACCACGACCTGGATTTCATCCTCCAAGAGGCCGCGGCTGGTGAAACGTATGCATTCGGCATCTCGGAGGCGGCCAATGACGCGGTGCTATTCGATTCCAGTACCACTGCAGAAGTCCAAAGGGATGGTTCGGTAAAATTTACCGGCACAAAGATCTTCACCACGCTGTCCCCAGCTTGGACGCGGCTGGGAATATTCGGCAAGACACCAGACGGCTCGGAACTCATCTATGCAGTGTTAGACCGTGCCGAAGGCAATACCGAAGCCGATGGATCACATTGGGACATGCTCGGTATGCGAGCAACACATTCCTTCGTGACGCATCTCAACGGTGCCGTGGTGCCTGCAGATCGTGTTATTCGACGTATCCCAACCGGCCCAAACCAGGATCTGTTGACGTTTGGCATCTTTGCGTCATTCCTCACACTCATCTCAGCGGTATACGCCGGGATGGGGGATCGCGCCGTAGAAATTGCGGCAGAAAAACTCCACACCAGAAGGTCGAAGGTGCACGATGCACCCCTGTCGCAAGACCCGATTCTGCGATACAAACACGGTGAAGCCGTGCTACGACAGATGACACAGGATCAACAGCTCTCGGGTTTAGCAGAAGCGATCACCAATCTCACCGAATACGACAATGAATGGTTTCCCCGCCTGGTCGCAAATAAAATCACTGCCATCAGAACTGCCAAAGCTCAAGTCGATTATGCCTTTGAAGCTTCTGGTGGCGCAGGATTCCATCGGAGCCAAGAAATCGCGCGACTCTACCGCGATGTGATGGCCGGATTTTATCACCCGTCCGATGACGAATCAGCACACACCACATTCGCCACGTTCGGGCTTGGGCCCGTGGACTAACGCTGGTAGCTCAGATCGTCACCAAGGTGGATTCGACCTTCATGGCCTTACGCCGCAACCAAAAACGTCGAGTCCCGCCCCTGTACAACAGTGACCGTTGCAGCTCCCAGTGTCCGTATTCAGCGTGCTCGACGAGGCGTCGGCGGGCGTGTGCTAGGGATTCATTCGGCGCCACGGTGATCACCAGGTATTCCCATGAATTTTTGCGGGTTAGAGAATCAACACTGCTAATGATCGGTGTCTCTCGCACTCGTGAGCCTCCTAGTGGTCTTCCACCCGTATGACAATTACACCTACTGTAGTCAGCGGAACCGTAAATCGGAATGCATCATTTTGAGCTTTTCGCAGCAGGCCAAGCACACAAATGAGTAAAGTGTAGTCAGGCCCGACAATCCAAGATAGCCTAGACATCATGAGCACCGATCCACGCGTTTCGCTAGAGGCACTTATTTCAACTCTCCAAGAACATCTTGCTGCCGCAACGAATAAACGCGGTGACGATGACCCCGCCGTGGAGCACGCCTACTACGCCCTTGCCGATGCCTTCGAAGGCTATGAAGATGCCCTCTACGACGCGACCGGAGAGGTTACTCCCTTAGATATCTTCGAAGACGATGATGATGAAGACGACGACTTCGATGATTTTGATGGCGAAACAGAGTACGACGAACTCGATCTGGACGACGAAGACGACCGTGACGAAGACTAAAGGTGTCGAAGCGGCGTAGTCTCAAAAAAAAATTTTGACTAGTGTCGTAGGGTTGACCAGGTGAACTGGATTGAAGCTATCATCCTTGGCCTGGTCCAAGGCCTAACCGAATTTTTGCCGGTCTCGTCCTCGGCACACTTACGTGTCGTCGGTGAGTTCCTTCCCGGTGCAGCAGACCCTGGTGCCGCGTTTACCGCGATCACCCAAATCGGTACCGAACTGGCGGTGCTCCTCTATTTCTGGAGCGATATTACGCGCATCATCTCCAAATGGTGCAAAGCGTTAGTCGGCAAAGTAAAACACTCCGACCCAGATGTTCGTATGGGTTGGCTGATTATTATCGGGTCGATCCCCATCGGGGTACTCGGGCTACTCTTCGAAGACTATATCGATACCACGTTCCGCTCCTTATGGATCGTGGCCACCATGCTCATCGTATTCGGTGTACTACTGGCTATGGCCGACACCTGGGGCAAACAATTCAAACCCATTAGGCAACTCACGTGGCGAGATGGCATTCTCTACGGTTTGGCTCAAGCACTCGCACTCATTCCCGGGGTATCGCGCTCAGGGGGCACCATCACCATGGGTCTAGCCCTGGGATACACGCGCCAAGCCGCGGCACGGTATGCCTTTCTGTTAGCGGTCCCGGCAGTGTTCGCATCGGGTTTCTATAAGCTCGCTCAATCCCTCACAGAACCCGATCCCGCTGCTACCTACGGCATGGCAGAGACTTTTCTCGCTACCGGTGTGGCATTCATCGTCGGGTACGCAGTCATTGCCTGGCTCATGCGTTTTATTTCCAACAACTCCTTCAATGTGTTCGTCTGGTATCGCATCCTGCTCGGTGTCGCGTTATATATTCTGCTGGGTCTAGGACTAATTAACGCCTAGTCCTAGACCCACCCTGCTGTCATCGGATCATCATTCGTAAGGAACACCTCAGTTTTCATGAAATCTTGGATCACTCCGTTCCCGGTTGCTCTACCGGTACACGAAGATAACCTCTACCTCTTTGATACTGCTGCACAACAGAAACAGCGGGTCACAGTGGAAGACCACCATGCCACCATGTATGTCTGTGGCATCACACCATATGACGCGACCCATCTTGGCCATGCCAATACCTACGTCGCTTTCGATCTGCTCTATCGGTACTGGATTGCTGCCGGTTATCGGGTGACCTACACACAAAATGTCACCGATGTGGATGACCCGCTTTTCGAACGGGCCAACGAGCTCGACATTGACTATCGAGAACTCGGGCAGGAACAAACCGACCTCTTCCGCTCCGATATGCAACACCTCAACGTCTTAGCGCCATCACATTATCTTGGCGTGTCAGAAACGGTCGACTGGATTCGAACCCTGGTGCGTGACATGGTCACCGCCGGCGTCGCCTACGAAGTGCCCGGTGATGAGACCCACCCGGATGGCGATATCTACTTCTCCATCGAAGCTGCAGAAAAACAAACTCCATGGCGTCTGGGGTCGATCGGTGCCCATACTACCGATGAGATGCTCGAATACTTTCCGGAACGTGGGGGAGACCCAAACCGGCCCGGCAAGCGGAACCCTCTTGATCCGCTCATTTGGTCTGCCCGCCGTGAGGGCGAACCATACTGGTCTGACGAGGTGCTAGGCGAGGGGAGACCCGGGTGGCACGTGGAGTGTTCAGCAATAGCCCATCACACGCTGCCGGCGCCCTTTACCGTGCAGGGAGGCGGCTCAGATCTGCGCTTCCCACACCACGAGTTCTCTGCCGCACACGCTACATCGGTCACCGGGCAGCCCATGGCACAGCACATGGTGCACTCGGGCATGGTTGGGCTAAACGGTGTGAAAATGTCCAAATCGCTGGGTAATCTCGAGCTGGTATCGAATTTGGTAGCCCGTGGAAAGTCTCCCGTAGCCATTCGCACACTCTTACTGGACAACCACTACCGTAGTGACTGGTCGTACTCCGAGGACGCACTCACTGCTACAACGACGCGTCTTGAGGCATGGAAGTCCGCGCTTGCCTTCGAACAAGCAGGCGATGCCGATGCGTTATCCGGCGAGATTTTTGCGGCGCTTTCGGATGATCTCGATGCGCCAAACGCACTGCGAGCTGTGGACCGGTGGGCCGAGCGCGTTCACGCGGCGGCGACACCTCGAGATACATCGTTAGCTGCCATCAACGTCGCCGTCATCCTGGATGCCCTGTTGGGCATCAAACTCTACTGAGGTACGCCAAGCGCTAGCGAGTTCCGCCACCTTGGGTGGCGGAACCGCCGCCCTCATCCCGGCGTTTCAAATACCGCTCAAATTCTTTGGCAATCTGTTCACCGGATGCTTCCGGGAGCTTTTCGGTATCTCGGGCTTCTTCCAGCTGCTGAATATATGCCGCCACATCCGGATCTTCTCCGGCCAATTCGTCAACGCCACGCTCCCAGGCGGCCGCATCATCCGCGAGCGATTTGAGATCCAGACGCAGACCCAACAGCTCTTCGAATTCTTTGAGTAACGCCAGCAGAGCTTTCGGCGAGGGCGCCTGCGCCACGTAGTGGGGGACCGTCACCCAGGTTGAAATCGTGGGCCAGCCACGAGCCATCGATTCATCAGTCAGCACCCCGGTAATTCCCGTGGGCCCCTCGTAGGTCGGTTTCGCGAATCCTTCGAGCGCATCACGTAGCTGCTGCGACGCAGAAGATTTTGATGGTGTCAGCGGTCGAGAGTGCGGTACATCGGCTAAGAGTGCTCCCGAGACGACAATGGCGTCCACGTCCCACTCCTCGGCGTACTCCATAATCTCCTTGACGAAATACCGCCAGCGCAAACTCGGTTCGGTCCCCAGCACGAGGTAGAGTTCCGGCTGATCCGGATGCGTGTGACCAGCAACCGAATGCAACACCCGGGTGCGAGGCCAGGCGATCTGGCCGGTGCCATCATCATTGCGTGTCACAACCGGCCGAGTCACCTGATAATCGTAGAAATCATCCTGGTTCAACTCACTGATGAGTTCCGCGTTCGTTTGACGCGCGATCTCTTCGAGCGCATCCGTGGCAACATCGCCAGCATCGGACCACCCTTCAAACGCCGCCACCATGATGCGGGGTGGGCGAGCCGTCCGCCCAGACAACGTCGGAGTGTGAGTCGTCAACCAACCGAGGAAGCTCTGATCGACACCAGAAAATTCAGACATACAATCCATTCACTACGATCAAAAACTGTGTAGGGTCCAGCTTAGCCAACAGATCAACCCCGTGACACCCATGTTCGCTCAGGCCCGGTTAGACTGACAGCTATTGCCGGTCCAGCCCATGTTTAAAGTATGGCAAAGTTTAATGCACACCTGCCTCAGCAATACCAAGGATGGTTTCACCTCATATGACCTCCAGAAAAGGCTTACAGCTTGCCTCGGTAGCCGGCGTGCCGATTTATATCAGCTGGTCCTGGTGGTTTTTTGCCGCACTCATTATCGTGCTGTTTCGACCAACATTCGCCCAGGCACTGCCGGACGCGTCCACCGGGTGGACCTGGGCGGTCTCAGCATTTTTTGTTCTTATCATGTTCGGCACCGTCCTGATCCATGAGATTGCCCACGCGCTGGCCGCGGTGTCGTTTCGTTGGAAGGTCAATGACGTCACCCTGAATTTTTGGGGCGGTGCGACCGTCTATGAGCACTCTTCCACGGGAAAAGCTCAAACCCCACTGCGGTCCCTGACCGTCGCCCTCGTCGGCCCGATATCCAACCTGCTGATCGCCGGTATTGCCTGGCTGTTGCTCCAAATGTTGTTGGAACCCGCGGGAACAACACAAGTGCTGTTGACGGTCACGGTGTGGGCCAATCTGTTGATCGGGGTCTTTAATCTCCTGCCTGGCCATCCGCTCGATGGTGGCCGCATCGTCGAATCGGCCACCTGGGCTGCGACCGGGTCACGAGCGCGTGGCATGCGTGCCGCTGGATGGTCCGGACGCATCATCGTCTTGTTGTTATTCCTGGTGGGGTTCTTCGTGCCGTTACTGCAGACTGGCGAAGTCTCCATCTTTGCCGTACTCATCATCGTGATGATCGGGTTTATGCTGTGGCAGGCTGCCAGCGGTGCGATCAAAGCAGCAAACATGCAATTAGTCGCTGAACGCATGCGCATCATTGATCTGATGACGCCGGTACACACCATTATGGCGGATGCGAGCATCTCTGAGCTGGTACCGCTGTTATCTAATGCAGGGCCTGGAGACGAATACCAACAGCTGCCGATCGCCGTACTTGAGCATGCTGAGACCTCCGAGGACGAGATCCTGGTGGGGCTCGTTGACCACAGCGCGTTGTCGACGGTGCCACGCAGCTCGTGGCATCTGCCCGTCAATGCGGTCTCGCAGGCCGTGAACCGTCGTGCACAGATCGGTGCATCCGAGGCGATCGAAGCCTTGTTCACCACATTCATGGAGTTTCCCGATGAACTGGTTGCCGTGGTGGACACCACTCACAGCCCACACAAAATCATCGGTATCGTCAATCCAGAAACGCTCGCTGGCCGGCTCCACGCCTAAAACCAAAGCTGTATTGCCTGATCAGTTTCGAAAGGACTGCTGAATGACCACTTCTGGTGACCAAAACCCACCTATCGGAGCGCTCAGTCGTCGAGGCCCCCTGCGGAGCGGCGAACGTGTACAACTTACCGATGAGCGAGGCAAACTCCACACCATCACGCTGCTGACCGGTGAATCCTTCCACACTCAGCACGGGGTGCTGCACCATGATGCGCTGATCGGTGGTCCCGAAGGCGTCGTGGTAGAAAATACGCACGGATTTGAATACCAGGTCCTCAGGCCACTCATCTCGGATTATGTCTTGTCCATGCCACGTGGCGCCACGGTCATTTATCCAAAAGATACCGGTCAGATTATCCATATGGCCGACATTTTCCCGGGCGCCAGAGTCGTTGAGGCCGGCGTGGGGTCAGGCGGCCTGTCTATTTCGTTGCTACGAGCAGTGGGGGAGCAGGGCAACGTCTATTCGTATGAACGGCGGGCCGATTTCGCGGAGATTGCCGAAGCAAATGTGACAACGTTCTTTGGTGCACGACATCCTGCGTTCAGCATCACGTTGGGCGATGTCCAAGACGAGGCCAAACGGGCACATGAGCCAGGCAGTATCGATCGGATTATTTTCGATATGTTGGCCCCGTGGGAGGCCATCGACACGGTCGCAGAACTGCTTGCCCCCGGAGGAGTATGGCTAAACTACGTGGCAACCGCCACCCAACTGTCCCGTATTCATGAGGCAATCCGTGACGATGGACGCTTCACTGCCGCAGAAGCCTCCGAGACGATGGTACGCGGTTGGCATTTGGACGGTCTGGCGGTACGTCCGCAGCATCGCATGGTCGGCCACACCGGATTTCTCCTCATGACTCGCCGCCTTGCCCTGGGCCAAGAAGGGCTAGAACTCCGTCGGCGGATCAAGACGTTTGCTCAAGAAGACATGGATATCTGGACCCCGAACGACGAAACACACTGGCAACCTGAAAAACTCGGCCACCGCGAACCCACCACGAAACGCGCAAAAAAGGCGGTTCGTCAGTCCAAGGCTCAGGCCCAGCGGGCTGTGGAATCACTGGAGACTGAGCGGACGGCTAAAAATTCGCAACCAGACGATCAGAACTTCACCTGAACCCAAGACGGAAACTGCGAAGCCACGTAGACTATTGACCATCACGACCTAAACGCTTGGAGGTAAGGCTAGCTTGTCTGAGAATGCGCCGATCGGCACACCACAAGAATCGGTGTCTGCCGAAACCCACCGAGATTTGCAGCATAAGTATGACTCGACACGGCGTCGGCTAGCCACCTTAGTGGAAGATAATCGCAAGCTGCGAGCCGACCTCGAGACTGCTTCGCGCAACAACCGGCGCATGGTAGATATCCTCAATCTGACCCGCGAAGAAATTGCGGATCTTAAAGACTCTATTGCCGATAATGCCCAGCCGCCCTTTAGTTTTGCCACCGTGCTCGGCGTGCATACCGCTCGCGAACACAACCCGGATCTCGAACTGCCCGCCGTGGCACGACCGAGCGCAGATATTCTGTATTCGGGGCGAAAAATGCGCACGCATATTTCACCGATGCTCAAGGCCGAAACTGTGACAGCTGGTAGCGAGGTACTGCTGGATGAGGGCTTGTCCATTATCGGCGTATTAGGCACCAATCCCACCGGCGAAACCGGCCGTGTCAAAGAACTCCTGGACGCCGAGCGTCTTCTCATTGTTGGCCGCTCGGATGATGAACACGTCGTGAAACGAGCAGCAGAACTCCACGATTTACGAATCCGCGTTGGTGATGCGGTACTGGTCGATTATCGTTCCGGTTACGCAACGCAAATGTTGGATGTTTCGGACGTCCAAGATGTGATGTTGGAAGAAATACCGGATGCGACCTTTGACGATATCGGCGGCCTTGGTGAACAGATTGAACAAATCCGTGATTCAGTTGAACTGCCATTTTTGTATCCGCAGTTGTACCAGGAGCACCAGCTCGAAGCACCAAAGGGCATCCTGCTCTACGGGCCACCGGGCACCGGCAAAACACTCATAGCCAAAGCGGTCGCCCAGTCACTGACCGGCCGTGCCGACGGGGTGGACCACTCATATTTTTTGAATATTAAAGGGCCGGAGCTGCTCAATAAATATGTCGGGGAAACAGAGCGCCACATCCGTACGATCTTTTCTCGCGCCAGGGAGATGGCCTCTGATGGGTATCCCGTGGTGATCTTTTTCGACGAGATGGAATCGTTGTTCCGCACTCGTGGCTCGGGCACCTCCTCGGATGTCGAGACCACGATCGTGCCCCAATTGCTAGCCGAAATTGATGGTGTGGAGTCACTGCAGAATGTCATCGTCATTGGTGCCTCCAACCGTGAGGACATGATTGATCCGGCTATTTTGCGTCCCGGTCGGCTCGATGTAAAAATCCGGGTGGACCGTCCGAACGCCGCGGGGGCCAAAGAAATTCTCAAGATCTATCTGGATACTCAGGTACCGATTCATCCAGATGAAATCGTCGAACACGGACGGGCACAAGCTGCGATCGACCACATGATCGACCAGGCCGTCGAAGCGCTCTATTCTCGCGGTGAACAGAACCAATTCGTGGAAGTCACCTACCAAGACGGCACCACCAATGTGCTGTATTTTGCCGACTTCGTCTCCGGTGCCACCATCTCCAATATTGTGGATCGCACCAAACGCTTGGCAATCAAAGACTATCTCGAGGCGCATGCCCACGATGTGCACAGTGCCAAAGGTGTGAAATCCAGTCACCTGTTGAGAGCTATTCATGAAGAGCAGGCTCAGCAGCTAGATCTGCCGGATACGGCAGCACCGCAGCAGTGGTTAAGACTGGCTGGCCACCGCGGAGCACAAGCCGTGGCCTTGCGAGTCCTACAGAATGGGCAGGGGTAACACGATGACGCACGTCTCGTTGATTCCAGCCGCCCTGGCTGCAAAGTTCCCAGCCGATCGGCCGACCGTAGGCTACGGCGTCCATCGCGTGGTCGGGTTAGAAACGGAATTTGGTATCCATGCCCCGGCGCACCGCGAGGCGTCGCATTCAGCCATGTCATTGGAAATCGTCAATGCGTACGCTCATAAACTCACGCACGAAGGCACCAATGTTGCCAGTACGGAGTGGGACTACAACGAAGAATCGCCATTAACCGATGCGCGCGGTTGGCAAATGCCACGATCCACCGCACACCCTTCGCAGTTGACCGATCAAGCCGTGTTGAACGCCGACGGTCAAGAAATTCAGATGTTGGTGAATTTGATATTGCCCAATGGTGCACGGTTCTATGTCGATCACGCTCACCCAGAATATTCGTCTCCGGAGACCACCAACCCGATCGATGCCGTCATTTGGGACCAAGCCGGCGACAGAATTGCTCAGCAAGCAGCCGACCATATTGCGGCGTCCGATGGTGCCGCTGAGATTTTGTTGTATAAAAATAACACCGATTCCAAATCGGTTTCCTACGGTGCGCACGAAAACTATTTGGTCGCGCGCCAGTTGGATTTTGAGGAACTCACCGAACACATCCTCGGATTCTTTACCAGCCGACAGATTATCACCGGTGCCGGCCGCGTGGGGATCGGAAGTCTCAATCAACAGGCCGGTTTTCAAATTTCACAACGTGCCGACTTCTTTGAAGAAAACGTTGGCTTGGAAACGACCATCCGCCGCCCCATCGTCAACACGCGCGATGAACCGCATGCTACGCCCGATGCATATCGGCGACTGCATGTGATTATCGGAGATGCCAATCTGTCCCAATATTCTACGTGGCTGCGCGTGGGGATGACCTCCTTGGTCTTGTCAATGATCGAGCTGGGTGAACTGCCCATGGTGGAATTAGCCGAACCAGTTCAAGCGCTGCAAGATATTTCTCGTGACCCCACATTGAAGACTGCAGTCTTGGTCAACGGCCGCGGCTGGCTGACAGCGATCGAAATTCAACGAATCTATCAGCACGCTGCACAGCAATATATCGACCGTTACGGTATCGACGATCAGCAAACCGTCGACGTGGTCAACGCTTGGGCCGAAGTACTCGACCTACTCGAATACGATCCGGCACAATTAGCCGACCGACTCGATTGGGTCGCGAAGTATCAACTCCTCAACGGCATGCGCACTCGGCACGGCCTCGACTGGGACAACGCACGATTAGCCATGCTGGACTTACAGTGGGCTGATTTACGCCAGCACAAGGGGCTCTATTACACACTTGTGGCCCGTGGCGCGATACGCACCGTTGTGGCTGATGAACAGATCCAGCATGCGATGTCCATGCCACCAACCACCACCAGAGCCTGGACCCGAGGACGACTTATCGATCGCTACGGTGCCCACCTGGCAGGAGTATCCTGGGAGTCAGTCCTCGTGCGCCCATTTCGTACCGGACCCGTACAACGGTTTCATTTATTGGAACCGTTAGCTGCAGCAGCCAACGATCTCGGTGCGATACTGGAGGCTGGAAAACCACAGCTCACCCTCGAAGATTCAGCAACCAATCGTGCTGAAATAACCAAACTATTAGAACAGTTGCAGCCGTATAGAGTCACCGGCCGCAACTAGCGCCGTCCAAAGGAGTCGACCATGGCACAAGAACAACACCGCCAGTCACGCCAACACCGTGAAGAAGACAATTACATCCCCGATCCGCTACCGGACGGTACGGCAGCGCCAGATTCAACAGCATCGCAGACTTC
The DNA here is from genome assembly GCA_013393415.1 of Micrococcaceae bacterium. Classification (GTDB taxonomy): domain Bacteria; phylum Actinomycetota; class Actinomycetes; order Actinomycetales; family Micrococcaceae; genus Yaniella; species Yaniella flava. The sequence goes on from JABXHI010000002.1 coordinate 38,117, forward strand.
AGATCTCGATTCACTCCTTGACGATATTGATGATGTGTTAGAAGTCAACGCAGAAGAATTCGTCAAAGGGTTCGTCCAAAAGGGTGGACAGTAGAAGCAGGCGTCAGTCACGTCCGATAGGAGTTACGCTGTGGATACCCGAATCATGGGGGTTGAAACCGAATATGGACTGCACACCGTGCACCCGACGAAACGCCCACTGGCGCCCGATGAGGTGGCACGGTACATGTTCAAACCGGTCGTCGCCTGGGGTAACTCCTCCAATGTCTTCATCCCCAATGGCTCGCGACTGTACTTAGATGTTGGCTCGCACCCCGAATATGCCACAGCTGAAACCACCCGAGTCGATGAGCTGATCGCTTCCGATGCCGCCGGTGACGGGATCATGCACCAGCTGGTCACGCAAGCCCAGCAGGCTATGGCCGACGACGGGTTTGACGGCCAGGTTTACCTCTATCGCAATAATGCTGATTCTCAAGGCAACTCATACGGCAGCCATGAGAACTATATGATCGAACGCACCACCCAATACCGGCGTCTCACCGAAGCCCTTCTGCCGTTTCTCGTGACCCGTCAGCTCATTGCCGGAAACGGCGTCGTCATCCAAGATCCCACGGCGCTTCCGCTCTATAATGAGCTCCCCACCGGTGCGGCACCTCACTTCGCGTTCTCCCAACGGGCCGACTACATGCACGAGGCCGTCTCCTCGTCCTCCACCCGGGCACGGCCCATGATCAATACCCGCGATGAGCCACATGCCGATTCGTCAAAGTACCGACGTCTGCACGTCATTGTGGGGGACTCCAACATGTCGCAGACCACCCAATTACTGCGATTCGGTGCCACCGAGCTGCTGTTGCGGCTCATTGAATCCGGCAAGCCCCTGACCAGCCTCCAATTAGCGCATCCGGTACGGGCGATCCGTCAAACCTCTCACGACCTCACGGGCAACACACCATTAGAGCTCGCCGATGGCCGAAGGATGACGGCCTTGGAAATCCAAGAGTTCTACTATGCCCAAGCCACAGAATTCCTCGCCAGGAACGGGTCACATCACGACTATGTCAATCAGATGATGGACCTGTGGGCGCGAACACTGCAGGCAATCTCAAGTCAAAACTATTCCGGCATTGATACCGAAATCGACTGGGCAATAAAGCACAAGTTCTTCAGTGCCTACTCGGCCAAGAACAATCTGACGTGGGATTCGCATCGACTTGTGCAGTTGGATATGTCCTATCACGATATCCATCCGCAACGCGGTCTGTTCCATCTCTTACAGAAACGAGGTGCGGCCGCCCGTATCCTCACGGATGCTCAAGTCCAAGCCGCTCACGACAATCCACCACGTACTACACGTGCGCTGCTACGGCACCGCTTCATCGAGGCGGCTCGAGGCCTGGGACTGGATTATTCGATGGACTGGACTCACATGAAGCTCAACGACCACCCGATGCAGACCCTCTATGCACGAGACGCGTTTGCCACAGATGTTTCAATCGTCGATGAGCTCTTTGCTAAAGTCACAGGGGCTGACCGCTAGCTTTTGGCAACTGTCGATAAACTGGTACCGAACCACCACAACAACACAAGGAAGTACATGTCACCTCAACAACGCCGCCCCAAACTCGCCACCGCTGCGGGCATTCTTCTCACCGCCGCTCTGGCACTGACAGCGTGCGGATCTGATGACGGTGACGATACACAAAACGGTTCGGAGCCGGTAGACAATCCAGACGTCGATATTTCCTACGACATCTCTGGTGACACGCAAGAAGCCGAAATCGACGGCGAACTGGAGCTGGACCAGCCCACCGCATGGATTATCTCTGAAGGTGACGGTGAACCCATCGAAGAAGGTGACCTACTCCAGATTCTCACCGCCAACGTGGATACTGAGTCGGAAGAAGTGCTCAGCCACGACTTCGATTTGGGCGGTTCAACGCTCCAACTCACCGAAGAATTTGCGTCACAGAACCCGCAAGCTCACGACGCGCTGGTAGGTGCTCCCATGGGCTCGGATATGGCGTTCTACCTGCCTGCTGACACCTTGGGGCAGGGGACACCCGCATATCTGAATATTATTGCTGTTGAGGATTTGGTGGAAACACATGCGAGCGGTGAACCAGTCGATTCCGCAGAGCTGAACGAGACCTTACCTGCGGTGACGCTGGATGAAGAGACCCACGCGCCGTCCATCGAAACACCGGAAGGCGACCCACCGGAAGACCTCACGGTTGATGTCTTGAAACAAGGTGACGGACCAGAAGTACAATCCGGCTCGTATGTCACGATTCACTACCGCGGCATTTCGTGGTCCGATGGACAAGAGTTCGATTCCTCTTGGGGCGAAGATAATACCGGCGCTCCAGCACAGTTTGAACTCCAGGATCTCATTGCCGGTTGGCGAGACGGCCTGGAGGGGCAACAGGTTGGTTCTCAAGTCATTATGTCGATCCCACCTGAATTGGCCTACGGTGAAGATGAAGATCACGAACTCGCAGATGAAACCCTCGTGTTCGTCATTGATATCCTGCACTCGGCTGACCCCATGCCAGCAGACACCCCCGAAGCAAGTGAATAACCCCGTACATCCTCCCAAGGAGACCCATGTCATTTGGTAAACGCGAACTGAATTATCGGGTTTTCTCGCAGAATCACCGCTGAACATAGCCGAAATGAATCGCGAATATCTCTTCAGAGTCTCAGGTGGAAAAGTCCATCAGTTCGGCTTGCTGGTGCGGTTATACTAGCTTTCCGAATTGATGGTCTGTATGAAATTCAAGGGTTATTTTTAACCCTGATCTACACGAACCAAAAATGTCGAAAAAGCTCATGAACACTTTACGAACACTTTTGGTTCAACATTTCCGCTGTCCCTCGTCCAAAAAATCCCCGGACACTCTTCTATTGTAAATCAGCTGTATTTTGATCTTATAGGAGCAACCGGGGCATATGGCCAGGCAACGACTTCGCATTGGGGAACGTGGGGAAATCGGTCACCGACAGGAGGGGCCGAAAAGGTGGGTCGCTAGGTGTCTGTATCGTGACTCATGGGGAGAACGCCGTAATCTGACGGCTCGTGCCACCACGAAAGCAGCTGCAACGAGTGCGCTGAAGACGAAATGGCACAATTTATCTGAAAAAATCATTACCCGCGAAGAAGCATCCACCGTTGTGACATTCGACGTGCTGGCTGACCGATACTTTGCCTTTGTGAGGAACGATAAATCCCAGGGCCGACCGTTGCCTCGCACTATCCGAGATATGGAGAGTCGGTACAATAACCATCTCAGTCCGCAATTTGGCGAGATGACGCTAGAGGAGTGCACCGCTGGCTCGCTGCACCAGGCGTTACGAAACATGGTCAAGCCCGACGGTGGGCTGTTGGGAACCGCTCACGAGTGCCGCAGTTTATTGGTCAAGTTCTTTGACTATGCGATCCAACATGGCATCGTCCGTCATAATGTTGCACGAAGCATCCCGCATGTCGGTTACACAGCGCCCAAGCCTGTGTCGTGGAGTGACGAACAAATCGAAAACATCCGCACCGCACTTCGGTATTGGATGGAAAATGTTCCGAACTCAAACCAGTCCATCCTCGACATTTACGATATGTCGCTAGCCACAGGCTGCCGTATCTCAGAGGTTTTAGGCCTGATGTGGGAAGACGTGTATCTTCCAGAAGGACCTGATGCCCAAGGTTGGGTGCACATCCAATTTGCTGTGCTCACCAGAGACAAGAAGACCAATGTAATCGGATCGCCTAAAGGTGGTAAAACCAAGAGACTTTACCTGCCTCAGTTTGGCATTGAAATTCTCCAGAGACTCAAACCGGAAAACGCAACTGGTCTTGTTTTTCCTAATGCAGCTGGCAACGCATTCCACACGCGAAGCTTGTACGGATCAGCTGAGCGAGCGTTTGAGCGTGCCAGAAAAGACTTGGACATTGATGTCCCCCAGCGGCTGAAATTCCACACCTCTCGAAAAACAGTCCTGTCTCAAATCGCCGAAACACATGGTATCGAATCAGCATCCAAGCAAGGCGGACACTCCACTCCAGAGGTCACTCGCCGTCACTATTGGGATCAGGAGCAGTCACCCATCATCGACTTCGCTTCTACGTTAGAACGGTTCGGGAAGACTGAAGAATAAAAGACCTGCATGATGCCTAGGTGAGTACATAAGTCAGAAGGCTTTCGTCAGCCAGAGCATCAGCAGAGGTGAGCGTCATCGCTATCGGCATCGACCGAATTACCGTCAATGTGGGCCATGCATTCGATTCTGAAAATCAGCGCCACATCGACAAGGTCGTCAAAGCGGTCGCAGCAGAGCACGGTGACGGGTTTGAAATGGAAAATTTTGAACCCGCTACCGGCAAAGTTGTGCTGCGCCGTGAAAACCGATCTGCCATCGCCTCGCACACCGGCAAGGCATCTATTGAAGTGCCGCTTCCTGCCGGCACTACCGAGCGTGATGGCAAGAAGCGTGCGCTTGCCTTTGCCGATGCTTACCCCGGCTATGTCATGACCACTTTTGAGCCGCACCGTCGTCGTGCCATCTTGTCCAAGCTCGATGAAGAAATTGTGCTTGCACGCGACGCTTTATCAACCGCGCTGCGCTGTGACCCATGGGATATTCAAGTCACGTCACGGAACAAGGGTGGCTTTGATTTCACTGTGCCAGCGACCTACCGCCCATCGGCACACGATAAGGCACTCACCGAGGTAACCGAGACGATTATCGGTCAGCCTGGTTGGTACTTTGAAACGGATACTCGGGCACGAACTGGCTCCATTATTCCAGCAAAACTGCCCACCTTTGAAGCAGTGTATCCAACGCCGTTGCCGTCAAAAGTCGAACCGTTCAACCCGGATAAAAAAGAGCACTTCCACATTCCTATCGGCATCGCTTTGCCAGAGCCTGGCAAAAAGCACACCGAGCAGATCATCGACATCTCAGCTCACCAGCACGTTCAAATCGGTGGTATCGCCCAGGCCGGTAAATCCACGGTCGTCAACTCGTATATCGCAGAATTCTTGGCACGCGGTGCACAACTTGCCATCATCGATACCCCCGATAAAGCGGTGGACTTTTTATGGTGCAAAGACTTTGTCATGCCTGGGGGATGGGGCTGTGAAAACATCTACGAATCGGCCACGGTCACCAAAATGATCGAAGAAGAAAAGTCACGTCGCTCAGCGATCATTGCACGAAATCAGGTCCAAAACTGGACGCAATTACCACCCAACGAGCGAGTCATGCCGCTGCTGATTGTCATTGATGAAGTCACCGTGTTGTTCTCACTAGAGCCGGTCCCCAAGACCAACAAGGACTCCCCGCAAGTGCTGTTGGATATGAAGCACGACGCAGACATGCAGAACATGGCAAAAGAGATTTTACAAAAGGGTATCAATGACATTGCCGCCGAAATGCGCTTTGCCGGAATCTTCTTGGCTTTGTCCACACAGGTGGCCTCCACCGACACCGGTTTGAAGACCAAACTGAGAAGCAACCTTGGCCACAAAGTCCTGCTGGGCGCCAATCCAACCGAGGGCAACCGACGACTGATCTTCAACGACCCAGAGGGTGTTCCGCGGGTGCCATCAAACATTCGAGAAGACCCGGTGGCTGCCCGAGGTACGGGTTCTATTGAACCCCAAGGCTCGAACCCGGCGGTGTTCAAAGGCTACTACCGGTCAACTGATGAGTACCGCGACTGGCTGATCAGTATGGGCATAAAACAAAACGCTGACATCCGCCCATCGCAAGCCCAAATCTTCGATGTGTTCGGTGATGCAGACATCGACCTTACAAGTCCCACCGGCCCTGTGCCGGACAACATGAAGCACCTTGTCGAACCCGCCCCGGAATTCAACTTGGCAGCCGGATCACGGGCACAGGCACAGCACGATGCGCTGCTGGGAGACTGACAAATTTCCTGCCGGACACTGTGCAGAGGCCAAGTGTGTCCATGTCCCGGACACTACCGACAGGCTGCATGAGAGTCCCCCGGACACTACTACCGGAATGGCTGCTCTCAGTGGCCCTCCACAACGTAAGAAAAGTGAGTTTTATGACGACAACCGCCCCAGCCAACGCAGCAGCTTTTGATCTGCTGAAAAGCCAGGTGATGGTCAACGCTGACCGCACCATGGCCGGACGTCTGGCTATCGCAAGCGTCCCATCACCAGTCGGCTCCCAAGAGCCAACATATGTTGACGCCTACCAAGCCCAAGGTGACGACGTTGTGCCAGTTCTGACACTGACTGGCTCCGGTGGGCTGGCCATGAATTTGATGCACGACATCATGTCAGTTACTCCAAAAGACTTCGTGGTGGTCACCACAACTATCAAGCGTCGCCCAGAAGATACTGACGGTCGCCGCGTCGTCATCGGCATGGGCACCGAAGCGCGTCCGCTGGCCGGGGTTCGAGACTTCAAGAAGGTCTTATCAGATGACGGTCGCAGCGAGACCATCGTCTTTGACGAAGATGTGACAGTGGCCGACTTCAATACATTGGACGGTGACTTCCAAAACTGGATTCTGACAATGATCCAACCAAAAGAAGAGCCACACCTTGACCGTCTTCGCCACAAGCTCCTGGGCATCAACAGCCAGCACATCGGCATATTCGCCTACGGTCATGGTCCGCTGAAATCCTCACAGGAAATCCTGGGCAAGCGTGGATGGTTGAAGACCGATGTTGGCTCCAGTGCCAACATCGACGCCCAGAACCCTCCAGCGGCCATTGATCTGATGGTCGCGCTGCTTAGCGTGCTTACTCCGACTCAAACGTATCAGGACATCGCGGCCACACGCCGTGCTCTCCAGTCTTCCAACTAGCAAATCAGCAAACCCTTAGCAGAAGGAAAACATAGTGAAAGAACTCTCCTGCTCGCCGACAAAACGCGGTGGCAAAAAACTGGCAGCTTTTGGACTGTCCGCAGCAGTAGTCGGCGGGGCACTTCTCGTCGTCCCCGGCGCACAGGCTGCGTCAAATACTCAAGACAATTATTGGGGGTCGCAGTACGGTCAGGTCGCCGAGGTTCACAGTGAGTACGTCGCTGACGGTGATAGCGGTGACGATACGACCTGGATCGGTGGCGTGGGAACTCAGGGTTATACCAACGGTATCTCCGCTGACAACGGTTACACCTGGTGTATTCAGTGGTCCCAAGATGCTAACGGCATTAACACCGAGCTACCACCTCCAGCTGGCACCTCAGAAATGACCGGTACCGAAGCTCAGGTTGCCAACATCATCGTCGCCAAGCACGCTGATGACGGTTCCAAGCACCCCGAAATCGCACTAGCGATGCACGAGCTGTTTGACCACAATGAGGCCGATGGACGTGACGGCAACGCCTGGGCCTACGAAAAGGCGAACAACAACGACTCCACGTTCAACTCAATTCTGGACACCGCTAACAGCTGGATTGAAGAAGCTGAGCAGTACACCGGTGACTACACCATCCAGCCGGAGTTTGATTTCGGCGGCGAAAGCGTCACGCCTGGCTCGACCGGTAAACTCACCAACCTCAACGTGATGGCTGGCGGAACCTCGCTAGGCAGCGGTGTGGACACCGTGGGCAATGAAATCGAGCTCACCGTGGAACTTACCGGAACCCTTCAGTTCTCCGACGGGGAGACCACCAAGACCCTTTCCCCAGGTGATGAACCAGAGGTCGAGGTAACTGGTGCCGGCATGATTGGTGCAACGGTTGAAACCAGCGATGCGCTGCCAAACAATACGGTCACCAAGGTCGAGTTCGGCGAAGACAGCAACGGTGACTTGCTGCAAGACCGTGTCACTCACCAGGCTCCAGTCTCCATCGATGGTGCCATCCCCGACATGCAGGTCAAGCACGTTCCATCGGTGACCACCGAAACCTCGGAACAGCGCGCTGAGCCAGGCACTGAGCTCTTCGACAAGATCACCGTTGACGGTGTTCCTGACGATAAAGATGTCACAGTCACCTCCACCCTGTACTACGCCGGTGATGAGCGCCCAGAGCGTCAAGAAGCCATCCCGGAGACCGCTGAGGCCGTTGGCTCGGTAGAAACCGTTGTCACAGGCTCTGGCACCTACGAGACCCCAACCATCACCATCGAAGAGTCCGGTTACTACGTGTGGGTTGAAACCATCGAGGGCACCGAAACTATGGAGCCTTGGACTTCTGACTACGGCATCACCGAGGAAACCTCGCTGGTCCCATGGTCACCAGAAGTCAAAACGATGACCTCGCAGCAGCGTGCAGAACCTGAAGCTGAAATCTATGACACGCTGATGATCTCGGGGAACAAAGACGGTAAAGAACTCACCGTTGACTCAACCCTCTACGGTCCATTTGATCACCGTGAAGAGCAGGGCACCGAGCTACCAGAAGACGCACCGGTTGTCGGCAAAGTCTCCACAGTTATCGAAGGTAACGGCGAATTCCAGACTGAACCGCTGACCGTAGAAGACCGCGGTTACTACTTCTGGGTCGAAACCATCGAAGAGACTGATGAAACCGACCCATGGGGCGACGAAGAAGATGAAAGCCCAACCTGGCAAGAAGACGAAACCACCATCGTGCCATGGGAAATCATCTCATCGTCTGACATCTCCGACCGCTCATCCCATGAAGGCGGAACAGTCCATGACACTGTCTGGTTCGCAGGCCTGCCATGGGACCACGCCGTTGACCGCGGTGAAACGTTCCTAATGGCACCACCAGAAAACCAGCCACAGGCTGATGGCAGCTACATCCTGCCAATCACCGAAGAGGGTGCGAACTTAGACGCATCGGACACAGGTGAAGCAGAGCTGACTATGTATGGGCCATTCGAGACCATGCCAGAGCGGTCCGATGACATCCCAGAAGATGCACCGGTACATGATGTCGTCACAATTCCAGCAGTCAACGGTGAAATCCTCTCCGCTGATTTCAAGGAATTTGAAGAAGTCGGGTACTACACCATCGTGACCAGCTTCGACGGTTCAGATCGCGTGGAGCCATACGTTTCTGAATTCGGTATCCCTTCCGAGTCCACCTACGTACCTCACCCAGACGAGCCAGGTGAACCAGTCCCAGAAGACCCACCTGAGCCAGTCACACCAGAGGACCCACCAGTCGAGCCAACCACTCCAGACCAGGTTGAAGAAGTCAGCATTGACTCCGGTAACCCAGGTGACAACACCGCGTGGGCACTTGGAGCTGGTGCAGGCATCGCCCTGATCGGTCTCGGTGGATACCTCGCCTACCGCCGCAAAAACGCTACCGGTCTTGAAAGCTAAGCGATAGCTCACCGATAGTGCCACCACGATTCGCGCCGGGTCATACAGCTGCTGATGGCCCGGCGCGTTTCACTTCGATCCAAGGACTCCATTGAAAAAGAAGCGCTCAATATTTCCCAGCATCTTCTTCGTGCTCATCATGCTGGCCGGAGCCGGACTGGTCTGGTGGGGGATCAGCAACAGTCAGCCAGAACCCGCGCCGGAACCAGAGGTGTTCTTCGACTCCACTGATGAAGACACCAACACCGGTCACACACCTGAAGAGGCTGTCTTAGCAGCACAGCAACAGCTAGCCGACGTAGACAGCGGCGTTGCAGTACCAGACCTGGATTTGGTGTCGCCCATGATGACCACCGGCCATACTGACGGGTGGCTGGACCTGCCCGACCCGCCCAACTCCACTTTTTACGACCAGACAGCAGACATCGGATCGTCTGATGGTGCCAGTGTCATCGCATCGCATGTGGACTATGGCCACGGTGAAGATGCTCCATTCTCAGCTTTGCACATGATCGACAAGGGGACCCCGGTGGTCGTGAAGTCTGAGGGCGAGTTCGTGGTCTATCAGGCACAGGCCATTGACCTCTATGAGCGACAGGGTCTGCCCTCAGAAATCTTCCGGCTCGATGGTGAAGCTACCGGGTATTTCGTCACGTGCTCCGGGGAGGTTATCGGTGAGAACTCCGATCAGCCCTTTTATGAAAACAACTTAGTTGTCGAAGCCGAGATGCTTGGTGTCGCAACGATCTCGGGCGACAGCGTATCGATTGATCTGCCGCCGGACACTGTCTGAATTAAACCGTCTGCCCGACACGACATTTAACGAAGGAATTATGCAACGTATCACCAAAGCAGCCGCCACAGTAGCTGCCGGACTGCTCATTACAACCAGTGCGGCAATGCCAGCCCAAGCCGCAGACCCTATCGAAACAGCCACAAAGCAGTCGTTTACTGACTCCAACGGCAACTCGTCGTGGTATCACGTCTACGCAGACGACATTGATTGGTCGCAAGATGTTGGGGCGCTGTACTACTTCGACGGTGATTACTTCTCCGAAGACCCACAGTATTCACAGATTATGAAGCCAGAGGGCAATGTGCTGCAAAGCGTAGCCCAAAACGCTAACGATAAGAACCTTGTACTGTTTGCTGCCAAGACCCCATCTGCGGCCACCAGCGCCAACGGCTGGACCTGGTGGGAGAACGGTACGGCCAACGCCCAGTGGGTCGATGACTTTGCCACAGCAATGCAGTCCAAGGGAGACCTGGACACTGATCACACCTGGTTGGCTGGCTACTCGGGTGGTGCAGAGCTGATCAGCTTTGATTTGATGACCCAGGACCGTTCCAACTGGATGACTGACGGTGGGGCCATCCTGATCGCCGGTGGAGGCTCCGGCTCGTCCACCGTCCCATCACCTGCCAATTCGCACATTCCGATGACCTGGTACGCCGGTTCTGATGACGGACCTGGTCAGACCAACCCGCCTGAATGGTCGGCACTTGGTGCCGCCGAAGAAGGCTCAGCAACCTACCAAAGCGCCGGATATGACAATGCAGTCCTCTCGGTCCTGCCAGGTGTAGGTCACCACGGCTACGATCTGGCCGGCTTGATCAATCAGACCACCGAAGCTGCCGCGGTTAAGACGCCTCCACCAACTCAAACTCCTGATCCAGAGCCGACTCCTGAGCCAACACCGACAGAGACAGAGCCAACTGAACCCCCAGAGGAAACACCTCCACCATCGGAAACCCCAGAGCCGACTCCATCTGAGACCCCGTCCAAGACACCAACTGCGACCGAAACCCCTACGGTTGACGAGAATGACGAGGATGTTGAAGAAGTCGCAATCGACTCCGGTAACCCAGCAGATGGCGGACCGTGGGATTGGATCGCGGGGATTGGTGGTATCGCGCTGATCGGAGCAGGGATCGCCTACTTCTTCATGCGTCGTAAGAAGCTGGCAGCTACTGACGAAGATACCTTAGAGACCACCACTGACGCCTAACACAGGCAAGAGCGAAAGCACCCCCGTACTGTTTTGCTGATCGGTGCGGGGGCGCTTTCCACTGCTATGACTATCGCATCCAGGAGCATTTTGTCCTTTCACGAGCCAGCACATCTGATGATTGCTAACACTTTGAACGCTTCACTGCTATGGAAGGTCCGTGAACGCTTCGGTGGCTACGCAGATCATTTGCTGCACAGCTCGCAACGGGCCATCCAGATACTGTCAGACTCCAGTGGATTGGTCTTAGATGGATGGGTGCAAGACGCTGGTCGCTCCGTCGTCGCCTCGGCACAGGATGGCAGCATAATCGTCAAATCACCACTGGTGGACGGCCTCAACACCGTCTGTGCTATCGCTGCGTACTCCGAGGCAGGGGTTGGACCACAGGTGCACAGCCTGTCGGTGGGTTCCGGCGCCAGCGGGGAAGCTCTGCACTGTGCCATTGCCATGCAGTGCATCGATGGGAGGTATCTCCACACCTCGGAGAGTCCCATGCTGGAAGAAATAGCCGAGATTGTTCAGCGTGCCGGCACCATGAAATTCACCAATTTACCGGTGGAACCACAGTTCATTTCACTCACAGAACGACTTGAAATAGAGATCATCGAGGCAGTTCGACGGGCCACGCAGCTGGGGGACACCAGTGCGGTTGGCGAGATGTCGTTGCTAGCTATCAAGATCAACCAGACTCAGCGACCAATGAGGTTCTGCCACGGCGACCTTGATATGCGAAACGTCATGCATTTGGACGGCAAGATCATGATCATTGACCCAGAGCCGGTGATTGCACCGGCTGAATTCGATGCAGCAAAAGTCGCATACAGCACCGGCATTGACATGAAAGAAATCGCTCAACACTTGGGTCTCGATGAACAACTGACCGCTGACCTGCACCGATTCTTCGAGGTCGCTGGCACCCTCTATAAACGAGTCAAAAGTCTGCATTTATCCTAAGTTTCGCCGGACACTGACAGGGCATGACTACTTTCGCACTGCCCCAGAATTTCCCGCCCCTCCCAGACACCGGACGCAAGCTCTTCACCTACGACGATCTCGCAGATGAGATAGAAGTCAGTTTCCTACCCGGCCAATACGTGCACCTTGAACAGTGGACTACAGGTGAGCACTCTGATGACATCGTGGATTACACGATGATCGAGGGCTACATCTATGAAGGCTACGACTGGGAATTTCTCAACGTTGGCCAGATTGATCACCACGGCGAAAAGGTCAGCGAAAAGCGCCACTCCATCGCTTTGACCGGTCATGAGGGCACCATCAAGCCGACCGTGACGGCAACCGGCACTCTGGTCATCCCAGACCCCTCAGAGCCCAACGTCACCTACCAGGTCACCGCACGCAAACCCGTCTTTGGCGGCCCCGCGGTCACTGGCTGTCTGACCAATGATCTCGGACAAGAGTCCCCATACGATCTGACTGAGCTCTATCAGGTGTGGATTGACGTTTATGATGACGATGTGCAGCGCCACCACACCATGGTTGAACGGACTGTGTACCGTCACGACATTCTCGACGGCGATGGCACCCTGCTGGGCTGTGTCGAAACCTCGGACGGTGGCCAGAGTTGGGGAGCGCGCAAATGGTACAGCTTCGATCAGCAGTACGACGAGATCGAGGGCTTTGAACCCACCGCATCAATCACCGACAACGCGCAGTCAGTTTATTTGGAGGCTGGTGGTACAGGCCGATGGACGAAGCGCACCATGGTTGAGGTTCCGCTGCCATTCGAGATGGTGGCCTAAACTCAGAGAGCGGTGCCGGACACAGTGAATGTATGACGAACACAAAGACTCTCACACGGAAAAACATTCAGACTCTCTCAGGTGGACGCACCGCATCAATCGTAGAGATTGACGGTGAAGAAATCCGTCTCGTTGCCTCCACGCGACGCGCAAAGACCATCTCAGCAACAATGCTCGACGACATGATTCAGCTGTCCGTGCCAGAATTTATCAGTGACGAACACATCATTCGTTCGGCACGTGGACTCATGTCTAAGATAAAAAACCGACAACACCACGGTGATAAAGCCCCAAGTGACCAAGACCTCATGGACCGCGCCCTGCATCTGGCAAAAGTCTGGCTTGGTGACCAGGTTGAGCCATCGTCGGTCGTCTGGTCGGACAACCAAACCACACGGTGGGGTTCATGCACTCCATCGACCAAAAGAATTCGTATCTCTACTATGCTTCGCGGGATGCCACAGTGGGTCATCGACGGCGTGCTGGTACACGAACTGGCGCACCTAAAATACCCCGGTCACGGCAAAGACTTCCAAGACTTCACACATCGCTACCCAAGGATGAAAGAGGCGGATGCATTCTTGGACGGAGTCAGCTTCGCCCAGCATCAGATTGGCAAGGAGTCCCCAACACACGGCTAGGACACGGTAAGGAATCCGGCACTGCTGAGCAATCAGTGGTGCCGGACACGGTTGAAGTATGACCAACAAGACAGCGTCCCAGCCCACTGGAAAGTATTCGATGATGACCGGTCAGCAAGCGGTAGATAGCTTGCCCCATAAGATGCCGCCTATCGCCGAGCAGATCGTAGCGAAAGCCGATTTGCCGACCGACGACTTCGCCGCAGCTTTTGACCACACGTTTACACCCATCAAACCTTCCATGGAGCGTTACGGTGGCAACCACCAGGCAGTGCTCACCTCGTTTAGAAGAAATCTTGATAATGCGCTTGATGGACTCGGAACATTCTTTCACCTGTCTTCGCAGCCTTTCATCGGCGATATGCAATCCGAAGGATGGGAAGTGGAGCTGACTGATGACGGCGCATTAGATGTCAGCTTTATTGAAGAATGCTTGTGCTGCCAGGACTCCTATTACTCTGATGATCGGCACACCAACATCGGCGGCACGCTGCGATCAGACGACCCACAGGCCGTGAAGCTCTACACCACGGCACACGAGGCGCTACAGGCTATCGCCCTGGTCAACCAACTCCGGGAGATAGAGGAAGGCACACAGCCTGTTTGGTCATTCCTTCCAGCTACCTATTGGCAAGTCCAATTCGCTGAGAAGAGGCACTACGATTTGGCCCGAGACATCAAGAACATCAAGCGCCGCATCGCTCAACGCGAGGACATGGATCGTCTACACCGGATGGCCCGAGAGGGTCAAACGGATCAACAGATTCACCAGTCCTACCTTGACCGTTTCGAGCAAAAGACCGGCGAGATCATGGTCCGTGGACTCCATAAGGAAAACCGCACCTACTGGACTGACAACTCTGATAAGTATTACCTGCTGATCTATCTGGATGACGAACGCGAAGACATGGAGCGCGACGCTGACAATCATGTGAAGACGGCACACCAGGCCCGTCTTGATATCGCATCATTGCAAAAGAACACGCCAGAGATTTTTGAACACACCGATGACCAGGATCGCCAGCACATTACCGAACTAGAGCGAAATATCGACTACTACCAGCGGTCCAAGGGCTGGCCTTCGGGTAACCTCTCGCCGCGATACAGCGAACTCCAAAGTCAATGGCAGCACTTCGATACACAGTCCACACCCGGCGATTGGGTGAATGACAGCGATCTCTGAAGCTCACCGGACACTATCTGTGCATGACACACAATATGAGTTCAGATGCCAGAAACAGGCTAGAAAGTGCCCGTAAAACCGATGGAAAGTTCGGTCACCAACACCACTCCGAGGCCGGTGTGGAACTACCAACCTCGCCAGAGTTCATTGAGGTTGAAGATGGCGACTCCCATGACTTCACGCCGCCAAGTGATGCGTTTGACCGCGCGTGCATCGTGAACTCAGACGGATATTTTGTCGAAGGTACGATCTACGAGAACTTCGACCACTGCCTGCCCGACGACATTGAGAAGTTCCGCGAAATCTACTCTGATGACCAAGTCACCGAATACCTCAATGACCGCACCGATGTCATCATGGGTGTCGTCAACGAACGGTACAAAAATGTTCAGCTTGACCCAGGCCCAGACGATACGTTCGCCTTAGATTTCCATGCTGACCTAGACGGTCCCACCACTGAAGAGGATGCTGCCGAAAAACTGTGGGAAGAATCAGATGGTGTGAAGTTCGCCAATGAACTAGACCCCGGCACTTTTGGGTCAGAAGATGTTTCAGCGATCATCCGGGAGAAACTGGCTGAGCATGATGCCACCAAGCTGCCGAATCCTGAAACTGTTGACGAACGAGCCAAACAGGGGTTCGTTGATGACTTCGTATCCTCAGCGGTACAAGATGCCCAGATGACCGCCGATGAAGAACACTTTATGGAAACCGGTGAAGATCAGCATGGCGGCTTCGAAGTGGACGAGGAGTCGATGGCCAAGCTCAAAGCAATGGCCGGCAAATTCTACGATGAAAATGCTGGCGACCTTGAAGCCTGGTCGGAAGGTATCGGTGGCCACGACGCTTATATGACCGCGGCAGGTCATGGGGTTGGTTACACTGACCGGGTGTCATCGGTGGATATTGAAAAAAGCGTCATGGCTAGACGCCTGAGCACATCGGCAAGTGATGAAATCCCAAGCCTAGAAGACGGTGCCACCCGAGAAGGAAACAAACTCTACTTCGAGGGCCTGTAGAATACGAGAAATACCACCCGGCAGCAGGCCCCTACGAGTCTGCCGGGTGGTATTTTATTAGGGACACCACTCATACCAGTGATTCATCAAGCAGCTGCACTGCTGGACGGCCATCTTCTCCAACATGCATTTGGATGGTGCCGATGAGTTTCACATGCCTCACCGTCTTACTGTTGACGAAAAGCGACATATCCCCAGGGGCTTCTTTGCCGTTAATATACCGGGTAATGTCGGCGCGTGATGGGTACTCCTCCAGCGCATACATGATTTCCTGATTGTGACCTTCAACCCATATGACTGGCTCCACAGCAGCGTTGCGGCTCAACTCCACCTTGTAGATGTAGTTCGGAAGGTGAGGTCGCCATTTGGTCATAGCACGATGCAATGCTGCGTTTTTGGAGCCGACATGCTGGATCAGGGACGCATCGATTTCGTCTTCACTATAAGTGCTGCTGTGCCACCATGTGTGGTCGAACATTGCCCGGGATTCGTGAATCAGTGGAACTGCCGATGCTCGGATTGCCACGTCTTCATCGATCTCAGACCGGTAATGCACCTCGCACCCAAAATGCATTGCCGACTTATAACCTGCCGTAACTGGCGTGATCTTTAGGAATCGATGGCACGTTTTGCACCATGCTCCCCATTCCTTAGCGTCATCAGAAATGTACCAGTGCTGGTAGTTTTTTCGCGGTTCCGGTCCTCCGGCGTTCCTGTCAAAGCGTATCTGGGAGAAGTCGCCCTGAACGGTTCTCGTTGAGTTCTTCATGTGACTCAGGATACCTAAGCGCCGGCACTGCCACCCCAATTAGCGGGGTTGTGAACTGCCGTGCCGGACACGGTAATAATATGAGCGAAGTAAAGATTTTTTCAGACGAAGTCTCCGACGAGAAGCCCAACTACAGCTTCCCCGAAGCGACCCAGGTCCTGCCCTACGATGCCTCAGATGAGGATTGGAAGGCCCAGCGTGGCGAGGGGATCGGAGGCTCGGATGCCTCGGTCATCATGGGGGAGAACCGCTACAAAGAGCTGCTAGACCTCTACGAGGATAAGAAGGGGTTAGCCCCGGCCTTCGAGGGGAACTACCTGACCCGTCGCGGTCACTATATGGAAGATTTCTTGCGCTCAGAGTTCACCCGAGAAATGGGGATCAAGACCCAGCTGCAAGGCATGTTGCAAAACAATGACCGACCATACATGCGCGTCAACGTTGACGCGCTGACATCCGATGGTGGAGTCTTTGAATCTAAAGTCCACTCGCACCACCTCAAAGATGACTGGTCCGAAGAAGAAGGCCGTGTGTCCTCGGAATCGTACTGGCAGGTTCAGCACGCGATGGCAGTTACCGGCAGGTCTCATGCCTGGATTGTCGCAGATGTCGGCGGCCAACTGCATATTGTCTTCATCGAACGAAACGAAGACGATATTGAAGACCTTATCGCTGAAATAGACGACTTCTGGCACTACCACGTCCTAGAAAACGTCCCACCAAAACCAGAGCGCCTAGGTAAGATCAAGCAGGTCTACTCTCGGGCCAATGTGGGCAAGAAGGCCGTGGCAGACAAACAGGTAGTCCAAGACCTCGTGAAATACCGTGAAGCAAAGGCCGCAGAGTCCAAGGCCAAAGAGCTCAGCAAGCATCACGAGTCAAGAATCCGCAGATTCATGGAAAGTGCTGACATCCTGGTGGACGAAAACGGTGTCATCATCGCCACCAATAAGCAAAACGGCACGTTCGCCGAGACGCGCTTCCGCGAGGACCATCCAAAGCTGTTTGAAAAATACCACAAGCAGAAAAAGTCGGTTGATACGCAACGGTTGAAGAAAACCAACGAGAAACTGTACACACGGTACCGGGCGCGGGTGTTGCGATAGGAGCATCGGAATGTGCTGGGCACCGGACACTAACAGTGCATGACGAAACCTTTGACTTCAGCTCAGTCCGCGCAACAGCACAACCGCACAAGTGATGGTAAATACACCACCAAATCCCACTCCGAGTCAGACATCTCCCTTGGCATCGCCGATGACTCGAACGAGCAACGTCGCCGTCTGGAAATCTTCACCGATGGTCACGACGACCAGTGGCACCAGGACTTCATGAACAACGACATTCCGACGTTGCGCGAAGTTGCCCACTACGGATGGCAGACTAACGACCCCTACGACCTAGTGGCCCTCAACGACCGATTCGATACCGTCGATCTTCATGTGTTTTATGACACCGATATGGACGGTTACGATGCGGTGCATGACGATGCTGGACTGACACCAGAACTGTGGATGTCAGACAAGGATGGTCAAAGCTGGGCGAAAGTGTCTGATCAAGACCTTCTGGTCGGTTACGAAGAGGAATATGAGGGTGACAGTGCGTATTCTGCCTATGCCAACCCCGAGAGCTTCTTCGACGACGATCAAGATGGCCGGTATCAGCCCGAGCTGAATAAGTATGACTACTTTGGCGGCGATTACGACTTCGTACACGTCATCCCGCCGGCAAGTGTTGACAGTGTGGCAACCGAATATGACGACCCGAACTCTCCACTGAACCGTGTCCATCCTCCCGGCGAAACTGAGGTCGGGATGCTGCCGGGGCTTGGACCTGGAGAGTTTGAGGATGGCGAGATCGCAGTGGCCAACGCCATGCACGCCAAGGGTGTCAGCACGCTTGTGGAATATGGCACTAACAACCCATTTGAGGACACCGACGGGCCGAACCTCGACCCGCACGCCAACACGTCCATCGTGCACTTCTACCGCACCGACGATGCAGGAAATGAGCGGCACTTCGCCACCGGTCACACGAAAGGTAGTGTAGCTGACCCCAACATTTACGGTGCCCAGGTGATGGCCCGAAACCTGTCAGACATCAATTGGGTCGAAAACTCCTATGAACGGTACGATCTGGACGAATGGACAGAAGAACTCGGATACGAATACGAAGTTGCCGACATGTCCGACCCGGACTATCGCCGCGCAGCATACGAGCATAAGACACTCACGCAACAGCGCCAGCAGCTGATCGACTTCTTCGGCGACGAAGACTTGGTCAACCATTTGGCTGAGGAAAACTAGCCGAGTTTCGCTATCGGGGTGTCGGGGCAGCAATGTCCTGGCATCCTTTTTTGCTTTTCGTAGCTTTACTACTGGTGTCCCCAGTGTTGGCTAAGCTCTGAACAACAGCATCGCCACACAAGGAGCGTCATGTCACAGCCCATCCCGCCACCTCCAGCAGAGCTCGTTGAGCTGATGGAGCAACCCTTTGCGCCACAGCGTGCGTTCCGATTCCACCGTGACAAGTGGCTGGAGAAAATGCAGAACATCGACGGTGCTGCTGAGGCGATCAATTCGTTGCCCGACTATGTTGACCGCGCCATCATTCGTCAGGCTGTTCGCGACCTGGAAGATGACAACATTGTGGGCGCGTTCATTACTGTGATGATCTGGGGCCACGGTCTTGTCAATTATGGTCCGCATCGCACGCTACGGGTGCTCACCGATGACTTCACGACTGACGGCACGCTGTCAGACGATGTCGCAACCAAGATACGGCAGTCGTGCACTGTTTCCCGAGAACAGGGCAACGAAGCTGGATTTTACTATTTGAATAACGAGGGCAAGATGCGGAAGTTAGGTGCATCGTTTTTCACTAAATGGCTGTACTACGTCACCGCAACGGGTCCACAGGGTGAAGATGGTGCGGCGCCTGTTTTGGATGAGAAGGTTATTGACTGGTTCAAAGACGAGGTGGGGGAGAAGCTGAAATATGGCAGAACCAAGCCCTATAAGCGCTATGTCCAAATCGTCACCACGTGGGGGAGTCCATATGATCTCACGGCTGTGGATGTTGAAGAACGCATCTTTCGACTGATCCGGGACGATGGTGCGGAATAAAAACACATCCCGGACACTGTCACCATATGACCAGACCTATGACCTCAGCGCAGCAACGCCAGCAGAATAACCGGCGTGCCGGCGGACAGTATGACCACAGGCGACACTCCGAAGCCGACGACATCAGCCTGCAATTGGAAGCAGGTGATGGCGGGGTAGAAACCTTCGTGCACCGCGACGACATCGAGATCGAAGCATTCCAACAGCTGCATGATGCTAATACCACCAATATTCAGAGACTCATGGCTTCAGAGAAAAGGTTCTGGGACACATATAACGACAACAAGCGTCGCAACGGTCGCGGCTCCTATCGTGCGTTTCCAGCTGATGATGCGATGTACCAGGCGCATCTGGACCGCAAGGCCGCGTTTTATCAACTATCTTTGACCGATGTCGCCCATGCTCGACACGCCGAAGCGCACGGCGTTGACCGTTCCAAAATGCCGTTGACCAGCTACAGCCACTACCAGCGCGAAGCCGAGCAATTCGAGCAGTGGAAAGCACGTCAAAACGCTGACAGCGGCGAAGAGTATGTTCACAGGCCGAATCCATCAATGAACGATGACTATCATTTCTACAAAGCCAAGCGCATGTTGTCGGTTTTCACCGGTCGGCACACTCAAGAAGTCGAACGCCGAGCCAACGATTTGATGCAGCAACGGAGCATGGACCGCCACGAAGCGATGCAAGAGCTCTGGTCAACAGCCAACATCCGAAAAGATAAGCCGCTGGTGTTCATCGACTTTGAGACAGCCTGCCGCACCAAGGAAGACATCGGCACGGTTGATACCGGCCAATACTCCGACATCATTGAGGTCGGGTATGAAAAGGTGCATCCAGATGGACACGTCGAGTCCGATACGTTCTTACTCGACGCTGACCAGAGCCTGAAAGCTTTGGCCGGCACCGGCGCCCAGCACGTGCACAACATTACACCTGAGATGATCGAGGGTAAGCCGAAATTCTCTGACCCTAAAGTGCAGCGTCAGATGATGGAGGTTATGGATAACTCGGTCATGGTTGCCCACAAGGTGAACTTCGAGCACACCCAGCTGTCGTACTCACTGAATGGCTATGCCGGTAAGTGGCGCGACACCTTGGACACCAAAGACATCATGACCTACTTCGTCAAAACCCCCGAGAGCGCTGGAAACCGAATGCAGGACATGGTGCAGCTGACCGGCGGGTCTTATGGCGACGATGCGCACCGCGCGATGGCTGACGTGCAGATGATGCGCAGAGCCTTCGACACGGTGGTGCAAGGCGACCGGGCGGCGTACATGTCGGGGGATCACGAGCACTATCGCGCGGTGGAGCAGGACAACAGTCAGACGGACCAGTAGCAAAAACACCCCGGACACTACCGCTCTAAGGCCCACACCCTCGGTTCAGTCAAGCCCCTAAACCCTGATCCACCGATGAGTGATCGGTTGAGGCGTTGAATCCATGATCGGGCGGGACGGGATTTTCGGGGAGGTTGGTGTCTCCCGGCCTTGTTCCGGTCTTGTTCCACTGAGGGTCTTCCGGGTCCCTTTCTCTTCCCGGCCTGGTGCCCGATGGTGGGCTGGTGATCACGTGCTGCGGCTTGGTTCTGGCGGGCTGAGCGTGGTGGCCCAGAGTCGATCGA
>JABXHI010000020.1 GCA_013393415.1 Micrococcaceae bacterium
CTTCCTCGTAGCCGACGTAGCCCGGAGGGGCACCGAAGAGGCGTGAGACGGTGTGTTTCTCTTGGAATTCTGACATGTCCAGGGTGATCAGGGCTTCTTCATCCCCGAACAGGAACTCGGACAGCGTCTTGGCCAGCTCGGTTTTACCAACACCGGTCGGACCGGCAAAGATGAACGAGCCGGTTGGACGGTGTGGATCCTTCAGCCCGGCACGGGTACGGCGGATCGCACGTGACAGCGACTTGACTGCTTCGTCTTGGCCAATGACCCGACGATGCAGTTCGTCTTCCATATTGCGCAAACGCTCGGCTTCGCTCTCGGAGAGACGGAAGACTGGAATACCGGTGGACTTCGATAGCACTTCGGCAATCATGTCTTCGCCGACTTCGGCGATACCGTGAGCGGCTTCGTCACGCCATTCGCGTTCTTTGGTGTTGCGCTCATCTTGGAGTGACTGTTCTTTGTCCCGCAGTGAGGCGGCGCCTTCGAAGTCTTGGCCGTCAATGGCGGCTTCCTTCTCTTTGCGTACTTCCTCGATGCGCGCATCGTATTCTTTGATCTCTGGAGGGGTCGACATCCGCTGAATACGCAGACGTGCACCGGCCTCATCGATCAAGTCGACTGCCTTATCCGGCAGGAAGCGATCTGAGATGTAGCGATCTGCCATGGTGGCAGCTGCCTGGAGTGCTTCATCCGTGATGGACACACGGTGGTGCGTTTCGTACCGGTCGCGCAGACCACGCAGAATGGCAACGGAGTCTTCAACTGATGGTTCGTCAACCTGGATGGGCTGAAAACGACGTTCCAGGGCCGCATCTTTTTCAATGTGTTTGCGGTATTCATCCAGTGTCGTGGCACCGATGGTCTGCAGTTCGCCGCGTGCCAACATCGGCTTGAGAATCGAAGCGGCATCGATGGCGCCTTCTGCGGCACCGGCACCTACGAGCGTATGAATCTCGTCGATGAACAGGATGATGTCGCCGCGAGTGCGAATTTCTTTGAGAACCTTCTTCAGGCGCTCCTCGAAATCACCGCGGTAACGAGAACCGGCAACCAGCGAACCCAGATCGAGGGTGTATAGCTGCTTGTCTTTCAAAGTCTCTGGTACATCGTCACGCACAATGGCCTGTGCCAGACCTTCGACAACGGCCGTCTTACCAACACCGGGTTCACCGATGAGCACCGGGTTGTTCTTGGTACGACGCGAGAGCACCTGCATGACGCGTTCCATCTCGTCGCTGCGCCCAATGACTGGGTCAAGCCGAGATTCGCGGGATGCTGCAGTGAGGTTCGTACCGAACTGGTCGAGCACAACTGAACCGGCCTGCTGGCCTTGGCTGCCACCTGAAGCAGAAACTCCTGCGGTTTCTTTACCTTCACCTTCGCCGGAGCCCTGGTAACCGGACAACAACTGAATGACTGTCTGGCGGACGCGGTTGAGGTCGGCGCCCAGCTGCACGAGTACCTGTGCGGCGACGCCTTCGCCTTCACGGATGAGTCCGAGCAGGATGTGTTCGGTGCCGATGTAGTTGTGGCCAAGCTGCAGTGCTTCACGCAGTGAGAGTTCTAAAACTTTTTTGGCACGCGGGGTGAATGGGATGTGACCGGATGGCGCTTGCTGGCCCTGACCGATAATTTCTCGCACCTGCTCGCGTACCGCGCCTAACGAAACGTCAAGGGATTGCAGGGCTTTGGCGGCCACGCCATCGCCTTCGTGGATCAACCCGAGCAGGATGTGCTCGGTGCCGATGTACGAGTGGTTCAGCATGCGCGCTTCTTCCTGCGCAAGCACTACTACTCGTCTGGCCCGATCGGTGAATCTTTCAAACATAGGCACACTCCTTGCTGACTATTGAGTCTGATCGTACTGAGTTATAAATCGTATTGAGACTACTGTTCACTGCTGGGCGAAGGAAATGCACCATTTTTACCGAAAGCTGAGTCTGATCGGCTCAAGGTAAAATTTGCACAACTCTAGTCCTTTCACACAAAGGTAATTGTTAGGAGTAGAGATAACCAGCTTTGAGTCAGCGTTATTCCCGGACTAAAACTTTTCTACTGTTGCGTTGGCTTCGTCTTCCACACCCTGTTGTTTTGCGGCACGACGCTGGGCCCACAGTTGCGCTTCACGCTCTTCGGCATCCCGCTTGGCATCACGTTCACCGGAATCCCCGCGAAACAGCGAGCGCATAACCAACCAGAAGATAAAGAACAGCCCAATGGACGGGGCAAGGACTTCAAAATAATCCCAGAACACTTCCATAGTGCCTCCTTACTCGTCGCCTTCTGGTTTCAGCAGCGGGAACAAAATGGTTTCACGAATCCCGGTGCCGGTCAACAACATGACCAACCGATCAACACCCATACCGAGTCCGCCGGTTGGGGGTGCACCATATTCTAGAGCCCGAAGGAAGTCGTGATCCAGTTGCATAGCTTCTTCATCGCCAGCAGCTGCAGCATCGGATTGAGCAGTCAGGCGTTCGCGCTGGATAACGGGGTCAATAAGTTCGGAAAATGCGGTGCCGATCTCATAACCGTTAATAATCAGGTCCCAGGCTTCCACCATGCGCGGGTCGTCGCGGTGTGGGCGAGCAAGTGGCTGGGCCGCTTGCGGGTAGTGATAAATAAATGTTGGCTGGACGATATGTGGTTCCACGAGTTCGTCGAAGAGTTCCATCGCCAACTGCTGAACGGATAGCTGCTCGTCAACCTCAACGTTGTTCGCCTCGGCGATGGCCCGCAGTTCTTCTGCCGAGGTGTCGGGTGTAATATCCTGGCCGACGGTTTCGGAGATGGCGGGGTAAAATTCTTTCCATTCCCACTCGCTATCGAGTACCACGGTCTGGCCTTCTGGCGTGATCAACTCGTGACCGACACCGGCAGCGTTGGCAGCCGACAGAATGATTTCGCGAATGCGCTCGGCCATGCCATACATATCGGAGTATGCTTCGTAGGCTTCCAGCATGGTGAACTCCGGTGAGTGTGTGGAATCCACCCCCTCATTTCGGAAAACCCGTCCGATTTCAAAGATCTTGTCGATGCCACCGACCACGGCGCGCTTCAGGAAGAGCTCGGTGGCAATACGCAGCGTCATCGTCTGGTCAAATGCATTGAGATGTGTTTCAAATGGTCGAGCCTGTGCCCCACCGTGAATCAGCTGCAAAATCGGCGTTTCGACTTCGATGTAGCCCTGATCTTCGAGCGCACGACGGACGGCACGGACCACACCCGAGCGAGCATGCACCATTGCAGCGGCTTCTTGGCGCACGATCAGATCGGCATAGCGCTGCCGCACGCGGGTCTCATCGGCCAGGTCAGCGTGCAGTACGGGCAGTGGACGCAGCGCTTTGGATGCCATGGTCCAGGTATCTGCCATGATCGACAGCTCGCCGCGTTTGGATGTAATGATTTCACCGGTGACGGCGATGTGGTCACCGAGGTCGACCAGGTGCTTATATGAGTCCAGGGCTTCTGCCCCCACACGGGCCTGGGACAGCATGACCTGTAGACGTGGATGGTCACCGGTTTCGCCGCCTTCTTGCAGCGTGACGAACGCGAGTTTTCCGGTATTGCGTTGGAATACGACGCGACCAGCCACGGCCACGATGTCGCCGGTTTCTTCGCCCGCTTCGAGGTTCGGGTACTTTTCACGAATCTCGGCCAGCGAATGGGTGCGGTCTACCGCAACCGGATAGGCCTGGATGCCGGCATCGAGCAGTTCTTGGCGTTTCGCCTGACGAACCTTTCGCTGATCACGGGTATTGGTAGCGCCTTCGGCGTCGGATGGGTTGGCATTAGCTGCGTTGGTCGTACTCACGCCTAGTAGTCTAGCCCGGCGCAGGCCCACTGAGTTTCGTTATGTCCGACATGTGCAGTTTAATCGCCCTTGGCTCACCAGCACGCTCAAGGTTGTGGATCAATCGGGCCCGGGGTGAGTTCCGGATACCGTGCTTGTGCAAATGCCGCGAGTTCCTCTGCGAGCTCTTGCACACGTTCCAGAGCGTAGTGATCGGCTCGCCAACCGGCGTGTAACCACACAGATAAAATGTGGTGCCTCGTAGTAATTTTGGCCGGCTTCAACCCGAAGAACGCATCCTCGGTGACCACCGCGACCCCATTCCCCGTCGCCACGAGCGCCTGGGCAACACGGCCTGAATTCGTTTCCACAATTTGTGGCACGGTCAGCCCGGCAACATCAACCGCGCCGTCTAATACCCTGCGCGACATGAAGTCGGTGGTGGCAACCACGACCCGTTCTTCCACGAGCTCATCCAGCGAAATTTCGTCACGGTCAGCCCACGGATGGCCGGGCGCAACATAAGCCCACACCGGGAGCTCCACCAGAGCAATTGAGGCCAGATCACGGGGCGGTTCCGAGGGCATGATCACCAGATCTGCGGTGTTGACCGCCTGTTCCAACGATGCTCCGAGCGGAGTTTCTATAACGTGCGAATGCAGTTGCTTCGAATCGAGGGTGGCAACGAACGGGATCACGATATCGATGAGTGTCGTCCCCGGTGCGGCGAAAGTGATCTCGGTAAATGCACCGGTGGCTAACATGCGTGCAAACGATTCAGCCTTGCGCATCTCATCGACTAACCGCCGGGCGACGGGCAAAAATTCTTCACCTGCAGCGGTGAGACCCACACCGGAATGATGCGATTGCAACAGTGCCACTTTGAGGTGACGCTGCAGTTTTTGTAATTGCCGAGACAGCGCAGGCTGGGTGATATTCAAGCGGCGTGCAGCCACTGAAACGTTATGAGTTTCAGCCACCGTCAGAAATGCTGTCAGTAATCGCTCGTCCATACCGGTTAAGCATACCCATCATGACAAGGTTCTATTGGCCGCACATAGCTCTGATGTCTCATAATGAACGAAGCACCCAGTCTTGTTACAGCTACGTAAGGAATATTGAATGTCGCGTGAACCGCTAGATCAGTCTCGCAAACTCGTCACCGAACTCCCCGGCCCTAAAGCCCGTGAACTGCATGAACGCCTTGAAACGTATGTTCCAAAGGCTGTCAGCCCCTCCACACCGGCGTTTGCTGCTCGTGCTGAAGGCGGCATCGTCGAGGATGTTGATGGCAACCGTCTCATTGACCTGGGCGCGGGGATCGCTGTAACCACGGTCGGTGCGTCGCATCCAAAAATTGTTCAAGCTGTGCAAGAACAAGTCGCGGACTTTACCCACACCTGCTTCATGGTCACCCCGTATGAGTCCTACGTGCAGTTGGCACAACGCCTCGATGGGCTGGTGCCAATCTCCGGTCAAACACGCACCGTACTATTGAACTCGGGTGCTGAAGCCGTCGAAAATGCTGTCAAAGTGGCTCGCGCATACACCGGCAAGCAGGCCATTGCGGCGTTCGATAACGCTTACCACGGTCGCACCACGCTGACCATGGGGCTGACCGCCAAGAACATGCCGTATAAAGAATCGTTTGGGCCATTCGCGTCCGAAACCTACCGAGTGCCTGGATCCTACCCGTACCGCGACGGCCTGACCGGTGCACAGGCCGCGGCCCGTACCATCGAATCATTGGAAACGCAGATCGGTGCCAACCAGTTGGCCGCGGTGATCATGGAACCTATCCAGGGTGAAGGTGGCTTCATCGTGCCGGCTGAGGGCTTTTTGGCCAAGATTGTTGAGTGGTGTAAAGCCAACAATGTGCTGTTTATTGCCGACGAGGTCCAAACCGGTTTTGCCCGGACCGGTGACTGGTTTGCCTCCACCACCGAGGGCATCGAACCAGATCTGATCACACTGGCCAAGGGCATCGCCGGTGGTATGCCGCTGTCGGCGGTAACCGGCCGCGCTGACGTCATGGACGCCGTCCACGCCGGTGGTCTGGGCGGCACCTACGGTGGCAACCCAGTGGCTGTTGCTGCCGCACTGGCCTCACTCGAAGTCATGGAAGAAGAAGACCTGTCGGCGAAAGCAAACCGCATCGGCGAGCTCATCACCGAGCACTTCACCAGAATCCAAAAGGACGATGCTCGGGTGGGTGACATTCGCGGTCGCGGTGCGATGATGGCCATTGAATTCGTCGATCCGGAAACCAAAGAACCACTGGCCAAGCTGGTCAATGAGATCGCCGTGGAGACACGCAAGCAGGGCGTCATCACACTGACCGCCGGAACCTACGGCAACGTGCTGCGGTTCTTGCCACCAGTAGTCATAGGCGAAGATCTGCTGCAAGAAGGCTTGAGCGTCATTACCGATATTCTGGCGCAGACCAAGTAATCCCGACTACCTGAATTGACTGTGGCCGCAACCTTTCGCAGGTTGCGGCCACAGTTGTTTTTGAGTGCGATATACGTGCCGTGCTAGCGCCCGAAGACACCGGTCATTCGACCGCGGCCGATGGCGTGTTTGAACAGGTTGAAACCAACCTGGGCCGGGGTGGCATCGTTGCCGAGTTCAAGTTCGGTGCCGACAGCGTGAATGACGAACATGTAGCGGTGGTCTGGGTGACCCTCCGGTGGCGCAGCACCGGTATAACCCGCCACATTGCGGTCGTTCTTGACGAAAATCGGACCCTGGTCTGCACCGGACACGCCAAATGCCGACCAGTCGATGGTATCCCAGGCGACGGCGCCACCCGGCAGCGAGGTGACCGTCGCCGGAATATTGAAGGCCGACATGTGCCAGAACCCGCTGGCCGTTGGCGCATCCGGATCAAGACAGGTCAGCGCAAAGGTCTTGGTGCCCTCTGGGATATTGTCCCATGACAACTGCGGCACTTCGTCTTTGCCGCCCAGGCCCAAACTTTCCATGACCGACCGCGTTGGCAGCCGGTCACCGTCGGTGAAGTCTTCGCTGCTCATCGTCATCTGGACCAAATCGGGTAGCGGTGCATACGGATCAAAGCTCATGACTACGGTTTTACCAGATCGTCACGCGTTCTGCAGGTGCTAACCACATCTCATCCTCGGGTGTGGTGCCGTAGGCAGCATGGAACGCGTCGAGGTTTTTGACGACCTGGTTGGAACGGAACTCATTGGGTGAGTGCGGGTCCGTTGACACGCGAGTCACCGCGGCTTCTGGACGGATGAGTTGACGCCATACCGAAGCCCAGGACTCAAAGAACTGCCGATCGATCGCTTGTCGATCATCGGCATCGTTCGGATCCAGACCTTGTGCTGTGACTGCCTCAGGGTGCTGTTCCAAGTACAGATACAGTGCCTTATGGCTGATGCCTAGGCCGCCCAGGTCGCCGATGTTCTCGCCCAGGGTGAGTTCACCGTTGACGTTGTGTTCTGGTGCTTCAGTCGGTGCCAGTACTTTGTACTGATCCACCAGCGATTCGGTGCGTTGAGTGAACGCAGCGCGATCTTCATCGGTCCACCAATCATTGAGCGCACCATCACCGTCATACTGTGAGCCTTGATCATCGAAACCGTGACCAATTTCGTGACCGATGACAGCACCGATGCCACCAAAGTTCTGTGCCGGGGTGGCGTCGGGTGAGAAGAATGGTGGCTGCAAGATAGCTGCGGGGAACACGATCGCATTCTCTAATGGTGAATAGTATGCATTCACCGTCTGCGGGCTCATGTGCCATTCTTCTGGGTCCGGGCCCTTTTCAATTTTGGAGAGGTTATCTTCCACGTCGTGTGCCGAAATACGATCCAGGGTGGCCACAAGATCGCTGGCATCCACGGCAATATCAGAGTAGTTGTGCCATTTCACCGGGTAGCCGACCATCGGATTGAACTTGGCGAGCTTCTCGAGTGCGCGTTGGCGGGTTTCCTCGCCCATCCACGGCAGTTCAGAGATTGATGCGTGGTAGGCCTGCTGCAGTGCGTCGACGAGCTTATCCATATCCGCACGATGCGATTCGGTGTAGTGCTGGGCAACATAGAGACGGCCCACGTCTTCGCCCAGGCTCGAGTTCACCAGACCAACGGCGCGCTTCCACCGTGGACGGAGCTCTTCGGTACCCGAGAGCACTTTGCTGAACTCGAAGTTCGCTTGGACAAAGTCATCCGACAAGAATGGTGTGTGGGAGGAAATGATGTGCAGTTTCAGCCAGGTGCGCCAGGATTTAATGGGCTCAGAATCCAGCAGTTCTTCCAAACCGGTCAAGAAGTCGGGCTGCCACACAACGATCTCTTCGGAACGGTTTTCGTGTGCTTGTCCCGGAGCCATGTTCATGCCGGTCAACCAGTGAATACCCGATGGGAACTTCTCTAGCAGGGTGTCACGGTCATAGAGGTTGTAGCGTTTGACGGCATCTCGCACCGAGACGATGTCCCAGTGTTTTTCGGCGATTTTGGTTTCCAGATCGATGACGCGCTTGGCCATCTTGCGAGCGCGCTTTTCGGTTGGGGCCAGCCCGGAGAGCAAGAAGAGCGTTTCCACATAGGTCCGATATGCCTCGACGATGTCGCTAAATTTTTCTTCCCGATAGTACGATTCATCGGGCAGACCGAGTCCACTTTGGATCATGTGCAGCAGCACCCGTTCGGGATTGCCGGCATCGGGCATCGCTCCGGTGCCGACGGGACCACCGACGACGCCTTCGCGTTCCAATTTGCCGGTGGTTTCCAAGAATTCTGCTGTGCTCGAGATATCAGAGACTTCATCCAGGGTCTCCCACAGCGGGGTCACACCCAGGGCTTCGATGGTTTCTTCATCCATCATCGCGGCATACAGGGCACCGATGCGGGCTTTTGCTCCGTCATCGGTATGTTCCGCAGAAATCGGTTTGCGAAGCTGTTTTTTCGAAAGGTCTTGTGCCGCAGATTTCAGAATGTCGTGGACTGCTATTTCGGACTGGTCGTGCAATTCCATGAACGCGCCATATGTGCCGCGATCTGCCGGGATGGTGTTGGAATCCATCCATTCACCGTTGACGTGTCGATAAAGATCCTGGGTCGGTTTTGGTGCTGTGCTTGTCACGCGTCTCCTTGCGAAATCGTTCCGGTTGCTACGAGATGAGTCCGGTCTGTGATGGGTAGCCTACGGCGCTAACAACATGTTGTCGATCAGTCTCACCGGCGGCACCCAAGCTGCCACGAGGGCAAGAGCCTCGCGTACCAACGGGGTGGCCAGTTGGTCGGGTGATAAGGGTTCCAGGGTGGCCGGATCGACGATCTCCAAATAGTCTAGTTCGACGTTTTGTTGTGCTCGAATGATGTCTCTCGCCGCTTCAATATCCAGGCGAGCCCCTGCTGCTGCTTGGTCGGCCAGATAGTGCAGTGCTTTGGATAATCCCAGCGCGTTTTCCATGCCGTGATCATCGAGTCTGACATTGCGCGACGAGAGTGCGAGTCCTGAGGGCGCACGGACTAGATCCACCGCACGGATTGCCACGTCGATGTCTAAGTCTTGGGCCATGCGCGTCACGATCGCCAACTGTTGGGCATCCTTTTGCCCGAAATAACTGCGCAGTTGTGCCGGTGCCGGTGGAATCAGAATGTTCCACAGTTTCGCCACCACGGTGCACACGCCATCGAAGTGGCCCGGCCGCGACGCGCCCTCAAACATGCGACCCATTTGTCCGGCGCTCACACGAATCTGCGGGGCGTCCGGGTAGCCCGGGTACATGTGTTGGGTATCCGGGGCGAAGACGATGTCGCCACCGTAGCGCGTGACCAATTCGACGTCGGCGTCCAAGGTGCTTGGATAGTTTTGAAAGTCGTCCTCCCGCTCAAATTGCAGCGGGTTGACGAAGATCGAGGCGATGACCACATCGTTTTCGGCGCGGGCCTGTTCGAACAGCGCCCCGTGGCCGTCATGCAGGGCGCCCATGGTGGGCACCAGGCCAACCGTCGGGGTGGGGTTGCCGGCGGCAATCAGGTCGGCGACCGTTGCGGCGATAAGGTCTCGCGCAGCTTGAGTGGTGGTTACCAGTTGGGCTTGTTGGTCTGTCACGTCAGACAGTCTAGTCTCGGATGCGCCGGTGGTTGAGATCTGCTGGCCCGTGGTGTTTCAGACCTCGAGCGCGTGCTGGAGTTCTTCGAGTTTGGCCGCGTTGATGAACCCTGCACGATGTGCCCGACGGGCAGTAGCCACCGCCATGGCGCGATAGGTTTCGAACAGGTCTTGGTCATCGAGCGCTTTGAGTGTTTCGACGTGTTTGGCAACCGTGCCGGTATCACCGCGCGATACCGGGCCAGTGAGTGCTTGGTCGCCATTGGATAGCGCATTTTCCAGGCTTGCGCTCATCAGGTTGCCCACGAGTTTGGGCGCTTGGTCGATGCCGGCGGCCTCCAGCATGGCTTGGGCCTGTGCGGTGAGGGTGACCAAGTGGTTCGAGGCATGTGCCATCGCCGCGTGGTAGACGGGCCGGGCTGTTTCAGGAATGGTGACGGGAATGCCGCCCATCTCGACAACGAGCGCCTCGGCGATCGGTGCCACGACCGCATCGGCGGTGATACCAAATGCTGTATTTTGGAGCCGGTCTGCATCCAGCGACAAGCCAGAAAATGTCATGGCCGGATGGATGGCCACCGGAATCGCCCCGTGCTCACGCACCGTCTGCATCACCGCGGTGCCGTACCGACCAGAAGTGTGAACCAGCAGGTGGCCGGTCTGGATGTGTCCGGCGGCAGCAAGCCCGGCCACCAGGGATTCCAGAACGTCATCGGGCACCGCAAAAATGACGGCCTCGGAACGCCGCAGGATGTCCGGGATCTCGATGATCGGTACGTCCGGCAGTAAGGTTTCCGCTCGGCCCATCGAGGCATCCGACACCGCATGCACCGCGGTGATAGTGTGCCCGGCACGCTGTAGTGCCAATCCGAGGACAGCGCCGACGCGTCCGGCCCCGATGATGCCAATGCCTAGACGGTTTGGTTGGCCGATGGCCTCGGTGGTCAGTGGTTCGTCAACGCTCATAGGTACCTTTCAGAGGATATGGTCCCATGGTAGTGCCTCATGGCCTGAGCTCAGCAGTATTTGCGGCGTATTTTCGGCAGTCACACGGCAGCATTCAACACGGCTGGCGAACGACACAACGCGCGCGAGGCAAGGAGCATACCGGCCGATAACAGTACCCAGATGGCACTGCCCGCTAGCAGGTTCCACCATTCCGGAAAACTATATGCTGCATGATCCAGCACGGCCAGACCCGTTCGATACGTCCAGCTCGTTGGTATCGCCCAGGAGAAGTCTGCGGCCATGAGGACCATCGTGATCATGCTCACGGCAATGCCGATAATGTTGACGATCAACGTATTACGCAGCAGCAACGACAACAGTACGGCCGCCGCACTCATCACGACCATGCTGCCGAGCTGAAGGATCAGGTAGGACCCAATGCTCCGCGCAATCAGCACTCCGCCTGCCCCGACCGTCAAGAGGAAGACAACGGTGGTAACAGTCGACAATGCTATAAAAACAAGCTGTATCAAGCCTATGTTCAGCACCTTGGCGGTGAGCAGCCTGGGCCTGGGCTGTGGGAGCATTAGCCATTCAAACCACGTGCGATTGGATAACTCAACTCGGAAGGCAACCGCGGTGACGATAACCGGCACAATGGCCGCTAAAAATACCGATTGATTGTGCAAAACAAAATACCGCTGTTCTGGTGGACCCTGGTGCACGCCCATGGCAGAAGCCGCAATCACCATCGTCACCGGTGCAAGATGCAACGCTAAGGCAAACCAAAGGGTCTTTTCTCGACGCAGTTTGAGCCATTCATTCGATATCAAACGTTTCACTGCTCTTCGCCCTCCATCAGCAACGCATACACGTCTTCTAGATTCAACGCCTCCGTAGTGGTGAGGGCTGTGTCAGTGTCTTGATGTCGTATGCGGTACGTTCCAGACGTTAGTTCTACGTCATAGAGATCGCCCTGTGCGCACTCGACGACGAACGGGCCAGTTTGTGAGGTCTGAAAGACCACCCGGCCTTGTCGTAAGAACGTGATGTCATCAGAAATTTCGCTGACTTCGGCAAGATTGTGGCTAGCGACGACGATTGCCGCCCCTTGTTCATCCCGAATTTGTAGTAGGAGGTCCCTGAATTGCCTCGCGCCTAACGGATCCAACCCATTTGTGGGTTCGTCCAGCAACAACACGTGTGGATCGCCAAGCAGCGCTCGGGCAATCCCCAAGCGTTGACGCATTCCCAACGACGTGCTGGAGAGACGTTGATCTTGTTGCTTGGCCAAGCCGACCACACTGAGGAGTTCGACTACCCTCGCCTGGTTCACGTTGAAGTACGAAGCAAAGAGCTGAAGGTTCTCGTACAGCGTCAATTTTGCATAGAACGCCGGATACTCAATCAGGTGTCCAATGCGCAGTGAACTCGGTTGACGACAGATGGCTCCCTCACTGGCAACGGCACCAAGCACGGCTTTGAAAATCGTGGTCTTCCCCGAACCATTGGGGCCAAGCAGCGTGTGAATATGACCCGATTCAAACGATAGGTCAACCCCTTGAAGCGCGAAACGATTCTCGTAGCGGACAACTAACCCTTCTAATTTCACGACCGTTGTCATAATGCTAACCACACGAGGAACGTGACGACGTAGCCTGCCATGAGCGGCACCGCGGGGACGGTTCGAATAGCTTTTACCCCGCCGCGCAGCAACTGCACGACAACTGCTCCAATTGCTGAGACTAAAAACAACATGGCGACAATAAACACCACGCCGGATATGAGAGTCATAACTATGACGTTCCCTTCTTTCGGTATCACAGGTACGGCACCTGACACTACGAATGGTGGGAAGCCGATAGTAGAGGCATTGGTTGTCGTCTCGAGGTCAGACGGCCAACTGCTGCAGCCAAATGACTGGAAAAATAGACGAAAGTCAGCCCGACCTCGAAAATCACCGTGCTAGCGTTGAACCCATGCGAGGCCTCAGGACATATCTCCGTCTGGTTCCTGGTGCTTTAACGATCTCCATCGTTGCCCTTAGCGGCTTGGATAGCGCCCTAAATAATAGAATCACGGTGCCCGCTACCTGGCTTTTATGCGATGCCGCGATCGGGGTCGTCGCACTCATACTGCACCACCGCGGTCGCGGTCACTGGGCCATCGCGCTAGCGCTCTTCTCAAATGCCGCCAGTGGCAGCGCACTCATGTCACTCGCCGAAACGGCACGATCTGCCAGCAACCGCCGAATCATCCTCCTCGGGGTGGTGGTGCTAGCCACAATCACTATTCGTTGGCACTGGCCATGGACCCCAACAGCGGCGTATCACCATGAATGGTGGGGTATAGCATTTGCGAGCGTTATAGTCGCCTGTCTCATCGCGTGGGGCAAATACTTCGGCGCCCACCGGGCACTCGTCGAGTCCTTGAAACGCCATAACGCCACGCTCGAGCAGACCAGGCAAACTGAGATCAATGCGGCACAAGCGCGAGTTCGTGAGCACCTAGCCCGCGAAATGCACGACGTGCTCGCGCACCGATTATCGTTAATCTCCATGCATTCATCAGCCTTGGCGCACCGGCAGAACATGGGTGACGATGACCGAAAGACTGGCGGAGCAATTATCAACGAGAATGCCCGGGCCTCATTGACCGAATTACGGAGCATTCTCAGCGACCTCCGTGAACCACAGCCCAGCGGCCCGCAACCAGATTTCTCCGATTTGCCCATGCTCGTTGCCAAAGCACAGACCCAAGAATTTCCGATCGAGTTAAAACTCGACCTTCCCGACCATGAGCTACCTCCAGCTATCGGCCGCCATATATTTCGTATCGCCCAAGAAGGCATCACAAACGCTCGAAAGCACGGCACACCCGGACCCATCGTGCTACGGGTCATCAACGGGGCCACATACTTGGAACTGACGATCACCAATACAGCCGATCACCACTCTGCCGGGACAAGCGGTGTAGGTATCAAAGGCATCACCGAACGTGTCCACCTGTGCGGTGGTCACCTTGTGAGAACACACGAAGACCACCGCCACATATTGAACGCACGCATACCACTCACGGAGACGCTATGACACGCATCATGTTGGTCGACGACGATAGCCTAGTCATTGCAGGTCTCAGCGCTATGCTCCTGGAAGATGACACCATCCAAATTGTCGGCACCGCGCAGAACGGTCAAGAGGCAATCGAGATGGTTCAAGAAGTTCCGTGTGATGTAATCCTCATGGATTTACGCATGCCCAACGTATCAGGAATCGAAGCAACACGAGCCATCAAAAGCCTGCCAGATCCGCCGAAAATCCTGGCTCTGACAACTTGGAACACCGACGACATGATTCGTGATGCTTTGGCAGCTGGAGCAGACGGTTTCCTGTTGAAAGACGCGTCCCCTACAGAACTCGCGGATGCGATCATGCGTGTTGCTTCAGGAGCAAAAGTCCTGGCGCCTGCTGTCACGGATCGACTCATCACCGCATTCACACAATCAGGAAGATCCCACCAGCACGCTAGAGACATGCTCTCGAACCTGACACCGCTGGAGTTCGAGGTAGCAACGTGCATCGGCGAGGGTATGAAGAACTCCGACATTGCCACCGAACGATACATGAGTATTGGCAATGTCAAAGCCTGCGTATCACGAATTCTGCAGAAACTGGAGTTGGATAATCGCGTGCAGGTTGCCACACTGATCCATGAAGCACAACGCCGGGACTAAAGCCCGGCCAGCCGCGCGTAGCCACGGGACGATAGGTCATCGCGCAGCCGAGTGGCTTCTCGAGTGGGTAGGCCATGAATCGCCGCTTTCGACCCCGCGGTAATGATCGAGACATCGGCCAGGTCGAATTTTCGTTGCAGTGGTCCCTGTTTGACCGTGACGAATTGGAGCCGTCCATACGGCACGGCCGTATACGCCCGGAAGATCGCGCCGCTGCGGATCAGGAGGTCATCGGATTGTTCCGACCACCCGTGGATGCGAACTTGGTGCGGGATGATGAAAATACGCACCACACAGTGAACAAAAATCCAGCTGGCGGGAATGTAGAACAGGATATGCCACCAGCCGGGATCTGAGAGTGCACTGATCAACGCGGCGACCCCGCCGAAGATGCCGACATAGATGATCAGGCTGATCAGGTTGTGAATCTGCCGGTAGGTGGCCAGCTGGGATCGGACGGGTCGAAATGCGATGTGTGTGGGAAATGCTTTCATGCCCGATCACCTCCTGCCGTTTGTGCCTTGTGGGCGGCTTTCGCGAAGTTTTCCAGTTCGTCGTCGGCCATCCACTGGTTTTTATCGCTGATGCGTCGTGCGTGGGCTGCGATCCGGGACTCTTCGAAGAACAGTTGAATCAGCTCGTGTGGCTCGTGATTCTTAATATCCACGCGGACGGGGCCGGGTGGGGTGGTAAATCTAGCCGAAACCGTGCCCGAGAATTTATCGGAAAGCGACTGATGCACGGTGGACTGTTGGATGCGTTCGTGCGGGATCATCGCTAAGATCCGCCGCAGTTTCGCGTACCGAATGAGCAGCAATGTCGGAGTCGTGGTGTAGCCGTGACGTCGGCCTGCCACCGGCTGCCAAAAACGGGCTCGGGATGGCACGTGGGTGAAACCGTCATCGTCGGAGGTGTATTTCATCGCGCGGTAGATGAGGTCGTTGGCGTTGTAAACCCCGGGGTCTGGGGCGAGCACCGACATCATAATGATGACGTCATTGAACTTGCCGACCGGCAGCACGGTTGTCGATGAATCCGTGAGTCCGTACCCGGCCACGGTGACCTGGATGCGGTACCAGCCAAAGATCCGGTAGGCCAAAGACTGTGAAATTTGGATGGCTTGAATACGACCAGGCGGGATGGTGTGCGACGACGTCGACAGCATGCCCGAGGTCAGGCGGACCCCCGAATCTGAGGTGCGTGCGGTGAAATTAAAGTTCGAGTTCACCTGACTGAAGGCGGTAATTGCCGCCACCACGATGGTGACAGCAAGAAACCCAATCGCCCCGACCAGCGCAAACGGCACCGCGTCTGCAGTCGGGTCTGATTGGAGACCAAGCCAAACGAAAAACCCACCGAAGATCGCGGCCCAGAGCCCGCTGATCAAACCGGTCCCGAGTCCTGTCACGAAGGCGGACCCCACCACTCGACCAAACGGGATGGTCAACAACTCACGCGGCGGGGTTTTGGGGTGCTGCGGGGTCGGAATCGGTGCGGTCGAAGGGTCCGGCGCGACATCCTCATTGAGCCCGTGTGGATTATGTTGCACGTACTGACGCAAATAGTCGGCATATGGGTATCGAGGTGCGCCGTGAGTAGGCGCCTGGAGGATGGCCTGTTCGCCTGCGGGATCCACAGCAGGGTCGAGGGCCGGATCATCCTGGGCGCCCGACGCCAAATAGAGGATTTCGCGACGCAGCTGCTCGGCTTCGGCTTCTTTGAGATACTCCAACGTCAATGTGGTTTCGGAACCATCTGCGGCATGCAATGACAGCTTCGAGAGCCCGAAAATTCGTGCAAAGAATGGGCGCACGATATCCACGGCTTGCAGTCGGTCCAAGCGCATATACCGCCGCTGCCGAAAGATCACACCGGCGTGAAGTTCCACGGCATCTGAGGTGATGCGGAACTGATAGAACCGCCATGAGATCGCGTACAGGATGGCAGCAACCACCAAAATGGCGATCACAATACCCAGCAACACCAACAGGGCTTGACCCGTCCCCATATCTACCGAGTTGACGATGTCGCGCAGCGTCTGCACCGAGAGGCTCGTGATGATGTATACGAACACTAACAGCGCCGACCACGACTTAATGAACGGTGAGATGGGGTGGACGCGCCGCCACGGAATGTGCTGAGTCTGCTGTTCGGTCATGATTGACCCAATTCTGCCAGACGAGCATAGCCGCGCTGAGTCAGTTCATCACGGAGACGTTCGGCTTCCGGCATGACCAGTCCCTCGAACGTGGACGCGGTGCCGCCGCCAGCCGTCGTAATGACAATTTGCGTGACGCCGAAGGCACGTTGCAGTGGCCCCTGGCGGATGTCCACGTACTGGATGCGACCGTAGGGCACCGCCACCTGGTTGCGGAACAGGATACCGCGTCGCAACAGCAGATCGTCCTGCTGTTCCAAATAGCCCATGGCTCGTACTTGGCGCGGGATAATGCACGCCAAGACAATCCCCCATACGAGCACAGCCACCGGCAGCACGTACAGCAAGTAGGCAGCACTGTTCATCGAGAAAAAGGTGGAATTCACGGCGTTAACAATGACGATCGGCACCAGGACCACGAGAAAAAAGAACCCAAAGCCGATGGCATTGTTGATTTGGCGCAGCGGTATCAGCCGGGGAGAAACCCGTCGGTAGTAGAGCTGTTCGTGATCCATGCCTGCATTCTTATCGTTGAGACCAGTCGGTGGAATCCTGTTGCCGGGTCGTTGGTTGTGCTCCGGAAGTATTGGGCGGCCGCTGATGGTAGTTGCCATTGCCGTCGGTATCGTCCGGCGGGATTCGGCACCATTGTTCCACAATAAAACCTATGATCACCAACACCAACGCCGTCACGACCAGCGCGGTGGCTTCTGTCACCACGCTCGAGCCGAAGCCAACGTGGGGAACACGGTGCAACAAAATTCCGGCGTGCCACCCACCAAAGGCAGCCCCAGCATACGTGCCTGCCTGGGCTAACACCAGGGTGCGGGCTGCGGCAACGGGGTTCATGCGATCGGCCACGGGACGTTGGCGGTCTTTGAGCACTCGAATGCCCAAGATCAGTTCGAGCACACCCACGGCGGCCAGAGTAATCACGGCCGGATAGCCCAGCGCGGGGATTGCCCAACCCGATTCTGCGGTAAAAAATGCGGCGAGCCAGCCCAAAATTGCGGCCAGGAGGACTATCAACACGACCCACCCGTAACGAATCGACGTCATGAGTCGTCCTGGTATTTGTGGACGGTGTCGGCGTCGGCTGCCTGCGACGCCAGGTGCGCGACCGACTGGCCTGTCAGCGTGGCGTGCGGGTCGGCCCACGACCACGGGACGAGCACGAAGGCGCGTTCATGCGCTCTGGGATGGGGCAGCGTGAGCACCGGGTGCTTGGATGTGACATTGTCATAGGTAACGAGGTCGACGTCGAGCGTGCGCGGGCCCCACCGGACATCGCGTATTCGTGCGGCGGCGTGTTCCAGTTCGTGCCCAAACTGCAGCAGGGCATAGGGGGCCAGCGTGGTTTCGACCACGAGTACTTGGTTGAGGAAATCAGGTTGTTCGGGCCCCCCAACCGGTGCGGTCTTGGCCAAGGGAGAGGTTGTCGTCACACTGATTGCCTCGTGATCGCGAAAGGCTTGGACCGCGTCGTCAAGAATTGTTTGGGAGTCGCCCAGATTCGAGCCCAGCGCGACCACGGCCACCGCGGGAGTCTGCGGGGCAGTGACCAATTGAGGATCCAGTGCGCTCATGTCGACTCCGGTGTCTGGTGTCGGTCGCGGCTGATGGTCACGGCAACATTGGCGAAATCTGCCGGGATGGGTGCCTGGGGTTTATTCACCGTCACGAGTACTGATGTGACGCGCGGGAAGTTTCGAAGAATCGCATCGGCCATGGCCACGGCCAGGGTTTCGATGAGGTTGACCGGCTCGCCGGTGACGATCTCCTCGACGACTTTGGCCACCTCGGCATAGTTCACCGTGGCGGCGACATCATCGGTCTGGGCAGCTTCGTCCACATCGAGTTCGAGCTCTAGATCAACAAGGAAGGTCTGGCCGGTGGCACGCTCATGGTCGAGCACACCGTGGTGGCCGCGGGCGCGCAGCCCCGTCAAACTGATGATCCCCATGGTGGCCTACCGGTTATTCTACTGCCTGACGGGCGGCCACGGTTTTGACGGCATCCAGATTTGGGATCACCGAGTGCACGCGCACAGCCCACACACCCTGATCGGCAACCTCGGCAGTAATCGCGGCGGTCGCATGATCTCGCTGACGTGGTTCCACTGCTTCGTCATCTTGTTCGGCAAGCATCGAACCCACAAACCGTTTCCGCGAGGCACCGATCAGCACCGGATAGCCCAGCGCCTCGAACGCCGCCAGGTTATTGAGTAACTGCCAGTTCTGTTCCCCCGCCTTGGAGAATCCGAGCCCCGGGTCCACGATCAACTGCTCGTGTTTCACACCTGCCGCAATGAACGTATCCAGAATCTGCTGGGTTTCAGCAACCACATCGGTCACCAGATCGTCGTAGCTGGTGAGCTCATCCATCGTCTTGGAATTGCCGCGATTGTGCATCACAATATAGCGGGCACCGGTCTCAGCGATGAGCGCGGGCATATCGGCCTCGTGCGACAAGCCCGAGACGTCATTGATCAGCACCTCACCAAATTCCAGTGCCGCACGCACGGTATCGGTGTGCCGGGTATCGACGGAGACATACACGCCAGCTTTAATAAGGGCTTCGATGACCGGCAGAATGCGTCGCTGTTCTTCTGCAACGCTGACCTCTTCGGTGCCCGGTGCAGTAGATTCACCACCGACATCGACGATATCTGCACCCGCATAGTGCATGCGCAGCCCATGGTCGATCGCCTTGGCCGTATTGAAGTTCTCGCCGCCATCGGAAAACGAATTATCCGTCACGTTGAGAATGCCCATGACCAAGGTGCGATCGGTTGGCAAATCCGAAAAACTTTTGCGCGTGGCCTTACGAACCACTGACAGTGGGCCCGTGGCCGGACCGGTTCCTGGGACAGCTCCAATAGACATGGGTAATCCTTCCTGTTTGGTTATCTCCGCCGGGCTTAGTGTACCCCGGCATTGAGAATCAGACTCATCGCCTCGTTGCGGGTGGACGATTCACGAAGTTGGCCGCGCACCGCCGAGGTCACGGTCTTGGCGTGTGGTTTTTGTACCCCGCGCATCGACATGCACATATGCTCCGCCGAAATGACGACGATGGCGCCCGCCGGTTCCAAGTGTTCCATGATCGCTTCGACAACCTGAGTGGTCAAGCGCTCTTGTACCTGCGGACGACGCGCAAACAGGTCAACGAGCCTAGCGAGCTTCGATAAACCGGTGATCTTGCCCTCGGCCGAGGGGATATACCCGACGTGGGCGTTGCCATGAAACGGAACCAGGTGGTGTTCACACATCGAATAGAACTCGATGTCTTTGACCAACACAAGTTCCTCGTGCGAGATGTCGAATGTGGTGCCCAGCACCTCTGCGGGCTCGCGGTGCAATCCGGAGAAAAACTCCCCGTACGCCCGGGCTACCCGTGCCGGAGTTTCGATCAGGCCATCTCTATCCGGATCCTCACCCACCGCCAGGAGCATCTCACGTACGGCCGCTTCGATCCTCGGTTGGTCAATCATCTATTTCTCCTGGTCATCACCGTGAGACTCGTCGTCGACGTCATCGGTGGTTTCGGCTGGGGTGACCGGTTGGGTTGTCGTCTCGGTATCCGTGTCGGCTGGGTCGGCGGGTTGGGTGGAGTTGTCCGTGACGGTGCCGGCAGGCATGGCGACCGGTGGCAGATCCGAGACCGGACGGTCCTCGTGGAACAACCACGTCTCTCGTGGCTGATGCTTGCGCACATTGGCAAAAATATCGGCCAACTCGTGACGATTCAAGGTTTCCTGTTCCAGCAGCTTGGTTGCCAGGTCATCCAGGATGTCTCGGTTTTCGTTGAGGACCCAGTAGGCTTCCGCATGCGCGTCGTCGAGGAGTTTACGAACTTCCTCGTCCACCACGAAGGCCAGTTCGTCAGAATATTCTCGACCCGAGCCCGCATCGCGACCGTAGAACGG
The DNA here is from genome assembly GCA_013393415.1 of Micrococcaceae bacterium. Taxonomy (GTDB): domain Bacteria; phylum Actinomycetota; class Actinomycetes; order Actinomycetales; family Micrococcaceae; genus Yaniella; species Yaniella flava. Next base: position 20,651 of record JABXHI010000020.1, read on the forward strand.
CTCATCGTTACCGGAACCAAGTTTGACGGTACCAACCCGCGCGGACATACCGTATTCGGTGACCATCTTCCGGGCCGTATCAGTCGCCTTCGTGATGTCATTCGAGCCACCCGTGGACGGATCATGGAAGACCACTTCTTCAGCCACACGGCCACCCATGGCATAGGCGAGCTGGTCCAGCAGCTCATTACGGGTGACCGAATACTTGTCCTCATCCGGGACCACCATGGTGTAGCCCAGGGCCCGTCCGCGGGGCAAAATCGTCACCTTGGAGACCGGCGCTGAGTGTCGCAGCCCGGCGGCAACCAGCGCGTGACCACCCTCGTGATACGCGGTCACGCGGCGTTCGTGATCATTCATCAACCGGGTCTTCTTTTGCGGACCGGCCATCACACGGTCGACTGCTTCATCCACGGCACGGTTATCAATCAAATGGGCATTCGAGCGCGCCGTCAACAAGGCCGCTTCGTTGAGCACGTTGGCAAGATCAGCACCCGAAAAACCAGGGGTACGCTGCGCCAGCCCGTACAGGTCAATATTCTCCACCAAGGGTTTGCCCTGGGAGTGCACCTTCAAAATCTGCAGACGGCCCTCAAGCGACGGCGCCTCGACGGGCACCTGACGGTCGAAACGTCCCGGGCGCAGCAGCGCGGTATCAAGCACATCCGGACGGCTCGTCGCAGCAATAAGGATGACGGTGGAGTTTTCGTCGAAGTCATCCATCTCGACCCGCAACTAGTTCAGGATTGGTTCGCTCTCATCGTAACCC
>JABXHI010000021.1 GCA_013393415.1 Micrococcaceae bacterium
CGCCATCATTGTCCTACGCCGACTCCTCCACGAAGCCAGACTCCGCTACCGGTGGGACACCCGCACCGTCAAGCCTTACGATTTCCGGTAAGCGCCGATAAGCCCCTATCCGCGCAATCTCTAAAGAACACAAGGAAGGCACCGTGCTTTCCCGTGCCATGCGGCCCGTCAACCACGTCGTTGAACGCTTCATCCCGTCGTCTCTGGTCTTTTCGATCCTCTTGACCTTCATAGTCGTCGTCTTGGCGTTACTCCTCACGGAGACCGCACCCGGCGATCTGATCGTGCACTGGGGTGATGGCCTGGCCGGGCTTCTTGATTTCATCACTCAGATGGCACTGATCCTGCTGCTGGGCCACATTCTGGCGAACACCGGACCGGTTCGAGCAGGACTCGGATTTCTCGGCAACGTGCCCCGCACCGAACTGATGGCCTACGTTTTCGTATTTGTTGTCGCAGCCCTCGCCAGTCTCATCACGTGGGGACTCGGGCTGGTGGTTGGTGGGTTGTTAGCCCGCGAAGTCGCCTACCAGGGCAAGGCCAGGGGTCTTCGCTTGCACTTCCCCATGCTGGTTGCGGCAGGATTTGCAGGTTTTGTGGTCTGGCACATGGGCTACTCGGCCTCCGGGCCGCTCACGGCTGCCACCCCGGACTCATTCCTTGCAGAATCGCTGAACGGCCAGACCATTCCGATCAGCGAAACCGTGTTCTCCGGCTGGAACATGTTGGCCGCCGCCGCGACGATTCTCGTCGTCGGACTCGCACTGTTTCTCATCGCACCGCGCAAAGGCGACAAAATTGACGAACTCGAAGTCGACCTTCGCGAAACGGTCGACGACGGCCAAGAAGACATTGTCACGCCGGCCGATAAGCTCGATGCCAGCCGCATCGCAACCCTATTGGTCGGGTTGTTACTTGTTACCTACCTGGTCTTACATTTCAGCCGCGGCGGCACCCTGACTCTAGATACCGTCAACTGGTCTTTCCTGGCGTTGATTATGCTGCTGGTGCGCAACCCATTCGAGCTCATCGCACTGACCAAAAATGCCGCCTCAAATGTCGGCGAAATCCTGTTGCAATTCCCACTGTACGCGGGCATTCTTGGCCTGATGGTCGGTTCGGGTCTCGTCCAGATTTTCTCTGATGCGTTCGTGTCGATTTCCAACCCGGTCACCTTCGGCATGCTGGCATTTTTGGCGGCCGGTCTGGTGAACTTCTTCGTCCCATCGGGCGGCGGACAGTTCGCGGTTCAAGGCCCAATCATGCTGTCCGCCGGAGCCGAATTAGGTGTGGATCCAGAAATTACCCTTATGGCCGTGTCCTACGGTGACCAGTGGACCAATATGATCCAACCATTTTGGGCCATCCCGCTCCTGGCTATTGCGGGCCTAAAAATGCGTGACATCCTCGGGTACGCGACGGTCGTACTCATCGCGTCCGGGCTCGTATTCGCGGCCACCTTACTGCTGGTGTCTATATAACCATGGTTATCGTTCTGGAATCGGCGTCTGCTGATAATGCACGAGCCGCCAAACGCCGTCTGTGCGAACATACACGCTGCCCATCAGCGCATGAAAGTCGGGGTTCCCTGCTCGGTGACCGGTGCCGGTGTAGCGCAAGATCGCCTGATCTTCACCCAGTGCGATAGCTTCTGGTGCGTCAATCTCGTAGCCGTCCCACGTCGGTGCCTGAGCCAGGGAATCGATCACGGCATCGCGGTCGAAGACGAACCCGTGGGCCAGGATCATGGCACCCTCATCAGTCATGATGCGCCCATAGAAATCGGCACCGCTGCCATCGCACAGCGATTGCCATCCCTGATGCTCGAGTTCAAGCAATTCGTACAGCAGCTCATCGTTCATGGTTCGAGCGTACCAATGAGAAGATGACGTTTTGGCCCTCCCGATTACCAGACAAAAATACGTGTATATTTTTGTACTTCACGCTCTATTTTGATTTTCAGAAACGGCTGAGGCAGACCTCGTTACCGACTTGTCGTTCCCTGAGGCAATAACTCCGGCGATGAGCCCAATTTTGATGTGCCCAATATTTCAGGGCATCTACACAGCCAAAACCAGTTCTATGAGTTCTCCCGGTGCGCGAGGGCTTGAATAGCTGCGTCATATCCGTAGGTTCCTAATCCCACGATGACACCGGCAGCAACCGGCGAAATGTAGGAGTGGTGACGGAACGACTCGCGGGCGTGCACGTTAGAAATATGGACTTCGATGGTCGGGACGAACGCCCCAGAAATTGCGTCGGCAAGCCCAACCGAAGTGTGGGTGTAGGCTCCGGCGTTCAGCACAACGCCCGCACTGGTACCATCGGCGACGGCACGGCCGGCTTCGTGGAGCCAGTCAATAAGTTCACCTTCGTGATTGGACTGTCGAAAGATCAGCTCTAGTCCGGATTCTTTCGCCACGACGTCACAACGCTCTTGGACATCAGCGAGCGTTTGGGTGCCGTAAGTATTCGGGTCGCGCAGGCCCAAAAGGTTCAGGTTTGGACCGTTGAGCACGTAGACAGTCGTCATAAAATTTCCTTCTCTTCTTCGCAGGACACTGTTCATACTGTAACTATGCTGCGGGCAGGGTAGCTGCTAATCGTTGGACCGCGTCGGCTAATGCCTGCCGGTGCACCAAGAGCCCGTCCTGATCCGCGCGGAATAAGGGTGCCGCAATCGCGACTGCACCAAGCACTGCACCACTTGGGCTTCGCACCGCGGTGGCCAGGGCATTCATCCCCAGGTCGACTTCTTCCCGCTGGTAGACACAGCCCTCGACGCGTGCCGCTTCCAACTGTGCCAGCAGTTCGTCTTGATCCGTGATCGTGTGCACGGTGCGAGCCTCGAGATGCAACTCGGCGACGACTTCGCGCATTTCCTCGGCGGGCAGTGCGGCAAGAATGGCCTTGCCCATTGACGACACATGCAGCGGCAACCGGTCACCGGGATCGGTGGTTTGGCGAAACTCTGGCCCATCGACAGTGTGGACGGTGACCGTGTCAGTGCCGTCGCGAACAGAAAACAGACACGATTCGTTGGTGACGCGAGACAATTCTTTCAACACGGGAAGCACCGCGCCATCATAGCCCCGTGACGCCGAGATCTTCTGGCTGAGTTCAAAGACCTGCAGCCCGATGCGATACTGCTTGGTCGCGGGTTCAAACTCAGCGAAGCCGGCCTCGATCAGCGTATTGAGCAGCCGATATGCCGTGGAGAACGGCAGCCCGGACTCCTTGGCAAACACCGCGGCGGGAGCACCATGCGGGTACTGCCCCATCAATCGGAGCATATCCAGACCCTTCGTCAATGTTGAACTGCTACTCATACTCGACTCCTCAAAAGCGTTACCACGTGCGACACTTCCCGGAACTTCGCTGTACGCCTTGACACGTGCGTGTGGGATGTCACATAGTATAAGTTACCATTATTCAACAACGATTGCCATATATTGGCAATGGAGACGGCGAGACGGACAAAATTATGGCAGAACACGGGTATCTCATGGGATTGATCGGTGACGGGGTGCGACCGTCACTCACCCCGCCGATGCATGAGCACGAGGCTACCGCTCACGGGCTGCGCTACGTCTATCGCCCCATTGATCTCACCGAGCTCGAGCTGCCCGCCACCGAGGTCGGACGGTTACTCACGACCGGCGTCGAACTGGGTTTCAATGCATTCAACATCACCCACCCCTGCAAGCAGGTCGTACTCGAGTTCCTCGACGAGATCGATCCTGCAGCGCAGCGCCTTGGAGCCTGCAATACGGTGCTCATCAATGACGGCAAGCTCGTGGGTTTCAATACCGATCGTTCGGGTTTCGCGTCGGGTCTGGCCCGCGAACTGCCCGATGCTGATCTCAGCGACGTCGTGCTGTTGGGTGCCGGTGGGGCCGGTTCCGCCGTCGCCGATGCGTTGGCGGGCGCCGGAGTCGCGCGGCTATCGATCATCGACCCCGACCCGCAGCGCGCCGACGCACTCATCGCTCAACTGAACGCAGCAGCTCCCGCGGATCACGAGTTCGTGATCCGCACGGGCGAGGCTGAACAGGCGGCCGAATGGATTCCGCAGGCCACGGGGCTGGTCAACGCCAGCCCGATCGGCATGTTTTCGCACCCCGGGATGCCCGTCGATGCGACCATCCTGCACCCAGGATTGTGGGTGGCAGACATTGTGTACCGTCCGGCGCGGACTGCGCTGATCGAGGCTGCCGAGGCACTGGGCTGTGCAGTCATGCCGGGCAAGGCCATGGCGGTGGGCCAAGCAGCCGATACGTTCCAGTTGGTCACCGGCCTTCAACCAGACCTCGACCGCATGCGCAACCATCTCGACTGGCTCATTGCCGAAGAAGAACTCACCGGCGACCTGAAGGATCACACATGAAAACCTCCATTGCGACCGTGTGCCTTTCCGGCACCCTCGAAGAAAAAATGCAGGCCTGCGCCACAGCCGGTTTCGACGGCATCGAAGTATTTGAAGCGGACCTGGTGGTCTCGCCGTCATCACCGGCCGAAATCAAAGCCCTCGCCGATCGTTTAGGGCTCACATTAGATCTGTACCAGCCCTTCCGCGACTTCGAAGGTGTCGAGGAAGCACAGTTTCAGGACAATCTGCGCCGTTTGGAAGCCAAGTTCCAGCTGATGCAAGAACTCGGTATGGATCTGGTGTTGGTGCCGTCCAATGCGGGCACCGCGACCGTCAACGACGATGCCGTGGTCGCCGATCAGCTGCGCCGCGCCGCCGAGCTGGCCCAACGCTATGACGTGCGCATCGCCTACGAGGCCCTGGCCTGGGGTCGGTTTGTCAACACGTACTGGCACAGCTGGGAGCTCGTGGAGGCCGCCGACCACCCGAATCTTGGCGTCTGTTTGGACTCGTTTCACATCCTCTCGCGTGATGATGATCCAGCGCGCATCACCGACATCCCTGCCGACAAAATCTTCTTCGTCCAGCTCGCCGATGCACCTGACCTAGGGATGGATCTACTGCCTTGGTCGCGCCACCACCGCGTATTTCCGGGCGAAGGCAGTTTCGACATGGTTGGTTTCATGGCGAAGTTGACCGAAGCGGGCTACGACGGCCCCTTGTCGCTGGAAATCTTCAACGACGTCTTCCGGGAAACTGATCCGGTTCTGACGGCTGCCGACGGGCTGCGGTCACTGCGTTGGATTCAGCAAGGCGCACGTGGCCGGGTCACCGAGGCCGCCGCGGCACGCGTCGAGTTGGCGACCATGCCCAAAATCGATCCCGTCGAGACAATCGACCACGTCGAAATCAGCACCGACTCCCCCGACGAATGCGGTGCACTGCTCGGCGCGCTGGGATTCCGGTTCGCCGGTCAGCATCGTCGTAAGGCCGCTCAACTGTTCGTCGCCGACGGGGTCAAAGTCGTGTTGTCACCCACCCAGAGCGGTGGCACCTCCATCGCATCGGTCGCCGTCCAGGTTGCCGATAGTGCCAAGGCATTCGCCCGCGCACAAGCACTGGGCGCACCATTGGTCTCACGACCGGTCACCGCCGATGAAGTCCGCCTGCCGGGCGTCTTCAGCCCCGGCGGCACACAACTGTTTTTCGTCGACGAGCAGGCGGCCAGCTGGCCCACCGAATTCGGTTCGGATCCTGATAAACTCGCCCAGCATTCGGCGACGATGCGGCTGGATCACCTCAACGTGCCCGAAGCCTGGGATCACTTCGGGGCCTCCGTACTGTTCACATTAGCCATGTTGCGCATGGAACCGTTAGAGGCCCAAAATGTGGCCTCACCACGCGGACTCGTCCACTCCCAGGTACTCGAGTCTCCTCAAGGCGGTATTCGGTGGAACTTCAACCGCGTGCCGCGCACCTACACCGACCGTGCCGGCCAACCCGTCCGCTACCCCGGGCACATCGCCTTGGCCGTCGATGATCTCGAACAGCGCGCCCGCGAGGCCACCAGTGCCGGCCTGACGGTCTTGCCCATCCCGTCGAATTACTACGCCGACCTGAAAGCACGGTTCGGCCTCGACGACGCCACGGTCACCCGTTGGCAAGAGCTAGGCATCCTGTATGACCGCAATGCCGATGGCGAGTTTTTGCACTTGTACTCCGAAACCATCGGCGGACTGTTCTTCGAGCTCGTCCAACGCGTGGGGGCCTACAACGACTACGGTCCAGGCAATGCCGCGGTCCGGTTGGCCGCGCAACAGCAGCACGAACAACTCACCCGCGCCTTCGGCAGCTAAAAACCAGCCAACATTTTCACACAGCCCATCATTCTCACAAGGAGGCCGTGCTATGGAGCACGCAGTCGAACCTTTCGACTTCATGGGGAAGCGGCCACGGCCCACACCCCTGAAGGTGTTACAGAAGGTCGAAGAATACCTCGGCGCCACCCTGGTGCTGTTTATTCTCGTCCTACTCAGCATCCAGGTTGTCCAACGGTATCTGCCGGTCGCCACGTCACCCTGGATCGGCGAACTGTCCCGCTACTCACTGTTAGCACTAACGTTTTTGATGATCGGGTCACTGGTGGGCCAAGGACGCCACATCAGCATCGACGTGATCCTCAAAGTCGGGACGGACAAAACCCGTCGCCTGGTGATCATCATCTCGTCGATCATCGTCGCAATGTGCACGGCAGCCTACGCCCAGGAGTCCTTTTCCCTGGTCACCGCTGATACCGAACAGACGCTGGCCATCACCGGTATCCCGCTCTGGGTGCTGTACGTGATCCCCCTGCTGGCCTTCATTTCGGCCACCATCCAGGCACTGTTCAATATCGTCTACGCGCCCGAGGAAAACCTCGAACCGGTAGAAGACGCCTCCGACGCTGAGCTGAAGGACCATTCATGAGCCTATTGATTCTCGCCCTTGCGATCGCCGCACTGCTGGCCATTCGTGTTCCCGTCGGACTCGCGTTCCTCGGTCCATCGCTGATTTATATGTTGACGGCGGGCAACTCGCCCGGCTTTGCGATGCGCATTGCCGCAGAGGGCACCGCAAGCTTCCCGTTGCTAGCCGTGCCCCTGTTTATCCTGCTGGGTACGCTAGCCAATCACGCCGGGATTGCCGATCGCATCTTCGATTTCGCGCTGGCCATCCTGGGCCGCGTCCGCGGGAGCCTCGCCTACATCAACGTCGCCTCGAGTGTCGGCTTTGCATGGATGTCGGGTTCGGCGCTGGCCGACTCAGCCGCGCTGGGCAAAATTATGGTACCGACCATGGTGAAAAACGGTTTCAAACGCGACTTCGCGATCGGGCTGACCGCCTCGTCGACATTGATTTCACCCGTGATGCCGCCGTCGATTCCCGCGGTCATCTTCGCATCGGTCGCCACCGTCTCCACCGGTGCACTGTTTGCCGCATCCGTATTACCGGCGCTGTTACTGGCCGCAGCACTGTTAATTACCGTCTACATTTACGTACGCAAGAACAGCCAGCTACAGAAAACCCCGCGGTCCCGCGAAGAGATCAAAACGGCCTCGATCCGGGTCATCGGGCCCATCTTGACCCCCGTCATTATTCTCGGCGGGATCCTCGGTGGCATCTTCACCCCGACCGAAGCTGCGGCCATCGGTGCCGTCTACATTCTGATTCTCGGGTTTATCTACGGTACGCTGACCGTCAAAGGTGTGCTTCATGCGCTGCGGGAAACCGCGGTGACCACGGCATCCATCATGCTCATCATCGCCGCCGCTGCCCTGCTGGGCTGGGTCCTGTCCCGCGAACAAGTGCCACAAACACTGGCCGACCTCATGACGTCGAATATTTCCAGTCCGATCGTCTTTTTGCTCGTCGTCAACGTGCTGCTGGTCATCCTCGGCGCGTTCATCGATGCGACGGCCGTCATTTTGATTACCGTGCCCGTGTTGCTACCCATCGCGACCGAATTCGGCGTGGATCCGGTACACTTCGGCGTCATCATGATTCTTAACCTCATGATCGGCCTCCTCACCCCGCCGGTGGGCAGTGTGCTGTTCGTAATGAGTTCAGTACTCAAAACCCCGGTCGAACAAGTATTCAAGGGTGTGGCACCATTCCTCATCCCAATGGTCGCGGTGCTGCTACTGCTGACGTTCGTCCCGGGCATCGTTACCATCGTTCCAAATTTGCTTGGCTTCTGAGAGGCGGAACTTCCCATGAAACAACAGCACAGCTGGATTGCGTTTGGTCTCGGTACGGCACTGGTTGGCGGCACGCTGCTGGGCATACCGAGCCTGCACAACATGGCAACCGAAGGCTCCGAACAGCTCTCATTTGCCAGTTCGTACACGCTCAGCCACCCGCACAACACGTGTGGCACCGCCCTGGTGCAACAACAGATGAACGACACCGATGTGCAAATCCAGCCGTATCCCTCATCCCAACTGGGCGGCGACACCGACCGGTTCACCTCGATGATGAATGGCGACATCGATCTCGATCTGCAGGGCAGCTCGGCGCTCGCGTCGGTCTATGAGCCCATCGGGGTGATGGATATGGCCTACGTCTTTGATGATCCCGACCACCTGTTCCGCTGGTTCGATAGCGACGCGTCTGATGAGGTGATCGGCGGATTCGAAGAGGCCACCGGCACCAAGGTGTTGGACGTCTGGTATCAGGGTGATAGGACATTCTCAGCCAATCAGCCCATCCGCGAACCCTCGGATCTCGACGGGATTCGTCTGCGGTACCCGGGCTCGCCAGCACACCTCATGTCGGCCGATGCGATGGGTGTCGAACCCGTGAGCATCGCGGTCGAAGAGGTCTACATGGCGTTGCAGCAAGGGATCGCCGACGGGCAGGAAAACCCGATCGCCTACACCGCGGAAAACAGTCTCGATGAGGTCGTAGATTACGTCAGCCTGTCGCGTCACGCGGTGGGCAGTCAGCTCGTGGTGGTCGCCGGTGAAACCTGGGAACGTTTGACCGCGGACCAACAAGAGCAGTTGCAGACCGCCGTGACAGAAACGCGCAGCGAAAACCGTGCGTGTGCCGAAGCCGGGGAAGAAGAGGTTTTGACCCGCTGGAATGAGCAAGGCTCCCCCGTCGTCATCGAAGACGTCGATCGTGACGCCTTCCGTGAGCAAGCACTGAGCTATCTCGAAGAAAACCTCAGCGACGGCGAACTCGAAACACTCGAGAGCATCCGTTCGGTTTCAGAACAGAACTAGCGCGGAATGTGCCGGTGGTCAGTCGGCCACCGGCACCACCATCGGCGAGCCCGACCACGGATCCGCCCCGATCATCGAAGCCAGCCCAAAGACCTCGGTGACCAGCTGTGTGGTGAGGATCTCGTGGGGCGCGCCCTGGGCTACCAGCTTGCCATGATGCATCACCACGAGTTCATCGGCATACCGGGCCGCCTGATTGAGATCGTGCAGCACGGCCAATACGGTGCGCCCGTTGGCCGTCATGCTCCGGCACAGTCGCAACACGTCGATCTGGTGCGCAATATCCAAAAACGACGTGGGTTCATCCAACAGCACGTACTCGGTTTGCTGGGCGAGCACCATCGCCAACCAGGCGCGCTGGCGTTGACCGCCCGAGAGCTCGGCGACCGGGAAATCAGCAAACGCCGTCATCGAGGTATCCTCGAGCGCTTGGGCGATGGCCTGCGGGTCGTCGGCAGACCACTGACGCAGCGGCCGGTGATACGGGTAGCGGCCCCGAGCCACCAGTCCGCGGACAGTGACGCCGTCGGGCACCACCGGATGTTGTGGCAACAAGGCAATGCGCTGGGCCAGATGTTTCGGGCGCAGTTTTTGCAGTGGCTGCTCAGCGAGCGTGACCATGCCGGGTTCGGTGGCCAAGACACGGGCCAGCGATTTCACCAGGGTGGATTTGCCACACCCGTTGGGCCCGATGACCGCGGTGAAGCGCCCCTGGGGCACGGTGAAATCCAGGTCGTTGAGCACCGGTGCGCCACCATAGCCGACCGTGAGCTGCGTAGCGGAAAGTCCTTGCGACATTATGCTTGTCCCTTCTGAAAAGCTGTGACCAGCAGGTAGCCCAAAAAGACGCCACCAAAACCCGCGGTGATCACGCCGGCGGGCAGACCGTCAAGAAATGGCACCTGTTGCACCGCGAGATCGGCGACGACCAGCAACAACGCGCCGATCAGGGCGCTGCCCAGCAAATTTGGGCCGGCGGTGCACGTCAACATGCGAGCAGCGTGCGGGCTCATCAACGCGACGAAGGCGATGGGCCCGGCCACCGCGACCGCCATCGCCGCCAGCAGGACCGACAACAGGATGGCCTGGGTTCGAGTCGCCGGGGCCCTACCACCCAGCGACGTCGTGAGTTCATCGCCCAGTTCCATCAGGTGCAGCCTCGGAGACAGCCACAACAGCACCGGCACCGCGAGCACCAATGTCGCCGCGATAATGCCAACCTGGCCCATGTCGCGCGAGTTCAAACTGCCCACCAGGTACGCGGCCAACCGGCTGGCCTCATCCCGCAGCGTGGCTGTGACCACGAACTGGGTGACCGCCGTCGCCATCGCTGCCACCGCAATGCCCGCGATGATGACGCGCGACGTCGATGACAGCCCGCTGCCCGTGGCCAGCGTGACGAGCCCGATGGCGATACCTGCACCGGCCAGTGCCCCAATTGGCGTCGGGATGCCGATGGGAAACAACGCGGTGAGCGCCACGCCCGTGCCGGCTCCGGCGGCCAGGCCCAACACATCCGGGCTACCCAGCGGGTTGCGTGTGACGTTTTGAAACAGCGCCCCCGACAGCCCGAATGCACCACCGGCCAAGATGGCAATGAGGACGCGCGGGCCCCGCACCCGTTCGAGCACGAATTGCGTGGTGGTGCTGGCCTCGCCGCGTGCCAGCTCGAGCAGATCGTGAGGGCCCAGTCCGAGGTCGCCCAGCATCAGCGTGGCCACCGCGAGCGAGAAAATCAACACGGCCACGGCACCCCAAATCAGTGCGCTGCGACGTCGATACGGCAGCGCAACGCGGTTACCGAGGCGAAACAGACGTGTCTGGCTCACTTCATCACCGCCCCGCGTCGGACGGCCGCCAATAAGAAAGGTGCCCCGACGAATGCTGTGATGATGCCGACCATGAGTTCCTGAGGCCGCAGCAGCACACGGGCCAGGATATCGGCGGCCACCAGCGCGAGTGCGCCACCGAGGATGGCCGCGGGGATACGCCAGCGAAAGTCCTCACCGAACAGCGCGAACACGATGTGCGGCACGGCCAACCCGATGAAACTAATGGGCCCGGCGATGGCTGTGGCAACCGCGGCCAACAGTGCGGCGGCAACGATGCCCACCAGCCGTGTGGAACCGATGCGAAACCCCAGTGAGATGGCGGTTTCATCGCCCAGGGCGAGCGCGTTCATCCCGCGTGCGACCCCGAAAGCTGCGACAACTCCGAGCAGCAGCGGCACGCTCATGTGTGCCAGTTGACCGAGTTGGACCCCGGCCAGTGAGCCGACCATCCAGAACCGATAGGAATCAAACACGTCGGGGCGCAGCAGCACCATCGCATTAATGTATGCGTGTAGCACCGCGGTCACGACGGCTCCGGCAAGAATGAGCGGGACGATTCCGCGCGCACTGGATTTGCCGCCCAGCCCGAGCACGACCGCCACCGCGATGACCGAGCCGAGCATCGCGAACAGCATGGTTTGAGTCCCGCCCAGCGCACCGAGCACCGCGGTGGCCGTCACCACCGCGGCCGAAGCCCCCATACCGATACCCAAAATGCCGGGTTCGCCCAGCGGGTTTCGGGTAATGCCCTGAATCAAGGTGCCCGAGACCGCCAGCGCGGCCCCCACAATCGCACCCATCACGGTCCGCGGGATGCGAGAATCCACCACGCTGGTCAGGTACTCGTCGCCGTTGCCTCCCAGGGCCGCCACGACATCGGCGATGCCATTGGGCCGGCTCCCCAAAAACAGGCTCAGGATGCACGTGGCACCCAGTAGCACTGCGAGGAGAACGATCATCAGCGGTTTGCGCATCCGAAAGGTTAGTTCTGCTGAGCGTTGGCGATCGCGTCGTCAATCATGGGTTCGTAGCGTTCCAACGTGTAGGGCACCGTCAACGGGTTAATCATGGACGATGCGGTCACGAACGCTTGGTCTTCGGCTGCCACGACCGCATCATTTTCCACCGCCGGGATGCTCGCGTAGAGCTCTTGGGCCTCGGTTTCTTCGCGATTAGCCTCATCCATGTAGAACGTGAACAACAGATCCGAATCTGCCAGTTGGTCGGCATTTTCTAATCCGATCAGTGCGGATTGGGTACCCGGCGCATCGTATTCGTCGCGCAGTTCATCGACCACCGGATCGGGGGTGAGACCGAGCGCCGATACCATGGCCACGCGCTGTTCTTCGGGGTAGAACACACCCAGCGTGCCGGGCCCGTCGTTATAAACATAGGAGAACGTGACGTCTTCGTAGTCTTCGTTGCGGGCCTCGTCGAACTGCGTGTTGATGTCGGTGATGAGCCCCTGGGCGTCGTCTTCTTGGCCCATTGCTTCACCGATGATCTCGATTTGCTGTTCCCACTCGATGGTCCAGGGTTGTTCGGGATAGGCCACGGTCGGGGCGATATCGGAGAGCAAGTCGTACTGTTCCTGTGTCACACCGGACCACGGGGCCAAGATGAGGTCTGGCTCCAGCTCGAGAATCCCTTCGACGTCCAGCTCGGTGCCGCCGGTTACCAATTCGGGTAGTTCGTCGCCCCGCTCGGTGACTTCGTCGTGAATCCAGGGCAGGTAGCCGGTCTCATCAGCGCCCCAGGTATATTCCTCCATGCCTACCGGGGTCGTGCCCAGCGCGATGGCGGTTTCCGTTGAGCCCTGTCCCAGTGTGACGATGCGCTCCGGTTCTTCTTCGATGGTCGCTGTGCCCAGGGCACTGTCGATGGTCACCGGGTCCCAATCACCGCCGGCCTCGCCACCGTCATCCGATGAGTCGCCGCCCGAACACGCGCTGAGCGCCAGAGACGCAGTGAAACCGATGGCCAGCGCTGTACTCCAGCGCAACTTGGCCCGTGGTGCCTTGAGCTTTGACATTGACTCTCCTTGAGTAGACAGGTAAGGCTTACCTAATTGCGTTAAGTTAACTTACCCTAATTCGTAGCTGCGGTCAGCACGTTGGGCAGAATTTTTTTTAGCCGCGCATGGCAACCCCGAGACGCCAATACCCCATGAATGCAACTTGCGCTCGGTCAACGCCGACCTCTCGTACCAAAAACCGCCGCAACCGTTTGATGACGCCACTTTCACCGGCAATCCAGTAGTACATACCCGCTCTCGGCTCGATCGCCGGTCCGAGATCCTCACCCGATGCAGAGAATACCGGCGTTTCCCACAGCAGATCTTCATCGACCGACTCAACGGCTGGCACCGGCTCATCTTCTTGCACGTGCCACCCAAGTGCCGCCGCCAACGGTTCGCCGAGCTGCTCATCGCCGCGCGGCAACCAGTGCACGTCGGCATGGTCGTCAACGTCGATGGCTAGCCGGTCTTGTTCCGTGGGCACTTCAATGTAGGCGCACACCTTCGCCGAAGAACCCGCGACCTTCAGATCTTCGAGAATGCGTGCAATCGCCGGCGCGGCGGCTTCGTCCCCCAGCAACACGATCTCGTCGGCTTCTCCCGGCACGAACTCGATCCCGGTTTGCTGCTGTCCTTGCCGCGGTGCGACCACGAGCAACTCCGAACCAGCATCGGCCGCTGCAGCCCATGCGGCGGCGGGACCGGTGGAACCATCATCGGCAAAGTGCAACACAAAATCCACCGTGAGCCGCGTGATGTTTCCCACTCGGGTTAACTCGCGGATCGAGTAGGTGCGCATGACCCCGCGCTGCGCATCGGGCAGTGCAAGCCACTGTTGATACCAGTCGGATGCGTCAGCGACCTGGGGCAGGTCACCGGCCACATTGGGCAAAATGAGCTTGATCCGCTGGTCGTAGAACGGCGGCTCGACGGCCAGGTGATTGAGCTCCTCGCCCGAGAACACGATTCGGCGGAAAGTTGGGGACACGTCTTCTACGGATTCAACGACTCCGCGGACCGGGCCGTGGCTGGCGTGCGACATGGCGGCTCCTTGCAGTATGGGTAGGGGTGGCACACTCTCGACGTGCCGATATAGGTCAAGCCCCTCAACAATAATGTGGTTAGCCTACCCTAAGCAATGATTTTGTTGCTTGCCGCTGTTACACTATCTCGTTGTGCAAAAACGTTCTTCCACATCTGGTCTCCTGCGGCGTCGTCCGCGTCCTCGTCAAACCGAAATAAGCGAAAAGCGTCGTCTCATCGTCATGATTGCGATGTCGTTGGGCGCTTTCGGCATCGGGACCACCGAGTTTGTCTCGATGGGCCTGCTGAGCATGATCGCTGAAGACTTCCAGATCACCGAAGATACCGCCGGCGTCGTGATTACGGCGTACGCACTCGGCGTGGTGGTCGGTGCCCCGCTCATCACTGCACTGACCGGCATGATTCCGCGTCGTCGACTGCTGCTCATCTTGATGGCCGCCTTCACCATTGGCAACGGACTCTCGGTATTTGCCGGTGATTATGAGGTGCTTTTGGTGGCACGCTTCATTGCCGGTCTGCCCCACGGCGCGTATTTCTCGGTTGCCGGCCTCTCGGCAGCGTCCATGGCGCCAGTTGCTCAGCGCGGTCGGGCCGTTGCGTTCATCAGTATGGGATTATCCGTTGCCACGGTGATTGGTGTACCGGCTGCCCAGGCCCTCGGGTCTGCTCTTGGTTGGTATACCGCCTATGGACTGGTCGCCGTCATCGGTTTGATCACTATCGCGGCGTTGTGGTTCTTGATGCCGCATATGACGCAGATGCGGCCGACCAATCCGCGGACGGAATTGGGTGCGCTGAAACGGAGTCAGGTGTGGCTCACGCTTGCCATGGGCACCGTTGGCTTCGGGGGTATGTTCGCCGTGTACACGTATATTTCGTGGACGATGACGGAACAGGCGGGGCTAGATCCGTCATGGATCTGGTTGGTGTTGATGGTCTATGGCATTGGTTCGGTCGCTGGCACCTGGTTCGGTGGTCGTCTGGCTGACCGCAACCTCGAGTTCGGGATTTTGTTCTCGCTAATCATGATCGCTGCCGTGTTGACCTCGTTCTATTTCACGTCAATGCATCCGGTGTTGGGTGTGATCAACTTTGGGTTGGTCGGTTTCTTTGGCACGAGCCTGGTGCCAAGTTTGCAGATCAGGCTGATGGATGTTGCTGGCGACGCGCAAACGTTAGCGGCAGCTTTGAACCACTCTGCTTTGAATTTAGCGAATGCTGCAGGGGCAGCTATCGGTGGCATGGTCATTTCTGCTGGCTTTAGCTACTCGGCCCCAGCATTGGCGGGCACCGCTTTGGCGTTGGCCGCTATTCTCATGTGGGTCCCGACGTTCTTCCTACGGCGTCGGCAACTTGCTCGACGTGCAGAATCTACAGAGCCTACGACAGAGTCGGCATGACGATGTGCAACTACGCCGGAACTATTTCACCCAGGACGGTGTCGAATGTGGTCCTGGTGTGCTCTGCAATGGCCGTCACCGTTGCATAGATCAGGCATATCCCGGCTTGCGATAGTTCAGTTTCGCCATGTTCGGCTTCCAACGTGTCGATCGAGTTGGCGGCTTGGGCGGTGATTGCGGGCCCTTGAATATCTTGTGCTGCGGCTTTCGTTGCGGCTGATACATCTGGTAGTCGGACGACTCCGAGGGCAGAACGCAGGGTCTTATCACTGTAAATCCCATCGAGGATTTCTAATCCGATGCCGGTGAGCTCTCCGCGGCTAGGCCGATGCTTCGTTGGTGTCGCCCCAATCGATTCAAACAGCTGGTGAAAGTCTGTTGTCTTTTCCTGGCGGAGTGCCTGTGCCATGTCTCGGATTGTGCTGATTGTGCATGCGCGGACTTCAGACGAAAAATGTGACTCAGTCATGCAACGACGATACCAGCGAGACCGCGGGATCAATCACGCTCTGACGTCACAGGACTCCGACGACTTTTAGGTGTTCCAGTAGACGTTGCGCAGTAGGGGTTGGTAGGGGTCGAGCCATGGTGCGGGTTGGAAGAATGTCATGCCGTTGTGTTTGACGATGCGCCATTTACCAATGTGGATGGCCCCGTGGTGGTGTGCGCATAGCGTCGTCGCGTTGGGTTCGTCGGTGGTGCCGCCGTGTTCCCATTCCTTGATGTGGTGAATTTCGGAATAGATGCCGGGCACAGTACAGCCAGGCGCCTGGCATCCTCGATCTCGGGCTAAAATGGCGCGGCGTTGTGCTGGGGTGAAGAGCCGCTGGGTGCGCTTCTGGTGCAGCACGGTATCTGGCCCGTCCCAGATTTGGCCTACGAGTTCGGCGTTGCAGGCCAGGATTTCAGCGTCTTTGGGGTGCATTGGTCCGTGGTTGATGACCTCTGACTGAAATGGGGTCCAGGGCACTGGGTTCACATACCCATCATGTGGTGAGGTGAAATCGTCATCGGGTGGTGGTTCGAAATCATCATGATCGGCTGAGGATTTGTGGCAGTCTGGTGCCTTCGACTTGTTGGGGTTGGGTGCGGTGATCACTGGTGGCAGGATGCCGTCGACTCCGGGTGGCCGCTGTGCTGCGGTCGGTAGTTCTGGTAGGCCCAGGGTGTGGTGAGCCGTTTGGATATCTTGGACCAAGACTAGTTGTGCGCTGGATCCGTGGGATTTTTTGATGCCCACTTCTGTGGGGTCCATGGTCAACAGGGTGTTGAACATGCCGATGAGCATGGCCCCGAGTTTCTGACCGTTGCTCATCTGATCAATGGCATTGACCCGCTGGGCGGTGATCGGGTTACCGTGCTCGTCTTCGGCGACAATGGCATCCGGGTTGGGTAACGGTGGCTCACTGTCAGGGGTGAGCCCCAACGGAGCCGTATCTTCTAGACGTGTTGGAAGCGATTCCTGCGAATCGGTGCCAGTCTTTCCGAATGACTCAGGATCAGTGTGTACATCTGCAGTATCACTGTCGGTGATGGGTTCGAGTGTTGCGATTCCACAATTGCCATTGACTGCGGTATCTGCTTCGACGGGCAGTGCTTCTGGGGTGCGAGGTACCCCTGGAGTGTCTGCACCGGTTTCGTCTTCGACGACTGCGTCGTGTTCAGCACTATCGCTTGTGTTTTGGGTGGGGAACAGTGCGGCGATTCCGTCGGGGATGTCTGGTGTGGTGCCGTGGTGGTTGAGCATGTGGGCTCTTCCGGTTTAAGGGTGGGGTGAGGGTTTAAGACACGCCGGGGGTGAAGGTGGTGGAAGGTGTCGGGGTCTTCCGAAAATATTGGTAGCGACCAAGCAAACCAAATATTTCAGAGAAAGACC
>JABXHI010000022.1 GCA_013393415.1 Micrococcaceae bacterium
TTATTGCCTTAGCCAACTCGGTCATCATCATCCGACGCCTGATCCGCCAAGCATGGGTCACCCACCGCTGGGACAATCGGCCCGATCGAAAACCCTAACAACAGCACCTATCGGCGGATTTTCTAAGCGGAGGCCCCCGTCATGATTCCCGGTGAGTACATTCTTGGTACAGAGTCCATAACCTGTAACGCAGACAAAGCAACGCGCATTATCAACGTGGTCAATCGCGGTGATCGTCCCATCCAGGTGGGATCGCACTATCACTTTGCTGAAACCAATCCCCAACTAGAATTCGACCGGCTGGCAGCACGCGGTATGCGGCTGGATTCGCCCGCCGGTACTGCCGTGCGTTTTGAGCCCGGTGACGCCCGCAGCGTGCACCTGGTCGAGGTCGGCGGCGAGCGCATGATTTACGGACTGCGCGACGAGATCAACGGCTCCGTCGGCTCGACCGTGTCGATGTTCTCGACCGAGGCGATCGGTGGCTCGGCAGGCTACGACATCGCACGCGATGCCGATCTCAAAGAACGCCACGAAGAGCAACTGGCTAAGACCGACGATTCAGAGCTCGAGGGCGAACAGACCGAGACGACCTCACCGGTCAAAAACTCCAGTGCCACGGAGGAAGAGTTCGACGCTAACGATGCAGTCAGCACGAACTCCACCATTAGTGGCTCCAAGGCAGCCGCGTCGCGGAAGACCGAACGTCAGAAGGAGGACCGTTCATGAGTTTCCAGATGAGCCGCAAACAGTATGCGGAAATGTATGGTCCAACCACCGGCGACGCCATCCGGCTGGCAGACACCGAACTGTTGGCACAGATCGAACACGACTACACCAACTACGGTGAGGAAGTCTCGTTTGGTGGCGGCAAAGTCATTCGTGACGGGATGGGCCAAAACGGCCGGATGATCCGCGACGAGGGCATCCCCGATACAGTCATCACCAACGTCGTCGTCCTCGACTACACCGGCATCTACAAAGCAGACGTCGCTCTGCGCGATGGCCACATCTTCGGCATCGGCAAAGCGGGCAACCCACTGGTCCAAGACGGGGTGACCATTCCCGTGGGTGTGGCCACCGATGTGATCTCCGGGGAACACAAAATCCTGACCGCAGGCGCCATCGACACCCACGTGCACTTCATCAACCCCGACCAGGTGGGTGTTGCCCTAGCCAACGGGACGACGACGCTCATCGGCGGAGGTACCGGGCCCTCAGACGCATCGAATGCGACGACCGTGACACCGGGTGCTTGGCACCTGTCCCGCATGCTCGAAGCCGTGGACAATATGCCCATCAACATCGGGCTGCTGGGCAAAGGCCACGCCAGTTCGATCGATCCGCTCACCGAGCAGGTGCGCGCCGGGGCCATCGGGCTGAAACTCCACGAAGACTGGGGCGCCACGCACTCCTCGATCGACCGTGCGCTGACGGCCGCTGATCTGATGGACATTCAAATCGCGATCCACGCCGACACCCTTAACGAGGGTGGTTTCGTCGAGGACACCATCCGCTCGATTGCGGGTCGCGTCATCCACACGTATCACACCGAAGGCGCCGGCGGCGGTCACGCCCCCGACATCATTCGAATGGCCGCGCTGTCCAACGTGCTGCCGGCCTCGACCAACCCGACGCTGCCGTATACCCGCAACACGGTCGATGAGCACCTCGATATGGTCATGGTCGCGCACAACCTGAACCCGGATATTCCCGAAGACGTCGCATTTGCTGACTCGCGCATCCGCCACGAGACGATTGGCACCGAAGACGTCTTACAGGACCTCGGGGTCTTTTCGATCACCAGCTCCGACTCCCAGGCCATGGGACGCGTCGGAGAAGTTGCCCTGCGCACCTGGCAGGTAGCCAATGCGATGAAACAGCAGCGTGGCCGCTTCGCCGATGACCCCGCGGTCGGTGATAACGCCCGGCTGAAGCGCTACGTCGCCAAGTACACGATCAACCCGGCCATCGCCCACGGTATTGCCGATACGGTCGGCTCCGTCGAGGTCGGCAAATTCGCGGACCTTGTGCTCTGGGATCCCGCGTTTTTCGGCGTGAAACCACAGCTCGTCATCAAGGGTGGCCAAATCACCCAGGCGTTGATGGGTGACTCCAACGGTTCCATTCCCACCCCGCAGCCACGCACCATGCGCTACAACTTCGGGGCCATGGGCCGTGCCGTCCACGAATCATCCATCACGTTTTTGCCTACCGCAGCACTCGAAGACGAGGTACCCACAAAACTCGGGCTCCAACGCACCGTGCGGGAAGCCAAGAACATGCGGAACCTCTCCAAGGCCGACCTGAAGCTCAACAGTGCCACCCCGCAGATCGACGTCGACCCGGAAACGTACCGCGTCTTGGTCGACGGCGAGCACGTTACGTCGCGCCCCTCGGATGATCTGCCCATGGCCCAGCGCTACTTCCTCTTCTAGAACCGGGAGGTTTTCACCACATGATTGTCCACGAAGTGCACGGCAACCGCACCGAGCTGTCAGCCGAGCAGCTAGCCGGTGTCACCGACGACCGGGTGCAGCTCACCAACGAGCAACTACTCAAACGCGTCCAGCGACTGACCACCCAGGGCGGTCGCGACATCGGTCTACAACTACCCAACGCCTATGAGCTGCGCGACGGTGACATTCTCCATCGCGACGACGACACGATGATCACCGTAGAAGCACTGCCCACCGATGTGCTCGTCATCGCGCCCGACGACCTGAAAAC
This sequence comes from Micrococcaceae bacterium, assembly GCA_013393415.1. Classification (GTDB taxonomy): domain Bacteria; phylum Actinomycetota; class Actinomycetes; order Actinomycetales; family Micrococcaceae; genus Yaniella; species Yaniella flava. The sequence continues at coordinate 2,731 of JABXHI010000022.1, forward strand.
GATGGCGTTTGTCGCCCACAGCCTGGGCAACCGGCACCTGCAGGCACAGTTCTTTGGCCCCGAGTCAGAGTATGGGCGTGCCGTGATGGTGGTCCGCTACGACCACACCGTCGAAGACTTCCTGACCGAACACCAGATCCCCGCAACCCGCGAGCAGCGCGTCATGCCCGCAGCGTTCCGTCATGCCGAACACTCCCACTGAGCCAAGCGTCGGGGCGTTGTCCGGGCTGTTGACGGTCATGCAACTCTCCGACTCAGCACTACCCACCGGTGCGTTTAGCCACTCGTTCGGCATGGAAACCTACCTGCAGCGCGGCCTCGTCGATTCCCCAGACACGTATGCGGCCTGGGCAAGCGGCTATCTGCAGCAGGTGGCCTACACCGAGGGTCTGGCCGTCCGCCTGAGCGCCGAAGCCGCCCAGCAGGATGCGCCGGACGACGTCATCCGCATCGACCAGTTGCTCTATGCATCGACCATTCCGCGTCAGATCCGTGACGCAGGAACCTCGATGGGGCAACGCATGAACACCATCGTCGAGGTGGCACTGCCCGAAACCCCAGCGCTGGCACAGTATCGGGAGGCGATTGAACACGGGCAATGCCACGGGCACCCCGCCGTCATCTTCGCTCTGGCCTCCGCCGCCGTAGATGTTCCGGTGCACGAAGCTATCGCCGCGTACCTGATGCAATTGGCAACCTCCCTGACCCAAAATGCCATTCGGGCTATTCCGCTGGGGCAAAATGCCGGCCAACGGGTACTCACCGAGCTCAGGACTCTCATTCCCCAGATCGTCGACCTCGTCTTGCAACTGGATGAACACGATTTGGGTGCGAGCCCACCGGGATTGGAAATCGCACAGATGCAACACGAAACGCAACGGGCACGCATGTTCATGTCATAACCGAACATAGCCCCGCTGTCCAAAGGTAAGGAGAACCCATGAAACCCGCACGAATTGGCGTTGGCGGCCCCGTTGGTGCCGGCAAAACGCAACTGATCGAACGCATTACCCGTGCGCTGCAAGACGAATTCTCGATGTCTGCGATCACCAACGACATCTACACGATCGAAGACGCAAAGATCCTGGCCGCCAACGGCGTGCTGCCGCTGGATCGCATCATCGGTATCGAAACCGGCGGCTGCCCACACACCGCCATCCGCGAAGACACCTCGATGAACGAAGCAGCGATCAAAGAGCTCAAGCGTCGCCACGAAGGCCTCGACATTGTGTTCGTGGAATCCGGTGGTGACAACCTCTCGGCCACCTTCAGCCCCGAACTCGTCGACTTTTCGATGTACATCATCGACGTGGCACAGGGTGAAAAGATCCCACGCAAGGCCGGTCAGGGCATGATCAAGTCCGACTTCTTCGTCATCAACAAAATGGACCTCGCGCCATACGTGGGTGCCGATCTGTCGGTCATGGAAAAGGACTCGCTCGAGTTCCGCGGCGACAAACCATTTGCCTTCACGAATCTCACCACCGATGAAGGGCTCGAACCCATCCTGTCCTGGATCCGCAAAGACGTCATGATGGCAGATCTGGCACAGTGACCCAACGTCCCTCCACCGAAGACCCGGTCGGCCAACTCCACATGGTCGTCGAAGAACGAGCAGGACGTGCCATTGCGCGGCAACAGTACTTTCAGGGTGCCCTGCGAGTGCTGCGGCCACACTACCTCGACGACTCCGGCCAGGTCACCTATACCATCGTCAACCCCGGCGGCGGTTACCTCGGCGGCGACGCCTACACCATCGACGTCGAGGTAGCCGCGGACACGTCGCTACTGCTGACCAGCCAGTCCGCAACCAAAGTGTACAAAACACCGGACGCGCCGGCGTATCAACGCTCGACATTTCAACTGGGACCCAACGCCGTGCTGGAATACGTGCCCGACCAGCTCATCGCCTACCGGGATGCCCACTACATCCAAGACACCGTGGTCGACATGGACCCATCGGCGAGCTATCTATCGATGGAGATCATCACGCCCGGTTGGGCACCCGATGGCACCCTGTTCCGCTACGACACCATGCAGCTACGCCAAGAAGTGCGCATGCATGATCGGCCGGTGATCGTCGATAACCTCATTGTGCGGCCCGGCAGCGAGTCGGCACCGGTCGAATCGGTGCTGGCTATGGACGGCAAGACCCACGTTGGCTCCTTGCTTGCCGTGGATGCCCGCATCGATCAAGAACTCGTGGACGAACTGCGCCAACTCAGCGCAACTGCACTCCAGCAGACACCGACGCTCACCGGGGCTGCATTCACCGAGGTCAGCGACTCAACTCCCCTGCTGGGGATCTCACTGGTGGAAGGCCCCGGACTTGCCGTGCGCGCGCTCGGCACCTCCACCGAGCAGATTTCAAATGCGCTCTATGCCGTCGTCGATGATCTGCGAGCGCGCTGGCGGCACCAAGATCCGGTACATCTACGGAAGTACTAGAGCGCCACTTTCGGCCACAAAATGATAATGTGTCCCAGTGGACACATATCAAGCAGTTGACCAACGCGAGTCGCCAAACCAGGTACTCGGCGTAGCGCACCAGCGCCGCCGTACGCTCACGTGGCTGGTCGTCCTGACACTGGGCACCGTCCTCAGCCTCATTCTGGGCATTTCGATCGGCGCAGTCTATGTCCCACCCAATGAAGTCATCGGCGTGCTCGGCCACCGACTATTCGGACTAGCCCAGGGCTCGTGGACCGAATCAACCGAAGCCATCGTGTGGGATGTGCGTCTTCCGCGCGTGCTTCTTGGCCTCTGTGTTGGTGCCGGTCTGGCCATCTGCGGCATGGCCCTGCAGGCGATGGTGCGAAACATGCTGGCCGACCCCTATCTGTTGGGCATCAACTCCGGCGCATCGTCTGGCGCAGCCGCAGCCATCCTCTTCGGATTCGGCGCAGGCCTTGGGGAGCACGCACTGCAGGGCACCGCCTTCCTCGGCGCCCTGGCCGCCTCCCTGTTGGTCTATAGCATCGCCCGCGGCGGCGGTCGCGTCACCTCGGTCCGGCTGCTACTCTCCGGGGTCACCATGGGCTACGCGCTGTATGCGCTCACGAACTTCCTGATCTTCGCCAGCGGCTCGGCCGAAGGCGCCCGCTCGGTCATGTTCTGGCTGCTCGGTTCGCTGTCGCTCGCATCCTGGGGCACACCGCTGCTCGCAGTCGCAGCCGTCACCCTGCTGACCGTCGCAGTGCTGACGGTGATGGGACGCAACCTCGATGTGCTGGCCATCGGTGACGAGACGTCCCTGACCCTGGGCATCAGCCCCGAAAAACTGCGCACCGGACTGCTTGTGTTGGTCGCCCTGTGCATTGGCGTCCTCGTCTCAGCCTCCGGAAGCATCGGATTCGTCGGTCTCGTCGTACCCCACCTCGCGCGCCGTGCAGTCGGTGGCACCCACTCCCGCGCCGTACCGGTGACCGCGCTGATGGGTGGGATCCTGTTGATCTGGGCCGACCTCGTCGCCCGCACCGTCCTTGCCCCGCAAGAAATCCCGATCGGCATTCTCACCGCCATGGTTGGAGCGCCCTTCCTGCTGATCCTCATCCGTCGCATGCACGCCAACACAAACCAATGAACCCAACGCCCGAAACCACCAAGGAGTTGACCATGCGTTCCCGACTCTCTGTTTACAAGACAGGTGCTCTCATCGTCGTCGGCACGTTGATGCTCACAGGCTGCGCCACTGGATCCGACGCTGCCGATCACGACGAGGCCTCAGCCGGCAGCTACCCGGTGACGGTTGAAAATTGCGGAACGGAGGTGACCTTCGACGCCGCACCCGAACGGTTGATGCTGCTGAAATCTGCGTCGGTGCCCGCGCTCCAGTCGCTGGGCGTGTTGGATCGCGCTGTTGCCCGGGCGGGAGCGTATCCCGAAGAGTATTTCGACGAAGAAACCCTTGCCCAACTAGACGAGATTCCACAGTTGACCTCGGATGTTGATGCCACCGGGCACCTGCACATCTCCAAGGAAGTCGTCATCGCGCAGAGCCCAGATCTCGTCTTTGGCGAAGTCGAGAACCTGCCACGGCAGAGCCTTGCCGCCTCCGACATCCCGCTATTAGAAGAGCCGGCCTTCTGTGCCACCGGAGCCGAGAGCTCACCGGATTTCAACAGCGTCTATGACCAGGTCGAGGTCTACGGGGAAGTATTCGATAAGCGCGACGAAGCCGAAACCGTGGTCACTGACCTGCAATCACGCGTCGACACAGCCCAGGATCAGGTCCCGGCCAATGAAGAACGCACTGCTGCGGTGCTCTACCCCACCGTCGGCGGCGGCACCACCTACGCCTATGGCACCGACTCGATGGCACACGCCCAGCTAGAAGCCGCCGGATTTACCAACGTCTTTGCAGATACATCCGAACGCGTTTTCGAGGTCTCCTCGGAACAACTGCTCGGCCACGATCCCGACATCCTCATCCTGCTGCACACCGACGGCGACCCACAGGCGGTCGAAGACTCGTTACGCAACCTCCCCGGCGCCCAAACACTGACAGCAGTCCAAGACGATCAACTCATGACCCACCTGCTGAACTTCGCCGAACCCGCCACACCACTAGCCGTGACCGGACTCGAAGACATCGTCGAACGGTTCCATTCATGATCACCGGCACCAACCTCACCTACGCCTTTGGCACCAAGCGTGTGGTCGATGAGGTTTCGTTGACCACCAGCCCCGGCCGCGTACTGGGGCTCATTGGACCCAACGGTTCGGGCAAGACCACCCTGTTGCGCCTGCTCTACGGCTCCCTAAAACCGCAGCAGGGATCCGTGCTGATCGACGACGTCCCACTCGGCCAATTCAGTCCCCGGCAGATCGCCCAACAGCTCTCCGTGGTCGTCCAGGAATCTGATGACGAAACCACCGTGACCGTCGGCGAGATGGTGCTGCTGGGACGCACCCCGTATGTAAAACCCTTCGCCCGTACCACCACCGAAGACCACCGACTGGCCGCCGATGCACTGCAACGGGTCGGTGCCACACACCTGGGCCAGCGGACCTTCACCAGCCTGTCGGGCGGCGAGCGCCAACGCGTCCTCATCGCCCGAGCCCTGGCCCAACAGGGTCAGCATCTACTACTCGATGAGCCCACCAACCATCTGGATATCCGATACCAGCACGAAGTCCTCGCACTCGTGCGCAGCCTGGGCGTGACCACCCTGGTCGTGTTACACGATCTCAACCTGGCGGCCCAGTACTGCGATGAGCTCATCATGCTCGACGAAGGACAGGTCGCGGCCACCGGCACCCCCGACGAAGTTCTCGACCCCGAGCTCATCCACCGGGTGTACGGGATCCACGCCGACCGCCACCGAATTGGTAACCGGCTGCACCTGTCCTTCACCCTGCAGCCCGAGCCCGCACTCACCCAGAAAGGACCGCTACTGTGAACAGCGTCCAATCGCAGATCAACCGGTATTGGAATCACCGTGCCCGCGCCTATGATGCCCATCAGCAACGCGACGACCGTCTCGACGCCGACCAGGCCGTGTGGACACGCGTGCTCACCCAGGCTCTACCGGACGACGCCAAAGACGTGCTGGATCTCGGCACCGGCTCCGGCTACCTGGCGTTCCTGCTGGCCGATCTCGGGTACACCGTCACCGCGACCGATCTGTCCGAAGGCATGCTTGCCGTGGCAGCCGACCGTGCCCGCGAGCGCACGGGAGAGCACCAGCCAAACCCGACCTTTGCAGTCGGTGATGCCGTCGCACCAGAATTCGACCCCAAATCATTCGATGTGATCACGAATCGGTATGTCATGTGGACGCTGCGCGATCCGTTGGCCGCGCTGTTCAACTGGAAACAACTCCTGCGGCCCGGCGGACAACTATTGTTGGTCGACGCCCCTTGGTTTCCCAACGGCATCGAAGCCAACACGACTGACGGCTTCGTCGAACACTACGGTGGAACCGTCGCCGAGGAACTGCCGTTAGCCGAGGCCCGCAGCATCGATGACACTGTCGCCATCATCCGGCAGGCCGGCTTTCAACAGGTGACGGCCACTCCGCTGACCGAGGTCTTCACCCTGGACCAAGCGACCGGTGTAGCACCCGGGCACCACGTGCAAATGCAACATCTGATCACCGCCACCAAAGCCACCACTGTCGACGCCGGAACCGACCACGGCCAGATCGCTGACGAAGCAGTTACTCATCTCGAACCGGAGCTCGACTTCTGGACTCATGCCTTTGCGGTCTGTGCAGACCCCACCAGGCTGAAACTGCTCATCGCCCTACACGCGGCACCCGAAGCCACGGTAAGCCAGCTGGCGGAGGCCGTTGACTCCACACCGAATGCTGTCACCCAAGCGCTACGAAAACTGCACGAAGCGGGCGTCGCCGAGCCTCGCACCCACGGACGTCATCGCCGATGGCGTCTCACCGACCCGCGCATCCACGAGCTCCTCCACCACGTGGCCGCACCACATTCGGAGCTGCACCCCGACCACCCTTGATAGCTCACAATCAGTCGGGACACTCGGCAGTTGTCGATAGCGCTTGTGCCCCACCACTGCCCATGCTTTCTCTGAGCCATTCGACACTCATCCGATGAGTTATACTTTCGGCAAGATACGCTATATCGAGTCTGAAAGCAGTCATATCTTGAGTCTTAAGGTAACTCGACAATTCCTTGCGTAGACTTCCGCGAAGTTGATCTTGAAGCGGCTTGAATGTCGACTAATCAGAGGCATTTGAGTTGAGTTGCTTTGCAACCGACTGCGCGGCCTCTTCATAGTATTTTGCTACCCGTGGACCAAGGGACCAATCGGAGGCTATCCGCCGCGCACGCGTTTCGTCGTCGATCCCCGCCAGTTGCTTCAGATGCTCGAGGAGGGCTTGTCCATCATTTTTCGGCAATCCATTCCGAGCAGCCAGCCGTTTTAGGAGCACTTCCAAACGGGCGAAGTCGAGATTCCGTCGTCTCGAAGCGTCTCGCAGTGCATTAGCAATCAGGCTCAATTCGCTAACGTCCTCGACCAGGTCCGCTAGAGCGCGCTCTACTGTCATGGCGGGCAGACCTTCGACAAGAACAAGATCTTCACGCATCAAGTTCCTTTGCCTGTATCGAAGTTCTTTACGTTGCGTTTGGCGACGGTTCGCTGCCACGAACTCGTGACGATCGGCCCAGAAGTCACCGATTCCATGCAAAAAGGCGGCAGAGGTGCTGGCCACGACCACGTCATCGATCATGCTCACGATCCGCTCTTGAGCCAAAACCTGAGGCATGGTGCTCAACCACGTGGCACGCAGATCATCAAACTGCGTACTCGGTGCGCCTGTGTCCATATAAACACCTTGAGTAACGCGAATCAGCTGGCCTGCATCCGTCAGACGTGAAAGCTGAAGTCTAGAAACCCCAAGTTCAGCAGCTTGGGCTGACGTGACCATCCCCCACTGTGAGGCCGTAACCTCAGCTAAAGTCAGCAGCGCCTCATTATACTTCATGCTTGAATTGTATCCTTCAAGAGAGATACAAAACAAGTGAAAAATTCCACCGATCCGGTGGGTCCGTACAGTGAAGCTCACCCGCAAATACCCAAAGCGCGTGGAGGTCAGTTCCGGTTCAGGCCGTGACGGCGTGTATCGAGAGCAACTTTGAAATGATTTTCAGCCGCATCGATCTCGTGAGTGGGCGTCGCAGGGTCAAAGACGCGGAGAAGTGAGAATCGGAAGGTAGCTGGGTCGAGGCTGCGCAGCTCAACGTTGCCACCATGACCGTTCGCAGCGTACACACTCCACCGCTGACGGATACTCTCCGCGCCGTCAGCTTTGCCGACATACTGGCGTCCGTCGTGAGTATCAGTGATCAAGTAAACACCGGCCACAGACGAAAGAGCAGTACGCCACGAAGCGTAACGGTGCTCACGCGTCACCGCCTGCAGCTGAGAGTAGTCCAGAACGAGAGAGTCGAAGCCGGGGAACGGAACAGGTTCGGCATCGGCAATCTCCAAGACTCGATAACGAGCGGCCGTGCTGGCGTTGATCCGCCATGTTCGCGGCGACCTCCACCCAATCACCAGCCTATCCCTGAGGTCATCCATCTGCTGTGATACTGCCAAGTCGAATGTGCGAAATTCCCCATCATTCGAGATCTCGCCTCGATTCTCCAGTACCGCCCAAAGTCTCGCCCGATCGCTACCTTCCCGAAGAAAGACAACCCAGGTGCTGGGCGGAACGGCCGGGAAGATCCGAGGGTTCGTGGGCTGATGTCCCGTATATCGCAAAATCTCATCATCGCTGGAGTCAGCGTGGATGCCCCACACCCCAAAGTCTTGGTGCTCGCGCACGTAAGCATGGCGGATCACCAGAGACTTGTCGGGATCGATGCCAGCGCTCTCCAGGATCGGACCAAGCGTCAATGCCATCAGCAGTTTGCCCCTTCTATAGTTTTTTGTGCGCAGCTATTCAATGAGCCCATCTTCGCAATCACAGCCGATCGGCTAATAGTTGCACCGGACGTTCGGTGTGCTTACTCGATCCGCTCAACTGCGCAAGTGCTCTCGGAGCCCGGGGATGGCGAACTCGACGAGGCCGTGACCCGCTGACTCGATCAGGCCTGCGTCAATGAGGCGAGCGCGGTAGTTGCCGATGGTGTTGCGGGCATTATCGAGACGATAACCGATATCAGCAGTCCTGGAGGGTCCGTTGTCTCGGGCCATGGCACTGAGGAATGCCATGTCTTTGGGCGTAGCTGCAGCAAGAGCTGCGCCGATGACCATGCGGGTATTGCGGCGGCGCGCGGCAGACACGGCCAACTGTACATGCTGAGTCTCCAGTGGTTCCTGTGCGGTCTCGGCAACCTGCCACAGGTGGTAGCCAACAAGCTGGATGAGGAAAGGATAGCCACCGGTTGCTTCCGCTGCCATGCGCAGCAGGTCTGAGGACACGATGCCTGGCACGGCGGCAAAGACCTCTGCGTAGGAGGCCTCTACCTCGTCAATGGCTGCAACGTGGAGATCAATACGATCGGCTCGACGCAAAAACGTGGCTACACCCTCATCGAGAAGGTCCGAGACAGCGGCAGGCAGACCGGCGAACACCAATGCTACCGGCAGGCCAGCGCGAATAAAGTGCTGAACGGAGGCCGCCAACTGAGCCAGTTCATCACGGTCAGCACCGTGAATTTCGTCCAGAGTAATGGCTAGTCCAGTCCCATGAGCATCCAGTAGTCTCAGGAGCTCTTCACCAAGCTGACGCCAGCCTGTCTGCTGATCAGGAGGTAGTTCAGTATCTATCGAGAACCCGGCGACCCCGAGACCAGTGATCTTCCGCTTGGGCGGCCCATTGCCCAGCTCTTCAACTAATGGCTGCATCATGTGGCCGATCCGCCCTAAAAATCCGCGAGTCGCGGTCTCCGAGATGACGGCCCACCCAGCACGACGTGCTTCATCTTCGGCCTCACCAAGCATTACAGTCTTGCCAACACCCCGGGCGCCGGTAAAGATCGTCAATAAACCAGGGGCACCGGTGCGAATCTGGAGCCCATATACGAATTCATCGAGCAAGCCTGCTCGTCCTACTAAGAGAGGCGGTTCAGCGCCAGCCGTGGGTCGAAATGGATTCACTGGTTCTGACACGTCGACTCTCCTTTTCAGTGAACATCAGTGTACCTTGTGAACATCAGTGTACCTTGTGAATATCAGTGTATTTGGTGCATATCAGTGTTCGTCACAGCGACGATGTGCTTGTTACCTATCAGTGGAAAAATCATCAAGCGATTGTTCCAGCTCGGTTTTGGTCTGCTGGAGATGACGAATCAGCCCAGCATCTACGACGGTGCTAAAGCGATTATGGGGGACTGAGACGCTCAGCCCGGCCACGGCTTTCCCGTCGCCATCGTGGATGGCCACCGCCAGTGCGCTCACACCTGCCTCCGTGGCTTCAAAGTTGGAAGCAAAACCTCGAGTGCGAATAATGGCCAGCTCATTGGTCAGCCGTTCCAACCACTGCTTACTCCGTGCGCTTCCTGCACGTCGCGGTTCGTGCAGGAAGATGCCCTCCAGTTGCTCGCGGGTCAGCTGGGCCAAGATCGCCTTACCTCCGGAGGCTTTGTCGGCTGGTAACACAACCCCACTCCGGTCACCGATCGTGCCCGAATGTACGGCGTCCTGAACCGCCGCAAGGTCAGCTGGAGGCGGCGCAACACTGTATTCCACGGATAACAAGAACCGCACGGCGTCCCCGGCGAGCACCATGAGATTCGAGGTTTCACCCACCTGCCCGGTCAAGGCCTCAAGATGAGGTCGGGCTCGATGTCGCAACTCGGCCGTCCACGAGAGACCTGTCGGTGTGAGCCCCATCGCTGGGCCCGGTACGTACCGCCGGGATGCGTCCTGCTCCGCATAACCTCGGTAGACCAACATTGCCATGAGTCGATGTGCTGTTGAGCTCGAGATGCCAAGCAGTTCAGCCGCGACACTGACCCGCACTCGTCCAAAGTCACGGACCATCTCCATCAACGCCAGCGCATGATCCACCGACTCAACGGGGTAGCGGGGAGGTTCACGAAAAGGCTGTGGTTTCTGCATACCAGAATACTTTTGCATATCGTTGTCATCGACATCACAATGTGACTATGACCCAGAATACACAGCAGCGCTCTGCGGCGCCTGAAACTACAAGTGATGCCACCACGCCAATCTCCCGTGGACGCGTCATTATGGCCGTCGCCGTGTGCTGGATCCTTGTCGTATTCGACGGCTATGACCTCATCGTCTACGGCACGGTCCAGTCGTCCCTGCTTGCAGAATCTGACTGGGGTTTGACACCAGCGTCATTGGGCACAGTCGGGTCAATGGCCTTTATCGGCATGATGATCGGTGCACTGTTAGCCGGTCGGATAGCTGACACCCTTGGGCGGCGTCGGACAATTCTGGCCTGTTCGATCATGTTCTCGGTGCTCACAATTGCTTGTGCTTTTGCGCCAAACGCCTGGGTCTTTGGCGCACTACGCCTCCTGGCCGGGATTGGCCTTGGTGGACTGGTACCCTCCGCAAACGCCATGGTGGCCGCAGTTGCCCTGGTCGTTGTGGTGCCTCTGGGTTTCAAATTCCTCCCAGAAACCCTGCCGAGCCAAGATCCAGCGCCCGCCGCCGAAGGATCCAAGAAAGGCGAGAAGCCCACTACCTCCGGGGCCGGGTTTTCGTCGCTGCTGCGCGCACCCTATGTTGGCATCTCGGTTCTCTTTGCGTTGATTACGCTGTTCACCCTCTTTGCCTGGTATGGGCTGGGCACCTGGTTACCAAACCTCATGGAACGTGCCGGTTATGACCTGGGGTCTGCACTGACCTTTGCATTGTCGTTGAACCTGGGCGCGGTGGTCGGTTCGGTCGTCACTGCCTGGGCTGGCGATCGATTCGGACCGGTCCGAGCAGGCGCTGCAGCAGCTGGGCTTGCAGGCGTAGCCCTGCTCGTCCTGTTGTATTCTCCACCGGTGTGAGTCGTCTACGCCGTGCTGGTGCTGGCCGGGGTCGGAACACATGGCACGCAATGCTTGGTCATCGCAGCCGTCGCGAATTATTATCCAGACCACATGCGCGGCACCGCGTTGTGCTGGGCGCTGGGCGTTGGCCGTCTTGGCGCTGTTGCCGCGCCGCAGGTTGGTGGACTGCTCTTGGCGATGGGCTTGGGAACCAATTCCAACTTCTTCGCATTCGCCTTCAGTGCACTGCTGGCCGGAGGCCTCCTGATGGTAGTCGCCATGCGATCAGCTCGAAAGCACCGCACGCAAACGAGCACCAACGAGTACATGCAGTAGCTGGCAACCACACCGCCGGGCAGAAGTCGTTGATTTGTCAGGACCGTGGCGAGACCAGCATTCTGGAACGACATCGACGGTACATACCCGTCACATCACAGGTGCCGTTTCAATACCTCATGGTGCAATCGCGCCAGCATGTAAAAATCCTGAACAATATCAGGATAGTCTCGGCCCTCTTTTTCGCGATACATCGCGATCAGCCCCTGTTCCCCTTCAAAGTACGTGATTCCCCGCGCCGCCACACGTGCACACTCCTCGTCGGTTACCGCGTTTTCAAAACCGACAGCTACCCCTTCAAGGGCCGCAGGAAAGTTCTGCACTCCCGCTCTCTGTAGAAGCTCACCGTAGTCACGAAGACTCTTCGCGATTTCTCGGTTCCATCCCTGTTGCATGCTTTTATTCCAAGTGGTCCTCTGAAAAATGTTGCTACACCTACAGCATCACAATCTGACTGGGAATCAGCAAGGTCTAAACCATCATGCACAAGCTAAAATCAGTTCGGCCCAAAGGAACACGTCTCAACAAAGACTCCGGAATAAGAGATTTCCTCAAGAAATCTTCCCGGCATTCACCATGACCACACGCATTTGAGTCTGTAAATTTCACCTTTCTGACCTGGGGAAACGCTAACAGTCGTCAATTTGTAGACCTTTCAGTCGTCAATTTAGAGTGACTTTAGTCGTCAATTTGTAGACTACGGAATGCCCAGTGACTCAACGACTTCGTGCGGGCGATGCGTTCTCCCCCAACGTGGATTCCTGGAAGGCCTAGACTCGTGTGCAATCCGAATAAGAGATTGCGCGGATAGGGGCTTATCGGCGCTTACCGGAAATCGTAAGGCTTGACGGTGCGGGTGTCCCACCGGTAGCGGAGTCTGGCTTCGTGGAGGAGTCGGCGTAGGACAATGATGGCGTT
>JABXHI010000023.1 GCA_013393415.1 Micrococcaceae bacterium
ACTGAACTCCTTGTATAAGGCTGAGCTGGTCTTTCTCGATGGCCCCTGGCGAGATCGCGACCACCTCGAGGCCGCTACCGCTGACTGGGTGCACTGGTTCAATACACAACGCCTGCACTCCATGCTCAACTACCAGACCCCGGCTGAAGTCGAAACCGACTACCACTGGACCGAAACCGACACTTCGGCGGCAGCCTAGAAATGAAAATACGCAGACCCTCCACAAAACCCGGGACTTGACAACAGGCGTCATTTCCCATTATTTTGAGGGCTTCATGGCATGCTTCCAAGCAATAGACGCGCGGCCTCGCGCGTGGATCTACAAAGGCTGGTGTGATTCGGTCAGAACTGACACCATGTCTGTATGAAGCGGAAACTCATTTTTGGACTTGCTCTCGTGCTGGCACTGACCGGCATTACGCTGGGCATACTGGTTGTCGTGACCGCCCACGACAGTGCGAATAATCTCAGCCCGCTCGCCGCCTCGGCATCGATGGGCGCGGTGCTGTTGATATTGGTCTATTCCCGACTCCGCAAGGCAGACCAGGCTGACCGCGAGTGACCGCGACATGCACGAAATCGAGCAATAAGCTCAGGTGGCGCACCTCGGGATGTACATGAGTTCGCGGAGACACCCTCAGATTTAGCGCGCACAGACTACCTACCCCAGATAACAAAACACGAACTATTTCACTCTCATCGATTGTGGCAGCCCTCAAGATCACCTCTTGTTTTTCCAATGCGGAAACTCTAGACTTTCCATAACGGAAAGGGGACATCTTGGGTGGTCAAAACTCATGGTCTGAGGATTTCAACGCAGATAACGCGCTCACTGAGATTGAGCGAACGTCGGAAGGTATGGCCAGATCAACTGAAGTGCCCCCGATCTTGACGATTCTCTTCGTCGCATTGATCGCCACGATTTTCACACTATTGAATGTTGTTTCGTGGATCGGGATTCTAGGCCTCGCGTCGTTGGCAATCCCAATAGTGATTTGGTACTACTTCCTCATGAAAACGCGGCCGAAACCACGCACTGTGTTCAAACCTTCAGGGCCATATGTCGGATACTTCGCACTGATGATGATCACTGTGTACGCCGCCAGATTGTGGGAGCTAGGATCCGTAACCGAAGGCGCCCTGAAATGGCTGGCCTTATTCGGGGTATTGTGGTTCTGTGTCTCTCGTATGCAACACGAGGTCGTGAAGACCCGGGTAAAGGAAGCCAATGAGCGCCCAATCTAATGCGGGAGCATTCAATGAGCTGATCCATGCCCCGATGCGTTTACGGATCTGTGCCAGCCTTTCGCCACTTATGTGGGCCGAATTCGCTCAATTGCGTGACTCGCTAGACGTGGCAGACTCTGTGTTGAGTAAACATCTCAAGCAGCTCTCAGACGCAGGCTACGTCAGCACCCACCGGTTCCTAAAAGGCGGTCGAAACCATACTCGGGTTGCCCTGACGGCGAGTGGCCGTCAAGCCTACGTCCAACATGTCAACGCGCTACGCCAACTGACCGAAGAAAGGTGAGACATTGAACAGCAACGATATGGCGCTGACACTCCGAGCCACGGAACTTGTCGTAGCGTCACAATTCGGCTCGACGTCCATGTTGCAACGGAAACTCGGCGTCGGTCATGCCAAAGCCGAGTGGATCATGCGCCACTTGGAGTCCTATGGGATTGTGGGACACGCCCTGGAAAACACGACGCGCGACGTGCTTATCCTCACCGACAGATTAACGAGCACGCTTGATCGTCTCAAACGTGAGGACGATCCACCACACACTGACTAACTGGCCTGACGAATCTCACCCATCGGACTCGAGTCGGCCTGACATGCGCGCCCGCATGGCACGGCTGGCAACATTGAGCCCGATAATCTCGACGTGCTTGTCGTAGTGGTGATATTTGAGCATGACAGAATCGAGCGCTGCGATGGTCGAGGCATCCCAGAGGTGCGACTGCGACAGATCAATGACGATATGTTGTGGATCCGCTGCGTAGTCGAACAACGTGTAGAGATCATTCGACGACGCAAAGAACAGTTCACCGGTCACTGTATAGCGTGCCACCCCATCGTCGCCTTCACCCGCGACGGTCCGTGAGACTTTCGTAAACCGTGACACGCGCTGTGCAAACATAATCATCGCCGTCAGCACACCCAGCACCACACCGATAGCCAGGTTATTGGTGGCCACCGTACCCACGACCGTGACGATCATGACCGCGGTTTCGGATTTTGGCATGAACCCCAAGGTCGAGGGGCGAATCGAATGCCAATCGAACGTCGTAATCGACACGAATATCATCACCGCCACGAGAGCACCCATGGGCATCATCGCGACAATATCGCCCAGGCTCACCGACAGCACGAGAATCATCACGCCGGCCACAAAAGTAGAAATACGCGTCCTCGCACCGGAGACTTTGACGTTAATCATCGTCTGGCCGACCATGGCGCAACCGCCCATACCGCCAAAGAAACCGGTAATCATGTTGGCGACACCTTGGCCCCATGATTCACGCGTCTTATTGGAGTGCGTATCGGTGACATCGTCGACGAGCTTTGCCGTCATCAACGATTCCAACAGCCCGACCACGGCCATCCCAAGCGCATAGGGCGCAATGATCTGCAACGTCTCCAGGTTCAGGGGCACATCCGGGATGAACAGGGTTGGTAGCGAATCCGGCAACTGGCCCTTATCACCGACGGTAGGTACGTCTAAGGCAAAGACCACGGCCACCAGCGTCAAAATCACGATGGCGACCAGGGGTGCCGGGATCGCCGTGGTGATTTTTGGCAGCAGGAAAATAATGACCAAACCAGCCGCGACCATCGGATAGACGAGCCAGGGCACACCGATCAGATCCGGTAGCTGTGAGGTAAAAATGAGAATCGCTAAGGCATTGACGAAGCCGATCATGACTGATCGCGGAATAAAACGCATTAACTTCGCAACACCCAGCACGGCCATGGGTACCTGCAAGACTCCAGCGAGAATGACTGCTGCAATGAAGTAGTCCATGCCGTGTGATTCCACCAGCGGTGCAATCACCAGCGCGGTGGCGGCCGTAGCCGCAGAAATCATGGCCGGACGTCCACCCACAAAGGCGATGGATACGGCCATGGTAAACGACGCAAAGAGTCCGATGGCCGGGTCGACCCCTGCGATCAGCGAAAACGCGATAGCCTCCGGGATCAGCGCCAGTGCAACGACGAGGCCGGCCAGTATTTCGGTTTTCAGTAGGCGTGGAGATTTGAGGGTATGCCACACTGATTGGCGTATTTCGGGCGCTATGTCGGGCGCCTCGTGAATCGTGACGGACAACGAGGGACTCCTATCGGACGTGATGCACCCCGGTCATTGGGTGAAATCGAGCAACACCACGAAACCCTACCCTAACGTAAGGGTAGAGTCACAACCCTTACGATAGGCGTTTGAGTACGTCGATGAGTTCATCGGCTTGGCGCAGTTTTCTCGCCATTTTGTCACGGGAGGCTTGAGCCCGGGCCAGATAATCTGCCAATTGGCTTTGATCCTCCGCGCCTTCGATGAGCCGCAGTATCTCGGCGGTTTCCTCCAGGCTGAACCCAAGTGGGGTAATCCAACGCACGTAGTTAAGGCGCGTGACATCCTCAGCGGTATACAAACGGAAGCCACCGTCGGATCGACCCGAAGGCGGCACAAGCCCTACTTGGTCATAGTGCCGGATCGTCCGGATCGATAGCTGGGTTCGTTCCGCCACTTCCCCGATCTGCATCGTGTCGGCGTTCATATCCGCTACCACGCGTCTCCTCCACCAATAGATGAGCGCACATGTCTTTATGCTGCACGCTTCCGACTATTGTACTGTCGTGCAATGAGCACGTCGCCCGGCGGGAAACAGTGCGTCTCGGCCGACGCCGGGTAGACCGCCCGCCATAACGCCTGACTATTGGGCGGTACTATCCGAGCTGACGCGTATATCGCCGCAGTTCGGCTTCCAGATCGATATCGTTCGCCCTGGCGGCTCGCACCAATTCGAAGAGCTGGGCCCCGACATCGTCGGCGGTCACATCTACGGAGCACACCGTGGCGGTGGGCTGGTTACCGAAGGGATCGATCGTTTGCCGCCCGGCACGGTCAACAATCTTTGCGGCCGCTGCGAGCGCAGGCAGCCCCGGTGGCAGATCATATATCGATGAGGTTACCGCTTCCGTAGCAGAACTCTCGGCGGCTTTTTCGGCCTGTTTGATCTGTTCCCAGTTCTTTTCGACCTGGTCCACCGTGATCGCGCCCAGTTGTTCTTCAGACAGCAACTGTCCGTCGGCATCAAAGACGTGTGGATTACGACGGATCATTTTTTCACTGATCGCATCGGCCACCGAGGCGACGTCGAATGCCCCGGCCTGTTCCGCGATCGCCGAGTGCAGCGTCACCTGGAACAGCACATCGCCGAGTTCTTTGCGGAACTCGTCGTACGTGCCATCTTCCACAGCGCTCGCATCCCATCGATCAGCTGGGATCGATTCGATGACTTCCACGGCCTCGTAGGCTTCTTCGATGAGGTACTCGGTCAACTGGTGGTGTGTCAGGTTCTGGGTCCACGGGCAGTATGTCCGCAGCTGTGCAGTGATCCACACGAGGCGTTGTAGCCCTTGGGTCTCTTGCATCGAAGGACTAGTCCTCATCCTCATCGTCTTCGAACTCTACGAAGAGAACGGGAGCATTTGGGTCGTCTTCATCGTGAACGCCGGCGATGGTATCCATCCAAGAGAACTCAATAAATTCGCGCAGCTGATCGCGCGCGTATTCCGTCTGAAAGGCACCCTTAACCGCGTTGAGCTGGAATTCCAACAGGTCAATCATGGTGTAACCGTAGACGGCAGCCAAGTTGTAGAGCTCATCGGTCAGTGACACACCCGAGATGAGTCGGTTATCCGGGTTCACGGTCACGGCAAACCCGGATCGATACAACAGGTCGAACGGGTGGTTTTCTAACGGTGCGTCTTCTGGTCCGGCTTCGACAGCCGCGGTCTGCAGATTTGAAGTTGGGCACAGTTCCAGCACCGTGTTGTTATACAGTGTGCGGTTGGCGACGTCGCCCCAGACCAAAATCTCCTGATCATCGTCGAGTTCGACGCGAGCAATGTCTTCGGTCATCTTCACACCGTGTCCCAAACGCAGGGCACGGCCCGAGGTCAGTGCACCGGCGATAGAGTCGAGGCCATCGGCTTCACCGGCGTGAATGGTGATGGGCACGAAGCGTTCATCCAACCAAGCAAACACGTCGGCGAAATTGGTGGCCGGGTACCCGAGCTCTGGTCCAGCGATATCAAAGGCCACTACCGAACCGTGGGGTCGATGACGGTGGGTGAGCTCTGCGATTTCTTGGGCGTTTTCTGCAGAGTTCTGCCGCATGGCACACAGGATTTGGTGCACCTGGAGCCCGCCGTCCTGCTCCTGCATGGCACGTTCGAGTCCTGCGGTTACGGCTTCGACAGTCTCATCGAGGCTGAGTCCGGCACGGGTGTGCTGCTCTGGGGCCCAGCGTACTTCGCCATACACGACACCGTCGGCGACCAGATCCATCGCGAATTCATAGGCGATACGTTCCAGCGCGGGTGCCGTTTGCATCACGGCCAGGGTGTGGTCGAACATTTCGAGGTATGTCGGCAGCGACCCGGCGTTGGCGGCTTCGGCGAACCAATTGGCGAGCTCGGGCTCGGTGTCAGCTGGTAGTTCGTGCCCGACGTCTTTGGCGAGTTCCAGAATGGTCGCCGGACGAAGGCCCCCATCGAGATGGTCATGCAGTGCGATCTTCGGAAGGGCTGCGAGATCGAGGTCAAACGGATCGAGGATCAACTCGTCTTGGGCGGCGGTGGATTCAGTGTCTGTGGATTCCTGTTTCATCACGCGTCCGAGTCTAGGCCAGTTTCATCGTCGAGGGCATCTTGTGTGGAACCTTTGTCCATCCGATACCGCATATATTTCTTAATACCCCGGTCTATCAAGAACCCCAAGATGGCAGCCAGTACGAGTGCCAGCGCAATTTGGAGCACGGTATTGTCGAGCCACCCGGAGGTAAAATAGCCGATGGCAATGGAATACGCCGCCCAGATGGCTGCTGAGACAAAGTCCAGGCTCATGAATTTGATGACGCGCATGCGGGTCGCCCCGGCGATGAAGTTCACCGCGACCCGTCCCCCGGGGATGTGACGGGCGGTAATCACGACCAGTGCGCCGGAGTGTTTCAGCGTTTGTTGGACTCCGCCGATGGCCCTCACGACCGAGCGGGTACGCATCCACCGAAATCGCCTCACGCCGATGGTTCGTCCCAACCAGTAGGCGATTTGGTCACCAATGAAGGCCCCGAACCAGCCCATGAAGAAGATGGTGACGAGGCTGACGTCTTGGCCCCTATCGGCGATCGAGGCTAACGCGACCAGCACGGACTCGGAGGGGACGACTGGAAAGAACCCGTCGATCAGGCTGAGCAGAAAGACGGCCAGGGGCATCCACCATGCCTCGGCTGCCCCGAGGATGATCTCTTCAATAAAGTCCAGCAAGTTCGTCTTCCCTACGGTGTGTTAGCTGATGACATCAACGATGAGGTGTGGTGCGGTAAAAGCCTGTCCGGTCTGGATGGCATTCTGCAGGATCTGCGCGGACGTTTCAAAACGCTCGGGTGTTTCGGTGTACAGCGTGCCCAGCGGGTCACCGGCGTGGACCGTGTCACCGGGTTTGGCATACAGTCGGATCCCGGCGGTGGCTTGCACAGCTTGACCTTGATACTGTCGCCCGGCCCCGAGTCGCCATGCGGCTTCGCCGACCGCTCGGGCGTCCATGCTGGTCACCACACCGGTGTGTTCGGCCACCACGGTGTGCGAATGGCTCGGGGTCGGCAGCGGCGCATCCGGATCACCGTATTGCGCTGTGACCATTGCGCGCCACGCGTCCATGGCTTTGCCATTGGCCAGGTGGTCTGCGGGATCGGCGTCGATACCGGCGCCTGTCAGCATGTGTTGAGCTAGGGTCACGGTGAGTTCGACGACGTCGGCGGGGCCACCACCGGCCAGCACCTCAAGGGTTTCTTCAACCTCAATGGCGTTGCCGACCGTATAGCCCAGCGGTGTGTCCATGCGGGTGAGTACCGCGGTGGTATTGACGCCGTGCGCTTGCCCCAGCCACACCATTTTCTGGGCGAGTTGACGGGCTTGTGCTTCGTCTTGCATGAACGCACCAGTACCGGTCTTGACATCCAAAACCAACGTATCGGTGCCTTCGGCGAGCTTTTTGGACATGATCGATGACGCAATAAGCGGCATACTGTCCACGGTTCCGGTCACATCGCGCAGGGCATAGATTTTCTTATCTGCCGGTGCTAACTGGGCTGTGGGAGCACAGATGACCCCACCCGGATCCAACAGTTGGGCTCGGATCTGTGCCTCGGTGAGATCGACGCGGAACCCGGGGATGGCTTCAAGTTTGTCGAGTGTGCCACCGGTGTGGCCCAACCCTCGACCGGAGAGTTGGGGTACCGCCACCCCGTAGGAGGCGACCAACGGGGTCAGCGGCAACGTAATCTTGTCGCCCACTCCCCCGGTCGAATGTTTATCGGCGGTCGGTTTCCCCAGATCCGAAAAGCTCAGCGTCGTGCCCGAGTTGAGCATTGCGGTGGTCAACGCGAGCAGTTCGTCATCGTTGAGCCCCTGGAAGTAGATCGCCATCGCCAATGCGGCGAATTGCTCATCGGAGACGTCACCGGCGGTATAGGCATCGACCATCCAACTGATGTGCTGCGTGGTGAGCTGGTGTCCGTTGCGTTTCGCGGTGATGATGTCGACGGCGGTGTGCATCAGGTCTCCTGCAGGTTGTCGGGGCCAAATGCCAACGGCAACAAATCATGCAGTGTCACCGGCCCGTTGGCGGTGGCGATCGAGAGCTCATACGGTGCGTGTTCGAACAGCAGCTGCCGGCAGCGGCCACACGGGGTGATGTATGCACCGGCACCGTTGAGACACACCAGGTGCGTCAGCGCGGTGCCGTGCTGCATTCGCCATGACGAGATGAGCGAGCATTCGGCACACAGGGTGACACCGTAGGCCGCGTTTTCGATGTTGACCCCGGTGTGGATGGTCCCGGCATCGTCCAGCGCCGCGGCAGCCACCGGGTGATTCGAGTACGGGGCGTAGGCACGTGGCAGTACCTCGAGCGCGGCGGCGTGGAGTCGGGCGTGCGGGTCGTGCGGGTCCATCACGCGGCTCCGGTCAGTGCGCGCAGTGCCGCCTGGGTGAAGATTTGGATGCCCACCCCGATGGCGCGTTCATCGGGGTTGTAGTCGCCCTGGTGCAGGTCGTAGGAGGGGCCCGAGGGCGTGCGGGTGCCGAGTCGCAGCATGGATCCGGGTATCTTTTGTGTCATCCAGGCAAAGTCTTCGCCGCCCATTGATTGTTCGGCAAGCTCGATGGTGCGTGAACCCAGTTCGAACCGGGTGGCGTCTTCGATCAGGTCGGTTTCGGCCTCGTTGTTGACCACCGGCGGCACGCCGCGCACGTGTTCGAGTTCGACTTTGACGCCGTACGGTGCCGCGACCTGGCCGATGATCTCATCGAGGAGGTGCCCCGCCGATTCCCATGCGTCGGCATCCAATGACCGGAAGGTGCCCGACAGCTGCCCGGTGGCGGGGATCGCATTGGGCGCGTGACCGGCTTGAATATGCCCCCAGGTCAGTTGCACTCCGGATCGCACATCGACGCGACGCGACAGGATGGCCGGCACCTGGGCAGCAATCTGTGACAGGGCGAACACGACGTCCTGGGTGTGCTGGGGCCGGGAGGTATGGCCGCCGCTGCCGGTCAGCGTGACGCGCAGCGTATCAGTGGCCGAGGTGATGGCTCCGATGCGGGTGCCGATAGTGCCCACATCGAAACTCGGGTCAGTGTGCAGCCCAATAATCCGTGGCACATCATCCAGCAGCCCCTGACGAATCACCTCGAGCGATCCGCCGGGCAACACTTCTTCAGCCGGCTGGAAGATGATGCGCACCCGGCCGGTCAGCACAAAGTCGTCTACCGAAACATCCGCCTGGCCGGTCAACAGTCGCTGCAGGGTCACCGCGGCGCCCACTGCGACCGCCGTATGGATGTCGTGGCCGCACGCGTGGGCAATCCCGTCGTGGATGGAGGCGTAGGCCAGCCCGGTGGATTCTTGGACCGGCAGCGCGTCAATATCGGCACGAATGCCCAGCACGACGGGGCCTGAGCCGACATCTACCCAGGCACCGGTAGTTCCTTCGAGCCGGTTGGCTTGCAGTCCATAGCGTTGCAGTGTGGCGATGATCTGCTCGGTTGTGCGGTGCTCGCGAAAGGCTAGCTCGGGGTGCTGGTGTAGATCCCGACGCAACGCCACGGTCGCATCGAGTACCTGACGGACCGCCGAGGCAACACGTGGCAGCCCCGGATCGTCGCGGACGGGCTGTTGGTCAGAGTGCGCAAGGTTTTGTGGCGAATCGGTCACAGGACATCATCATCCCCGTGGGCTTTGATGGATTCCACGGCGTGTTTGACGGATTGTGCGTGCTCGGTGGTGGTCACCAACAGCGCGTCGGGAGTGTCGACCACCACGATGTCTTCGACCCCGATCAGGGCGATGACCCGTGAGGTATCGGTCACCACTACACCATTGGCGTCATCGGCATATACCCGTGGGGTTTCGCCGATGACGGTGACACCGGATTCATCGGCTGCCGGGTTCAAACGCGCAATCGCGGCGAAGTCGCCCACGTCGTCCCAAATAAAGTCTCCGGGAATGACGGCCACATCGCCGGCCTCGGCTGCTGGTTCAGCGACCGCGTAATCAATGGCGATTTTCGGCAGACCAGGCCAAATCTCCGCCATGGCTTGTTCCGCCTGACCGGCCTCGGTGGCCTTGGCGATCGCGGTCACGCCGTCATAGAGTTCTGGCTCGTTGGCCTGCAGGTGTTGCAGCAGCAGTTTTACAGGCGCCACGAACATGCCCGCGTTCCAAAAATGTTTGCCCGACTCCACGTAACGTTGCGCTACCTCGGCCGCTGGCTTTTCCACGAATTTGTCGACTTTATATGCCGACGGCGCCCCATCGATCATCAGTTTTTCGCCCTGGCGGATGTAACCAAAACCCGTCGAAGGGTAGGTGGGTTTAATGCCGATGGTCACAATCTTGTGCGTGGCGGCCGTGGCGATGGCTTCGATCACCGAGGCGCGAAACACGTCATCGGGGCCAATGACCTGGTCGGCCGCAAACGACCCCATGATCGCTTCGGGGTCACGTTCATACAGCAACGCGGCAGCCAGCCCGATAGCTGCCCCCGAATCTTTCGGTTCGGGCTCCAGGATGACGTTGTCCTGGGCCACGGCGGAAAGTTGGTCACACACTGCGTCGCGATGGGCTTCGCCCGTCACAACCATCACCTTGTCGCCCGCGATCGGATGCAGCCGGTCATACGTGGCACGAATGAGGGTCTGACCTGAGCCGGTGAGGTCATGCAAAAACTTTGGGGCGGCCGCACGTGATAATGGCCACAGTCGGGTTCCGATGCCGCCGGCCGGGACCACGGCCCAAAAACGGTCAAGCCCCGGAATATGAGATGATGAAAACTGCTGTTGGTTCACCCAAACTACTGTATTGCAGATCTCTGACAACTTACTGAAGTTACCGATAGCGCAAAGTACAGTGTCGTATTAACGTTTCGCTCACGAGTTAGTATTAGCCTAGTGCTAAGGACGCAACTCGCACCGGCGCTGAAAGAGTGACTGAAAAATACGGTCTAGGCGCCACCCTGCGTACTTTTGGAGGTTTCATAGTGTCTACTGCGACAACCGCGCAGCAGTCTCCTCCTGCCGAGAAAAAATCCGGCAGAGGGACACTGTATCGCGGAAAAGAAGGTATGTGGTCCTGGGTGGCCCACCGCATCACCGGCGTGGTGATTTTCTTATTCTTATTGGTCCACGTGCTCGATACCGCACTGGTCCGCGTGTCTCCCGAAGCCTATGACGCCGTCATCGGCACCTATAAGAACTGGTACATGGCCATCGGTGAAGCTGGACTCGTCGGCGCAGTGATCTATCACGCATTTAACGGCATCCGCGTTGTACTGGTCGACTTCTGGAAAAAGGGCACCAAGTATCACAAGTCGATGCTGTGGACGGTCATGATTCTCTGGGTAGTCGTATTCGGCGCATTCTTCGTACGCCACATGATGCTGGTTCTGGGAGGTTAAGCGCATGGCAACTCAACAGCTAAACATCGCCGCACCACGAAGTGGCGACATCGATCCAAAATATCTTCGCAAGTCTGCATCCCCGGGCTCAAACCGGGAAATGGTCAAATGGCTCTTCATGCGCATTTCCGGACCAATCTTGATGGTCTTGATCTTTGTGCACCTGTTCTCCAACCTCATGGTCGGCGACGGTGTACACGGTCTGAACTTCGGACTGGTTGCCGGTAAATGGGCCTCCCCGCTGTGGCAGATCTGGGATCTGGTCATGCTGTGGCTCGCGATGATCCACGGCACCATTGGTGTGTCCACCATCATTGATGACTACACCAGCAAAGATCGCACCCGCGTTGGTTTCAAAGTTGCTCTCTACCTGGCCTCCATCGCCATCATCGTCCTCGGTACCCTGGTGATTTTCACCTTCGAACCATGTATGACCGATGCTGCGGGCAACCTGCTGGACAACTCGCCAAGCTTCTGCTTCAACCAATAAGCACCGAAGCCGACAAGACTAAGAAAGAAGAGACTTCATCTGATGCAAGTACATAAGTACGACGTCGTGATTGTTGGCGCTGGTGGCGCAGGTATGCGCGCAGCCATCGAATCCGGTCAGCGTGCACGGACCGCGGTGCTTACGAAGCTATACCCCACGCGCTCGCACACCGGGGCCGCCCAAGGTGGCATGTGTGCCGCTCTGGCAAACGTTGAAGAAGACAACTGGGAATGGCACACGTTCGACACCGTCAAAGGTGGCGACTACATCGTGGATCAGGACGCCGCAGAAGTCATGGCCAAAGAAGCCATCGACGCGGTACTGGACCTAGAAAAAATGGGTCTGCCGTTCAACCGTACGCCCGAAGGCAAGATCGACCAGCGCCGCTTCGGTGGACACACCCGTGACCACGGGAAGGCTCCGGTCCGCCGCGCTTGCTATGCCGCTGACCGCACCGGTCACATGATCCTGCAGACCCTCTACCAAAACTGTGTCAAACACAACGTCGAGTTCTACAACGAGTTCTACGTACTCGACATGCTGATGGTAGAAGAAGATGCCACCCGTGAAGACGGCACCCCGTACAAGCAGAAGCGCGTCGCCGGTGTTGTTTCGCTTGAACTGGCAACCGGTGAAATTCACATCTTCCAGGCCAAATCCGTGGTCTTTGCTACCGGTGGTGCAGGCAAGGTCTTCAAGACCACCTCCAACGCCCACACCCTGACCGGTGACGGCATGGCCATCGCCTACCGCCACGGTATTCCACTAGAAGACATGGAATTCATCCAGTTCCACCCAACCGGTTTGGCTGGGCTGGGTATCCTGTTGTCTGAAGCAGCCCGCGGTGAAGGCGGTATTCTCCGTAACGCCGATGGTGAGCGCTTCATGGAACGCTACGCGCCAACCATTAAGGACTTGGCCCCACGTGACATCGTGGCCCGTTCGATGGCGAACGAAGTGCGTGAAGGCCGCGGTGCCGGACCAAATAAGGACTACGTCCTGTTGGACCTCACCCACCTGGAACCAGAGCACATCGATGCCAAACTCCCGGATATTACCGAGTTCGCGCGTACCTACCTGGGCGTCGAGCCCTATACCGAGCCGGTTCCGGTCTTTCCAACCTGTCACTACGTGATGGGTGGTATCCCAACCGATATCGAGGCCAACGTACTCCAGGACAACGAGACCACCATCCCCGGCCTGTACGCCGCCGGTGAGGTGGCATGCGTATCCGTCCACGGGGCAAACCGTTTGGGTACCAACTCGCTGCTCGACATCAACGTCTTTGGTCGTCGCGCCGGTATTTACGCCGCCGAATACGCCAAGGATGCCGACTTCGTTGAGCTGCCAGACAACGGCGAAGCATTCCTCGAGAACCAGATTGAATCGCTCCGCTCCGCTGAAGGGACCGAAAAAGTTGGCGCACTGCGCGCCGAGCTCCAGGAAGTCATGGATGCCGACATGCAGGTATTCCGTTCCGAAGACACCATTCGTCGCGCAATCGACAAAATCGACAACCTGCGCGAACGCTATAAAAATGTTGCAGTCCAAGATAAGGGCAAACGCTACAACCTGGACCTTCTCGAAGGTCTCGAACTTGGCTACCTGCTCGACATCGCAGAGGCCATGTCCGTTGCAGCACTGCACCGCCCAGAGTCCCGCGGTGGCCACTTCCGCGAAGACTTCCCAGACCGTGATGACGACAAATGGATGGTCCACTCGATGCTGTACCGCGACGAGACCGCCGAAACAGAAGGCGTCAAGGGCATCCGTTTTGATACCAAAGACGTCACCATGACCCGCTACGAACCGATGGAGCGTAAGTACTAATGACTACTACTTTCGAACCAACCGAAACCGCCGACGCCGGCAGCAACAACGAAGCAGGTGGCATTGAATCATTCACCGTCACCATGCAGGTCCGTCGCTACCAGCCTGAATTCCACGAAGAAGCATACTGGGATTCCTGGACTGTAGAAATGTTCGGAACCGACCGTGTGCTTGATGCACTACACAAGATCAAATGGGAGCTGGATGGTTCACTGACCTTCCGTCGTTCCTGTGCACACGGTATTTGTGGTTCCGACGCCATGCGCATCAACGGTGTAAACCGTCTGGCGTGCAAGGTACTACTCAAAGACCTGGACACCTCCAAACCGATCACCGTAGAACCAATCAAGGGTCTGCCAGTCGAAAAAGACATGATCGTCGACATGGAGCCGTTCTTCCAGTCCTACCGCGAAATCATGCCGTTCCTCATCGCCGATGACTCAAAGGAACCAACCCGTGAACGTCTGCAGTCTGCTGAAGACCGCGAACGCTTCGACGACACCACCAAGTGCATCCTGTGCGCAGCATGCACATCGTCATGCCCGATCTTCTGGACCGATGGTCAGTACTTCGGCCCAGCTGCGATCGTCAACGCACACCGCTTCATCTTCGACTCACGTGACGAAGGTGGCGACATGCGTCTTGAGGTACTCAACGACAAAGAAGGCGTATGGCGTTGCCGTACCACCTTCAACTGCACCGATGCATGCCCACGAGGCATTCAGGTCACCAAGGCCATTGCTGAGGTCAAGCAAGCGATTCTCGCTCGCAACGTCTAAGACGCTTTAGCAGCACACACTGCGGGGGACGGATTCATTTCCGTCCCCCGCAGTGTTTTAACGTCAGAAGTAAACCCACCGCTCGGACGCCGCCGCTAGCAGGAAGAGTGAACCGCTCCCCCGCTTGTATGGTGCCGACTTGTGGATAGTGGTTGAGTGTGTTGGTGAGTTATCCACAAAAGTAGCGACACACCATGCACTCGTGACATTCACGTGATATACACCGACTTCAAGTAACGTAAAATACGTCAAAAGATATGTATAACTCTTGTCATGTGACTCAATGCACGGTAGAATGGGGGAAATATCGAAACAGGGTCGCTCTGCTTGCTGGATGCATTTCCGGCCCCTGTTTTTGTTTTCCTGCTGTTGTGTTGAAAGGAATGGTGTCTCGTGAGTCTTGAGCAGACTGTGCAGCGTTCCTCGGCACTGGTAGCAGACCTAGAAGCAGTGTGTGAGGATCTTGTCGAGATGGATCCTGCAGGGTCTGAGGCTGAGGCCATTGAGTTGTTGGCTGTGCTAGAACGCAGTAAATCGGCGCTGTCGGCAGTTCAGGCCAAACATACTGCGGTGTTGGAGCAATACCGGTTGAATAAACAAGCCGCCGCAGGTGTGCCCAAAGATCGGTGGGGTACAGGTCTGGCTTCAGAGGTTGGGTTGGCTCGGGGTGATTCCCCGG
>JABXHI010000024.1 GCA_013393415.1 Micrococcaceae bacterium
GTGGTTAGCTAAGCGGCAGGCAGCCGGACCGGGCGGAAAGGCAGTAGTACTATCAAGATCACCAGGGGCAAGTTGAGTCAAGCAAGCGGGACGATGAGAAAAACAAACACCGAGGTGCGAGATGTTAGTGCTGAAATCGGGATTAAGCGGCGGACGCTATACCGGTGCGTCGGAACAAAAGGTGAATTGCGAGCCGATGGTGAAAAATTGCTTGCCCGTCACAAGCGAGGAAACTGAGGCGTGTGGGGCAGAGAGTTTCGCGCCCGAGGAGGTAGTAGACCTAGATGACTGGTCAAGTTATCCAAAACTTACCGCGCCCGTTCAAATCGATTCGAAAGGAAAACCGTCGGGGGTGATACGGCCCCCGAATGCCGCCTTCCATCAGTGGTGCCACGAAGACGGCGGTGAGGGGAGCATCGTACAGGTCGATGGCGTTACGCGATGTATTGCTCCGTGGTTATTACCGTGCCGTAAGCGAATGCCAAGGCTGCCATCATGGCGGCGTGGACCTGAGATGCTGGCACTGCCATGCCATCGAATTCAAGATCTTGCGTGGCGCAAGCATCGTGGACGATCGTCGTCTTATAGCCGAAGTCCGAAGCCGCACGGCTGGTCGCATCGATGCACATATGGCTCATGGCGCCGATGACCACGACTTCTTCGATATCGTGTCGATCCAGTAGCTCCTTCAGGCCGGTCTCAAGAAATGAGTTGGGAAAATGCTTCAATAGCACCGTTTCCGAGTCAAGAGGAGCGACAATGGGATGGATCGCCACTCCTTGCGTACCGGGAGTGAAGAAGGGAATATCCGAATCGGCGGACTCATGTCGAACATAGACGACGAGGTCCTTTGCCGATCGAGCCTGCTCGATGACCTTGGCTGCATTCTTTGCTGCCGTTTCAATACCTTCCAGCGGTAGCTTGCCTGTGGAAAAATATTCGTTTTGGATATCGACGACAATGATTGCGCGGTTACTCATGTGACCAATCCTCTTTCGGTGGTGTTTACCAGACGCCTTGGTGCCATTCGCCTTCCGTGCCAGAGTATTTATGCTCTGGCCAGGACTGCGGTGAGCGGGCGAGAACGCCTCCAGTGCGCTGATAGGGAGAAACGGGCCGCCATGAAGGTGGCGGCCCTTGGGATCAGAAGGAGATGACCTCGCCGTCAGCCGGGATCACGACATGATCCTCGATGCCCTCTTCCTGCACATAGTCGGCCAGTTCGTCACGGCTTAGCGTCATGTGGTTCACGGCGTCCATATGCACCGCGATGATGGTGGCATTCGGGGCCGCCTGATGGGTACGCAACGTATCTTCCTGGCCCATGATGATGGGGTCACCTTCGAAACCGGTCATCTCGGCGGCGCCGGTATTCAGCACGATCACCTCGGGGTTGTAGCGCTCCAGTGCCCGTTCGACTTCGTCGCGCCAGACGGTATCGCCGACCACATAGGTGGTCTTCTGTCCCGGCGCCTCGAAGACCACGCCCATGACATCGCCGAGTGCTTGTGCCAGGTCGGGGATGGCATAGAGGGTATCGGCGCCGTGCTGACCACCCGTCTTGTGGAGCTGCACCCCGCCGAACTCGGCGTCACCATCGAGGATGCGCACATCGCTGAAGCCCTGGGAGCGAATCAGCTCGGCATCGGCGGCATTCTGGGCGAACAGGGGAATTTCCTTCGGCAGCAGCTCCTGCGCGGCGGCGTCCCAGTGGTCGAGGTGGGTGTGGGTGACGATCACAGCGTCCGCGTCGTCAATCACCTCCTCTGCCGGCATTGGCAGCCCAACCAGCGGATTGCGCAACTCGCTGCGGTAGGTGTCCTCGAAGCCCGGATAGGCGCCCTGCTCGGCCAGCATTGGGTCGATCAGGAAGGTGGTATCCCCATAGGTGATCTTCACCGTGGCATTGCGGATCTGCTGCACTTGCTGCGTTGTCTCCTGAGACATCGAGTCCGCGGAGGCAATGCCGGCGATGAGGGTCGTGGTCAGGGCCAGGGAACTGGCGAGGGTCTTGATCAGCATCTGGATGCTCCTCCATTACGTTGCTGGGGTGATGGCAAGCAGTCTAGAGGGACCCGGCTGAGCTAGAAATTGGCCTAAAAGACAATAATCGAAACTTTCGGGCCAGCGTGATATGGTCAAGCAATACGAACCTCAGGAGTCGCGCCTTGTCGCTGCCCAGCGTCGGATTGATCCTTCACCCGAATATCAGTCCCTTCCATTTCTCGGTGCCCTATACGGTGTTCGGGATGGCCCTGCCCGATCGCCCACTGTTCGATCTGTCCATAGTGGCGCCGGAGGGAAGGCCGCTGGAAACCGAGCGGGCGATGACGGTACGGCCCGACGGCGGCCTGGAACTGCTGGACAGGGTGGATATCGCGGTGGTGCCTGGCTGGCATGACCTGAATGAAGCACCGCCTCCAGAGTTGGCCGAAGCGCTCGTCCGCTGTCATGAGCGGGGCGCCCATGTGGTGGGGCTCTGTTACGGGACCTATGCCCTGGCTTACGCCGGGCTGCTGGACGGCAGACGGGCGTCGACTCACTGGATGGCCGAACAAGACTTCAGTGGCCGCTTTCCCAGAGTCAAACTGGACACCAATGCGCTCTACGTGGAGGAGGATCGTCTGGTAACGTCGGCCGGTACCGCTGCCGGCCTGGATTGTTGCTTATTCCTGGTACGCGAATATTACGGCGCGCAGGTTGCCAACAAGGTGGCCCGTGTCATGGTGGTCCCACCGCATCGAGAGGGTGGGCAGGCGCAGTTCATTGAGCAGCCGGTTGCCACCTCCACCCAGGACGCCCATATCAACCGCCTGCTCGACTACCTGCGAGAACACCTGGCGGAATCACACACCATCGACGAGCTCGCTGCCCGGACCGCCATGAGCCGGCGTACCTTCACGCGCCATTTCCACAAGGCCACTGGCATGACGGTGGTGGCGTGGCTGGTGAGCGAGCGGTTACGGCGTGGACGCGAGCTGTTGGAAACCACGTCCTTGTCGGTAGAAGCGATCGCGGAAAGGATCGGTTTCCATACGGCCACGTCGTTCCGGCAGCATTTCAGGCAGCGCCATCAGGTTAGCCCTCGCGACTGGCGCAAGACCTTCGGCGAAACCGCCTAACTATCGTCGGGCCTACCTTTCCCTCCTCCGCCGTTGACCCGTATTCATGGTTTCACCGGTTCAACCGATAGAAGCCACCACCGCACCCCTCGCCTCACGGCGACACGCCCTTGCCTTAGGCAACGGGGTAATGCAACCGACTCCTGCC
>JABXHI010000025.1 GCA_013393415.1 Micrococcaceae bacterium
GGCTGGCCACACCTGCCATACTCGTGACTGAGGCATGAGGCTGGATAGTCGACAGACGATCGAAAAGAGCGAGCAGCATATTCACAAGAGAGTATAGTCCGAAAAGTTCTTCCCGCTGTTTGAAGCGGTAGATTCGATTTTATACGCGCCGCCAAGCGTGACCAAGACCACCGCGCATATTCGCGACGGTATTGATCTCAAGCGCATGATGATCACCGTCTGGCTGTGTACCTTCCCGGCCATGTTCTTTGGCATGTGGAACGCGGGTTTTCAGACCAACACCGCCATTGAAGCCGGTTACGCATCCATGAACGGCTGGCGTGAAGCGCTGATGATGGTGCTGGCATCGGGGCATAATGCCGATAGCCTGTGGGCCAACCTGGTACTCGGTGCGACCTATTTCCTGCCGATCTATCTTGTGACCTTTGTCGTGGGCGGTCTCTGGGAAGTATTGTTTGCGGTCAAGCGCGGCCATGAGGTCAATGAAGGCTTCTTTGTTACCTCGGTGCTTTACGCACTGATTCTGCCGGCAACAATTCCGCTCTGGCAGGTGGCACTGGGTATTACCTTTGGCGTGGTGATCGGCAAGGAAGTGTTTGGCGGTACCGGCAAGAACTTCCTCAACCCGGCGCTTACCGGGCGTGCCTTTCTATATTTTGCCTACCCCGCACAGATTTCCGGTGACTCCATCTGGGTGGCCGCTGACGGCTACACCGGTGCTACCGCGCTTTCCATGGCCTATCAAAGCGGTATGAACCAGCTGTCTTCCGCGTTTAGCTGGTGGGATGCATTCTGGGGCTTTATTCCCGGTTCGGTGGGTGAGGTTTCCACCTTTGCGATCCTGCTGGGTGCCATCGTCCTGCTATGGACGAAGATTGCCTCCTGGCGCATCATGCTGGGTGTGTGTCTGGGCATGATTGCAACGAGTACGCTGTTCAATCTGATTGGTTCCGATACCAACCCCATGTTTGCCATGCCCTGGTATTGGCACTTTGTTGTGGGCGGTTTTGCCTTTGGTATGGTGTTCATGGCGACCGACCCGGTGTCGGCTTCGATGACCAATCAGGGCCGCTGGATTTTCGGCGCGCTCATCGGCTTCATGACCGTGTTGATCCGCGTAGTCAACCCGGCGTTCCCCGAAGGCATCATGTTGGCGATTCTGTTTGCCAACCTCTTTGCGCCGCTGATTGACCATTTCTTTGTCCAGGCCAACATCAAACGTCGCGCCAAGCGCGTGGGCGTGCCGGCCGAGGAGACTGCCTGATGGGTAATAACTCGATCAAAAAGACGCTGATTGTGGCGTTTGCGCTATGCATTGTCTGCTCCGTGATTGTTTCCACGGCGGCAGTGGCGCTGCGCCCTCAGCAGCAGCTCAACCAGGAGCTGGACCGCAAGACCAATATCCTCAACGTGGCCAAACTCTACGAGCCGGGCATGGATGTGGAAAGCGTGTTCAGTGAAGAAATGAGCGCACGCGTGGTTGATTTGGAAACCGGCGAGTACACTGACGAGTTCGATCCGGACACGTTCAACCACTTTGAGGCAGCGAGCGATCCGGCCACCGGGCGTACGCTTTCCGGTCCGGACGACATTGCCGGGCTCTCGCGGGTGGAAAACTATGCGACCGTCTATCTGGTAGGCGACCCCCAGGACCCCAGCCAGATCGTGCTGCCGATTCGTGGCCAGGGCCTGTGGGGGCTGATGCGCGGGTTTTTGTCGGTCAAGGGTGACGGTAATACCATCATCAGTATCACTTACTACGAGCTGAGCGAAACGCCGGGGCTGGGTGCTGAAGTCAACAACCCGCGCTGGCAGGCACTCTGGGAAGGCAAGAAAATCTATGATGACAAGGGCGACCTGTCACCGGAGATTCACCTGTCCAAAAGTGCCAGCGGCGAGAATGAAGTTGATGCGCTCTCAGGCGCTACGCTGACCAGTAACGGGGTGACCAACATGCTTCAGTTCTGGTTGAGCTCGGAAGGCTTCGGTGAGTACCTGGCCCGGTTCCGCAACGGCGCCGGCCAGGGTGGGGCTCAGGAAGCCGACGGCGCACTTGAATCCGAAGGAGCCTAATCATGGCAGATGTCACTCCCAAGAGCGTCCTGACGACGCCGATCTTTCAAAACAACCCCATTGCACTGCAAATTCTGGGGATCTGTTCTGCGCTGGCGGTAACCACCAGCCTTGGGGTATCGATGGTCATGGCTTTTGCCGTTATCTTCGTGACCTCGCTATCCAACTTCTTCGTATCGCTGATTCGTAACCACATTCCGTCGTCGATCCGGATCATCGTACAGATGACCATCATCGCGTCGCCTGCTGTCGTGGTGGAACACATTCGCAAGAATAATGCGTACTACAGTCTAAGGGCACGTG